>REDA01000054.1 GCA_007693745.1 Balneolaceae bacterium
AACCGACGACCGGCTGTTTACAAAACAGCTGCTCTACCCCTGAGCTACACTGGCGATCAATATGTCAAATGTTCCGCCCGGCCTTTTGAGACAGACGGTTCTTCCCCACAAATGAAAGACCTGAAATCTAAAAAGATCCTGATTATTAATCAACCTCTAACTGAATAAAAAAAATATTAAATCTTTTCTGACTTTCTCTTCCGGTTGTAGAAGAAACGAATGGTAACTAAAACAATAAGGACCGAGACAATTACCCACCCGTAAACATTTAAATAGTGACCAATTGTCATCCAGTTCTCATTCACAATCCATCCAAACCCGATCAGCAGTGTGTTCCAGAGCAGCGAACTGATAAATGAACTGACAACGGTTTTGTTCACATTGGTTCTGCTGATTCCCGCAGCGATGGAAATCACCGATCGTGTTCCGGCTAAAAAACGATTGGATAGGATAACACCCTGTCCCCACCGGCTCATCCACCGGTTTACCCTGTCAAAATATTTGATGTCCAGAAAGCGCATGAGCCAGAACCGCTTGCGCTGGCGATCAATTTTTTCTCCAAAATAGGCTCCGAACGCATACATTGTCATGAAGCCGAATACCGAAAATATTGTCGTATAAAGCAACAGCGGAGTAAAACCGATGATCTGTTCAGCTGCAAGATAACCGCCGAAGGCAACCAGCAGATCCCCCGGGATGGGTGGCAATACATTTTCAAGGTATGCTACAACGGCAAAAATCAGATAGATACTGAGTGGATTCAGCTCTGCGATCCACTCGATTAAATTTTGAAGTGTACTCTCCATTCTCCTTATCCGGCCTCTTTAATCAGAACTACAGCGTGAACAGCAACACCCTCTTCACGTCCGATAAAACCCATTTTTTCACTCGTTGTCGCCTTGACTGAAATCCGGGAACACTCACAATGCAGCAGTTGTGCAATCCTCTCACGGATCGCTGCAATATGGGGTTGTAATTTTGGCCGCTCGGCCACTACTGTGATGTCTGCATTGCTGATTTCATACCCTCTGTCGATGATCTCACCGTAGCATTCGGCTAAAAGCTTTGCACTGTCCGCATTTTTGTACTCAGGATCGGTATCCGGAAAGTGAGAACCAATATCACCAAGTGCCAGGGCGCCATAAAGAGCATCCGTGAGTGCATGCAGAAGGACGTCGGCATCGGAATGCCCCTTCAGTCCTTTGAAGCCGTGGATTTCAATTCCGCCAAGCATCAGCCTTCGGCCACTTTCAAAGGGATGCACATCATATCCAAAGCCAATTCTCATTCCTGTGAATCCTCTTTTTGAATAAGGAATTCCGCGATTTGCAAATCCATCGGATAGGTGAGTTTAAAATTTGAAGCAGATCCCTCAACAAGCACCACCTTTCCTCCAATCGCCTCAACAAGTGAAGAATCATCGGAACCGGAAATGTTATACTCGGCAGCATTCGCATAGGCCTCACGCAGAAGCGCCGCCCAAAAAACCTGTGGTGTCTGCGCATGCCACAGGGAGTCTCTTTTGGGAGTGCTCACAATTTCCTGTTCAGATCCGGCTACCTTAATCGTGTCGCGAACCGGCACAGCAAGTACAGCCCCTCCCCATTTGGTAGCCTCGGATACACACTTTTCAATATCCTGAAAGCTGACAAACGGCCGCACTGCATCATGAACTGCGATCAGTCCGCTTTTTTCCGAAACGTTTTTCAGCGCATTCCGGATGGAATCCTGCCGTTCGGCGCCCCCCCGCACAACACTGTGCCGGAGGTGGCCAAAAAGACGCGATAAGAGCTCTTCTGTCTCATCATGAAACTCAGGGGATGTGGAAATTATTACCTCACCCAACCTCTTCAAACCCGTAAATGCACTCAGTGTATGCTCAAGAACAGATTTACCATCCAGCTTCAGATAAGGTTTCGGTACAGTCTTCCCCATCCTTTCACCGGATCCGGCAGCCGGAATAATAAGAGAGATTTGCTGGTCTGCCACAACAGTCATTTTTAAATTAAATGATCAGCATTGCATCGCCGAAGGAGAAAAACCTGTATTCCTTCTGAAGTGCTTCCTTGTAAGCCTCTTTAATAAACTCAAATCCCCCGAAGGCGGCAGAAAGCATTAACAGAGTGGACTCAGGGCGATGGAAGTTCGTAATCAACCCCTCCGTAATCTTGAAACTGTAATCAGGATAGATAAATTTGTCAGTCCAGCCGGTGCCCAGCTTCGACATACCACTGGCCATCACGCTTGTTTCAAGAACCCTGACTGCAGAGGTACCACAAGCTACAACTTTATGTCTCTTGCTTTTAAGTGCAACATTGATCCTGTCGGACGACTCCTTTGAGATATAATAATTTTCCGAGTCCATACGGTGTTTGGTAAGGTCTTCCACCTCTACCGGTCGAAACGTGCCCCAGCCAATGTGAAGAGTGACAGGGACAAAATCGACCCCTTTCTCCTTTAGCTTCTGAACAAGCTCTTCGGTAAAATGCATCCCGGCCGTCGGTGCAGCGACCGCGCCCCGCTCTTTTGCGAAAATGGTCTGATAGTTCTCCTTGTCTGATTCCCTGGGCTCTCTTTCTATATAGGGCGGAAGAGGCATGTCCCCGATTTTATCAAGCCGGCTGTAGAGTTCTTCATTAGGACCATCAAACAGAAAGCGGATGGTTCGGCCTCTGGAAGTGGTATTATCCACAACTTCTGCCGTCAGATCTTCACCAAAATAGAGCTTGTTTCCAATCCGGATTTTCCTGGCAGGCTCCACCAGTACATCCCACAACATATTTTCCGGCTGCAGTTCACGCAGCAGAAATACTTCGATATCAGCCTCTGTTTTCTCTTTTTTCCCTTTCAGCTTGGCCGGAAATACTTTTGTGTTATTGTAAACAACAACATCACCTTCATTCAAGTATTTGTGAATATCGGTAAACTGTTCATGAGTTATACTTCTCTCCTCACGGTTGAGTACCATCAGTTTCGCGGAGTCGCGCGGACTGATTGGCTCATCTGGTACATTAAACTCTTCGATTTCAAATTTGAAATCTGTTAATTTCATTTTCAAAGCGCACAGGGGTTTTGTTCGGATTATTTACTGCTAAATAAAGCTAAGAAAAATAGCGAATAATACTTGATTTTGCAAAAAAAAGCTGTAAGGAGCCCGCTTCCCTATTGTGAACACTCTCACTTTCAAATAACCGAAAAGTTTCTTTCAGCAAACTTTATTTAATTGAGCTAATTATTTATAATTTAGTAGTCATTGAAACGTTACGGCTAAAAATATCTGTATTATGAAATTTCTGATCTCCTCAATTCTGATCATACTTTTTTCAACAACTGTATCTGAAGCTCAGTTAAGAAGCGATCTCAATCAGCGAAATGATGATTTTACTGCCGCATATACCCATCAGGGGAATGCTTCAGCTCCCGGAAGCTGGATGAATTTACTGAATATGTCGATGAGCCATTCCTATTCGATGACCTTCAATAATTTCGGAGGACAAATGAATAATCTCAACGCCTACACCAACCATATGCTGTTTGATATCAGTGACCGGTTAAATGCTCAGGTTGATGTATCGGTTCTGCATTCTCCGTTTGGAAACAGTTTTATGAACAACAACCAGCTTGGAACAAAAATTATACTGGATCAGGCGCGGCTGGATTACCGCCTCTCGCCCAATTCCTCAATCTCTGTACAGTTCTCACAGCGACCCGCATATTACGGTTATAACCCTTTCGGACAGAGTTCATTTCATTCTCCGTACAACCGAATGCGCCCAGGGTTTTAATTGCCGATGCAAAAAAACAGATCGAGTGATCAAAACCGGCATCTTCTGCTCAATGCCCTGATCGGTTTCCTTGGAGTGTTACTGCTTCTGTTGCTTGTCGCACTTGCATCGCGCGTTCTGCATCCTAAAATCGTGACCGAGCGTGCCGACAACAACCCTTTTATGGTCAGTAATGTCATTCAACTTGAAGTGCTAAATGGCTGTGGCGTACCCGGTATCGCTACCCGTTTTACCGACACACTCAGGAGATTTGGGTTTGATGTGGTCGAAAGTGGCAATTTCGATCATTTTAACGTTGAAAAGAGTTTTATTATCTCAAGAAGCGGAACAATGGAGAACGCCAGACGCGTTGCAGCAGCTCTTGGAATCAGCGACGATCTTATTCTGAGAGAATCCTCACCCGATTTTTATCTTGATGTCACACTTGTGATCGGACAGGACTTTGAATCATTGAATCTCTAACTAGCATACATGAACAAACCACTGGATAAAACAACAGGCCAATTTACAACCGACCATCCTCAAAAAACACCGGATTCAGATAAACTGATACAGCATATATCTGATGGTCTGCTGGAAAAAAAAGCGAAAGAGATCAAAATTCTCAACGTGAGCAGTCTGACTACCCTTACCGATTTTTTTGTCGTTTGTCACGGCACATCCGACACTCAAATTCGTGCTCTGGCAAACAGTGTGATCGACAAAGTAAAAGAGATGACCGGGGAAAACGCCTGGAAACAGGAGGGAATGGATACGAGAAACTGGATTATTATTGATTACGTAAACGTTGTTGTCCACATTTTTAATGAGGAAAAACGAAATTACTACGGGATTGAAAGAATGTGGAATGATGCGATTGTGACGGACGTATCAGACAACTGAGTTCCGCGTTGAAGCCGCGAAATAAATATCTGAGAGTTACTTTCTTACTGCTCATTCCGGCACTTCTCTTCCTGTGGCTTGAATTGAGCGGCTCTGATCAAAAATACGCTCATGATCAGCAATCTGACAGCGAAGCTCTCGAGCAGGCCGTCCAGTTCTTCGATGAACTCCTTTATTCTTTGAACTCAGCCTCCGAAGAAATTAAACTGCTGATCTCAGATCTTCATTACAGGGATGAAATACGGCCGGCTCTTCTCGGACAGGCAGGCACTGAACTGTTCTGGGGTTTGTCTCTTTTTAAAAATTCTGAAAGATGGTTTTGGGAGGGAAATGAACTAAACCTGCCCAGAACCGTGACCCACGGAAACAGTGAGCCACTGCTTACGATTACCGCCATCAACAATGTGATACTCTTACTGCGGTATCATCATTTTGACCTGAATGACGACTCCTACACACTGCTGACAGCCATGAGACTGCAGCAATCTGTTGATATTCCATTACTAAAAGACCTGGAATTTGATCTGACTGATCATCCCTTATGGGAAGGGAATCCCCGTGTAGTCTTCCGCTTTTTTGAACCTGATCCAGCTCAGGTTGATTTCAGAACTCTCGAAATCCCGGGAAGCGGCAGAGTTGGAGTGGTCTATCTTCAAAACCTGAATTCCGATGCAGACTCTGCTGAATCGGCCCAAAAGCTTCACAGGATCATCTTTTTTGTTCTTTTTGGAATCATCCTTTACATAGCCGGCGGATCACTGGACAAAAAAAGGATCCCTCTTACCCTCATAGCTTATCATTGCATCCGGCTGCTGTTCTTACTGCTGGTCTGGCTTCTCATTTACCTTTCTGAAGTACATTTAACACTTGCTGCATATGCCGCCACTGCCTGGGAACTCCATGACCATCACTCTGCTGAGCTGATCATTTTTTTTCTGCTTAACTCCCTTTTCATCTTCCTGATCTTCATCACTTCAGTACAGATTATCGATCAGGTAAACGTTTCCGGAAGGAACTGGTCACTCTCCTCAATTTTTGGAAGTGCTTTCCTCTTTGGATTTCTCTCCCTGTTACTGATCCTTTTTTTTACCCAATCTGTGGATAATCTGCTGCTTGAAAGTACGATACCCCTGCTCTATCTCGACATTTCTCCCGATCCTCTCTCCTTTCTTTTTTATCTCTTCTCTTTGGTTATGTTCACTGGTTCATTCGGCATTATTTTTTCAGTTTCTCTATTTCTAAACAGGATCTATGATCAGAATGGAGTCATCATCCTTCTCTTTTCCTCTCTGGGTTTATTACTCTCAGCCCTGGCAACAGGTCATTTTTTTTCTATCAGCATCACATTCCAGAAGCTGATTTTCTACTATCTCTTATTTTTATCCGTGATTTCTTTATCCGGAACAGCGATTACTGATTGGACCAAGCTCTCAAGCCAATCCGGATTCAGAAAATTAACTCTCCTGGCTGTCTCTGCTTCCACTGTTACTTACCTGCTTATCTTTTCAGCCACAATGCACAGAGTGGATCGGGATCTGCTGCAGGAAGTTTCCGGATTTACTGATGATGCCTCACCGGGAAGTTCTGAAATTTTGTTCGGCATGCTGCAATCACTTGAGAATTCCCTCTCCTATTTTTCTGTTGATGATGTAGAGAATGAAAATCCGTTTTTAATCAGACAGTTTCAACGTACTGTTGCCGCACTTATCGAGGATGACCGGAGAGGTTACTCCTTCCACTTCCGGATTTTGAAGCCGAACGACATTGAACTTACCAGTTTTTCAACGTCTCTTGAACGGCCCGTATGGAGCTCATTCTTTAATACCAATCTGATGAGAAGCTCCCACAGAGGTGAACAGCTTCGTTATGAAACAAACAGACCGATCATCTGGGGACGCCCTGCGAATCTGTCTGAACGCTACATCTCACTGGACAGAGGCTGGATTCCCATTTTTGATCCTGATCAAACCTCCCGGATTATTGCATGGGTAGCAGGTGAAGTGTACCGGGAGCGGTTCGATTATCAAAGGCCTCTGCGCGCCATGCTGACTGCTGCCGAAGATTCAGGTTGGAGGCAGAGCATCTTTTTATCTGAATTTACAGGTGACAGGCTAACCCGTACAGCACTGAAAGGGATGTATCACAACCAGCCTCAATTCAATCGTCTTTCCTCTCAAAAAAGAGAGGCTGCCGCAATGGATTCGGTTCTGTTCATCACCAACCATACTGAATCAGGCCGCTTCAGGGAAATACTCGTAAATAGTGGTGAAAGACAAATTACCATCGCCAGTACTCCTTACCCGGGGATCAATCACCACCTTTTTTCTTATTTCAGACTGCAGATTGTGCTCATCTTCTTTTCTCTGTTTTCTTTCACGCTTATCTCCGCTCTCGGATTTCCTGGCTTTGCTCCCTTCGGACGCAATCACAGGTTTCGCGACCGGCTTGTAGATGGGCTTATCATGACCACTATCCTTTTTCTTACCGTTCTGATCTACGCAACCCAGTTTACCGTAGGTAAACAGAATGAGAGAAACGTGGAACGGGAACTCCTTGGGAATCTCTCTGTTGCCGCAGATATTCTCAGAGAAAAAGGGCCATTTTCTGACTCCACTGCAATGGATGATGTTCTGGGTGAGATCACCAAACCTCTTAATGCAGACCTTATTCTCTTTAGAGGAGCCCAACAGATATCATCAACAACTCCCCAGATCTTTTATCACTTTTTGATTCCGTCTGTAATGCCGTTTAATGTGTATAACCAGCTCTTCTATTCGGAAAGGAGTTTTTATCTTGACCGGAAGGTGATCGGAAGCCGGGAGATGCTGATCGGATACAGATTACTGCCGGGCCCCTCCGGCGAGCCGGTTGGCGCAATCGCGATTCCTACATTTATTGAGTCTCCTGTTTATGAGGAGCAGCTGCTCTCCACAACCAGTACGCTGTTTGTGATGTACCTGATAATTTTCTCTCTCTTCATCGCCGGAACCATGTTTCTTTCGGGACAGCTGACCAAACCTTTGCGTTCTATTCAGACCGGTCTGAACAAAATTTCCGGCGGAGATCTCAAGGCCAGAGTGGCAGTTACCAGTAATGACGAAATCGGTTCTCTTGCTGAAGCATACAATGAAATGGTTCAAAAACTGGATGTTACTCAGCAGGAGTTGATGAGAGCGGAGCGTGAGGCCGCCTGGAAGGAGATGGCTCAGCAGGTTGCCCATGAAATAAAAAACCCGTTGACACCTATGAAACTCAGCCTTCAGCATCTCCAGCGGCAACTCGAAGCCAGCCCGGAAAAGGTTGCTGAACTGAAACCCGTCATTGAACGAACAGCCGCCAACATCATTGAGCAGATTGAATCCCTGAATAAAATTGCCTCAGACTTCTCAGCTTTTGCCCGGCCTGTAAGAGATCCCTTCCGGCTCTTTTCTCTGCCAGACTTGATCCACGCTCTGGTTACACTCTTCAGTCACCATGATCAAATCAGTTTTGTGAAAAACATTCCTGAAAAAGATTTTCTTGTCGAAGGAGCTGAAGAAGATCTGCGACGTGCATTCATTAACGTCTTGAAAAATGCTGTTGAATCTCTTCGTAAAACGGATTCAGAAATCACCATTACGTTAACACGGCAGAAAGACCGGGCTGTAGTAAGTATCAAAGATAACGGTTCAGGAATCGAAGAAGGCGACAGGGAAAAGATCTTCATGCCAAAATTCTCTACAAAATCAAGCGGAACAGGTCTTGGGCTTGCAATCACCAGGCAGATTATTGAAGCTCACAAGGGTGATATCCGGTTTGAATCTGAAACGGGGCACGGTACGGAATTCATCATTACTCTTCCCCTTCTCCAGAAGAATACTGATCTGTTTTAGTAAAAGGATTCTGACTGCTTTTCTCTTTTTCTCCGGGAAACTGAAGGACTCTTTGAAAGCAGTGCACATGTACCCCTCCTTTCCACTGTTACAAAGCTTTATTTTTGATCTTCCACGAGATTCACGGAATTGCAGCCCCCCTTTTTTATAATAATTCTCAACAAAAGATCACTGTTTTTCAATACAGGCACCTCCTTTCTCCGATCTTTTTATTCGTTTTTTTCGTACCATCAGCGCTTACATGGATGATTCGAACACCACGCTCTCTCACAAAATTAAAATTGAATCAGGTATTCTCTTAAAAATTGGTGTACCTGTTATCCTGGCGCAGCTGCTTCAAATGAGCATGAGTTTTGTGGATACGGTGATGGCTGGCCGCCTCTCTGCGGAAGATCTCGCCGCTGTGGCGGTGGGTTCCAGTATACTGATGCCGTTTATCGTACTCTGCCTGGGCTGTATGATGGCTGTTACACCCATTGTTGCACAAAACATCGGTGGCAGAAAGCTGGAGGTCATCGGAAAAAACGCGCGCCAGGTTTTGTGGCTCAGCGTTATTCTTGCTATTCCAAGTTTTTTCATTTTACGGAACCTGGACATGGCTTTCAGGCTTATCGGTGTAACTGAGGATATCATACCGATAGCATCAGGTTACCTCAAAGCCATTTCCTGGGGGATCTTTCCTGCCTATGCCTATGGTGCGCTTCGCTACTTCTCGGAGGGGTTGAGTGTGACGCGACCTGCCATGTTTGTTGCTCTTATCGGCACAATCATTAACATCCCCGCCAACTACATTCTGATGTTTGGCAAACTTGGATTCCCTCAGCTGGGGGCCGTTGGAACGGGCTATGCCTCTTCAATCGTCTATACTTCGATGTTCATTGGGATGCTGGTATTCACCTGGACGCACAAACCCTACAGCCGATTTAAAATTTTCCGCAGGGTGCGCCTGCCCGAATGGACTTATCTCAAGGAATTACTGACTGTAGGTGTTCCAATAGGAATCAGTTCTGCAATGGAGGTAACGATGTTTGCTGCAGTGAGTCTTATGGTAAGCACCATCAGCACACTCGCGGTTGCCGGTCATCAGGTGGCAATCAACTTTGCAGCCATGATGTTCATGATTCCATTTGGCCTCTCTGTCGCCATATCGGCCAGAGTCGGGAATGCTGCCGGAAGAAACAAGCCTGCAGAAGCGCGATTCAGAGGATTCGTGGGTGTGGGCGTCGCAAGTCTGATCATGCTTTTTACCGCAACTGTTATTCTCCTTTTTCCCTATCAGATTGTCTCAATCTATACATCCGATTCTGATGTTACTGCAGTTGCTGTCCAACTCCTTTTTATGGCTGCGGTCTTCCAGCTTTCTGACGGCCTGCAGGTCAGCGGATTTGGAGCACTCAGAGGATTAAAGGATACAACTGTTCCCATGATTGTGAATCTGATTGCTTACTGGCTCATCGGGATACCCGTGGCGTACTATCTTGGGTTTGGCCTGGGTTTTGGCGCACCCGGACTCTGGGGTGGTCTCATTGCCGGCCTCACTGTTGCCGGAATCCTCCATAATCTCAGGTTTTACAAAAAGACAGCCTGATTTAAAAGCTTCTGTGAACAGATCTGGCAGAATGAATCCACCGGGCGCTCTATAAAGCAACGAACGATTTTCAAGTAGTAACCATTGATAAAATGAACAACAAAATGGTTATCATTCTCTCCAGTTAATCTCTTATGCCTTCAATTATTCATCACATAGAAACAGCTGTGCCCGAACACACATACAGTCAGAGTGAGTTGCGGGACCGTATGAAGGAAATTGTAGATGGCGGGGAGAAGGATCGCAGGATTATTCACTACCTCTACGCCAGATCCGGAATAGAGACCCGTCATTCAGTGGTGGCAGATTTTCATGAAAAGAGCAAAAAAACGCTCTTCTTTAACGGCCAGGGATCAAACCCGGGAACTGCCAGCCGTAATGACACCTACATCCTGAAGGGACGGGAACTTTTTGTGAAGGTGGCACAAAAACTGATTGACGGTTCAGATTTTGAAGCAGGCGATATTACCCATCTGATCACGATTTCATGTACCGGCTTCTATGCACCGGGTCCGGATTTCGACATACAGCAGGCTCTCTGCCTGAACCCCGGCCTGGAGCGGTATCACCTCGGTTTTATGGGATGCTATGCCGCTATTCCCGGGCTTAAGCTTGCGGATCAGATATGCCGTGCCAATCCGGAAGCAAATGTCATGGTTGTCTCAGCAGAACTCTGTACCATCCACTTTCAGGCAGTACCGGTTATGGATGACCTTCTTTCCGCATCTGTATTCGCGGACGGAGCTGCCGGTGCAATTGTGAGCAATCGAACTCCAAAAAACCGTTCCTTCCGCATCGACGGTTTTGAATCACAAATTCTCAGCCAGGGGAAAAACGATATGGCCTGGTCCATCGGAGATCAGGGCTTCAATATGGTTCTTTCCAGCTACATTCCTGATCTTCTGGGCGAAGGTCTGGAACAATTTCTTGACAGGCTATTAACAAAACTCGATATCCGCAGAGAAGAAATCGGCTATTGGGGGATTCACCCCGGAGGAAGGGCAATACTGGACAAGAGCGAACAGGTGCTGCATCTGGATCCCGGAGATCTCTCCGCTTCCCGGGCTGTTCTGGCCCGTTATGGAAACATGAGCAGTGCTACAGTACTGTTTGTCCTTAAAGAACTCCTCAATATACAGCATCCCGAAAAGAGCAGGGGAATCGCTATGGCCTTTGGCCCGGGTCTGACACTGGAATCTGCTCTGCTGAGCGTTATCGGCGTTTAAAATGGATTTCAGACTCATGGAAAGGAATTCAGCACTGGTTGAGTGGATGGACAAACCCGATTGCGATCCTGATCTGCTTGTTAACACTTACAGGCAGTTTACTATGATCAATAAACTGCTTTCCGGATGGGGCGGTATCTACCGTAAAATAATCAGGCCTCTTCTTCTTTCCTGCAGTACTACCCCATCCATACTGGACATCGGTTGCGGGGGTGGCGATATCCTCCGTTATCTTAAACAACGATGTGAGGCTGATGGAATCGAGGCAAGATTCACCGGTATCGATCCGGACAGCCGGTCGATGGACTATTTATCCGGTCTTCCGCCAGACCCGGCGATTCATTACAGGAATATCACATCCTCCGAACTTCTGAGCGAAGGATCAAAGTTTGATCTGGTTCTCTCAAACCATTTGATGCACCATCTCACCGATAGCGGACTTTTACAGCTTTTGAAGGAGTCTGATTTACTATCAAAAAAAATGGTTTTATTTAGTGATATTGAAAGAAACAGAATGGGATATTCACTTTTCCGGATGTTTGCACCTCTTCTTTTCAGAAATAGCTACATTGTTGAAGATGGATTGATCTCCATACAAAAAAGCTACAAAAAGAAGGAATTGAGTTCGCTGATTCCGGAGGAGTTTGGCGTTGAAAGAAAATTCCCGTTTCGGATTCTTCTAATAAAGGATAAGACAGTATGAGTGCGATTGCCAAAGATATTGTTATTGCCGGCGGAGGAGCCACAGGTCTCTATCTTGCTGGCCGACTGCTGCAGCTTGGTTTTTCCTGCAGGGTACTGGAAGCCAGAGAGGCCGTTGTTTCACATTCCCGATCGCTTGGAATACATCCCGTTTCACTGGAATTGTTTCGGAAAGCGGGAATTGAAGACCGCTTTCTCCAGGAGGGAATCCCGATCCGGAAAGGGCACGCTTTCTGGGATAACGAAAAGCTGGGTGAGGTCAGTTTTGAGGAGTGCCCCGCACCCTTCAACTTTATACTGGCTCTGCCTCAATGGAAAACTGAAAAGATACTGGAAGAGTGGGTGCAATCAATTGATGAAAATGCCATTGTCCGGAATGCAGTTGTAAGTGGCCTCAATGATGACGGACAGGCGGTCACCACCTCTTACACCAGGGACGGTATTCAAGGAGAGATTCGATCGCGTTTCTTGATCGGATGCGATGGGAAAAAAAGCACGGTCAGGCAGCTGTTAAAGATCCCCTTCTCCGGAAGCCCCTATCCGGATTATTATATCATGGGGGATTTTACGGATAACACCGGTTTTGGTGAAGATGCTGCTGTTTACCTGCACTCCGATGGGCTTGTGGAATCATTTCCTCTGCCCGGCGGGATGCGGCGATGGGTTGTCAAGACCCAAAACCGTATTGAAAGTCCTTCACTCTCTCTTCTCACAGACCCTGTTGAAAGGAGAACCGGATTCAGGCTTCATGGAACAGAAAATAGCATGCTGAGCAGTTTTGGTGTGGAGCACTATCTTGCTGATATTCTGTATAAAGGCAATTCACTGCTGGCAGGTGATGCTGCCCATGTCGTCAGCCCCATTGGCGGACAGGGAATGAATCTCGGCTGGCTGGATGCTGAGGCTTGTGTTGGGGTGGTGAAAAAAGCCTTTAAAAAACCCCGTAAAAAAAATAAACTTTTCAAAGCCTACAGCTCCACCCGCAGAAAAAAAGCCCGTATCGTTGCCAGAAGAGCGGCCATGAATATGTGGCTGGGCAGAAGCGAAAATTCCGGCATCTTTATAAAACAGTTGATGATCCTTGTCTTGCGTACAAGACTATCTGTTCACTTCGCCAGAATGTTTACAATGCGTGGGGTTGAAAAGTGATGGCATCCTGCATCTGATTTCCATGGCAAAAGCCCGGGGCATTGAAGCCCCGGTTTCTGCCTTCAGAAGCTGGAATCAGACATGAGCTGACCGGAGATGAATCCGGCTCATGGTTTTGCACCGATGCTTATCTTTTTTGCTCTTCTACAAAGTCACGCAGTACTTTATGCAATATTCCGCCATTGCGATAGTAGTCGATTTCAATCGGAGTATCGATTCTGCAGATGGTATCAAATTTCACCACAGTCCCATCCATTTTTAAAGCCTCTGCTTTCACGATCTGTCTCGGTTTGAGGTTATCATCCACATGAATTGTAAATGATTCTGTTCCGTCAAAACCCAGACTCTCATGTGTTTGGCCATCGGCAAACTGAAGGGGTAGTACACCCATACCCACCAGATTGGATCGGTGTATTCTTTCATAGGAAGCTGCAATCACGGCTTTCACTCCCAGCAGAATCGTCCCTTTGGCGGCCCAGTCTCTGGAAGATCCGGTACCGTACTCTTCACCGACAAGTGCTATCAGCGAAGTCCCATCTGCCTGATATCTCTGGGACGCCTCATAGATAGAGGTGACTTCCCCTGTTGGATGATAGGTTGTGTAGCCGCCTTCGGTACCGGGAGCAAGCTGGTTCTTAAACCGGACATTTGCAAACGTCCCCCTGGTCATCACCCGGTCATTGCCGCGACGGGAACCATAAGAGTTGAAATCATGAACCTCCACACCCTGTTCGGTCAGAAATTTTCCTGCCGGACTATCCGCTTTGATATTTCCCGCCGGAGAGATATGGTCTGTGGTGATAGAGTTGCCCACTTTTACCAGTACCCTTGCTCCCTGAATGGGGGTAATCGGTGCCGAACGATCACTCATACCCTGGAAAAACGGGGGCTCTTGTATGTAGGTGGACTCCTCTTTCCAGTCGTAGAGTTCACCTTCACTTACAGGGATCAGCTCCCAGGCTTCAGATTCGAAAATATCACTGTACATTTTATCGAACAGTTCCGGCCGAATCGCCTCATCGAGGAACTGGGTGATCTCAGCTGTTGTAGGCCAGATCTCCCTCAGATAGACATCATTGCCTTCCTTGTCTGTTCCTATCGGTTCTGTAGCAAGATCGATATCCACGGTTCCTGCCAGTGCATAGGCAACCACGAGTGGCGGGGACGCCAGGTAATTGGCTTTTACATAGGGGTGAATACGCCCCTCGAAATTCCTGTTGCCGGAGAGAACACCCGCCACTACCAGATCCCCCTCTTTGATCGCGGCTTCAACAGCTTCCGGCAGCGGACCGGAGTTTCCGATACAAGTGGTACAGCCATACCCTACAAGGTTGAATCCAAGCTGATCCATATAGGAGGTCAGGCCGGCTTCATTGAGATACTCAGTAACCACCCGGGATCCGGGCGCCAGTGAAGTCTTTACATAGGGGGGTACTTTCATTCCTCTTTCAACTGCTTTTTTGGCTACAATTCCTGCACCCAGCATAACACTTGGATTTGAGGTGTTTGTGCAGCTTGTGATCGCCGCAATCACAACATCCCCATGCTTCATCTCCACACTCTGACCGTTTTTAAAAAGGCCGGTACTGGTCAGCTTTTCCGCGGCAAGGTTGAATCCCATTGTTGGATCATTGCTTATAAGCGAGGCCTCAAATGTCTTTTTCATGTTTGGAAGACTGATTCGGTCCTGCGGCCTTTTTGGGCCGGCAAGCGAGGTTTCCACATCCCCCAGGTCCAGTTCCAGTACCTCGGTAAAAACGGGGTCCGGTGTATCATCTGTACGGAAAAGTCCCTGCTCCTTCATGTAGTGCTCCACCAGCAGAACCTGTTCTTCAGACCGGCCGGTTCTCCGCATGTAGCGAAGTGCTTCGTCATCAATTGGGAAAAAGCCCATGGTGGCACCATATTCGGGCGACATATTGGCAATCGTTGCACGGTCGGGCAGGCTCATATTGCTGAGGCCGGTTCCGAAAAACTCCACAAATTTACTCACAACTCCATGGCGGCGAAGCATCTCCGTTACGGTGAGTGTAAGGTCTGTAGCGGTAATTCCCTCCCGGAGTCTCCCTGTCAGCTTCACCCCCACCACCTCGGGTACAAGCATATAGATGGGCTGCCCCAGCATTGCGGCTTCCGCCTCGATACCTCCCACACCCCAGCCAAGAATCCCAAGGCCGTTGATCATTGTTGTATGGGAGTCGGTACCCACCAGCGTGTCGGGATAGGCCACTTCCGTGCCATCGCTCTCTCTGCGGGTAAACACCCCTTTTGCCAGATACTCAAGGTTTACCTGGTGTACAATCCCTCTGCCGGGTGGAACCACACGGAAATTGTCAAATGCCTTCTGCCCCCACTTTAAAAACTCATAGCGCTCCCGGTTGCGCTCCATCTCACGTTCTACGTTAAACATAAAAGCGTACTCCTGACCAAACATATCCACCTGGACCGAGTGATCGATTACAAGATCCACCGGTACCCGAGGGTTTATGGATTGGGGATCCCCGCCCATTTTCTTCATTGCAGACCTCAGGGCGGCCAGATCGACTACCGCAGGAACCCCGGTAAAGTCCTGCAGTACCACACGGGATGGCTTAAAAGGTATCTCTCCGGCAGGCTCAGATGCATTGTATGCTGCCAGTAACTTAACATCCTCTTCTGTCACAGAGTACCCGTCACATTCCCGCAGGGCCGCCTCAAGAAGTATTTTTATGCTGAACGGTAATGTGTCAACTGCTCCGTAACCCATCTCTTCAAGCATCCTGATGCTGTAGAGGTTAGCAGTGCCGGTTCCAGTATTAAAAGATTTTTTAGCTGCGATCAGCGGATTGGTAGTCGTCATAAGTTTGTCTTCTTTCAATTGAAATCACTGTTTTAAAACGATCGGGCATGCGCAGACAGAATGTCCCCCGGTTCTCTGTATGTAACCCCTGCAGCAGAGCAGTTTCAAGAATTACCAACTCCTTTAACCTGACTCTGAGAGACCCTTTCAGCGCAAAATTTATCAGAATTACAAAGTACGTATTTTTCATTTAAACTTCCTCAGAAGCAAATGATCTGTCAAAAACAGCGCTGAATTCATTCACTAATGTGACTTCGGCCGACATGCGCACTCTGTTTTTTTATACCTAATTAGTATTGCAATCTTTAGGATTAACTCTTAATTTTACCAACTTATCAATTTTGTAATACAAAGGAGAACATTGTGAACACCATCAGTAACAAGACATATAGTGCAAAATCTTCAACCGTAGAGAAGAAATGGGTGCTGGTTGATGCTGAAGAGAAGCCTTTGGGACGACTAGCCAGTGAAGTGGCATCTGTTCTGAGAGGAAAGAACAAAGCAGAATTTACTCCACATGTGGACACCGGCGATAATGTGATTGTGATTAACGCGGAAAAAGTAAAACTGACCGGAAAGAAAATGACCGATAAGCTCTACTTCCGCCACACCGGATATCCCGGTGGAGAAAAGTTTACACCGGCCTATAAAATAATGGAGAAAGATCCGACTCTGCTTGTAACCAAAGCTGTAAAAGGGATGTTGCCCCGGAACAGGCTGGGCAGAAAACTTCTTACGAATCTCAGAGTTTATGCAGGCCCTGTACATCCGCACACTGCGCAGCAACCGGAAATTAAAGTGATCAAATAACTATTATGGCTCAGGAAAATTTTATTGGCCGTCGGAAAACTTCAACCGCCAGACTTTATATCAAAAACGGAAGCGGGGTGTTTCAGGTAAACGGAATGCCCATTGAAGAATATTTCAATGTAAAAGCCAGGTTAAACATTGCCAAACTTCCACTGACAGTCACGGAGCTCGATGGCAAATATGATATTAAAGTTACGGTTAAGGGTGGCGGCACTACAGGTCAGGCCGGAGCCGTGTCTCTTGCACTTGCCCGCGCACTTGACAACCTTAATGAAGACGTACACACAGTACTGAAGGCAAACGGGCTTCTTACGAGAGACGACCGCATGGTTGAGCGTAAAAAATACGGACAGCCCAAAGCGAGAAAGAGATTCCAGTTTTCCAAGCGGTAAGCGATTACTGCGATACAATGCTGATCTTCGGATCTGCATCTGCATTTTTTTAAATCACACATACACAGTGACCCTGAGTCGGGTGTTTCGTCAACGTGGCGAAATTGGCAACGGGACTGACCTGTGTAGAGGATAAACTCAAAACATATACCTAATCTATGGCAACATCAGCCTCTATTGAAGAACTCCTGAAGTCGGGTGCACACTTTGGTCACTTAACCCGGCGATGGAATCCGAAGATGAAGGAATTCATCTTTATGTCGAGAAACGGAATTCACATTATCGACCTGAAAAAAACAGAAGCCTATCTCAAGGAAGCCCTGAAAGAGGTTGTTGAGCTGGCACGCGCCGGAAAGACAATCCTTTTTGTAGGTACGAAGAAGCAGGCTCAGGAGATTGTAAAAACTGAAGCGATCCGCTGCGGTATGCCTTTTATCACACACAGGTGGCTCGGCGGCATGCTCACTAATTTCAGTACTGTCCGAAAAAGTATCTCCCGCATGGAAGAGATCGAGAAAATGAAGACGGATGGAACATTTGAAGAGATTACCAAGAAGGAAGGTCTGATGCTCGACAGAGAGCGTGAAAAACTTGAGCAGACTCTTGGGGGTATTGCCAATATGAACCGGCTGCCCGGTGCAATTTTTGTGATTGACACCATTAAGGAGCACATCGCGATTAATGAAGCTGTTAAACTGAATATTCCAATCATTGCGCTGGTCGATACAAATTCTGATCCCGATATTCCGGACTATATCATCCCCGCAAATGATGATTCAGCCAGAACAATCCAGCTCCTGACCTCCCTGGTTGCGGATGCAATCATTGAGGGGAATGCCGAAAGAGAAGTAATGCGCGAAGAAGAGCTGATGGAGCAGGCCGTTGCTGAAGCTACTATCACCCCTGAAACTGATGAAGAGACAACGTCAGTAGCAGATGATGTGAAGGTGAAGAGAAGAAAGAGAAGAAAAAAGGCAGGTGAAAGCGAGAGCGCCGGAGAAAGTACCGAAAGCGCCCCTGCTGAAGATGAAGAAGAACCAGCAGAAAATAGCTAAAACAGTATCAGCATTATCAATTTCATTCAATAAAAATATAATTACTGAGTCATGAGTATTAGCGCCAAAGATGTAATGAAGTTACGGGAGTCCACCGGGGCAGGTATGATGGACTGTAAAAAAGCCCTGACAGAAACCGATGGAGATTTCGACAAAGCTGTTGAGTATCTCAGGAAAAAAGGACAGCAGGTTTCCGAAAAACGGGCTGACAGAGAAGCGAACCAGGGGTTGGTTTTAATCCATATGAATGCAGACAAAAAATCAGCTTCCGCCATTGAACTCAATTGCGAAACAGACTTTGTTGCCAGAAATGAAGATTTTCAGGCTCAGGGAGAAGCGTTTCTGAAAGCTGCATATGAAAATAAGACAAACGATATCGACTCTCTGCTCTCCAGGGAAGTAAACGGAATGACCATCGAAAAACATCTTGATGGAATGGTTGGGAAAATTGGAGAGAAGATTGAAATCAGTAAGGTCGTTTATGTTGAAACAAGCGGATCCCTGGTAGAATATATCCATCCGGGCAATCAACTCGGGGTACTGGTTGAGTTCGACGGAGAACTTAAGGATGAAGAGACAGGGAAGGATGTGGCAATGCAGATTGCTGCGATGAACCCAATTGCAGTAACCCGTGATGAAGTGGATGCTTCTGTCGTGGAAAAAGAACTGGAGATTGCGAAGGAGCAGCTGATCAATGAAGGAAAACCTGCGGAAATCGCTGAAAAAGCAGCTCAGGGTAAACTACGCCGCTTCTATGAGGAAAGAGTGCTCCTCGAACAAAAATTTGTGAAGGATAACGGAGTGAGTATCAGTGAGTTTCTGAAACAGCAGGATGCCCCACTGGTTCTCTCATTTCACCGGATACAGTTGGGTCAATCATAATTTTTAAAAAGCTGCCTTCCAGGTGGCTTTTTTTTTATCCCTCTTTTTCACAATTTTTAATTTCAGCTTCAGAATTCAGCCTGAACTGCTCCCATCTGCCATCGTAAACATATAAAAAGATCCGAATAGCTTTGATGAAACCATACAAACGAATACTGCTTAAACTCAGTGGCGAAGCTCTGCTGGGAGAACAGGGACACGGGATCGATGCCGAAATGCTCGCTCATTATGCCGAGGAAATTAAATCCGTTCAAGCCGAAGGCTTTGAAATGTCTGTCGTGATTGGCGGCGGGAATATTTTCAGGGGGGTGAGGGGTGCTACTGAAGGAATGGATCGTGTCCAGGGTGATTACATGGGTATGCTTGCGACGATGATCAACAGTATGGCACTTCAGGACGCACTTGAACGAAAGGGAGTTCATACAAGACTCATGAGTGCGATCCGTATGGAAGAGATAGCAGAACCCTTTATCAGAAGAAGGGCCATACGGCATCTTGAAAAAGGTCGTGTCATTATTTTCGGCGCCGGTACCGGAAATCCCTATTTTACGACGGATACAGCCGCTTCACTGCGGGCAATTGAGATCGAAGCAGATGTGATTCTAAAAGGAACAAGAGTCGACGGTATTTATGACTCGGATCCTGAAAAAAACAGCACTGCCAAAAAATTTGATGTAATTGCAGGTGACGAGGTTTTAAACCGCCGCCTGAGCGTGATGGATTTAACCGCATTTACCCTCTGCCGTGATAACAAAACCCCGATCATTGTTTTCAATGTCAATCAGAAAGGAAATCTGAAGAAAGTTATTGAAAAGGAGCCCGGTATCGGAACTACTGTTATTTGGGATAAGTAGCATATTTCTTACATTTCATTTTTGCTGCGGTTAAATTTTACCGGCTTTAATCCCGGGAAACAATCTCTGTTGCAGCTATGCGATCCGAAACGAAATTTAATTTTTAAGCTATGATACCCGAAGAACTCATGATTATTATCGATTCAGCCAAAGAAAAAATGGCGGAAGCGGTCAGCTTTTGTAAGAATGAATTTACAAACATCAGAGCGGGCAAGTCCAATCCCGCCCTGCTGAACAGTATCAAGGTTGATTATTACGGCACACAGACTCCTCTGAATCAGCTTGCAACGATTTCAGCACCGGAACCGCGGCTTCTCACTGTTCAGCCATACGACAGAAATGTGATTGCGGATATCGAGAAGGCGATTATGACTTCTCCGCTCGGTCTGAATCCGAATAACGATGGCACGCTCATCAGAATACCGATCCCCATGCTCTCCGAAGAACGGCGGGTTGAACTGGTGAAAAATGCCAAGGATGTAGCTGAGCAAGCAAAGATCAGCATCAGAAATTCGCGAAGGGATGCGAATGATGAAGTAAAAAAAACAGTGCAGAGTGAATCACTTCCCGAAGACAGCCGTTTTGAAAGTGAAGAGGAAATACAGAAACTCACCAATAAGTATATCAGTGACATTGATGAGATCCTTGAAGTAAAGGAATCTGAAATCATGACTGTTTGAACTGACAAATTTCAGAGTTTTCTATCTGCTTACCACGGTTTCATAACTCCAGCGGGCAGTAACTCCGCTGCCTTTGGAGTTGCAACAGAGTTTTTCTGATTTACGTCATACCCGCGCCGATTCATGTACATATCTGAACTCGAACTACACGGTTTCAAAAGTTTCGCCCACAAAACCCATGTCAAATTTGACAATGGCATCACTGCGATTGTGGGTCCGAACGGGTGCGGTAAATCCAATATTGTTGATGCATTGCGATGGGTTCTTGGTGAACAGCGACCTACACTGCTCCGATCCAGCTCCATGAGTAATGTGATCTTCAACGGAACAGCCAAAAAGAAAGCACTTGGCATGGCAGATGTTTCGCTCACATTCATCAACAACAAGGGAATCCTTCCCGTTGAATACAGTGAACTTACAATTACAAGAAGACTCTACAGATCGGGCGAAAGTGAATATCTCATCAACGGTACCCCATGCCGTCTTAAGGATATCATGGACCTGTTTATGGACACCGGGATGAGTTCAGATGCCTACTCGGTAATTGAGCTGAAAATGGTCGAAGAGATTCTTAACGATCGGAATAATGACCGAAGACGATTATTTGAGGAGGCCGCCGGGGTTACCCGATACAAGGAAAAAAGGAGACAGACACTCAGAAAACTCGATGAGACCCTGAAAGACCTGCAGCGCCTGGAGGATATTCTCGTAGAAATCAGAAAAAAAGTTCGTTCTCTTGAACTTCAGGCTGAAAAAGCTGTAAAAGCAAAAAACTTCAAAAGTGAACTCGAACTGCTTGATAAGGCATATACTCTTTCTGAATATAAACTGATAAAGGGAGAACTGGATCCGCTTCAGAACCGCATCATCAATGCCGGAAAAGAAAAAACTGAACTTGCCGAAAGTGTTTCAAGGCTGGAAGCACAGGAGGAAACAGCCAGGGCAGAACTTATCGAGAAGGAACGAATTGAAGCTGAATACAAAAGAAAATCAACCCAACTGCACAGCTCTATCCGTGACCTGGAAACCACCCTCAGGATTCTGAAGGAGAAAATAGTCAATGAGGAGAGTGTCATAAAGCAATACACATCCGATATCGAACAGAGTCAACTCGACTTGCAGGAGCTTGAAGCGATAAAAATTGCAAATGAGACGGCCCTTGAAAAGCTGGTTGAGGAGATTCGGAAATCTGAAAAAAGCCTGAATCAATCCAAAGAGACCTTTTCTGAAGTACAGCAAAAATATGCGTCCAAGCGACACCAGCTTTATGAGCTGGAAATCACTGTCAGTGATCTGAATCAGAAACTGACCGGACTTCAGTCGAGCCGCATAAAACTGGAATCCCGGCTTGAAAACAGTGAGGATGACCATTCACGAATTGCAAAGGATATCCTCCTCTGCGAAACTCAAATCTCCGCCTCAAATGAGTCGATAATCCAACTGAAATCTGAATCAGAACTGCTAACCGCCCTGCTCGAAAAACAGGAGTCGGAGCTGAATGATGCAGTGAAGAGAAAATCGGAGCTTCGCGAAAAGAGAGAGAAAGTATTAGAGGAAATCCGCGCATTAAAGAGTCAGGCCGAATCAGCTTCATCCGAGATTTCAATTTTAAACAGTATTGCCGATTCCAACGAAGCGACACCGGGATCTGTGACATACCTTCTGGAAGAGCACTCAGAAAAATTCAACCTGCTGGCTCCGGCGGGGGATCTGATTCAGACTTCAGAAGAATTCGTTTTTGCACTTGAGGCCGCTCTCGGAGACACCATTAATTTTGTTGTTACCGGCAATCTGGATGAGGCCAGACTGGCGGCATCCATCCTCAAGGAGAGCGGTAAAGGCAGAGCGACATTCATTCCGATGGAACAGTTACAGAGTTCATACACAATCGTCGGCAATTCAATTCTCGACCATGTCGATGTTCATCCTGAATTCCGCCCGCTCGCTGAACTTTTACTGGGTCAGATCCTGCTGGTCTCACACATCGATGATGCTGTTGATCAGCTCTCAAAAAACAGGGATGCGATTGCAGCTGTCACCCCCGGTGGAGACCTGATTACCCATGATCTATTCCTGAGAGGTGGCAGCCAGAACCAGCAGGCAGTGTTGCGGCTCGGACTGAAGGACAAACTTGATAAACTTGGGTCGAAAAGAGATCTGCTGACCGATGAAAAGCATCTCAAGGAGAAACTGCTTGACGATCTGAATGATCAGATTGAGTCAATTCATCCGGAACTTCTGCGACAAGCCAACAGGCAGTCTCTGCAGGATTACCGTGAGATAGAGAAAAAAATGAACCGGTTTCAGTCCGAAATCGAGATCTATAAAAAAAACATTGATGATCTTGTCAAACGCCAATACGATCTGGCAGGAAGCAGGGATGCCGCCGCGGATGAATTGGAGGAACTTCAACCACGGCAGAAGGAACACCAGAAGAGAATCTCTCAGCTCTTTACTGAACAGGAACAGCTAAAGGAAGAACTGCAGTCACTGGAAGAGACCCGGGCCATTGCACAAAACAGGTATAATGACGCAAGACTGAAACACCAGGATCTGAGCAACAAAACTGACAACCTCCAAAAAGACCTGGAGAGGGCAGTAAACGGTATTTCCGGTATCCGGGCAAGATTGGAATCCCGGACAAAACTTCAGAAGGAGAGCAGGGAGCGTATTCAGCAGCACAACGAACAGATAGAAACCCATGAAACCAGATTGGAACAGACTCTGATTCAGAAGGAATCTGCCGATGAGCAGCTTCAGGCAGCGGAACAGAAAAGCAGCCGCCAGCGTGGCCTCATTCTTGAAATCGACAAGGAACTTAAAGAACTGCGTCGACGAAAAGAGGTGAACCTTGAGCTTGTGCATCATCTGTCGATGGCAAGGGAAAAATTTGAACTGCAGGCACAGAATCTGGCTGATCACATCTGGGAAACATATGAGGTACTGATCGGTCAGCTTACCGAAACACTCCCGGAAGAGATGGAATTGCCGGAGGCTAAAGAGAGAATTTCAGCACTCCGGCAGCGCCTGCAGCGTATAGGTGAAGTGAATCCGCTCGCAATCCAGGAGTTTGATGAGGAGAAGGAACGGCTCGATTTTTATGAGAGCCAGACAGAGGATCTTCATAAAGCCGAAAGCGAGATGAGGGAGACGATCAACGAGATTAATCTGACTGCGACTGAGCGCTTTACTGAAACTTTTGAGAGTATCCGGCACAATTTTAAGTCTGTATTCAGCACTCTGTTTCATGAAGACGACTACTGCGATCTGTTAATTGATGAGAATCCGGAAGATCCCCTGGAAGCTAAAATTGAGATCCGTGCAAACCCCAAGGGAAAACGGCCGTCCGGAATCAATCAGTTATCGGGTGGTGAAAAAACCTTAACTGCCATCGCTCTTCTCTTTGCAATCTATCTTGTAAAACCCTCTCCTTTTTGTGTACTCGACGAGGTGGATGCTCCTTTGGATGATGCGAATATTGAACGGTTTGCGCAGATGATCCGGAAATTCAGCGATGACACACAGTTCATCATCATCACCCATAACAAGAAAACCATGTCAAAAGCGGAGATGATGTATGGCGTAACGATGCCAGAGATCGGAGTCAGCCGACTTGTTGGCGTGAAACTGGATGAAGTTGCCGAAGCCGGGTAGAGGGTTTGCCTTTTCCGGATTATACCCTTTCTCTTAACCCCTTATCCGGGCGATTTCAGCCTCGGCCGCGATATAACCAAAAGCGGGCCAGAAACCCTCTTTCACAATCTCTTCCCAGATCTTGAAGGCTCTCTCCTCTCGGCCGTTCATAAGGTGCCAGTTTCCCAATCCATATCCCAGTGTTGCATTCTGAACAGCATCCTCCTCCACTTCCATTAAATAATCTGAATCGAATACACCTTTAAACACCAGAAGGAGATTCAGATAGGTTTGATTCTCAAACAGCTCAATCTCCTCACTCACTTCAGCAATCAGCCGACCGGCATCTGCATCCATCCCCAGACGCTTTAGCGAAGAATAGTACCAGTAGAGAACCGCTATCCGCATATCATTTGTCAAGTCCAGCTCCAGTGCTTTTCTGTAACTTTCAACTGCATTCTCAAAATCCCCTTTGAGATAATGAGCCAGCCCCATATGATACCACACATTCGATTTCAGTGTACTCTGAGGAACCCCGGCTGCATTGGGCAAACCGTCCGGTTCTGTCTGATCTTCAGATCCGCGCATCAAAATTTCAGCCATTTTAAAATCATCAATAGCCAGATCAAATTTTCTCAGGGTAAGATATCTGTGGCCTCTGTGCCTGTACAGCCTGGGATCTTCCGGCTTTTTGAAAATGCCCTCCGTGTAAATGCGTACCGCATCTCTGTAGAGACCCATATAGGCTGTGCGGCGCCCCAGCCAGATCAGTGCATCCATCTCTTCCGGATCCACTCTGTACTCCATCACAGCTTCCAGCAGGTTACGGTTATACTCATCAAACAGATCAGGAGAAAGGGAGGGGGTGCGAAGAGTATCCCCCAGCAGGGAAATGGCCTCGGCACCGGGTGGCAGTGCCGGCAACCGGGTGCTGTCTTCGCATGAGATGAGTGTAGCTGTAAAGACGATCAGCATCGAAAAAGCGACTATTTGATTCTTCATAAATTTGAATGATGTTTTACCGGGTTTTGATTAAACAAAGAGAATTAAACCACTGATTTCTTAAGATCCACACACTGTCTCTCTTGAATGTGCCACTGAGCTTCAAAGTGACTGACTTATGGGATGCTTTTTAAGAGATTCGGTGCGGATCTGTGTATCATAACTACATCTGTTAAAAGGGGGCTTTGAAAAACCAGGAGTTTTGCTCAAGATCAAGGCGGAAGCAAATTTAAAACCGCAGCCTGTTTACCAACCGTTAGGATTTTAAAGTTGCGACAACGAAGATATTGGGTAAAAGAACAGTTTTTCAAAGCCTCCTAAAAGATAATGAAAAACTCTCTCTCTTCACCTTCCCGAATTGCATAAAGCAGGATCTCATCCCCCGGTTCGAAATGTTGCAATGCCTCCATATAGGTGTATATATCCCTAATCTCCGTCTCATCCATTCTGATGATGATATCCCCCCTCATCATACCGGCAAGCTCCGCGGGCTGCCCCTCTCTCACTCCATCAATTCTGAAGCCGTTACCGCTGAAACTGTAGTCCGGCATTACCCCAAGGGTTACACCTCCCGAACGCATGGACTGCGGACGCGGATCCGTGGATGGCCTGAATTCAATCTCGGACAGATCCATTTCATCAAGGTCCCCAATCAGCTCAGTAATGTGATTCAGAATCAGCTCCATTCCGTCGTAGTTGATCTTCTCTTCAAGGTCGGCCGGTGTGTGATAATCCTGATGTACTCCGGTGAAATAGTGCAGTACCGGAACCCCCGCATCATAAAACGATGCATGGTCACTGCTGCCGCTGCCTGTCTCAACCTTTGAGATCGTAAGTGAATCTGAGACGATCTGCTCCAGAAGATGATCCCAGACATTGGATGTTCCGGTTCCGAAAAGGGTCAGATTCCCGTCTGTGAGACGTCCGATCATATCCAGATTGATCATCGCAAGCACCCGATCCAGGTTCTCCCTTTGAGATTCAACATAATAGCGTGATCCCAGAAGGCCCATCTCCTCTCCCGAAAAAGCTGCAAAAAGCAGGGTGTGATCGGCAGGTGAGGCTGCAAAGTGGCGCGCAAGCCAGAGCAGTCCCGCTGTTCCGGATGCGTTGTCATCTGCTCCCGGATGGATCGCCGGCTCACCACCCAGATCCATGGAGATCTGTCCACCCATCCCCTGCCCGTCGTAGTGAGCTCCGATAATGATCTTTCGATCACTGTAGCGTTTCCCCGGTACAGCTGCGATCACATTGCGCGAAATTCTCTCCTCAGCACCCAGCATAGAGGCTACAGGCCCCCTCAGCGTAAAGTGCTGAAAGAAAGTTTCATCCTCCCCGGCAGGCAGTAACCCATACTTCTCAAACCGGCTGGCAATATAGACAGCCGCTTCCGCTTCTTCCGGAGAGCCGGCCAGCCTGCCACCCCGTTCCGGGTCTGAGAGCCAGGAAAGGTGCTCACTTAGAAATTCCTGATCCGAAAGACGGGGTTCATTATCCTGACAGGCTGTGAAAGTGAGCAGAAAAAACAGTGCTGTCAGTAAGAAAAAATGACTTTTTACCATGATCGTTCAATTTGTGGATTCTTATCTTGAAGCATACACTTTTCCTGCCTATTTTTAAAGTCAAACCAATCCAAGGTTGGGGGTGTTCCGGAACGACCGGAACTGAGATCATACCCTGTGAACCTGATCCGGGTCATGCCGGCGTAGGGAAAACCGATCTGAAACAGATTGCCTGTTTGCGCATCCTGTTTTACCCCCTCCTTCAATCCATATTGACGGAGGCACCATGCTTTACAGACTCTCTTTTCTCATCTTTCTGATATACTTCACCCTCTTCACTGCCAATGAGGCTTTTTCTCAGATGGCTGAGGGGAGAATAACCGATGCTGCAACCACAATTCCCCTCGAGGGAGCCACCATATTCGACATTTCAACACAAACCGGCACTGCTTCAGACGCGGATGGGCACTTCCGGCTGAACCTGAGTGAACGGCCGGCTCTGCTTCGAATCAGTTTTGTAGGATACCGAACCGTAACGATTGAGGCTGACGGTTCCCGGTTTCTGGAAATAGAACTCCAGCCATCACTCTTCATCAGCAGTGATGTTTTTGTGAATGCCCTGAGAGCGGATGACTCCACACCCATGGCCTATACCAATATCAGCCGTGCCGAAATTGAAAACACACACTTCGGGCAGGATATTCCCTATCTTGTTCGAAATTCGCCTTCAGTCGTTTCTTCATCCGATGCCGGCACCGGCATCGGCTACACCGGTTTTCGTATCCGGGGTGTGGATCCCGGCCGGATTAATGTAACCCTGAATGGGATTCCTCTGAATGATGCCGAATCCCACGGGGTTTTCTGGGTGAATATGCCCGATATCGCCTCCTCCACACAATCAATTCAGCTGCAGAGAGGTGTCGGAACCTCAACTCACGGAGCAGGCGCATTTGGTGCTACGATGAACCTGCAGACCGGTCTTCAGCGGCAGGAATCGTTTGGAGAGATCCGCACCGGTGCCGGAGCATTTGGAACACGTACTGCAACCGTACATCTGGGATCGGGACTGCTGGACAGCGGCTGGCAATTCGAGGGGCGCCTGTCCAAAATAGAATCGGACGGTTACATCAACAGAGCCAGCTCGGATCTGAGATCTTTTTACCTATCAGGCTCGAGAACCGGTAACAGAAGTCTGCTTAAAGCAGATATTTTCTCAGGTCAGGAAGTCACCTACCAGGCCTGGAACGGCGTCCCAGAACCAATTCTGAGAAATGACGCCGCTCAGCTCGATTCCTACATAGCCAATCTGTTCCTCGGACCGGAAGATTCCGCCCACTGGAGAAATAACATTGGTAACCGCAGATTCAATGAATTCACCTATTCCAATCAGGTGGATAACTATCAGCAGGACCATTATCAGCTCCACTACTCCTACCGTCTTACCGACCTGTGGCTCGCTCACACTTCTCTGCACTACACCTATGGAAGAGGCTATTTTGAGCAGTTCAGGAGAAATGACCGTCTTAGTACCTACAATATAGCACCCATCACCATCGGAGATGAAACCGTCTCCCGCAGCGACCTTGTGAGACGACGATGGCTCGACAACCATTTCTACGGAATCATTTTTTCTGCTCAGGCAGATCTTCCGGATGAGTGGAGCCTCACGATTGGAGGTGGGTACAATGAGTATGAAGGGGATCATTTTGGTGAAGTCATCTGGGCCCGGTTTGCAGGTGCGAGCAACCTGGGTGACCGTTATTATGACAACAGCGGCTTCAAGACCGATTTCAATCTCTACGGAAAACTGAACTATTATCTCTCACCTTCTTTCAACACCTACATCGATCTGCAGTACCGCAGTGTCACATACCGGTTTCTGGGGTTACGCATTGATGGTGTTACAGGAGAGGTGAGTGACCTGACACAAAGAGACCAGATTGGCTTTTTTAATCCAAAGGCTGGTGTGGTCTATCGCCTGAACCACCAGCAGAGAGTATTTATATCATTCAGCGTTGGAGGTAAAGAGCCCACCCGCCGTGATTACATCGAATCGACTGAACTGAGCCGTCCAAAACCGGAAAGGCTCTACAACACAGAAGCCGGCTACAGTGCAGATTTCGGAAAATTCACGGCAGGGCTCAATCTCTACCACATGCTCTATCGTGATCAGCTGATTAATACCGGTGAGGTGAACGATGTGGGAAATATCGTTCGGGAGAATGTGCCAGACAGCTACCGTATGGGAGTTGAACTCTCATTGGCTGCCCGGGTCTCCAGTCAGTTGAACTGGAGTGGTCATGCCACTTTCAGCCGAAATAAAATTTCGGAATATGTGCGCTTTCTGGATGATTTTGATCAGGGGGGACAGCGGCGCGAAAGCTACAGTAATGTGGATATTGCATTTTCTCCATCTGTCATTGCCGGGTCAACACTCTCCTGGAACCAGAGATTTTTTATGGCCGAACTCAGCAGCCAGTATGTCTCCCGCCAGTTTCTGGATAATACAGCAAACAGTGCACGGTCTCTGGATGCCTATCTTCGGCACGATCTGCGCGCCTCCTGGAGCGGGCTTTCACTTCCGGGGGTAAGCAAAACGGAAATCTCCCTTCAGGTCAGTAACCTGCTCAATACGACCTATGCATCCAATGGCTACACCTTTGGATGGATATCAGGAGGGGAAGAACGCTTTTTCAATTACTACTTCCCTCAGGCTGAAAGACATCTGATGGCACGCCTCTCATTTCAGTTCTGACACCGCCTTTCGATAAAATATCTAAACCGCAGAGCCTCTTCCTCTGCGGTTTTATTTTATCCGGATTAGGGTTAATATCAGGGAAATTGCACATCTCCTGATCCAATCCTCAAAATGACAAAAACACTCCTTTTCCTCCTGCAACCGCTGTTCCTCACTTTCGTTTTTCAGCATTCTGTACTGCACGCTCAACACAGTGAAACCGATCTGCACTCCTACATCGGCAAAAACGTGGTTATAATCCTGGAGGACGATTCCCGATTTGCGGGTGAAGTTTTATCCGTGGGGAATAATGAGCTTGAAATCAGGACTGAAGCAGGCCGGGTGTTTATTGATCTCGACAGAATCCGATCCATTCGTGAAGCAGACCTGAGCAGAAAGGATACCCTTTGGTTTGAAGATCCGAACCGAAGCAGACTCTTTTTTGCCCCTACCGCAGTCCCTCTTGAGAAAGGGAGGGGATATTATCAGAACATCTACATCTTCTTTAACAATGCGGCTTATGCTGTCACTGATCAGGTAGCTCTTACAGCCGGATTCAGCCTCTTTCCCTTTTTATCACTCAATGATCAACTCTTCTATTTTTCGGGCAAGTATGGAAGGGAAGTCTCATCAAATCACTATCTCGCAGCCGGCCTCGGAATCGGTGGTGCCGACTCTTTCCGGAGCCATCTGCTAACCGGGTATGCCATCTACACACGTACATTCAGCCGGGCAGGTTTAAGTGGCGGCGGATTACTGTTCCGTACTCACAGCGGGAATGTTGATTTCGCATTGAATACGGGTGGTCACTACAGAGTCCGGGAGAGAATATCCCTTGTCACTGAGAATTATTTCTATACCGAAAGGCATCTCGGCAGTACGGTTGTGTCATCCTACGGAATCCGGTTCATGGGCCAGAGAATTAGTGCTGATCTCGCATTTATCCGGCCGCTCTATGAAGGAGGAAGCGACGATCTATTTGATCTCAGCTGGGGTCTTGGCATCCCTTATATCGATTTCGTATTCAGTTTCTGAGCCGTATCACTCCGGAACCCGATCCGGAGCGATGGATACCGCAATACGCGTGGTTGCCCAGTGCAGAACCAGATCGGCGCTTTCTGTGGTCACATTTTCAAAATAGAACATCATCTGCTCCATATGTGAGGAAGCCTCCGGTGCCACTGTGAACCGTAAAACATCCTCATCTGCATCATATGCCGTCCCCCAGGATAATTTTCCATTGAGAATTACCGTCCACTCCTCCTCACCGGGGATGGTATAGAGCGAGTAGGTTCCGGCAGTTACATGGTTGCCACCAAAATAGACGTCATCAGGGAAAACAATGGCGGTTGACTCATTGGCACCGGTTCTCCAGACTTGTCCAAACGGAGCCAGCCCGTCAGCCGCAAACACCACCCGGTCACGCACAGATGGTCTGCCATAGGTGAGATGGATCTCAGTAAGCCCTATCGTTTGAGAAACCGCTGCATTCGGGCTTTGCCAGACCCTCTCGGTATTGCGTTCCTGCGCGTTGAGAGTTGATGAAAGCGAGAGGAAAAATGTGATGGAAAGAAAAAGCGAGAGTAAGATGGTTTTGTTGATCATATTCAGTTCAAATTTAATTTGGATGTGTAAATTATGTCTCAGTAATGGGGTTTTAGCCGGCAGTGCGGTTCAGCCCGGCAAGGTCTGGAATAAAGTTCTGTTCTGATCTCAATACCATCGGGTCAAAGCGACTCCTGCAGCAGATGCGGGAAATCACGCTTGAACTTTGCCAGTTTGGGAGCGATGACTACAGAGCAGTAACCGGCATTGGGGTTATTGTTGAAGTAATTTTGATGATAGTCTTCAGCCGTGCTGTAATTCACCAGCGGCGTCACTTCTGTCACGATCGGATCCCGCCACAGATCAGAGTCATTGGTTTTTCTTAGAGATGCCAGGGCTGTGTCTCTCTGCTCTTCTGTCAGGTAGAAAATTGCCGAACGGTACTGGGTTCCCACATCCGCACCCTGCCTGTTCAGGGTTGTCGGATCGTGTGTGTGCCAGAAGACCTCCAGAAGCTCCCGGTAGCTGATCACAGATGGATCATACTCCAGCCGGATCACTTCTGCATGCCCTGTTCTTCCGGTGATCACCTGCTGGTAGGTCGGATTTTCCACATGGCCTCCGGCATAGCCCGATTCAACGGCAGACACACCGTTTACCCGCTGATAGATCGCTTCCACGCACCAAAAGCAACCCGCGCCAAACACAGCCACTTCTGTCCGGTTATTATTATCTGTTTCAATCATAAGAGAAGAATAGAAAAGTGTTGAGAGTAGTAAGATCAGTTTCATACCAGTTGCCGCACAATTTTTGAATTAAACGAAAAACCCCGGGATGTCGTGCCCCAATCATTCAAATAATTACTGCATCAGATGGAGGCAGCCCTGTTAAAAACCGGATGGATTCTTGCCGAGAGTAATATAGAGAGTACTGTAGTAATCAATGCGGTTAAAAGTACAGTTTTCATCCCATACCCTGCATCCAGCATCCATCCCACCAGAAATGGGCTGGCAGCTGTACTAAACACCATGATCGTTGAAAACAGGCTCTGAACAGTCCCGATGATTTTCGTTCCGAAAAGTTCTGCCCAGAGAGCCGATTTCACCGTACTTCCCAGCCCCATGGTAACTCCGATCAGTCCCAGGTAGAGAAAAGCAGCCCAATTTTGGGGAAAATAATATCCGATCAGCAATCCGGCAAGCATCGGTAACAGATAAAAGGGAAAAATTGACTGCGCAGAAAAACGGTCGGTCAGCGGACCTGCAATCAGGCCGGACACAATCCTTGCCAGGGCAAATGCTGTAAATGCCGAGGCGATGACCCCAACACTCCAGCCAAGAGATTCCGCTGCTGCAATCTGATAGAGAAAGAGTCCGGTAACCCAAAATGGTGGAATCAAAACAGCAAGAAGCAGAAACCAGGTTCGTCTGTCGGTTAAAATTTCCACGTAGTTTTTCCGCACGGGTACTTTCACCGGCTTTTCTGATTTTGCAATCAGAATACGTTCATTCCTTCGAATCAAAAGCTGCGAAAGCGGAATAAAGACCAGAAAAAGAAGCAGCGCGATCAAGCTCCATATTGTCCTCCAGTGCATCCAGGCCAGCAGGGATGTGATCACAATCGGGAAGATTGCCTCCCCAAGAGGATACCCAAGAGCCGATACACTCAGAGCCTTACCTCTTTGCTGGTGGTTGTAGTACCGCGCCATCGATGCCTGTGCGGTATGACTGCAGAGGCCCTGACCGGTAAGGCGTACCAGAATCAGCGCTGCAAAAAGCATATAGATATGCCATGAAAAAATCATCAGCAGTGCAGCCGCCAGCAGGCCCAGGCTCACCATCAATGCGTATCGCTCAAGTGGAATACGGTCGATCCACTGCCCAATCCATGGGAGCATAAAGGCACCTGTGAGTGTTGCCAGGGAGTAGAGTGTTCCGAATGCAGCATTCGAGAGATCGAAAGCCGTCAGAAAATCGGGTACAAACAGCGATATGAAAAAGGTCTGCCCCACACTCGAGAAAAAGGCGAAAAGCAAGGCGAAAGAAAGGAGTTGTTTCTCCGTTCTGACAAATGTCAGATAATTCAGCATCCGGTTCTGCAGTGAATTGAGAATATCATAAGACTAAAATAAAATCCAAAGCAGGATAAGAGCGACAAATAGCCAGACGACGATCTTCATGGTTAACGGCTGTTTTGGCAGATCATAGCCACAAATCGGACACTCGTCAGAGTCGGCATCTATCTCCATAGCGCAACCGGGACATTCCGTTTTTCTGCTCATTGTTCTAAAATTTTATCCCTTGAGGCTTCATGTAAATTCAGGGGATCTCTTACTGAATTCAGTCTGACTCCTTCACCAGCCCATACAGAGAAAGAAGGCAACCGAAATTCATATTCACATGAAAGCCTCTTCAAAGAAAACCTTTTCCGAACGAGCATAAAGATAGCAACCCTCCCTTAAAATCCCTATCCGGCTTCCTTTCGAATCCGGGCTCAGAGATTCGGGTAATCCTTAAATTTTACGTATTTTTAACCTGTGAAAATTTAAGAAAACCCCGGTTCAATGCCTTCAAAACTGATCAAATTTTTTCTCCTGGTTGCTGTCCCCCTTATCCTCCTCTCTATCTCTTCCAGCTGGATCTTCGAGTGGCTGTGGCTGGACGAACTGGGATATTCGAGAGTCTTCTGGGTAGTTCGCGGAACACAGCTGTCGCTGATTGCCGGGGCATTCCTGATTGCTGCTCTCTATTTTACGTTCAATTTCAGATACCTTGCCGATCAGCTGAAATTTGCAAACCTGCACGGCTCACCTCTTCAGGGAGTTGAGTTTGATTTAAGTTCCATGGTGTCCGGAAAGCGGCCAAAACAATTTTTTACGATGGCAGCGCTCTTTATGGCACTTATCTTTGCGCTTAGTTTTTTCATTCGATGGGATGAGTCACTGCGTTTTATCAGCGGGGTTGAATTCGGAGAAACTGACCCCCTGTTTGGACACGATCTCGGGTTTTATCTCTTTCAGCTTCCATTTCTCAATCTTCTTCAGGGTTCATTCCTCTCCATCGCATTTCTGACGCTGGCCATCCTTGTCCTGGTCTATATTTTTTCCGGTCTTCTGAGCGTTCAGTCGGTCACCTCATTCAAGGCGAGACCCTCTGTTCTGCATCATCTGACACTGAACATAGGACTCTGGCTCTTATTTCTTGCCTGGGGTTTCTATCTGGATCGCTACCAGTTGATGTTCAAAACCGACGGACTCTTTTTCGGTGCAGGTTACACGGATGTTGTATTCCATCTGCCGGCCTTATGGATCGCACTGATCGTCACAGGCGTTCTCTCTATCCTGTTTCTTCTCTACCGCTGGGTAAAGATCCCGAAATCTATTCCTCTGCTGGGTGGTCTTCTGGTTGTGGTACTGGTTGGGGGACGATTCCTGCTGCCATCTGTGGTACAACAGTTCAGCGTGGAACCCAACGAACTCCAGCTCGAATCCCCCTATCTGGAGAAGAATATTGCCATGACCCGGCTTGCCTACAATCTTCATAATGTGAGAGAAGTGGACTATATGGCGGATGATACACTCACTATTGCAGACATCCGCAACAATCAGGATGCGATTGATAATATTCGCCTGTGGGATCCGAGACTGCTGATCGGCACCTTCAAACAGCTGCAGGAAATCCGCTCCTATTATGAGTTCTACTCCGTTGATAACGACCGCTATATGGTTGACGGTCAGGTGACTCAGATGATGCTTGCAGCAAGGGAGATCGCCCGGACACTTCCGAGTCAGTCAGATACCTGGGTGAACCGCCATATGCAGTACACACATGGATACGGACTTGTGATGAATCCGGTTACCGAGGCAAACCGGCAGGGCGAACCCCGGCTCATTATCCGGAATATTCCTCCTGTGACCGACAGTCCCGATCTGGTCATTGATAATGCAGCGATCTATTACGGGGAAAACAGTAGAGGTTATTACATCGTAAATACCGGTGTGCCTGAACTGCACTATCCGATGGGCGATGAAAATGTGTATATCCACTATGACGGAGAAGGCGGAATTGCCTTCAGTAATTTATTCAGAAAACTGCTGTTTGCATGGGAACTTGGCGACATCAATATTTTGCTGTCTGACTATATTCAGCCCGAAAGTCGTCTCCAGATCTGGAGAAGCGTACAGCAGAGGATCAACAAGATCACGCCCTTTCTGCAGCTCGATAGTGATCCCTATCTGGTACTGAATGACGGCAGGCTCTTCTGGATACAGGATGCCTACACCACTTCGTCCCACTTCCCCTACTCACAGAGATACCGCAATCAGTTTAATTACATACGGAATTCGGTAAAAATCGTAGTGGATGCTTATCACGGCACTGTGGATTATTATGTGGTCGATGATCATGATCCCGTTCTGAATGTGTACCAGAACCTTTTCCCGGATCTTTTTAAGCCGGTTGATGAAATTCCCGGCGGACTCGAGGCTCATTTCCGGTATCCTCAGGATCTGTTTGAAGTGCAGCTTGAAACGTTTGCCCGCTATCACATGACGCGTCCGCAGGTATTCTATAACCAGGAAGATTTATGGGCTCGTCCCAACGAAAAGTACGGGGGGCGACAAATTCAAATGGAGCCCTATTACGTACTGGCCAAACTACCGGGCGAAGAAACGCTGGAGTTTATGCTGATCAGCCCGCTGACACCGGAGAATCGAGACAATATGATCTCCTGGATGGCTGCCAAATCGGATCCGGGATCCTATGGCGAACTGATCGTGTACAGGCTCCCGAAAGAGAGATTGATCTATGGACCGGCTCAGATCGAAGCCAGAATAGATCAGGATCCTGAAATTTCGACGCAGATAGCCCTGTGGGATCAAAGAGGGTCGAGGGTAATACGCGGAAATCTGATGGTGATACCGATTGAGAATTCATTTCTCTACGTAGAACCGGTTTTCCTTCTTGCGGATGGAGTTGAAATTCCACAGCTGCAGCGTGTGATCGTTGCGATTGGAGATTACATTGCGATGCAGCCTACCATTGAACAGGCAATTATCGAAATTTTCGGAACTGAAACGGCTGCAGAGCTCTTGCAGCGGACAAGCGATGCCAGGGCGGATCTTTCCCTCACACCGCTGTCTGAACAGCCTCAGATCACGGATCTGTCAGCCGAGCAGCTTAATGAGATCCGGTCTGTCTGGAATGAGCTTGTGAGAGCTCTTGAACAGGGGAACTGGACAAGGTACGGAGAGTTGCTGCGGGAACTCGATGAGAAGATTAATGAAGAGTGATATGGACTTGGGGAGCTGATCTTTCGGCGCAGCCGTCACTACCTCCCCAGCTTCTCAACAACCTCCCGGGCTACCTGCATGCCAATGGCAATGCCCATGCCGCTGAGTCCGGCAACGCTCCATACCGTTTCACCTTGCCGGACGATTGCAGGCTCTTTATCCGGAGCCATGCCCATGATGCCACTCCACTCTGTCTCAATCTCCCATCCGGCAGGCAGCTTCAGAACCTCATCGGCAAAATGAAGCAGATAATTTTTTATTACAGGATTCACACCAAACTCAGATGTGGTTTCCGCTTCACGGGATGCACTTCGTCCGCCTCCCAAAAGCAGCCGGTCACCAATATTACGGAAATAGACATAGCCTTCATTGAAGCTGAATGTCCCGTTCCAGGATAGTGATGGAATCTCTTTAGTCACAAAAACATACCCGCGCGCCGGTTTAACCTCCGTTTTCACCAGATCCGATAAAAACCCGTTGACAGCAATAACGGTTTTGTGCGGATTCAGGTTGAGACCGCCCCGAAATCTTACCTCGCCGGAAGAAACCGATTCCACCTCAGCACCCCAGAGTGTTCGCACTCCGGACTGCTGACACCGGTTGTGCAGAGATGCCATCAGTTTTCCGCTGTGCAATGCACCCTCAACTTTATTGAATATCGCCGGCAACTGTTCATATGCTCCCTTACTGTACACATCCGGGATTCCCGTTATCTTTCCAAGATACTCATTCATTTCGGGCAGCGCGGAGCAACACCGTTCATAGAGTTCGGGATCCGTGAAGATCTCCACTCCGCCGGTGTGCCGGTATCCTATTTCCTCATCCCCCATGGTATTCCGGAGAAGTTTCAGCCCCTCCCATCTGCGGGCAATCCTCCCCTGTACAGTCACTTTACCGGCTGTCTCCATGTCAGCCAGATGCTCAGAGACAGAGCCGATACAGGCAAACCCCGCATTTCGGGTACTGGCACCGTAAGGGCTGATCTGCCCCCGCTCAGCAATCCATACCGATTGATCCGGATACCGTTGTTTATAACATAAGGCCGTGGATGCACCAACGATCCCGCCCCCCACCACCAGCAGATCCGGGGGTTGCAACCAGGATTCTTTTTCCCAGTGAGATTTCATGGTGTTGAGGTTAAGATTGAGGTTGAGGTTGAGGTTGAGGTTGAGGTTGAGGCCGCATTCACTCTGCTACGCTGCATGGGAATCGCTTCGCTCGGTGCATCCCGACAGGTTTGTCGGGACTTTCGCTGCGCTCCAGCTTTTGCGTTTTGCTGCGTGCAGTTCGCAGTCCCGAACCCTCGGGTCGATTTGCTGTGTTGATGCCAAAAAATGGTTGACGTTTTTAGTCACCTCCACTGCGTGCATTTCGCAGCCCAGAGCCTTCGGTGCAGCCGTCCCGTCACTTTGGAAACCTCAAATCCTCGGCTCCCACCCGGGCTCATAGTCACGCCTCCACATGCTCATCGCCTCAGAGTCTCCAATGATCCTTCCGGTTGAGGGATCGAGATTCAGAGATCGTCCCACATACTGAGAGATATTTCCCAAATGAAGAGCCATTACACTCTTTTGCCCCTCTTCTATGGATGAGTTTAATGCGGTCTGCTCACGGATCGCTCCGGCAAAATTGTGCACATGCAGATCCGTAAGACCACCCCCGCCCACTGTATCCAGCGGGTCCGATTCGTCAGATCGCATTTTCCGGCGAATCTCCTCATTATCCAGATTCCATGCAACATACCCGCTCCTGTCAATCATCATAGTTCCGTTGGTGCCGTGGATCAGGGATCCTCTGCCACGGTTCCAGAACGGAAAGCCGTTACAGCTCCTCCCCTCCCACTGGATACTTTTGCCCTCTGCAAAATCAAAATTCACGTTTTGCGTGTCATAAAACTCCCAGTCATCCCTGAAGTGAAAGCGTCCTCCGTTGGATGCGATTTTATTCGGCATACCTACATCCAATGCCCATCTGCAGATGTCATACTCATGAGTTCCGTTGTTTAGTATCTCACCGGTACCCCATTTCCAGAACCAGTGCCAGTTGTAGTGGATCAGATTGTCACGGTAGGGTGTGCGGGGAGCGGGTCCCTGCCAGAGTTCGTAATCAAGCCATTCCGGAACCGGGGCAATGGAGCCGTTCCCAATAGAACCCCGAGTGTTGGCATAAAAACATTTCCCGTAATAAACATCCCCGATAAGACCGTTGCGGATCTCCTGAATCGCCTCCATGGATTCGGGTGCCGAGCGTTGCTGATTCCCCATCTGCACCAGTTTACCGTATCGTTGCTGCGCTCTCACGATCAGTTCAGCCTCATAGGGATTGTGACTTCCCGGTTTTTCCACATACACATGTTTTCCGGCCTGAAGTGCCATGATCGCAGCAGGGGTGTGCCAGTGATCCGGAGCTCCGATCACCAGGGCATCGATATCCGGATCCTCGAGAGCTCTCCTGAAGTCCGTTCCAACTTCAGGTCTTTTCCCCTGAATCTCCTGCACACCGGAAGCAAGCTCTTCCAGGGGGCGGTAATCCACATCGAAAATGGATTTCACCTCCGTGGCGTGAACACGGGCAAAGACATTTGCAAGATGGCCTGCGCGCCCGCGCCCTCCCATTACAGCCACTACCACCTTTTCATTGGCGGAAACAGCCCCTCTGGATAGCGAAAATGGCCCGGATAACCCGATGGCTGCGGTTGTAAGTGCTGAAGATTTTAAAAAAGTTTTACGGTCCATGGATCCCTGTTTTTATGGTTATGGATTTGCAATCAATCCGATAAGCTTTTAATATCATGATGGATCACAGAAGCTCCCCGGCAGCAGCATGCTATCTGCTTAAGCTTTCTGAAGAAACATCCACATCAGAACGAACATAGATAAAAGCTAACATACATTCAATCAATAATGACTCTGCCACCCGGATCTCTTCTCTTTTTTACGATCATCTTTACATCTCTTCTCACTGTATCATTTTCCGGCTGTACCTCTTCAGAAGAGAGCAGTAACCAAATCTCAGATGGAGCGGGTGAGATTCGCCTGATGACCCTGAATCCCGGTCACTTTCATGCAGCGCTGGTGCAGAAAAACGAACTGGAAGGAGTAAGCAGCAGGGTTCATATCTATTCTCCGGGCGGGGAGGATCTGGCTTTGCACATGCAGCGAATCAACGGCTTCAACCAGCGGAATGAGGATCCCACAGAGTGGGAATCTGTCATTTATGAAGGCCACGATTATTTCAAAAAAATGCTTGAGGAGCAGCCGGGCAATGTTATGATTGTGGCGGGCAATAACCGCCTTAAAACAGATTATATCCTTCAGGCCGTGGATGAAGGAATCCATGTACTTTCTGACAAACCGATGGCAATCGACTCCGGCAACTGGATACGGCTACGTGATGCATTCCGGATTGCCGGGGAGAGAGGGGTGCTTCTGTATGATATCATGACCGAACGATATGAGGTCACCTCACGAATACAGAGGATACTGGCTCAAAACAGAGAACTGTTCGGAGAACTGCAGACCGGCACTCCTGATGAACCGGCCGTTGTGAAACAGAGTGTGCATCATCTTTACAAAATGGTGGCCGGAGCTCCGCTCAGACGTCCACAGTGGTATTTTGACACCCTGCAGCAAGGTGAGGGGATCGTGGATGTGACCACACATCTGGTGGATCTCTCGCTCTGGGGTACATTCCCGGACGAAGCGATCAGCTATGAGTCTGATGTCGAACTGATCCATGCCCGAAGATGGCCAACCATGCTTACAGAAGAACAGTTTGGCAGAATCACCGGGGCTTCCGCATTTCCGGATTTTCTGCAGGAGCAGTTGCTGGCCGACGGACGGCTTCCCTACTACAGTAACGGGGAAATCGGGTTTACACTCCGTGAACACCATGTGAATGTCTCCGTAGAGTGGGCTTATGAAGCGCCACCGGGTGGTAATGATACACACTACAGCCTGATGCGCGGCACGCATTCCAACCTGGTGATCCGGCAGGGAGCCGATCAGAATTTCAGAAGTACGCTTTTTGTGGAAATGGCGGAAGGTACGGATCCGGTAAATCTTGAAAGGGCACTTGAAGCTTCGGTTGAAGAGCTGAGCGGTGAATTTCCCGGACTCTCTTACCTCAAAAACGAGTATGGATTCGAACTCATCATACCTGATGAATACTATCTGGGACATGAAGCGCATTTCGGAAAAGTGGCAGAAGCCTATTTCGGATATCTCAAAGAGGGACGGCTGCCACACTGGGAAATACCGAACATGATCACGAAATATTATATTACAACACAGGCTAGGGAACTGGCGATGCGGGCCGATTCAGCTTCCGATCTGTAACCGTTTCGGAAGAAGCAGAAACAATATTTATAACCAAGAATACCAGCCAGGAATTGCCAGAACAGAGTCCTCACGTCAGGCCGCAGGCATTCTGCCAAAAATTTGCATCCAAGTTCACTCACACATTTAATCCGAATCCGCTGAAACGTTGAAACAGAACCCGATTCCTTATCTTGAAAAAACCTGGCGCTGGTTTGGCCCCTCCGACCCGGTCAGCCTCTCTGAAATCAGACAGACTGGTGCTACAGGCATCGTCACTGCACTACATCACATTCCCAACGGGGAGATCTGGGAATCTCACGAAATTGAGAAACGGAAAAGGGAGATAGAAGCTGCAGGACTCCGCTGGTCGGTCGTGGAAAGTGTGCCGGTGCATGAAGAGATAAAACGCCGTGCCGGCAGATTCAGAACCTATATCCAAAACTATCAGCAGACCCTCCGCAATCTTGCTGAATGCGATGTTCCTGTGGTCTGCTACAATTTCATGCCGGTGCTCGACTGGACCCGGACAGAACTTCATTTTCCGCTTGAAAGTGGTGCATCGGCACTGCGGTTTGATGAAATTGATCTGGCTCTTTTCGACCTGTTTTTGCTGAAACGAACTGGAGCTGAGACCGATTACAGTAACGATGTAATCTCTGCTGCTGAAGGAAAAAAGAGTCGGATCACAGATGAGGAGAAAGAGCAGCTCACCGCAACGATTCTGGCCGGACTTCCCGGAGCTGAAGAGGGATATACCACCAATCAGTTCCTGCAGGCACTTTCTGAGTATGACGGGATTACCGATAATGACCTGCGAACCCATCTGAAGGAGTTCCTTTTGGAGATTGCACCAGTTGCTGAAGAGTGCGGAGTCAGGCTGGCGATTCATCCGGACGACCCACCCTTTCCGCTGTTTGGGCTTCCAAGGGTGGTGAGTACCGAATCAGATGCCAGAGAGCTTCTGGATTCGGTAAATCTTCAGGCCAACGGCCTCTGTTTCTGCAGCGGGTCTTATGGTGCCCGGCCGGATAATGATCTGCCGGGGATGATCCGGCGACTTGGTGAACGTATTCACTTTATTCACCTCAGAAATGTACAGTTGGAAGAGGGTCGATCCTTTCATGAAGCTGCACATCTGGTAGGCAGTGTGGGGATGGCAGATGTGATGCAGGCCATTGTTACGGAGCAGAAGCGAAGGGTAGAATCGGGACGCAGTGACAGTGCCATTCCCATGAGGCCGGATCACGGCCACCGCATGCTTGATGATTTCAGCAGAGAATCCAATCCCGGCTACTCCCTGATTGGCCGCATGCGGGGACTTGCAGAGTTAAGAGGCCTTGAGATGGGAATTAGGAGTCTAATGACAAATTCCCATTAGTGTTTTCAGGCGTTTGTCTGAGCTCAATTCACAGTAATATCCGCAGAGATCGTTTATGAGAAATTCTAAACTTCCAAACCCCGGGCCGGATGAGGCTGTATCGTAGTCAGATCGCCAATGTTTACCGGTCGGTTACCGGAATCGATGCTCTTGCGTGCTGCAACACCCACCAGAATCGACATTACTCCATCACGAACGCCCGCCTGCTGACGCAGCGGGTCGGGACGGTCCGGATCTCTGAAAAGCTGATCGGTCATGACCGGATCTCCACCCCAGTGGCCTCCGGAGCCGTGTTCTACAAAGAACTGCTCCTCCTCACGGTCTGAGTAGCGCCGGTTGGGCATGAAGGTGATCTCTTCACCAAACTTTCGCGGCCAGCCGCCTGCCCTCACTTCAAGGCGTCCCTCTGTACCGTTCACCACCAGTTTATACCCTTCAAACCCGGTATCAGCGGTAAGGCTGTAGGTCATGATCGCGCCATTGGCATATTTAACAACGGCCGTATGTTTTTCCCAGATATCGATCTCCTCACGGAATACGCAGTTATCGCGTATATAACCGTCGTACTGCTCATTATCTGTGTAAAGTGTGCGCAGATGCTCATTTTCAAGAATATTCCAGTGGTAGGGACACTGCGAGGTAAAGTTGCAGTCACGGCAGTTGTTTCCGCGAAACGGCCCCTTTCTCCCGAAACGCTCCAGAGCACCCCAGGCAGTCACCTCTTCCGGATCGGAGTTGATCCACCAGTTGGCCATGTCGAAATGGTGGGTTGATTTGTGTACCCAAAGCGATCCGCCATACTGCCGCTGTCCATGCCAGCGCTGCATGTAACGCATCAGATGGCTGTGCGAAATGTGGTAATGAAAATCGACGGAGCGGATATCACCCACATAACCCTCCATAATCAGCTCTTTGATTTTGGCCCGGTATGGGGGATAACGATAGTTGAAGGTGACGATCACCTTTCTGCCATACTCTTTTTCCGCATTGATTATCGCCTGAGCTTTCTGCTCATCAATCGTTAGCGGCTTCTCCGTGATGATGTCACAGCCATGCCGCATCCCTGTTATGATATGCTCATGATGCACATCATCGCGTGATGTCACAATCAGAACCTCCGGTTTTTGCGCGGCAAGCATCTCATCCAGATCCGTATAGGCAGGAAGGTTTCCTCCAATATACTCCCTTGCTACCTGCAGGCGGCCCGGATTGATATCACACAGTGAAACCAGCTCAACGGTGTCGGAATAGTTCGCACGCAGACTTCGCCCAAACATGCTGACTCCCCGAACTCCGGTACCCACCAGCGCCATTCTGCGCTTTTCCTTAAAAAATGACCCCGCACCGGCCAGGGCAGGCGCTGCCACGAGTGTTCCACCGGCGGCTGCACCGGCCGTTTTAATAAATTCTCTTCGCGTGTAGAATGGTTTCGTTGTCATGGCGTTTCACCTTTGGTCCGTTGGAAATAAAACTAAACTGTGATTCAGATCCGGTCATCTGATCCGTATGTCATCAATGCACATTCAAAAAATCATTGGGTCAATCCGCTATGATTTTCACCAATTTTTAGTAAAATCAGTGAATTTGTAAGGTAAATCCGACAGCGAGATCCCGCTTCCATTACTGCCTGGCGGGCAGAACCACTCTATCCGCTCACTCTGTACTTCTCCGGCAGGGTAACATCCCGTCCGGTTTTGGTCGCTTCTTCAGCCAGCAATGTCCAGGTCGATGCGTTGTACCCCTCCAGAGTCAGCTTTTCAGGCGCTGTCCCTTCACGTATAAAATTGATAAAGCCTTCCATGTAGAGCAGGGTATCATTCAGCTCATAATCGGGAGAGATATATCTGCCCCCAAGGCGAATCGGGGCATCCGGGATCCACGTGGCTCCTCCGATGGGGATGGTTTCATTGGCTCCTTCCTCTATATCCCGGATCAGACTCTGAACAGCAGGCGGATCGGCCGGAAACTCCTCGTACTGCATATTGGACTCCAGCTCGATGGTTCCGTCGTTCCCAAGAACCTGCACCTGCATGCCGTTATGCTTATTACTCGTAATGCAGTCGTAGCTGAAGTGAATATCTTCCGGATATTTAAATACCAGTGAGAAGTTATCCCACACTTCCCTTCCGTCCTTGAAATGGTTGATGCTTCCGCTTCCCATAACGGAGAGTGGCTGAGAACCCAGAACCCAGTTCGCCACCTGGAAATGATGGGAGCCGAGCTCAGAGATCATCCCGGCCGAATAGTCATCGTAAAAACGCCAGTTTCGCTGCCGGTCGAGGGGTGTGCCTCTTCCGTCAGTATCTCTGTAGAACACCCAGTCTGTATTCCTGTGCCACCACCCCCTCATCATCGTTACCGGACCAATATCTCCTCTTTGAATCCGTTGCATCGACTCCAGATAGACCGGGTTGAACAGGCGCTGGTGACCAATCAGCATCACCTTTCCGCTCTCCTTCCATGCGTCGTACATCGCTTTTACTTCATCCAGGGTACGGGCCATTGCCTTTTCACAAAACACGTGAATTCCGGCCTGTAAGCAATCAATGGTTTGCTGCGCATGTTCATGAAGAGGTGTCGCAATCACAACACCATCCAGTTCCACATTCTCTATCATCTCCCTGTAGTCCAGGAAAGCCTCCGCTTCTCCTCCGGTCAGGTCGATCGCCCGCTCATAGTGAGGCAGATAGTTGTCACAAACTGCAACGATTTCAATGTTCATGTGCTGCTGCAATTCGCGCAGATTCCAGTAGAGAGCCCTCCCTCTTGATCCCACTCCGATCACCCCGATTCTGACGCGGTCGCCGGCCCCTTTGCCGAAAGATGCGGGCTGATTAAATACTGAAAACCAGGGCATGGTTGTGGTGAGAAGAGTCGTTCCCGCCAGCGATGCGGTCAGCTCAAGAAAATTCCTTCGGTTCATAATCTGATTGATAAAATTAAGCTATCTCTCAATCTACTGTGAGCTGACAAAAAAAACCAATGAATCTGACAAAAATTACTAAATCAGAAAAGCGAAAATGGTCCGGGAGATGCACGTCATTTTTCAGTAAGATGTCACAACCACTTCCGGTGTCCAGTAATCTGCCCGGACAATATCAACCTCCGGGTACGCCTCTTTCAGCGAACGGATCTTTTCACTCTCCGAGACCAGACAAGCCGTTGAGAGCATCTCCGCAAGCAGGGGAGATTCGGCATGGACACTCACTGCAGACAGGTTTTCCCATGGTTTGCCGCTATGAGGGTCGATGATATGGCGGTGGTTGACCAGTCTGCCGCTGTCATTCACCCGGAAGTTGGAGGAGGTGGAGACCGAACCACCGCATAGGCGAAACTCATGCAGGGTTTTTCCGGGATCGAGATAGTTGTTCATTCCTATCTTCCATGCACCCCCTGCCGGATGTTCACCTAAGGCCAGAACAGAGCTTTCACCGAAACTGATAAATGCTGATTTCGCTTCGGTGTTCAGTATCATCTCTTTGATTTTCTCCAGAGCGTACCCCTTCCCAAGGCCGCCAAAGTCAATCTCCATCCCGTTACGGGTAAATGCAGCCGTTCGCTGATCCGGATCGAGCAGCAGATGCTGAAACCCGCAGCGATCCTTCACCTGCTGAAAATCCTCATCCGCTTCACTCTCTTTATCTTTCCAGTACTCCATGAGCGGGCGGCAGGTGAGGTCGAAGGCTCCGTCTGTTTTCTCCCAGATATATCTGCACGCCTGCAGCAGATCAAACAGTTCTTCATCCGGCTCAACGGTTTCTCCTGCAGCTGCAGCATTAAGCCTGCTCACCTCACTCTCCGGCAGAAAACGGCTCATCTTCTGCTCAATCCTGTTCACTTCACCCCTGAGATGGTAAAAGAGCCGTTCCGCTTTTCCCTCTTCCAGATCCGGAAGAAGGGCGTAAAACCGGGTGCCCATCGCAAAAAAACGGTTTTGATACATATCCATACAATGCGGAGCAAACCCGGTCAGAGCTGGCAGTTATCTTGAGGCGTATTGCTGATACTTCGCTTCAATCTCCTCAACAGCGGGGGCTTCTCCCTCCACAATCCACAGCCTGTATCTTAGTACAAAAGGAGCTCCCTCAGAAAAATAGTGCGGAAAAAACTCCCCGAAACGACCATAGAGCCGCTCTGACATCTCAGCTACAGACCTCCCGGGATTGGCCGGATTTACCATATAGACCACTGTGTACTCATTCTCACCGATTGTATAATTAAAGGCGTTCCAGGGTAATCCGATCCGGTCTTCCTCACCCAGTTCCACATCTCCCGGGATGTCAGACAGGGCCTCCGGCCGGATAAAACGGCTTACTCCCGGATTATCAGCTACATACTGAGCAGCACGAAACTGCATCCCTGCATGCTGAAGATCACCGTCGAGATTCACCGGACCGGCAATGGCATACATATTGGTGTGAAAGTCGATCACCATACTGCCATCCGGCTCCCTGTAAACACGGATGTCCCGTTCCTCCTCTAGTATAATCCGGTCGTTGGGATCCTTCCAGTGAATCTCCGCCACATGACCACCAAAAACGGGTCCGCTGAATTCAGTAACAAAATCGATATGTTCTGTCCTTTCGCCATTATTGGCGTGCCACATATCATACACATCATCATAGATTTCCACCCGGCTGTAACCGTAGAAAATTCCTCGGTGGTGAGAGAAGAGTCCGCCTGCACCTTTTGTAATCAGTTCTCCGGAAGCAGGCCCAAATACATGATGAAACGGTTTTTTCGTCTCTTCTTTGTTTTCAGGATCAAAAACCGGGTATTCGTACTGAATCAGCGGGTGGTCACCCAAAACAAGCTGAGCAGACTGATCTCCGGCACTCTGCCAGCTGTACACCTGCTCTGCGCAGGTCTGATCATGCAGCACACTGTATTGCACCGTCTCACCTTCAGCCTGTGTGGCAAACCACCAGATTCTGGCACGCGTCGGAGTGAGGGGTTCAGCCTGAGCCGGAATGCGAACATCCCCCGCCTCAAGACACAACCCTCCACTAAGGCCTGCAATCGGTACATTCACTGAAACAAGATCGTGGCTGAGGTTCCCGTTCCTTGCTGTAAATTCAAAGGTTTCATACTCAACTCCGGCACATCCGGCCGTGATGACAAGAATGAGAAAAAAAGAAGAAAGTGTTCTCATGATTAGATATTTCATTAATTTTTTGGTTTATTTTTGCACTTCTGATGATAAGGAATATGATACAAGATCAATGCAGTTGCCAGTTTAAAACCGCACCCATGAACTATTCATATGGGTTTTGACCTACAGGCAGCGATGATACTGGCAATGTACACTTTCAAAAAACCATCTTTGATAAGAAAAGATTTTTTTTCGAGAGATACATCTCTTTTATGTAAAAGCGGTTCAGATCACTCAATGGTTTTGCGAATAGAGAAAATAGCCTTTTGCATTGCCATAGCATATGCTCTCCACCAGGTCTGAAATGAGTTCGGGTTCGTCAGGCAGCACCCCTCTATCCATATCCCGGCCAAGCAGGTTGCAGAGAATTCTGCGGAAGTAGTGATGACGGGAGAATGAAAGAAAGCTGCGCGAATCGGTGGTCATGCCGATAAACCTGCTGAGTATTCCCATATTTGAAAGCGATTCGATCTGTTTTTCGATTCCATCTTTCTGATCGAGAAACCACCAGGGAGGCCCGTGCTGCAACTTGCCGGGAGTGGTTCCATCCTGAAAGTTACCGATCATCGTCCCGATCAGCTCATTGTCGCCGGGGTGGATATTGTAAAGCACTGTCTTCGGCAGGATGTTGTCCCGGTCGAGCCGGTCGAGCAGGCGGGCAAGCGGCCGCGCGATCTCCCCGTCGCCCATGGAATCAAAACCGGCATCGGGACCCAGTTTTGCCAGCATCCGGCTGTTATTATTTCTCTGAGCGCCGATATGCAGCTGCAACACCCACCCCTTTTGATGGTTCATCACTCCGCAGCGGTACAAAAATGCCGATTTAAACCGGGCCGACTCTTTTCGGGTCAGTTTCTTTCCGCTTCGCGCTTTGTCAAATGTTTTTTCCACCTGCTGATCACTGTACGGTGCCGAATATGGCTCTTCGATTCCGTGGTCAGATGCCCTGCAACCCAGTTCATGAAATGCATCATGACGCTGCTGAAGTGCCTCCCAAAAGCTGTTCAGACTGCGTATTTCGACACCAGACACTTTCTCAAGTTTACTGACCCACTCGATAAACGCATCTCCTTTTTCGATATTCATACCTGTATCCGGACGGAAGGTGGGGACCATCCGTAACGGCGCGCTGCTTTCTCCGGAAAAAGCACGGTGGTGTTGCAGATCTGAAACGGGATCATCGGTCGTAGCCACTATTTCCACACGGTTTCTTTGCAACAGGGATCTGGCCGAAAAATCCTTGTCTTGCAGCATCTCATTGCATTCATCCCATATTCGGCCGGCTGTAACCCCGTTTAGCAGCCGGTCACTGATTCCAAAGGGATCTGCCAGCTCCATGTGAGTCCAGTGAAAAAGCGGATTCCGGAGTGTTTGGGGCACGGTTTCTGCCCAGGCCATAAATTTTTCCCGGTCGGATGCTTTTCCGGTAATCCGTTCTTCATCAATTCCGCAGGTACGCATGGCGCGCCACTTGTAATGGTCGCCCTTCAGCCAGATTTCGGTGAGGTTTTCAAATTTTTTATCTGCGGCAATCTCATCCGGTGGCAGGTGGTTGTGGTAGTCGATCACCGGAAGGTCTTTTGCCACGCTGTGGTAGAGCCGGCGGGCTTTATCTCCCTCCAGCAGAAAATCATCATGGATAAATGATTTCATCGCTCCACCCTCCCCGATCCGCCACTCTTTATCAGTTTTTCCACCTCGCCTCTGCTTACAAGATTGAAATCGCCCGGAATGGAATGCTTCAGGCAGGATGCGGCTACAGCAAACTCCAGTGCATCACGGCTATGATCCATGCACAGAAGACCGTAGATCAGTCCGGCAGCGAACGAATCGCCTCCCCCCACACGATCCACGATGTCGATCTCATATCTTCGCGAACGGAATGGGGTGCTGCAGGATTTGTCATCATGCAGCAAGGCACTCCAGCCGTTGCGGCTCGCTGAAAAACTTTCCCTGAGAGTGATCGCCACTGCCTTGAAATCATACTCCTTTTTCAATTCCATGGCGAGATGGGCATATCCTTTCTCATCCAGATGAGCGTCCTCCACATCTGTTGTACCGGCCGTAAATCCCAGACATTTTTCCGCATCTTCTTCGTTGGCGATACATACATCCACATAACTCATCAACGGTTTCATCACCTTCCGGGCCTGCTCTTCGGTCCACAGTTTTGCCCGGAAATTAAGATCGCAGCTCACGGTAACTCCCGCCTTTTTGGCTGCCCGGCAGGCCTCCTCAAGAACAGCGGCGGGATCCGGACCCAGCGCGGGTGTTATTCCAGTCCAGTGGAACCACTCTTTTCCTTCAAATATGTTTTCCCAATCGACCATACCACTTTTTATCTCTGTGACAGAAGAATCCGCACGGTCGTAAATAACCCTTGAAGGCCGCTGGCTGGCGCCGGTTTCCAGAAAGTAGATCCCCAGCCTGTCGCCACCCCTTACGATGTGTTCCGTATTTACCCCATACCGGCGAACCGACTGCAGGGCTGCCTCTCCGATTTCATGCTCCGGCAGCCGGGTGACAAACCAGCTGTTCAGCCCGTAACCGGCCAGGGAAACCGCTACATTTGCTTCTCCCCCACCGTAGCTCACATCGAATTGGGAAGCCTGCACAAACCGCTCAAAACCGGGTGTGGAAAGCCGCAACATAATTTCACCAAATGTGACAACATTTTTCATAATCAGAATTCTATTTTATCTCGATAATTTTCACCATTCAACTCAAAACCGGGCAGTAAATCAAAAACCCGTAACTCTCTTCGATCAGCGACTCCACCCGGTCCACTCTTGCCATTTTACCCCTTCAGTCCGCTCATCAATAGCCGCGCCTTTTTTTCGATCGCTTTATAATCCCTGTTCTTTAAGTCCTCTGCGGAAACGAGTGCGCTGCCCACTCCCACTGCACAGGCTCCGGCCCTGATCCATTCCGCTCCATTGGTCAGGGTCACTCCGCCGGTTGGCATTAGTTTCAAATCGGGCATGGGTGCAAGCACAGCTTTAAAAAACTCCATCCCCGTAATATTGGCCGGAAACACCTTTACAATATCGGATCCCAGCTGCCGGGCATAGTCGATTTCGGTAGGGGTAAAGGCGCCCGCCATCATCACCTTGCTTTGCAATACCGTCTGGGCAATTACATCCGGTTTAATCACCGGACTTACTACAAATTCTGCGCCGGCACGAATAGCGGCAACAGCTGTCTTTGAATCCATCACAGAGCCGACTCCGATGATCATCTCCTCAGGAAATGATTGGGATGCTTCCTTTATCAGATCGACAGCATTTGGAGTGGTCATGGTCAATTCCAAAACCATCACCCCTCCCTTGTAGAGAGCTTCTGCAACGGGGAAAAAGAGATCTGGATCCGGCAAGCGAAGAACAGCAATTGCCTTTTCGCGTTCAATTGCAGTTAAAATAGAGGTTCGGTTCATGATTAATGATCAGATTGTCATTGAAGTAAAGCCTCCGTCAACCGGGATAACGGCTCCGGTCACGAAAGAAGATGCGGCATTCGAGGCGAGCCAGATCAACGCTCCCGAAAGTTCTGAGGGCTCACCAAAACGTTGCATCGGTGTGTGCCGGAAGATGGATTCAGTGCGCTCCTGGGTCAGGATTTTCCTGTTCTGTTCAGCCGGAAAAAAACCGGGAAGCAGCGCATTGACACGAATCCCGTCCGGAGCAAATTCGCGCGCAAGAAAACGGGTCATATTGTTCACTCCCGCTTTGGAGATGCTGTAGGTGAATACTTTGGAAAGTGGTATTTCTGAAGAGGCGGAGGAGATATTGATAATGCTGCCCTTAATATTTTTTTCGATCATCATAGCTGCTGCGATTCTGCTGGCATAAAAGACTCCTTTCAGGTTGATATCCAGAATGCGGTCCCATTCCTCTTCATCAATTTCCATCACCGGTGTAACCGAGTTCACTCCCGGGGCGTTGACCAGAATATCCACTCCGCCAAACTCCGATTCGATCTCTTCAAATGCTTTCTTCAGGGAGGTTTCGTCGCGGGTGTCGGCGTGACACACCAGTGAGCGCCTCCCCAGTTTTTCGACCTCTTTCTGCTGTGACTGTGCACCGCTCTGATTACTGCTGTAGAAAATGGCTACGTTGGCACCGGCAGCCGCAAGAGCTTTTACCATTTCACCACCCAGTACACCGCTGCCTCCGATTACTGCTGCCGTTTTACCCTTAAGTGAAAATAGATCCATTAACTGATTCATTCCTGTTGCTGTTCAAATGGTTTCAGGTGTTTCCCGAAATGGCGGAGAAGATAGTCCTCATAGAGCTCATGATGATCTATCAGGATGTTCATGAGCCGTTTTTTAAAAGAGCGGTTCTCTGATTCCGGCGAATGAAGTACCGAACCGTAGGTTACGTGCAGTACCTGTCGTGCGTCGTCCTGATTCAGAAGGGAAGGCCATTCTGTTTCATTCAACTCAGTGAGTAATGGTACCTCTTCCACTCTGCCTGAAATGTGGTAGGTTTTGCGGTCAAGGTCAAACCTTGACTTTGAGAATTCAAGAATTTCAGCAAAAAAATCCGGGTCGGCATGTGCGGCTGTTCTCAGCGCCTCCAGATAGCTGGTTCCGGCAGTCTTCACGTGAACCGCTCCTTGATCCAGTGCCCCGATCGCTCTGTACACACCAAATTTATCACTTCCTGAATGGATGCTGAGCTTATAGTCACCGAAAATACGGGCGATGGCCAGATGACTTTTATACTCCTCTGTAAAACGAGAGAGGTCGCCTCTGAAATCCACCCCTTTTTCGAACTCTCCGCTGAATCGTGGAGCCAGGCTCACCAGCTCCACGCCGAGGCGGTTCAGCTGGGATGCGATCAGCCAGTGTTCAAATAGCGTGGTGGGATGGTCCGTTTCATCCACAGAGAGCTCCAGTTCCGGATCCACCGCCGGATAATCTCTTCTTATGTAATCCGCCAGCATTTTCGTGTGGGCAATCACCTTTCCGTACTTGATGATGGCCGTCAGAATCTCTTCCTCTCCGGGCTCAAGGATCCATTCGGCAACAAGAGGAATCCTGATGCCATTCACTCTTCTCAGAAACGCCTCAGGTGTTTCCTCAAGCAGATCCCACGGCAGGTCAAACAGTGCTTTTTTTTGCTCATCGCGGTTCATCGAGGCTGCATCCCCCTGCACATACTCCCCCGGATCCAGGGTCAGCATCGTGTAACCTGCTTCGAGCATCCCGTCGATATCCTGTTCATTTTTCAGGTGGTCGCCATCCGCTCCGAAACCCTCACTGTAGCCCGTCTCAAACACGGCCCAGGTGGCCGCATCCAGTACGTCGGAGGCTGTCCGACCGGTTCTCTGCAGTTCCCTTACGGATTGCTGAGCCAGTACCGGCCTGAAACCGGAGCCCCGGACGGCTTTCAGGTGAGCTGTACCTGCATTTCCAAGCCGGTCACCGAAACCGAATGAGTTTACTTTGCCAATCTTGACGGGTGCTGTATGTGGAAACCGCTCTCTGAGTGCAGCAGCATTGTGATGAGTGAGCGGACATTTAATGTAGTTTTTCCCATCCACCTCCAGCTCTTCCCCTTCAAAGAGGATAGAATCTTTCTCCTGATCCGATGGAGCAATCATCATAAAACGTTCAGTCGCTTCTCTGATCATGAAAAATTGTGAGCCCATATCACTCAGACAGGAATCAGCAATCATGGCTGAGTTGAAGTACCCGGATGTTAGATTTTCTGGCATGGAAAAAGATAATTAGACATAAGATCAGTACCCAAAGAGTCGGGGGAGAAACATGGTAAGCCCCTCAAAATAGGTGACCAGCAGCAGTGAAATCACCATAGCGATGAATAGTGGTATCAGCGGGCGGATCACCTGCGTAATGGAAAGGTTGGCAATGCCGCAACCCACAAAAAGAACGCTGCCTACCGGTGGGGTACAGAGCCCGACACTCAGATTCAGCACCATCACAATTCCGAAATGAACGGGATCCATCCCCAGTTCCACCACCAGAGGAAGGAAAATAGGGGTAAAGATCAGTACCGCCGGAGTGATATCCATAAAAATCCCGACGGTCAGCAGAATGACATTGATGATGATAAGAATCACGAACGGATTGTCACTCAGAGCGATCAGTGTTTCGGAGATATAGACCGGAATATTTTCGTACGACATGATCCAGGACATCGCCATGGAAGTGGCGATCAGCAGTGCAACGATTGCTGTCGTATTGCAACTGGTGAGAAAAACCTGTTTGAGTTGTTTCAGGCTCATGCTTCTGTAGGCAACAGTGAGCAAAAGGGCATAGACAACCGCAATGGCGGAAGCTTCCGTAGCTGTAAAAATACCCGCCACAATCCCGCCGATTACAAGGAAGATGAGAAAAAGGCTTGGAATGGCCTCAAGAAATTTCCGGATAGCGATGCGAAGAGGCACCCGTTCAGAGACAGGATACTTTCGCTTGAAAGCCACATAACCGGAAACGGCCATCAGGGAGAAACCCACAAGAATTCCGGGAATATATCCGGCCAGAAACAGGGCAGCAATCGATGCCCCGCCACTCGCCAGAGAATAGACAATCAGAATATTGCTGGGCGGTATAATCAATCCGGTAGTTGAGGAGGTAATGTTCAAAGCCGCACTGAACTCTTTGTCGTACCCTTCCTTTTCCATTCGTGGCCCCATAAATCCGCCGATAGCCGAGGCTGTTGCCACTGCAGAACCGGAGATCGACCCAAACAGCATCGCCGCCACCACATGTACGTAGGCGAGTCCGCCGGGCAGCATACCCACAAGTGATTTGGCAAAATCAATAAGCCGTTTGGCAATCCCTCCCTGATTCATAATCTGACCGGCCAGTATGAAAAACGGGATTGCCAGCAGGGCGAAACTGTCGAGACCGGTGGCCATTCGCTGCGCCACGGTGGTCACAGCCGGATCAAACGGGATACTCACCAGCATGGTGAGCAGGGTAGCCACACCGATGCAGAAGGCGATCGGTACACCGATCATCAGAAGGAAGAAAAAGCTAAGAACCAGTACCAGAATACCTGTTATTTCCATCACACTTCTCCGTTAGTTATCTCAACCGGCTCATTATTATCCTTATTATCCTTCTGATTCAGAAGGGCATCCCGGATGAAAAGCACCGCGTAGAAAAGAATCAGAATTCCACTCAGGGGGAGCACACTGTAAACATATGCCAGTTTCACCTGCAGTGCTGCAGAGACCTGATTGAGTTCCCATGTGAGCTGAACCAGATAGGAGCCGCCAATCACCAGTACAAGCAGTGCGAAAAGGGCAATCAGCGAGTGTATAAAAAGCATCAGCCACACCCGGTTTCTTCCGGTTGCCCTTGAAGAGAAATAATCGAATGCCAGGTGCAGATTCATCCGGTATGCATATGCAGAGCCCAGAAGGCCGATCCAGATCAGCAGAAAGCGTGCGAGTTCCTCGGTGAAAGAACTTGCAGAACCCAGCAGGTATCGGGTGGCAACCTGCCAAACCACATCCACAACCAGAATAACCATCAGTATGATCACGGTCCAGGAGAGTATCCGGTCAATCGATCGGGCCAGCTTATTCATGAGCAAGTCTTTGAATTCGTTCAATATACCCGGCCAGTTCATCCGACTCCGCCTTATACTCCTCATAGAGTGGTGCGAGCAGCTCAATAAAGGGGCCTTTATCAGGAATGATGATTTCGACACCAGCCTCACTCACTTCACTCAGCGCCCGTTCTGTGGCCTGTTGCCAAAGCACTCTCTGGTAAATTGCAGACTCCTCAGCAGCTCTTCTGAGAATCGCCTGCTGTTCATCTGTGAGGCGGTTCCAGGTACTGAGACTCGCGTAGAGAATATCCGGCACAGCGGTATGCTCATTGAGTGTGTAGTATCCTACAACCTCATAATGCCGTGAAAGGTGAAGACTCGGGGGGTTATTCTCTGCGCCATCCACGATTCCCTGCTGAAGCGATGTGTAGATCTCTCCCCAGGAGATGGGTGTGGCTGAACCTCCGAGAAGATTCACCATGCGGATACTTGCCGGACTCTCCTGCACCCTGATCTTCAGCCCTTCCAGGTCGCGCGGGTGGTGAACAGCCCGGTCTTTGGTATAAAAACTGCGTGTCCCCGCATCGTAGTAGGTGAGCCCTACCAACCGGATCCGCTCTCCCTTATCCAGCAGGGACCGCCCCACTTCTCCATCCCACACCCGGTAGCGGTGTTCCTCATCTTCAAATAGAAAAGGTACGGAGAACACCTTGTAAATCGGATCAAAACCCTCGATCACACTGGAAGAGACTTTGGTGATATCCACACTTCCGATCTGGAGCAGCTCAAGAAGTTCCCGTTCGGTGCCAAGCTGCTGTGAGGGATAGACATCGATACGCATGGACCCCTCCGAATATTCGGCTGTCCTTTCCGCCATATAGCTCATGGCCAGATGAACAGGATGTGAAACATCCAGTCCGTGACCCAGTTTCAGTACGGTTACATCACCACTCTCCCGGCAGGAGGCCAGAAATAACAGAAGCAAACTGAAAAGAGTATATTTGATAAGTGTCATATGAGCCTTAAAATTTCTCCGTCTTTTCGACGGATGTAAAGTAATTCACTTCTCATGATTTCTCAAACAGATTTGACAGATCTGTTTCGTTCTTCCAGCCAGAGCTCTGCCTCCCGGCTGCCCTCCTGCGGCGACCATTCAGCAAACTCTTTGTCGGCAGCGGCATCATAGGGACCCTTTTTACACTCAAAGAGAATGGTATCCGGTTCCCTGACCAGAAACGTATGCCACACACCGGGTTCAATATCGAGTACGCCCGGAAATGGTAAAGCGCTAAGTGGGTTTACTTCAAGCTGGCTGCCCGAATCATCAAACGTAATAAAAAGAATCGACCCGCGGATCATCACCAGCGATTCCGTAGCATGAGGCAAGGGATGGCGGTGCGGACGAATATAGGTTCCGGGCTGAAGGAAATTAATCATCCGCTGTACTTCGGCATCCTGCTTCCGGTGAAGGGGAAGGATCATCCGTTTCCTCGGACTATTCAGAGAACCCAAAATCCCCTTCTCCAGCAGCTGACCGGTGAGCTGAAACAGGGAACCTTCCACATTGTCAAAAGCCAGCCTGTTCATATCGGACGAATCAGAATGAGCCCGGCAAGCATGCAGGCTCCGGTAATCAGAGCTTTTTCATCCACATTGTACCGAGGGTGGTGCCAGCTCCAGCGGGAGTCGGCTTCATCACTTCCACTTCCGAGAAAGAAAAATGCTCCCGGAAACTCCTGCTGATAGAAGGCGAAATCTTCCCCCGCCATCAGCGGATTTTTCATCGTAATGACCTGTTCCTCCCCCAGGAGTTCGTGTGCCACTTGAATCAGACGGGTTGTACAGTTCTCATCATTCACAACAGCCGGATATCCCTCATCGAAGTGAAAGGTATAGGAACCGCCTGCGGCCACGGCTACCCCCTCAAGTATCGCCTCCATTCTTTTTTTTATTTCCCTGGCGGTCTCCATGGAAAAAGCCCGGACTGTTCCCTTCAGTTTTACACGTTCGGGAATGATGTTGTGAGCCGAACCGCCTTCGATTTTACCGACGGTGAGTACTGCCGGTTCGTTTGGATCTGTGGATCGGCTCACCACCGTCTGGAATGCAGTCACAGCCTGTGCTGCCATCACAACCGGATCCACACTGTGATGCGGTGCGGCGGCATGCCCACCTTTCCCGATCAGTTCAGCCTCAAATTCAACAGTACAGGCCATAAATGCCCCCGGTTTCACGGCTACCTCACCGGGTGTATAGCCGGGGCTGGTATGGAGACCGTAGATCTCATCCACTCCATATTTCTGCAGGATCCCGCTCCGGGTGATCATCCGCGCTCCTCCCGGAAGTTTCTCCTCCGCCGGCTGGAAAACCAGAACCACCCGCCCTTCGATCTGATCCTTCAGGTCACAGAGTATTCGGGCCGCACCCAGCAGGTTGGCCGTATGCGCGTCATGACCGCAGCAGTGAGCAGCACCGGTTTTTTGAGAGGTGAACTCTGCTTTGATTTCACCCTCCTCTTCCATAGCCAGGGCATCGATATCCGCCCGAAGAGCGATTGTTTTCCCTTGTTTTGATCCCTCAATCAGCGCCACACAACCGGTTTCGAGCGGTCGCTCCGGCTTCAGACCCATTTTCTCCAGCTCTCTGCAGATAAACTCAGTGGTGTCAAATTCATAAAAACTCACCTCCGGGTTTCTGTGAAGATGACGACGGACACCGACCATGTAAGAGTGGTGTTCCATCGCTTTTGTTTTGATTGTTTCTATCATAGATCAGGAATATATCGGGCCGGAATCAGATTGTTTGAGGTCTTTTTGTATCTTATAAAAGAACGAATAATAATCAAAAATCATGAGACATGAATAGTTTTGAAGTACACATTCCGACACACATCTTTTTTGGCAAAGAGAAAAAAGCTGCCTTTTTTGATGCAGTCAGCCTAAGGTCAAAACAGCTTTTGCTGGTTATTGGCGGCGGCAGTGTCAGTAAAACGGGGTATCTGGATGAAGTGCTGGCTGAGCTGGCTGATCGGGATATCAAAGTGACGCTATTTGAAGGTATAGAGCCCAATCCTGTTGCCCTGACGATTGACAAGGCTGCTCAGCTTGGCCTGGAAAAAGGGGTGGACGCTGTGCTGGCATTTGGTGGTGGATCCGTGATGGATGCATCCAAGGCGATCGCCGGACTGATCCATGATCGTGAGAATGAGATATGGCCATTTGTTCTGGGTGAACCCAGGTATAAAACCATGCGGGGTGCTCTGCCCGTTGCAGCGATCCCCACCACAGCGGCTACTGCTTCTGAGGTGACACCCCATGCCGTGATTTCCAATCCCTCTGTGAAAGGGAAATCACCGGTCAGTTACCCTTTTTTCAAACCCTTTGCTTCCTGGCTGAACCCCGCTTTTCACACATCCATTCCTGCAGAGACCACACGCGACGGAGCCTCTGATATTTTTAGTCATGTCATTGAAAACTACCTCCTTGGCGGAAACGACTCGCCTTTGGCCGACCGTTACAGTGAAGGGGTGATGGAGACCGTCATTGAAACCCTGCCTCTGGCCATTGCAGAGCCCGGGAATGAAGCATATCGCGGGCGGCTGCTCTGGGCTTCTACCATGGCTCTGAATACAATGCAGGTAGCAGGCAGAGTTCCATCGGTTTTTATCCTTCACAATCTCGAACACGCTTTGAGCGGCTACAATCATCAGCTGGCTCATGGCCGCGGTCTGGCCATACTCTATCCGGCTTACTTTAAATGGTTAATGGAACGGGACAGGGCGGTGGACCGGCTGGCGCTTCTGGGTGAAAGGCTGTTTGGCCTCGACCGGAAAAATGATGATGAGACCGCTGCAGAGTTTATTGCGATGTTTGAGCAGTGGCTGCAGGAGAACGGACTCTGCCATTCCCTGACAGATGTGGATATCCCCGAAGAGGCGTTTGATGAAATTGCAGCGTATGCGATCCGTGTTTATGGGGTCGGAAAACCCCTGAATGCCTGCGGAGAGATGACTGCGAGCGATATCACAGAGATCTTCAGAATGACACTCAGCCAGGGCCAAGGCGAGCCGGACTAAGCCTCACCTGAGAGATGTTCATTTGCCAGCAGGGCTCAGCCGATGGAAGGGGTATCGTTTTCTGCTGCGGTAAAAGCAACAGGTTTACTGCTTATACACGTGAAGCAGCCACCCGGAGATCCGATAACCCGGGTGGTTCTTTCCCCTACCTGCCTATCAGGGAGTTGCTTAATCCGCTCTTCACAATTAGGGTATACATTGCGGATTAGGGATGAAAAACATCTGCAGATTAGTGCACCATATCCCTCTGTTTCAGAGAGAGACTGATCCAAAATAGATATCCTCCCGATAACCATAGAATCATAACCAAGGGGAGTTTTAACAGCCCATGAATCCGGCCCGGATCAAGACCTGGCTCTTTCAGACTTTACTGCTACTTAAAGCCGTTGGGAGAAATACCAAATCATGAGAAAAGAGCTGGCAAAAGCGGGCAATATACACTCCTGAAACGATCAAGATGACAATGAAAAAACAATTGCGATATTTCATTCTATTTTTTCTTCTTTCATTCACTGCCCATTCCGCTGCACTGGCACAAATAAAACTGGACGTTGGCGGTTATATGCAAAACTGGTATATCGCCAACCAGAGCGTCGATGCAGTGGATGCCGTTATTAGTGACATGAATTATACGACCAGGTCGCTCGACACGCAGGGCTTTCGGATCCGAAGAGCCAGGATGACTGCACGGGGCCGGATTGGTGAAAATTTCAGTGCTACCACCTGGATTGAGTTAGCCGGAACTACACCATCCCTGCTCGATTTCCATATCGATGCCCATATCAAACCCTGGTTCAACATCCGTATGGGTCAGTTTATGATGCCCGGTCAGTCTTATGACACCTCCAGGCTGGTCTCATCCCGATTGATATTTTACGAACGGGCACCTATTACCACACGTTTCTCAAATGTGATGGGATACTCGGCATTCCGGGATGTTGGTGCCATGATCTATGGTCAGCATGGCAGACTTTGGTATGGTGTGCATGCCGGAAACGGCGCCGGACGGTTTAATCATGCCGGTTCTGTGATCACCGAACGAAAAGCCGGGGGCGGACTCTACGGCGCCAGATTCGACCTTGAAGCCATCGATGGCTTCACTATTGGAGCACATGTTGCCACCAACCAGCAGAGAGATGTGGTTCAGGCGGGAAGCGGACCCTTTGATATCAACCGCAAATCCTACTCCCTGAGAGCCGCCACCAATGATCTCGGAATCGAGGGCCTCTTTTCTCAGATTGAATATATGTACCTGACAGCGAATGACGACCGCAGTGGTTTTATCGCTATTGACAGCGGAAAGTATAAACTGCACGGGTTTTATGCTGAGCTCGGATACAAACTTACAAGAGAATGGCACATACAGGGCCGGCTTGATGAGATGGTGGAGAAACCAACACAGCTTCACCCAAACCTGATTGCCACCCGAACACAGATGAACAATTACACCCTGGGGCTCTCCCGATACATATTTATGGACAACCAGGAAATTGTACGCATTCACCTGAATTACTCCTTCGGCGAGACAGGTCCGGCAGATCTGAACAATTCCATACTCGTGATGGTCTTTCAGCTCAGGTTTATTCCCTGAAAGACCCTCACTTTTCCCTGATTTTGGTGCTGCCGGCTGTCTCCTGACCGGCAGCACTTTTTTTTGCCCGGGCAAAACGCATTGCACCTCAGCGTAACTTTTCCATCCTGTTCATTCCCTCTTTTTCCGGATAAACCGGCCTGCAGAGAGTATCTCGGGAAAAATTACATTTTTAGTGGGTTTTTAAAGACTTTTTTTGTCCAACATCTTCGTTTCCGCCTTGATCCTGAACAAAATCCCTGGTTTTTCAAAGCTCCCTTTTAGTATCTTGAATACGAGTCAGAATTAACTGAAATCATAGACTATGCACTATCTTCTTATATACGATCTTTCGCCCGACTATCTGGAACGGCGCGGGGAGTTCAGAAACGAACATCTTAAACTTGCCTGGGAAGCCTGTGAAAAGGGAGACCTCGTTCTCGGCGGCGCGCTACAGGAGCCCGCTGACCAGGCGTATCTGCTCTTCAAGGGGGATACCCCCGAAGCTGCCGAAGCCTTTGCAAAAGCAGACCCCTATGTTGAAAACGGGCTTATTGTAAACTGGCGGGTCAGGCCTTGGATGACCGTAGTCGGTGAGCTGGCCGAGTCGCCTGTTAAGATCTGAAAGAGAGTACATCTCGTTCAGAGTGACAGATGGGAGCGGGTTCAAAGCAACAGCAAATTTGCTATCCATAAGGTTTTTTAATTTACGGGAACATAAGTGTTGTGAGAAAAAGCTTGCAATACCCGCTTCTAAGTACCAGCTGAATAATCATCGCCAATGAAGTCAGTCTCTCCTGAAATACGAACGACCGGAGATGGGTCAACTACACTCTTTTCTGAGCAATTCAGTCAGCACTATCACAACCCGAATGGTGCTGTGGCTGAAAGTCTGCATCTCTTCTTTGAGACAACGGGCATGATCACAGATATTCAGAACCAGAAGCCCCTGAGACTCTTTGAAACCGGTTTCGGAACCGGATTGAATCTGCTGCTCTTTGTAAACCTGCTTGAGATCTATGGATATCGCAGCAATGCCCAGTTATACTCAATAGAAGCCTGGCCTGTTACTTCAAAAACTGCCCGTCAATTTTCATTTGGGAAACATGAATCCCTGAATCGGTTCAAACCGGTACTAAATAATATTTTTTCAACGGTCTCGTCTGGCTGGAATCGATTTGAGGTAACTGCAAACTGCACTTTGAATCTTTACATAGGAACACTGGCTGATTTTTTCCTGGATGAAACAGAGATCGGGCTCGTCGATTACTTTCTGCACGATCCCTTCTCGCCTGAAGTGAATGCGGAGCTCTGGCAGGCGGAGGTGTTCCGGGAATTTCATTCGATGGCATCTTCCCGTGCCGTACTGGGCACATACTGCGCAGCTTCTTCAGCCCGGGCAGCCATGGCTTCAGCCGGTTGGTTTGTAGCCAGGGCACCCGGAGCATTGGGAAAGAGAGAAATGACACTGGCATCAACCGACCCAAAAAAATTAGATCCCTGGAAAAGAGTGGATGAAAAGAGACTCAGCGAGCGCCTTCTGAGGGGAGATTTTAACAGATAGAATTCATGACAAACTACAAATGGCTCCGGGAATCTTTTACGGGCGATTCCCTGTTTACATACTGAAAACAAATAACTGTCAGAAGGGCAGATGGTCTTCTGACAGTTCATAAACTTACAGCAGCTGTATATCGTTTGAATTGACCGGAAGAGAACAGTGCTGCCGAATCCTTTCAACACTGTTTTTGAAACAGAAAACATTAATTCAAATGGTATATTCCATAAAATCATCAGGCAAACCATGGAAGAATTTGACAAGTTAGCACAACATTTGCAGCCATTTTACTCCAGGTTTCAGGTGGACAAAAGACTTCTTTTCACCGGACACTCCCATCAGGCCTGGCCGGATGCAGCGTTTAGTGGTATGGATGAATATGCAGAGATGACGGTTCGGCAGATTGATAAAAAATGGGCATATGCATTTGAAAAGACAGAAAAACTTAGAAACTACCTCAGAACATTCTATGATGATCCCGGTGGACTCTACTGCCGCGAGCAGAATACGCATGTACTGCTGGTATCCTGGTTATCTTCACTCAATCTCAGGGAAAAACCAAAGATAATCACTACAACGGGTGAATTTCACTCCATGTACCGGCAGCTCAAGCGCCTTGAGGAAGAGGGACTGGAGATTGTGTATCTGCCCCATGAAGACGACCGGAAACTGCTGGATCTGATGCGGGATGAGATCGACGACCGAACTGCTGCAGTGATGCTGTCAAGAATATATTTCATGACATCAGAGGTGAATACCCTGCTCCCGGAAGCGGCAAAACTCACCCATGAAGCCGGCGTGCCGCTCATGGTTGATGACTATCACGGTACCAATGTGATCCCGCTTTCGCTGCGGGATGAAGGCATGGAGCACGTCTATCTTCTTATCGGCGGCTATAAATATCTTCAGTGGGGTGAATCGAACTGTTTTTTAAGGTTTCCAAAAGATTGTCCGCTAAGACCCGCGGTAACAGGATGGTTTTCGGCATTCGGACAACTTGACAAACCCAGGAGTACTGAAATTGTTGAGTTTGATGAAGGCGACCAGAAATTTGCGACCGGCACCTACGATCCGGTTTCACAATACAGGGCTGCTGCCGTTTGTGATTTTTTCATGCAGGAAGGGCTGACCCCCTCTGTTCTGCAGCAGCAGTATCGTACTCAGGTCGGCTACCTTAGAGTACTTTTTGACGGGAATAATCATGACGGCTCCGGAATTGAGCATGCGAATCACAGGGAAATGGATCAAACGGGTGGTTTTATGGCTCTCAGATCACGACATGCCAGAGAATTGCGGGCTTCACTGTTAAAGGAGGGAATCTTCACCGATGCACGGGATCAGATCATACGGATTGGTCCGGCGCCCTACACAACATCGCAGCAGTGCCAAGAGGTAATCCTGGCTCTGTTTAATCATCTGGATGCCCTTCAAAAAACGGAAAAGGTACCCCTTTGATCAACAGATTCTACTCATTTGTTCTGCAGATATTTCCCTGTAATTATTTCACAGAAAGTGGAACAAAAGGGCGTAACTGAAATTCTGAAGCTGTAAAGATCATTTTTTTTGTAAGGAGTGAAGCAGATTTGGTTCATACATATGTTATACATATATTCGGGCAGGTCGATGCACCCGGGTTCCCCTTCTGATCCGCTTAAATCAGAAAAAACCGAAACAGGGTGACAGGATGGTGTCATTATCTGCTTTTATATTGACCTAAATCATTTTAAAAAATAAAAACAACAGACTTATGGCAGCTTCAAAAGATGAAAGAAGAAAAGCAATTGATATTGCAATCGGGCAGATAGAAAAACAGCATGGCAAAGGTACAGTAATGCGGCTGGGGGATCATGCCGCAACTGAAATTGCAACCATATCCACCGGTTCCATCATGGTGGATTATGCTCTTGGAGTGAATGGTATCCCAAGAGGAAGGATTACTGAAATCTACGGCCCGGAAGCCAGTGGGAAAACCACACTTGCACTGCAGATCATAGCCGAGGCTCAAAAGGCAGGCGGTTATGCTGCATTTGTAGATGCTGAACATGCATTTGATCCGAAGTATGCCCGCAATCTTGGCATTAACACGGATGAGTTGCTGGTGTCACAGCCCGACAGTGGAGAGCAGGCACTTGAAATAACCGAAACGCTCATCCGCTCGGGAGCGTTGGACGTGATCGTTGTAGATTCAGTTGCTGCCCTTGTCCCAAGAGCAGAACTTGAAGGTGAGATGGGAGACTCTCATATGGGACTGCAGGCACGGCTGATGTCACAGGCACTCAGGAAAATTACCGGCGTTGTAAGTAAAACCCGGACAGCCTGTGTATTTATTAATCAGGTACGGGAAAAAATCGGGGTCATGTTTGGTAATCCTGAGACCACAACCGGGGGCAGGGCTCTTAAATTTTACTCGTCCGTCCGTATCGATATCCGCAGAGTAGGGGCTATAAAAAAAGGGGAAGAAGTACTTGGCAACCGTACCAAAGTGAAGATTGCGAAAAACAAGGTCGCCCCTCCTTTCAAAGTTGTGGAATTTAATATTCTTTACGGGCAGGGTATCTCGAGAGTGTCTGAGATCCTGGATCTCGCTGTAGAGTTCGATATTATAGAAAAACGAGGCAGCTGGTATCGTTACGACGGTGAGCCTATTGGGCAGGGAACCGATTCGGCCATGCAGTTTCTGGAGGAAGACACTGCGCTCTGTTCCTCAATAGAAGCCCGCGTAAGGGAGAAATTAATGCCATCAGCTGAAGCTGAAGCTGCACCTGATCAGCCCGAACCTGCACTTGCCGAAGCAGATGAATAGACCGGTCTCTCCGGACAGATCAGCTCAATATGAAAGCCTGAAAATCCGGCTTCCGCTTGAAATAACAGAGATCACTGCTCAGAAAAAAAATCCGGAAAGAGTCTCCCTGTTTCATAACGGGGAGTTTCTTTTCGGCATACATCAGCACACCTGCCTGGAATGCTCAATCACTAAAGGATCTCATCTTACACGGGATCTCCTTACTAAAGTGGAAGCGCTGGAGGGATACCATGCTGTGAAAAACAAAGCTTACGACTACCTCAGCCGCAGGGATCACGCGACAGGAGAGCTCTCAGCCAAACTTTCCAAAAAAGGATTCTCCACTGAGATGATTGAACTGGTGAAAGAGGAACTCTCTGCAAAGGGATATCTGAATGATCAGGTATTTTCGGAAAAATATGCGGAAGAAAAAATCGTTCTGAATCGGTGGGGACGACGTAAAATAGAGGCTGAACTTTTAAAAAAGGGCGTGGCAATACACCATATCAGAAATGGATTGGACACGGCTTTTTCCGGTCAGCAGGAGTCTGAGATTTGTCTTGAACTTATCCGGAAAAGGAAAACTCATTTCTTAAAAGAGGAAAATCCTGCCAAAAGAAAAAATAAAATCTTTAACTATCTTTCCGGTAAAGGATTTTCAACAGCTCCCATCTCCGGGGCGATCCACCAATTTGAGCAGGAAATCGATGTTTAGTCAGATCACCGTTGAAAAAGTTTTAAGATTTATTCTTCTGGCAGCTATTCTGCTGGTTGTGGGCATCGTTCTATACCGTTACAGCAATCTGGCCATTTATGCATTGATTGCATTGATTTTAAGTTATATGCTGGATCCTCTCGTGAGCAGGATGCAGGCTTCGGGCATCAGCCGAACGCTTTCTATTTCACTCGTATTATCCACGGTTTTGCTCATACTTATCTGGATTTCAACCAGTGTGATCCCGATTGCCGCCAACAGAATGGCCGTGCTGACCAGGCAGCTGCAAACTGAAAACCTGATACTGATTGCAAATCAGATTGAGATACACCTTCGGTCCAATTTTGACTTTATACCGGAGGGCTATCTTCGCAACAATGTATCCGTGGTTGTTGATGACCTTTTTAACTTTGAACGGTTTTCGGATTTTCTTACAAATCTGATCGGATTATTCACCAATCTTTTTGCAGCCTTTCTCATCATCCCATTTGCGACATTTTTCTTTTTAAAAGACGGATATAAAATCCGGAGAGATCTTCTGAAAATGGTACCAAACAAATATTTTGAAACCGCATTAAGTCTTATCGATAAAATCGAATCGCGGCTGGGCTACTACTTCCGAAGTGTTCTGATTCAGTGTACCCTTGTGGGTGTTGTATCCTGGATCACACTATCCGTTGCCGGGCTCAACAGTGCAGGACCGGTTGGCCTTACCATCGGAATCGCAAATACCATTCCCTATTTCGGCCCGGTAATCGGCTACCTTTTGTCAATCATAATTTCAATTGTGGAGACCGGCGATTTTTCTCTGGTGATCCCCGTGATTCTTGCAGTGATGATTGCTCAGATATTGGATAATGTGGTACTGCAGCCTCTGATTTTCTCAAAATCAGCCGATATGCATCCGGTAGCGATTCTCTTCATCGTGATGATTGGGGCGCAGACTGCGGGTGTTCTTGGAATGCTCGTTGCAATACCGATCGCAACGATCATTAAAATCACGATCAATCAGATCTCATGGAGTGTTTCAAACTATCGTGTATTCAGAACTGAGCGGTCTGGAGGCTCTCCCGTTCAGCAATCCTGATTCCTTTTCCGCTGACAAAAGAATCTTCTGAAAAAAGGTGCATCTTTTCGCTATCTTTACCGCGAACTGATTAGCAATCATCCTGTTTTGAAAAAACTGGTCCTATTTGCGTCGGGTTCGGGAAGTAACTTCCAGGCCGTGATCGACGCTGTAAAAACGCAAAAATTATCAGCTGAAATTACCGGATTGGTCGCGTCCAGAGAGGGGATTGGTGCCATTGATCGTGCAGTTGATCATAATATTTCCTACACAATTATCCAGGAACCGGATCCGCAAAAGGAATCTGAAAAGCTGAATGAGCTGCTTAATCAATGGGATCCGGACCTTATTGTACTTGCAGGTTACTTAAAAAAAATCCCTGCTTTTTTAATCAACAGATATCGGAATGCGATCATAAATATTCATCCCTCTCTTCTACCAAAGTTTGGAGGACATGGATATTACGGGCTGCGTGTTCATCAGGCAGTCATCGAGGCCGGAGAAACGCAGACCGGCTGCACAGTACACTATGTTACTGAAGAGTATGATCAAGGAGCCGTGATCCGACAGGAAATCGTTCCTGTATTCGAGAATGATACTCCTGAGTCTCTGGCTAAAAGAGTCCTGAAAGCTGAACACAAACTGCTTCCAGAAGTAATCGCTGAACTTATAAACTGAAGAACCGTGTCACTGAATCCATTAGAAAAACTGCCAGATACACCGTTAAAAATTCAAAGAGCCCTGATCTCCCTTTCTGACAAACGCGGTCTTGAGGAGTTAGTCAAATTGCTGCACTCCATGAATATTGAAATTATCAGTACCGGTGGTACTGCGGATGCCATCCGCAGGGAAGGAATCCCGGTAATGGACGTCCGTGAAGTTACCGGTCATGATGAGTGCCTCGACGGTCGGGTAAAAACTCTACATCCGTCCGTCCATGGTGGTATTCTTGCCAGAACGAGTCATCCTCCCGACCTGGTTGAATTGGAGAAACTGGGGATTCAACCGATTGAATTGGTAGTAGTGAACCTCTACCCTTTCAGCGAGACAATTTCGAAAGCAGATGTTAATGCAGCCGTTGCTACTGAGAACATTGATATTGGCGGTCCCACCATGATACGCGCTGCCGCGAAAAATTTCGCTCATGTCTGTGTATTAAGTTCACCGGAACAATATTCGCAATTTGCGGAAGAGCTTAAAACATCCGGCGAGATCTCCTTCAAAACCCGAAGATCGCTGGCAAAACAGGCTTTTGAAAAAACAGCCGGTTATGATGTGGCCATCAGCCACTATTTCAATGAACTGGAAGAGATTGACATCCCGGATCAGATCACGGTTTCTCTGCCAAAAACTGCTGAAATGCGATACGGTGAGAATCCGCATCAAAATGCAGCCGTTTACGGTACCCAAAGCAGTTATATCCACTGTTTTCATGGAAAAGAGCTGAGTTATAACAATTATCTGGATATCGACAGTGCTCTTCAGCTCATGGCTGATTTTTCAGACTCCGATCCGACAGCAGCCATCCTCAAGCATACCGTACCTTGCGGAATAGCAACAAGGCCTGTGCTTTCTGAGGCTTATCATCGCGCTTTTCAAACGGATAAAGTCTCGCCATTTGGCGGTATTGTCATCGTCAACAATCAACTCGATATGGCAACAGCGGAAGCCATTGATTCCATTTTTACTGAAATTGTGCTCGCTCCGGATTTTGCCGGGGGAGTCGCGGAGTTTCTTATGAAAAAAACGAACAGAAGATTGATTCGTATCCTGAAATTCCCCGGTGAGGAGGAGTCATACCGTCTCAGGTCGGTTTTTGGCGGAGTACTATGTCAGCAACCGGATCTGGCAACTGTATCAGCTGCTGACCTGACGGTTGTTACAAAACGGAAACCCACAGAAGAGGAGCTCAGAGATATGCTCTTTGCATGGAAAGTAGTAAAACATGTGAAGTCGAATGCGATTGTTTACGCCAAAAACGAGTCCACATGCGGCATTGGAACCGGGCAGACAAGCAGGGTTGACAGTTCTGTGATTGCTGTTCGAAAAGCGATGAATGAAGAGCTTTCACTCAAAGGAAGTGTTGTCGCTTCAGATGCATTTTTCCCGTTCCCGGACGGGGTGATTGCTGCCGCACATTCCGGTTCAACCGCAGTGATACAACCCGGAGGCAGTGTTCGTGATGCTGAGGTTATCAAAGCTGCTGATGAGTATAATATGGCCATGGCATTTACGGGAATCCGGCACTTCAAACATTAAATCATTCTTCTTGTATCACTAACAAATTGTTCGCATATAGATTCAGGATAATGTATTTTTTACTCTGAAAATAAACTCCTGCAGAAATCAGATCATAACAACTCCCGAAATTAAATCATAAATGAATCACAACGTAAAAAAAACAGCAAAGAAAAACGGGGTTTTTGATTTTCTCTATTCAGATATCGCAATTGATCTCGGAACTGCCAACACACTGATCTATGCAAGAGGTCAGGGTATCGTATTGAATGAGCCTTCCATTGTTGCACTGAACAATCTGAATGAAACCGTTGCAACCGGTCATGAAGCCAGGTTGATGCATGAAAAAACTCATGGAAACATACGTACTGTACGTCCGCTTAGAGATGGTGTGATCGCGGATTTTGAAGTAGCAGAACAGATGATCCGGGATATGATCAAAAAAGTGAAAGTAAAATGGTACACAACCACCAGGAAAATGGTTGTCTGCGTGCCCAGCGGAATTACAGAGGTAGAAAGGCGGGCGGTTCGCGACAGTGCTGAACATGCCGGTGCCAAGGAGGTTTATCTGGTCGATGAACCCATGGCTGCAGCGATCGGGATCGGGCTGAATGTTCATGAACCGGTTGGAAGCATGATTGTGGATATCGGCGGAGGAACAACTGAAATTGCGGTGATTGCACTATCAGGAATCGTCCACGCTCAATCAGTGCGTCTTGGCGGGGATGAACTGAACGAAGATATCGTGAATTACTTCAGAAGAAATCACAATCTTCTGATCGGGGAAAGAACATCTGAGCGCATCAAATGTGAAATTGGATCTGCTGCTCCGCTCGACGAGGAGTATGAGATCATCACAAAGGGGCGTGACCTTGTAAACGGCGTGCCAAGAACAAGACAGGTAACCTCTAAAGATGTAAGAGAAGCTATTTCGGAATCAGTGAACTCAATCGTAGAAGCCATCACCAAATCTCTCGAACAGACACCGCCCGAACTTTCCGCTGACATTCTCGACAGAGGAATCATGCTCACCGGTGGAGGAGCTCTTCTTAAAAACCTGGACAAACTTATCATGGAAACCACCGATTTGCCTGTCCACATAGCTGAGGATCCGCTCACAGCGGTTGTGAGGGGTACCGCAGAAATACTCGAAGACCTGAACTATTACCGGGCTGTGATATCCTAACACTCTACCTCTTCTGAATGCGAAGATTTAATGAAATCAGGGATTACTTTCTTACAGCCATTATACTGATTCTTGCTGTCTTTCTGATGACAAGCCGGCATGACGGGAGTCTTCAGAATACACGCAATTTTTCATTAACACTCTTGAGCTATCTGGAACAACCCCTCGCACAGGTCAGGATTTACAGACAAGCCATTGCAACCAACAGCTATCTGCACAGACAGAACATATTATTACAGGATGAATTAAGCCGGCTGCGATCGGTACGCCAGCAAAATGAAATTTTGAGGAGTCTTCTCAATCTTCGCGAAGTAAGTACACATTCACTGATTCCTGTGAGTGTAGTAGCCAAAGAGCTTCGGTCTTTAAACACATTTATAACAGTTGATGCCGGTACTCTTCATGGTGCCAGAGTTGGGATGCCCGTAATCAACTCTGATGGACTTGTGGGAACTGTCATTCTGGTGAATGAAAGATTTTCACAGGTTCTTCCATACAACAACTCTCTGTTTCGGGTTAGTGCTCAGATTGAAAACAGCCGCGCCAGCGGAATTGTTTCAGGAGAACCGGACTCCGGCCGTATTTTGCTGCTGCAATTTATTCCTGAAACTATCCCGGTCACTCCCGGTGAAATGGTACTTACTTCCGGTTTCAGTAATCAGTTCCCGGCAGGAATTCCAATAGGTGAAGTATTAAGAGTGGAAACCAATACCGGTCAGAACACACTTCAGGTCTATATTCAGGCTTTCACAGATTTGAACACCTTGTCAGAAGCTTTTCTGGTGGATTTTGAACCGGATTCCTCAATCAATAGCCTGATAAATCAGCAAAGGAGCCTTTTTTGATCCGATCTGAAAACATAAAACTCCTGCTTTGGGGCACAGCTGTGGTGCTGATTCAGATTGTTCTGCTTCGCCATCTGTCTGTTTTAGGTGCGGAACCGGATCTGGTTTTCCTCTATCTGCTCTGGTTGTGTAAAAGCAGAAACAGAACTTCAGTACTCTTATTTGCTGCATATACCGCCTTTTTGCAGGATGCCCTGACAGATTTATGGGGTATTCATCTGTTTTCAAAAACATTAACACTCTTTATACTACACAACTATCTGAATCGTATTTCACAGACCAGGTTTTACTTCTGGCAGGTAGCCGCTGTTGTGTTTGTTTCTACACTGATTTTCAACCTGATTTTCTCGGGAGTTGCGCTGTTTTCGGATTTATATGCATCCGGCTCCTTTTTATGGATCAGAATTGTCGTTGCATCTGTATATACAGCGCTTCTTGGAAGCTTTCTTTATCTGGTTAAGGTAACTGACTAATATGGCTTTGCAGAGTACATCAACACATACAAAGAGATCGATCCGTTTTTTACAGATCATCGTCATTGGTGGTTTCATCATCATGATTGCGAGAATATTTCACCTGCAAATACTCGATTATGAAACCTATTCCCCTCTGAGTATGCAGAATTCCCTCAGGATGGAGATTGTGCATCCTGCCAGGGGACTGATACTTGATCGCAATGGAAAGATCATCGTGGAAAATCAACCCATCTTTACAATCACTGTTACGCCGTCACGATTTAAATCTGAGAATTTGTCCCTGCTCGCTGAAATATTGCAGCTTGATCAGCAAGCTGTAGAAAACAGAATCCGCGAAGCGCAGCTTTTTTCCTGGCACAGAACATCCAAACTTTTCACGGATGTCTCATTTGATGTATTCTCTGCAATACAGGAGAATCTGTGGCAGCTCCCCGGCATTGGCCATATCATTGAAAGCAAGCGTTACTATCCTTCCGGAATCATTGCCTCACATATCAATGGTTACTTGCGTGAAGCTTCCAGGGAAGAGTATCTAGCTTCAGATTACATTATGCTGGGTGATCGCATTGGAAAGAGTGGTCTGGAGATGAGATATGAGAGCTATCTGAGGGGAGAGAGAGGAACCGAATATATTCGTGTGAATGCATTTGGGCAGTCCCTCGGCACCTACGACGGAGGTTCCCTGAACAGGCATCCTGTTAAGGGAGCCGATCTGATTACTACTCTGGATGGGTCACTTCAGCTGCTTGCGGAAGAGCTGATGAAGAATAAACGGGGCGCACTTGTTGCCATGGATCCTCATACCGGCGGGATCTTAAGCCTTGTGAGTGCTCCTCAATTTGACCCTGACAGACTCGCAGGGCGACTGGATGTTCAGTACTGGCAAAATTTGAATACAGATACGGACACTCCGCTTTACAACAGAGCGATCTCTTCCCGGCAACCCCCCGGTTCAACATTTAAACCTTTTATGGGGATTATCGGATTGCATATGGGACTGATTACCCCTGAGCTTGAAATTTATAACCCCGGTTATTACACACGGGGAAGACGTTATCATGATTTAGCCGATCCCGGTAACTACAACCTTGAAAAATCTATTGCCTTTTCGAGCAACACCTATTACTTCTGGATGATGGATCGTATTGCTTCCAGAAGTATGCTTAACCAGTGGTCGGAGCTAATCAGGGATTTCGGCATGGGCCCCTTGAATCATATTGATCTTCCATTTGAAAGAACGGGAATTATTCCCGACAGCACCTACATGAATCAGACTTTCGGGGCAAGAAGATGGGGAATCGGAGATTTAATGAGCCTTGGCGTGGGCCAGGGAATGGTTTCCGTTTCACCACTTCAAATGGCTGTTGCCACCTCGGTAATCGCTAATGGCGGGTACAGAATTCAGCCTCATCTTGTTCAGGCGGTCAGGGAAGCAGACGGTTCAATTGTCTACACAAACCCCGGCAGGGACAAAGTTGACTGGATTAAACCAGAGTATCTTGATGTAGTCACTGAAGGAATGAAATCTTCTGTACTTCAGGGTGGAACCCGCTACTACGCGTATATGCCTCATATCGAAATAGCGGGCAAAACCGGAACTGCTCAAAACCCGCATGGAGAAAATCACGGTTGGTTTATTGCTTTTGCCCCGGCCGATGATCCTCAGATCGCCATCGCTGTGTTGATGGAAAATTCCGGATTTGGCTCCGTTTCCGCTTCACCGATCGCCTCGCTTCTGATCGAGCAATACCTTACGGGCACGACAACCCGTCAGCATATTAAAAATCATGTATTAAACTTTCGGCCCGCCGGAAGCGAGCCCCTGAGTGAGGAGTAGAATGGATAGAGGAGAATTCAACTGGACGGTACTGGCTGTCTGGGCAGGACTTCTGCTCTTTGGCCTTACTGCGATCTACAGCGCCACCCAAGGTCCTGTTTCTCAGTTTCTCCCCTCTTATATCACTAACAATTTTTCCCGTCAGGTTATCTGGGTTGTCATTTCAGGAGTTGTTTTAGCCGGAATTCTTTTCATACAGCCCAAAACTTTTCAAGAGGGTGCTTACATCTTCTACATTCTGGGAATCCTGCTGATGATCATTACGCTTTTTTTTGGCGTTGAAGTAAGCGGATCCAAAAGCTGGTTGAGAATTGGTCCGTTTAATATGCAGACCGGTGAATTCACCAAAATCACCACGATCCTTGCAGCGGCAACTTATCTGACCAGCAGGAGAAATATCTCATCAGAAAATCTGAAAACAGCTGTTATTACTGTTCTCATTTTTCTTTTGCCGATACTCCTGCTCATTTTGCAAAATGAAGCAGGTGTCGCTATTGTCTATCTCGGGCTACTGCCAGTTGTCCTTTTCTGGTCCGGCCTTCCTTACGGTATCTCTCTGCTAATGGTTTCTCCGGCTATTGTAGGATACTTTACCGTGGTGGATATCAGATTGGGAATTATTTCAGCCGTGATACTCGGACTTGTTATTTTCCTTTTACAGAGAAGAACCTGGCTCACCGTTACATCCATTATTTTTGGAGCTCTTGTTATTATCGGTACTGAAGTAGCCCTGCATCAGGTACTCCAGCCTCATCAGAGAGCCAGGGTTGAAGCCTTCACAAATCCCTCTCTCGATCCGCTCGGATCCGGGTGGAATGTTCTGCAGGCTAAAACTGCGATCGGGTCAGGAGGCCTTTATGGAAAGGGTTTCATGGAAGGTACACAGACTCAGCTTCGTTTTCTTCCCGAGCAGTGGACTGATTTTATTTTTTGTGTCATCGGAGAAGAATTTGGGTTCATCGGAGCGTCAATACTTCTTACTCTCTATCTGCTTCTTTTTCTGAAACTTCTGAGTATGGTTGCCAATCATAAACACCCGTTTGCGCAGCTCTTTATTGTGAGTGTTACTTTCCTCTATTTTATGCACTTTTTAATCAATGTTGGAAGTGCTACGGCACTTCTTCCGATTATCGGGATACCTCTTCCCTTCATCAGCTACGGAGGATCCGCATTCCTGACAAATACCATACTCCTCGCCATCTGTCTGAATCTGGATATGAATAAGCGCTCAATGAGTATTTACCGATGAGTGTAAACATTTGTTGTTTTCAGATTAAAACTTCTCCTGTGGTATGGGGTTGATCCAAAGGATAAGAGCGCTTCATAGTGTTCTTTAGTGGGGTAGCCGACATTTTTATCCCAGCCAAATTCCGGATACACTTCATGAATTTTCATCATCCACTCATCACGGTGCACTTTTGCAAGAATAGAGGCAGCCGCTATCGAAGCCGAGAGTGTATCTCCTTTAACAAGGCATGTGTGGGGCACCAGTGTATCCGGATAGCGGTTCCCGTCCACAAGCAGATAATCAGGCACAGCACCCTCACTATCTGCACACGCAGCCATCGCCTTGAGGGAGGCTTTTAAAATATTTATCTGATCAATCTCTTCTGAAGTACATTCGCTGACTATCCAGAATGACGCTTCACTGCGGATCTTAACAGCGAGTTCCTCCCTCTTATTCCTTGTCAGTTTTTTACTGTCCTGTATCTCATTATGCAGATAGTTGTATGGTTCAATGATAACCCCGGCTGCAACTACAGGACCGCAAAGACAACCACGACCAACTTCATCAAGTCCCATCACTCTCTTGTATCCCTGATCCCAGAGCCGGTGTTCATTCTGATAGAGTTCGTTTTGTCTGACCGCATTCATGATCTGGAATCCTGGTGAAAAATAGATTTTCCGGTGCGCTGTTTTAAAAAAAAAGGCAATTGTACCGGATACAATTGCCTTTTCAGTAAATTCATTCGCCTGATTATCACACTCAGTACGTCGAAACCATTTTTAGATAAACAGGGATCAAATACCCAGATCGTCCATAACGGCATCTGTAATATCGTGTTCTGCCTGTACCTGAGGCGATACATAGAGAATGATTACATCACCTGTCGATGTGGTCGTATTCAGCACATAATCAAGACCACGGGCTTCAGCAACTCTGTTAATTGACTCCTGAATTTGCTGTAACAAGGGGGACATCAAGGTAGCTCTCTGCTGCTGGAGTTCTCTTTCCGCATCGTTTGACAGCTGACGAAATTCCATGTCCATTCGGGTCAGGCGCTCCTCTTCAGCCTGTCTTGCCTGTTCAGAGATCACACCTACTTTTTGCTGATAGAGCTCGATTTCAGTCTGAAGTTCTCTCTGCTTTTCAATAAGTTCTCGTTCTTTTCGCTCAGCAAAGTTCTGGAGACGCTGTTGGACAGCTCTCATCTCAGGCATTCGGTCCAGTATAGCCCTTGGCTCCACAAATCCAATTTTCATGTCCTGAGCAACAGCTGCCGGCGAAGTAAGTGCAGATACCAAAAGAGCTATTGCAAAAATGGGGAGTATGCTTAATTTTTTCATAGTGTATTTAGTAGGATTGATCAATTAATTCTGTGTTAGATATTGTATAACTCTTTCTGTGATGTCCGGTGCCCGCCGGGAAGAATAATAGACAATTGGATCGCCGGTGTTTGATGTTTTATTAATAACGAAATCGAGTCCCAGTTCCGCAGAAACCTCTGCCATCGCATTTTCAACTCTTTGAAGCAGGGGACTGAAAAGCTCATTCTGACGGTTTTGAATCTGTCGTTCAATCAGCATTTGTAAGTTATTGAGTTCCTCCTGAATCTCAGTTAGCCGAATCTCTTCATTTTGCTGGTCACTTTCACTAAGACTGCCTGCTTCCACGGCTTCAGCGTATGCTGTGACTTCAGCAAGCCAATTCTGATAGCGGTTTTGAAAAGTGGTTTGCCTCTGCTGAATGAAATTTTCAAGTTCGCTCTGCACCTGAGCAGCTTCCGGCAGTGAATCAAGTACAAGATCCGGATCCATCACTCCAACTTTTAACTGAGCCGACAGCGCAACAGGCAGTGTTAAAAGCAGAAATAAAAATAGTAGTTTTTTCATTGTCATTTATTTTTGTGCCAAATTTAAGATTTATATCTGTCAATTTCCTGTATCACCCAACCCCAATTCTAACATCACTTCACGGGTAAGGTTCCATCTTTGATTAACGTGCAAAAAACGTGAATCCTGTGATCTGTCGAATACAAAATCATAGTTATCTCGCTGAGCAATTCTTTGAACCGCATCGAATAGCTCCCGTTGGATGGGTTCCAGCAGATCCTGCTGCAAAGTGAAATAATCCCCGGCCGGGCCAAATTTTTCGGCTATGAGCTGCTCAATGGAGTGTTGTTTTTGCTGTATTTCTATCATTCTTTGATCTCTGATCTCATCGGTAAAAAGAATTTCCCGTGCTTCAAAATCTCTTATCATCTCCGACAGTTCATTTTCCATGGTCCTGATTTCCTGATTCCAGCCTTCACTCAGAAGCGACAGGCGTTGCTCGATACCTGAGTACTCGGGCATTTCTCTCAGAATAAGATCAGAATCAATAAATCCGATCTTCTGATTCTGAGCATGCAGGTTCGTTGCCAGTACCAGGGTCAGAGTCAGAACCGGAATGTGAAATAACTCTTTCTTCATATCTCAGAAAGGTGCTCCGATATTAAAGAGGAACTCCCATTGACCTCCCTGCAATCCGCTCCCTTCGGTAGAAGCCGGAGTTCCGTCAAATCTGTAACCATAGCTTAGATCAATCAAACCAAGAATCGGAAGAAATATTCGGGTACCAAAGCCTGCGGCTCTTTTTAAGCTGAAGGGATCGTACTCAGCAAGGTTGTTAAAAGCGTTACCCGCATCCATGAAGAGATAGGGAATCAGCTGAAGTTGTTCCGAGTTGACAGCCGGATACCGGAGCTCCAGTGAGTACTTATTGTATACCCGACCCCCAACCAGATTCTGATTTTCATCCAGCGGACTGATCACTCCATTAAATCCGCCGGGGAAACCCCGCATATCGATATTATCGTTCAGGAAGTTCTGACGTTGCTGCAACTGTGTACCACCAATAAAAAATCGCTGGAAATTACTCTGCTTATTATCGCTGAAATATCCCATATACCCATATTCAGCGGTAGCACTCAGCACAAGCCTGCTGAAAATGGTATGGTGATGCTGATAGTCCGATCTCAGCTTATAGAATTGATTAAAACCCGGTACCGGCAGTGCAAATTCAGCCGATGCTGAAAATCTTGAACCGCTTCTCGGAGAGATTGGGTTGTCTGTCGAGTTTCTTTCAATCACCTGTCTGAGTGTGAGCAGGTTTGCGCGTCCATCATCAAAAATATTACTGAACCCAAGCACATTGTATCGACTGTAGGAGAGAATAAAGCGCTGGGTAAAAAGATCATCCGGCCACTGGAGTCTTCTCCCGATACTCACACTGGCATTGAAAAGCTCATTTCTGCGATCAGGCTGGTCAGCAGCCCCAAAAAAGTTGAATGTCCGAATCCGTGAAAAATTCAGAAAATCGTATGAAAGACTTACGCCCAATGATGTGGGGCGGCCACGAAGCCATGGTTCTGTAAAGCTGAAATTATAGCTTTGATATCCTCGTCCTGTTACCTGCACACCCAGTGAAAGCCGTTGCCCGTCACCTGAGGGAATTGGGCTCCAGCCTCCCGGTTCGAAAATCCTTCGGGCCGAGAAATTATTGAAGTTGACACGTGCGGCCAGGATAATTCCGATCTGTCTTCCACCAAAGCCTCCGGAAAACTCAAAGTTATCCGTTCCCTGTGTTTCATCCAGACCGTATATAATGTCAACCGTTTGATTTTCAATATCAGGTTGTAAATCGGGGGAAATACCTTCCGGATTAAAATAACCAAGTTGAGCAAGCTCACGAATAGAACGTACGATTGCCGAACGGCTGTAGGTCTGACCTGGAGCCGTTCGAATTGTCCTTCTGACTACATCGTCGTGAGTTTTCACATTCCCATGGAATGAGACTCTTCGAATGGTTGCGATTTCATTTTCAACGATCTCGAAGGAAACGTCAACCGAGTCTCCGTCAACAAACTGCAGGTCATAATCGATACCAAAGAAGAGATAGCCGATATTTTCATACAAGCTGCGGATATCACCTTCATCGCGCCGGTAAGAGAGGTTTTCATTAAACCTCGAATCATCAAAAATATCTCCTTTTTCAAATCCGAAGAAAAAGGTGAGTTGTTCGTCACTGTAAACAGTATTGCCTTCCCATTCAATATTCCGTATCCGATACTGCGGCCCTTCCTCTATATTAAGATCGAAGAATACCCCCTGCTTTCGCCTCCAGTCATCAACATACACAGTGTCAGCCAGTACCCTCACATCCAGGAATCCATTGTCGCGGTAAAACTGAATCACATTACTGATTCCTTCCTGATATTCATCCCGGGTGTACACATGTCTCTTGAATATTCTCCACCAGCGATCCTGCTTTATCGTGGAAAACTCTTTTCTGATTTTCCGCTCTGAAAATGTGTTGTTTCCCGTAAAGCTGATCTCCCTTACTTTGGTACGTTCACCCGGATTGATATCAAAGGTAATCGTCACGCGGTTTCTGTCATCACCGCTCAGTTCTTCATATACATCAATACGGGTCCCCCAGTACCCCTTCTCCCTGTAGTATCGCCGGATTGTACTGAGAGCCTGTTCTCTGACTGAGGTGGTTACGGCAAAACCAGAGAGGAGATTGAGCTGCTCCCTGAGTTCCCTTCTTTCAGATCGTTTCACACCTTCGATTTCATATCTCTGCAGCCTTGGCTGTTCCTGTACACGAATCTCAATATTCACTCCGTTGCTGCCAACTCTCTGATGAAAAATCTGTACATCAGAAAAAATCCCGGTTCGGTAGAGTTGCCGAATCGCGTGTGCGATGTCGTCACCGGGAATCTGAATGGCATTTCCAACCTGTAATCCGCTGCTGCTCAGAAGAAACTGCTCCCGGCCGGTTACCAATCCCGTAAAGGTGACCTCTCTTATGATGTATTGTGCCGGAGGGTTTAATGCAGGATCCTGAATTATTAATCTGTTGCTATCCTGTGCCTCTGCAGGCGACAGCATGATCCCTGTAAACAGAAAGAGCAGTAAAAAAAAGACGGGCTTTAGTCTGAACACGTTAAAATCTATTCTGCGGTTTATGATCTGATTTGGTCTATAACTGTTGAGGCAAGGCTTTTGTTATGCCCGTTTTTAACTTTCCCAAATCTGCGGTCACGTTTTTGAAAAGAAGTGATAGCTTCATACAGCTCATCTCTTCTGAAATCAGGCCAGTAAGTCTGAGTAATATAGAGTTCTGAATAGGCCAGCTGCCACAGAAGAAAATTACTGATACGGAACTCGCCACTGGTTCTGATGATCAGGTCAGGATCGGGTATCTGAGCTGTGGATAAATAGGAGCTGATAAGATGGTCATTAATTTCTTCAGACAGCACTTTACCAGCTGCCACATCCTCGGCAATGTGCTTCACGGCTTCGGTGATATCCCATCTTCCGGAATAACTGAGTGCCAGGCAGAGCTGCATTCTCTCTTTAGATTCAGTAAGCTCCTTTACTTCCTGAAGCTGAATCTGACACTTTTTCGGGAGCCTTTCGATCTGACCAATCGTAACCAGGCGGATATTGTTGCGTATGAGCCGGTCGGCTTCATCCCGCAGAGCCTGTACAAGCAGTTTCATCAATCCGTTAACTTCAGCAGAAGGACGATTCCAGTTTTCTGTTGAAAAAGCGTAAAGTGTCAGATATTTCACTCCAAGCTGGGCACACGATTCAGTAACATCCCGAACGGATTCAACTCCGGCTTTATGTCCATGCAACCTGATGTTCCCTTTTTTTTGTGCCCATCGCCCATTCCCATCCATGATGATCGCGATATGCTGAGGAATAGATCCGAATTCTTTGATCTTCTGCTGAATCTCAAAGTCTTCCGGAGACTGCTTCCCGTCGGTATGTTCAGATTGCTTCATTTCTTTACAATTCGTAAACCTTATTAGCTTTGAATATTATCCTAAATATACGCCGAATTCAAGATTTTTTTACACTCCCCAAATTCTTTACAGTCTGCTTCAGTACCATCATATCACAAAGTGCCAAAGCTGCTTCAGCACCTTTATTTCCCTTATCTGTACTTGCACGCTCTGTGGCCTGCTCTACCGTATCGGTTGTAAGCACACCAAATGAGACCGGTTTCCCTGTATCAAGATTCAGGTCTGTGAGTCCGCGTGTTACCGAGTCACACACATAATCAAAGTGAGGAGTCCCGCCGCGGATCACGGCTCCGATAGCCACAACACCATCACAGCTCAGTTCATCCAGGCACCATTTACAGGCCAGCGGCAGTTCAAATGCTCCTGGACACCTGAGCTGGTAAATATTCTCTTTTTTAATTCCTTTGGACTGAAGAGTCTGAACTGCAGATTCCATCATTTCGTCTGTAATAGATGAGTTCCATCTGGCCGCAACCACAGCTATATTCAGCTGCATCCATACAGGTTCCGTCAGCTCCGTCTCTTTTTTATTTTTTTCCATAAAAACTGCGTTTATTTTCAGATGCCCTTCGTATTGAATCCAGATGCTGCTGACCCAGTGTTACAATCCCGAGAAAAGGGTCGTATCCGGACTTTGCCGATCCGTGATAGTCACTTCCACCGGTTATCAGCAGGTTCAGTTCTTTTGCAAGTCCGGAATAGAACTTTTGCTGAGTAAACGTATGGCTCGGATGAATGCATTCAATTCCATCCGGTTTTAAAGATAACAATTCTTTCAACTCCTCATTCGTATAAATTCGACCGGGATGTGCCACGGATACGACCCCCCCGGCCCGGCTCACAGTATGGATAATCTCTTCTGCCTCCGCATACTCAGTCTGCACCTTTTTGATTCGCTCTGATGAAAGATATCGGATAAATGCTTCCGGGACACTGGCTACAAAGCCCTTTTTAACCAGAATTCGTGCGGCGTGCGGCCTGCCCATATTTGCTCTGCCGGCGGCGGCTCTGATCTCATCGTATTCAATATCCAGACCTTCGCCTTTTAGCATCTCCACGATTTTTTTCATGCGCTGTTTTCTGGCTCTCTTCTGCCGGGCAATCAGAGATAAGAAAGACTCATCCGCAGGGTCAAATGCATATCCCAGCAGATGTACCTCCCTTTCGTTCCACCTGGCTGTCAGTTCAACACCCGGAAGAAGATCAATCGAATACTTTCCTGCAACCAAAAAAGCCTCCTCAAGCCCGTCTATCGTATCATGATCTGTTATTGATACAGTTTCCAGGCCTTTCTCTTTTATCTTCTCAAACAGTTCCGGAATGCCAAGCATACCATCTGAAGCCGTTGAATGAATATGCAGATCTGCTTTTCCCAAACTTAAGGTATGAGATAGGATTGATACCGGTACCTGTTTTCCAGAAGTACGACAGCTTCTTTCAGGACAGCATCATAGTTTAATTTAGCACGCCTGCTTTCACTCTCACCGGCAGTTTGAGAAATCCACTCAATTGCCAGATTCTGCTCAATAATCGATTGGTTTTCATATATCTGTGAGATTTTGTGATCACGCAGCAGGGCTTTTAACTCATTGATATTTTCTCTTGCAAGGCTTTCTTTGGGAAAATTTCCAATCAGCTGATCCATCTCTTCTAAAAGCCTGTCAGCCGGTGTTTCAAATGTAAATTCATTCTCAATGAGATAACGAACAAACTCAGAAAAAAGAGTTCCGGGCACACCTGATTCGTCTTGGAAACCGGTTTCAGACAGTTTACGGTTTACGAACATCAGATAGGTATTACTGTGGCGCAGAGCAAGTTCTAAAAGTGTGGCATCCTGTTCCCTAATCTCGAGATCGGGCAGAATTCCCCTGCCATCCAGAACCTCTCTTCCATTACGGGTCATATAGCGCCTCAAAACTCTGTTTGAATCCACTGCCAGACTTTCACCATTCGCAGAAGAAAGATCGCTTTGAATACTTCGTCCACTGGGAGTGTAATATCTGGAAATCGTTATTTTCAGCGATGTATTGTAAGAAAGTGGACGAATACTCTGAACGAGGCCTTTTCCAAAGCTCGATTGCCCCACGATGACAGCTCTGTCTAAATCCTGCAACGCCCCGGCAACCACTTCGGATGCACTTGCACTTCCTTCATTGATAAGCACGGTTAAAGGAAGGTTTGCGAAAAGCGGTGGTCTGGTGGAAGCCATCAGAGTGTTATAAGCATCATTCCTTCCCCTTGTTTCGACCACAGTAATTCCGGGTTCTACAAAAAGATCGACAAGCTCAACCGCTTCATTGAGCAACCCTCCCGGATTATTCCGGAAATCCAGTACGATTCCACCCAGGCTCTTTTCTGCGTCCATAGCGATTAGCGCTTGTCTGACTTCCTCTGCGGCATTCTGCCCGAATCTGGAGAGATGAAGATACCCGATGGATGCATCGGAACCTACCCTGTCTGCGTGATGAATATTCTTTAGTTCAATTCTCTCCCTGATCAGGCTGAATTCCATCGCTTCTGAAATCCCGGTTCTCTGAATGGTAAGATTCATTTCAGAACCGATATCTCCGATTGTAAGCCGCTGTACATCCTCAGGGTTCAGCCCGGAAACATCTACTCCGTTTACCCTTAGGATTATGTCACCGGCTCTGAGACCCGCCCTGTAGGCGGGATACCCTTCAATGGGTGCAATAATTACAATCTGATCACCCCTGTAACCAGCTTCCAATCCGATTCCGCCATACCCACCGGAACTGAATATTTCCATTTGAAGCTGCTCACCTTCATCTATGAAAACGGTATATGGATCGAGGCTTTCCAGCATTGAGTGAATGGCACGGGTAACCAGTGAGCGGGGTGTCGTCTCATCGATATAATGAAGAGTAACCTCCCTTACCGTGTCGTTGAAAATGGTAATCTGCTGCTTCAGCTCAAAAAACAGGTCATTACTCCTCATGAAAGCTGCAGAAACAATCAGAAAGAAAATCAGGACCAGCGTAACCGTAAATGTTCCGGTACGTTTCATAAATGACTTTTTATCTGCGTCTGATCTTCAGCGTCTGCCCGGCATAGATTCTTGTTCCACTCAGATTGTTATCAGACTGGATATCCTGAATTCTGACCCCATGGTTTCTGGCGATACTTCCAAGCGTATCATTCCGTCTTACTGTATAGGAAATCATATTGCTGTCTGATGATCCTGCGCTGCTGCCATTGAAGCGAAGGGCATAAATATCTTCTCCGGATCTCTGTCTTCTTTGCAGCTCCTGTTTTTGTGCAAACGACAGATCATTGATCTGTGAGTAAAAATCAGCCCTGTTTTGAGGCACATGAATCGTGAGTCTCTGACCCACCCGAATGGTGTTGCTTGTGCCGTTCCACTGCCGGATCTGCCAGGCCCGCACATCATACCACTCTGCGATATGGCCAATTGTATCACCGCTTTTAACGGTGTAGGACAAGGGGCTGGTGTTGGCAGGAGCTGAAACCTGGGTTCTCTGCTGGGCAGCGGGTTGGGAACGTGTTGGCTGATTTGTGGGTCTGTCAGCAGCAATCTGCCCGGAAGATCCCGCAGCTACGGGGACAACAATTCGCTGGCCCGGGTGGATTGTGCTGCTGAGCCCTTCATTGGACTCAAATAGTGCTCTTACAGAAGTCCCGTATCGCTGCGCAATAAAACCAAGAGTTTCACCTCTGCTCACAGTATGCATAGCAACTTCGTGGACTCGGTTATCACGGGGGATCTCCTGATAAGCAGCGAGAAATTCGTTTCTTGTGCCGGTTGGAATCTTCAATGGGTAGCCATCCCCCGGAGGTGTAGCCCATCGCAGAAGTTCAGGGTTCAGCGCACGTATTTCATCAACCGTTATCCCTGCAGCTTTTGCCAGTTCTTCCAGCGGCATTAATCCATCCACCTCCACCACATCAAAACTATAGACCTCACCCCCGTAATTTCGTTGAAAGCCGAACTCCTCCGGATTCATTGAAATCATGGTAGCAGCGATGTACCCGGGTACATAGCCTCTCGTTTCTCTTGGCAGGTAGGGGTAGGCAACCCAGTAGTCCTGCACCCCACCAGCGGCATTAATCGCCCTTCGGAGTCCTCTCGGGCTAAGGTTATAGCCGGCAAGTGCAAGATGCCAGTCTCCCCACACGTCATACAGATCACGCAAATGCCTTGCGGCAGCCCGGGTAGATTTAATCGGGTCGCGGCGCTCGTCAACCCACCAATTGACCTCGAGACCATATACAGCTCCTGTAGCGCGAATAAACTGCCACAAACCGACTGCGGATGCCCAGCTTCTTGCAGTGGGTACAAGTCCGCTCTCAATCATCGATAAGTGAATCAGCTCGAGAGGTACACCCTCTTCTTCAAAAATGGTTCGCATCATCGGAAAATAGTACTCAGATCTTTCCAGCCACCGTTCCATCACATCGGGTCGTCGCAATGTATAGTACATCAGATGCCTGTTTACATGCTGATTCTGAATCAGTGGCACCTGAGTCTGGTTGATCATCAGATTTTCAGGTAATCTGTATCCCTCCGCAATCCAGTCGTCTGCCTCTGAAAAAAGTTCATCCCGAATCGCAAAAATATCCCCTTCTGTCTCACTTCGCATTTCAGTAATCCCATAAAACTCACTGTGCTCTGCCATTACGGATCTGTAGAGCTCAGTAAACCTTCTGTTACTCTGAATTTCCGGAAAATCATCCATCAGAGACTGGATGGCCGCAAAAGATTCATTGATATAGTTTTCCGCCTGCACAAGATCTCCCTGAACCTGGGCATCAATCGCAAGAACATGGCGCCTGTAAACATTCGCAATCCGTCTGAGCATCTCCTTATCTGTCTCGCTGACTGCCAGTGCCGAAACCTCCAGCAGATTTTCATCCCTCCCTTCAGTGAGCGGATTGGAGTAGGGAAGCAGGGATGGTGTAAGTTCGGTTGTTACACCTATGGTCAGATTCTGACGGGCAGCGACCGGTAGTGCAAGAACTAAAATCAGAACCGTGAAAAGAGCTTTTTTCATGGGGTGAAAATATTTTAGATGATATTTTATGATAATAGAGCAGAATACGAAAAAAAAACCTTCTGAGTTGTTAAAATGTAAACAGCGAGGTTTAATCTGAGTTTTTTGTCCATTGCTGAACCAGTGGCCAGCGCCTTCCGGGCCCAAATGCCTTTGAACTTAGTTTAAGCACGGGAGCCGACTGAAATCGTTTGAACTCATTCATGTCAACTAATTTCAATATACGCTGAACTTCACCACTTTCGTATCCGTCTTTGACAATTTCTTCCCTGTTCCATTGCAGATCGATATATCTTGTAAGGATTCCATCCAGAATCTCATAATCGGGCAGTGAATCGGAATCTTTTTGATCCGGCCGAAGCTCCGCGCTTGGGGGTTTTGCAAGAATTGATTCCGGGATGACTTCCCTGCCATAATAGTATTCATTTAGCCACACGGAGAGGCTGTAAACTTCACTCTTGTAGAGATCACCGATAATTGCAAGTGCTCCGTTCATATCTCCATAGAGTGTTGCGTAACCCGTTGCCATTTCCGATTTGTTTCCTGTTGTAATCAGAAACGATCCGAATTTATTTGCCCAGGCCATCAACAGGGTTCCCCGGACCCGGCTTTGAAGGTTTTCCTCTGCGATGCCAAATGGCAAGTCTTTGAAGTAGGGCTTCAGAGCCGATTCATAAGCTGCTATCGTTTCCGATATGGGGATTCGGATCAGATCAATCCCAAGATTCTTCGCCAGCTCCTCTGAATCCGTAACACTTCCCATGCTCGAGAAATCTGAGGGCATCGTGATCCCCAGAACTGCGCCGGTACCCAGAGCTTCCGCAGCAAGTGCGGCGGCGAGTGCAGAATCAATACCCCCACTGAGACCAATCACCACGTTCGCCGGCAGACCGCTCTTTTTGAAATAGTCACGTAATCCACACTGAATTGCAAGAAACTGTCTCTCCTGGGCTGATTCCGGATAGGTGTACTTCTTCTGCCGGGGTTCTGCTTCCACACCTTTCTCTCTGCTGAAACGGATGTCAGTGAATGAGGGGTTGAATGCCAGAGTCGATGCAACCATCTCACCCTCTTTGCTCATCACCAAAGTATCGCCATCGAAGATTATGTCGGTATGTGCCCCGGTCTGATTGCAGTAGAGAACCGGTAGTCCAAGTGATTTTGCGTGATTCCGGATCATTCCGATCCTGTTTTCATGCTTCGACCGTGTGAAAGGGGATGCGGATATATTGATAATCAGATCCGCACCCCTCTTTTTCAGCTCTCGAGCCGGATCTGTTTGGTAAGTATGATACTGAACCTCGTTTTCGTTATACCAGATGTCTTCACAAATAGTAATTCCCAGTTTAACTCCTTTGAAAAGAACCGGACTGAAGGTGGTGTTGGGTTCAAAATAGCGCAGATCATCAAAGACATCATATGTGGGCAGCAGGGTTTTGTGAACCGCTGCGATCTCTTTACCCTCATGACAAAGTATGGCGGAGTTATACATCTTTCGGCCGTACGGTGAGGTATTGGGGGTGATACTACCGAAAAGCAGAGCACAGGCACCGGCAGCTGTAACCAGCATTTCATTTGTCCGGTAGCATTTTTCCCGGAAATACACATTTTCAAGCAGATCCTGTGGAGGGTAACCGGTTACAACAAGTTCCGGAAGTATCAGAAGGCCGATCCCGTCATTCTCAGCTTTCTCAAGAGCCGTCAGTATCAGATCAGAGTTGCCTCTCAGGTCCCCGATAATCGGATTGAGCTGTTCCAGTCGTATTTTCATCACTGCCTGCTGTAAACCATGTCTCCCGCCATCCACGTCTCCAGAACCTTAGTCTGCCAGATTTCGGAAGCATCTATTTCAAAATAGTCGCGGTCAATTATAATAAAGTCGGCCCACTTCCCGGGTTCCAGTGTCCCCAGAATCACCTCCTGATGTGCAGCAAATGCAGCATCCAGTGTAAATGCACGCAGCGCTTCTATTCTGCTCATCCTGTGTTCGCTGTACCATCCCCCGGGTGGCATTCCTCCAAAATCCTGACGGGTTACAGCGGAATAGAGACCATAAAAAGGATTCACATGCTCTACAGGGAAATCAGACCCCGCTGCAATTACGGTACCCTGATTCAGGAAAGTCTGCCAGGCATAGGCTCCCTTGATGCGTTCGGGTCCTACTCTCTGTTCAGCCATGTTCATATCACTGGTAGCATGTGTTGGCTGCATCGACGCAATCAGATTCAATTCAGTAAATCTTGGAATGTCATCCAGAGACACAACCTGTGCATGCTCTACCCTGTGCCGGAGCAGATGCTGATCTTCAAGCTGATTCTCTATCCATTCATAGGCATTCAGGAGTTGCCGATTCGCCGCATCACCGATGGCGTGAACATTCATCTGAAATCCTGCAGAAGCCCCTTTCATTAACATCCCGTTCAACTCTTCCTGATCAAAAAAGAGAAGCCCCCGGTTTCCCGGTTCATCGTGATAATCTTCCAAAAGTGCAGCACCTCTGCTGCCAAGAGCTCCGTCAGCGGATATTTTCACACTTCTGAGTGACAGCAGATCCCCAGCATAGCTCAATACCGGGCCCTCCGCTGCCATTTCATCGAACATCTCCCCAGCTCCTGCAATCATTGCATAGATACGTGTATGAAGTCGCCCGCTGTCAGCAAATCTCTTGTAAAGTGCCCACTCATAAGGATCGGTTCGAGCATCGTGAACGGAAGTAATACCGTGTCGCGTCATCTGATCCAGTGCCAGTTCAAGGGCTCTTTCGAAGTCGGCATCTGTACGTTCCGGTATCAGATTATTCACCAGACTCATGGTTGCATCCACCAGAATGCCGGTTGCCTCACCATTTCCATCTCTAAGAATAGCTCCCCCCTGCATATCCGGTGTATCCCTGTCGATTCCGGCCATCTCAAGAGCCAGGGTATTGACCCATGCTGCGTGCCCGTCAATCCGGGTCAGATAGACCGGGCGATCCGAAACCACCTGATCCAGATCCGTTGCGGCAGGGAAGTCACTGCCATTCCATAAAACCTGATTCCATCCCCTGCCGATGATCCATTCACTTTCGGTATTGGTCTCTGCGAACTCAGCAATTATTTCCAGTGTCTGCTCCAGCGAAGTGAGGCCGGTAATATCCAGATCGAGTTCCCTCATCCCCAGTCCCATTACATGTGCATGGGCATCAATAAGACCCGGCAACATCGTGCGCCCTTCTCCATCAATCCTGTAAAATTCCGGATATCTGCCGGTAAGTTCATCCGACAAGCCCGTCATTAGAACTTTTCCGTCGCGGACTGCGATCGCTTCAAACGAGTGAAGTGATCCGTCCTGAAGAAGTGTATAGCCGTTTACATTGAAATAAACCAGGCCTGGCCCGTCACTGCGGATACAGCCGGAAAAGAGTGCGAGACAGAAAACCAGAAGAGAGCTCAAAAAAAGTTTCATGGATTTAATTTGGTAGTTTATGTGATAAAAGCGGCAGATTTACATGCCCAGAATGTGGCCGTTACCGAAAGACATCCACAGTCTCTAACGAATTTGGCCACAGGAGATGTTATCCATTACTGCTTAGGAAAGATTCATCTGTGGTTTTATAAGTTTCTCCTGCTTCGACAGACAAACTTCCGTCTGAGAAAAATTTCCTCAGAAAATCAGGATAAACAGACATCTCCGCAGCTTCTGAAGCAGAAACAAATTTCAGATCAAGCAGCATTTGATTCTCATCCGGAAGTTCAGGGTCCTGACCTAGCTTGAGCATCCCGCCAACAACTGAGCACTCATAATAAAATTCTACAGCATGGTAAGGCTTCTCCAGAAATTCATGAACACAAATCAGCCGTACGGGATCCACCCGCAGGCCTGTCTCCTCTTCCACTTCCCGGATCAGTGCCGCCTCCAGTGTCTCACCATAATTTACTTCCCCTCCTGGCGGCATCCAGATCGGTTCCGAACGGGTGGGAGATTGATGTTCTACAAGAAGGAGATTCCGTCCGCTTGGAATGATTGCACAAGCCCTGACTCTCAACCGGTCACTAAATGAGGATTTTTCCAATGTCAGACGATCTCTTTTTTAATTCCTTCCGGGATCAGGCTTCCGGCTGCCTCTCCATACACGACTGCTGCTTTGACAAAGGAGACAAACAGCGGATGAGGTTCATTTACAGTACTCTTGAGCTCCGGATGAAACTGCACCCCCACAAACCATGGATGTGATTCAATTTCGATGATTTCCACCAGATCCCGTTCGGGATTTACTCCCGTAATTTTCAGGCCTTTTTCAGTAAGCTGATTCCGAAGATCATTGTTCAATTCAAAACGGTGACGGTGTCTCTCGTTAATATGATCCGATTGATATGCCTTGAACGCATTTGAATTTCTCTCGAGGGAACAGCTGTATTTACCCAGTCGCATCGTTCCGCCCTTGTCTAGTACTTCACTTTGATCCGGCATGTAATCAATCACCGGCCAGGGGGTCGATTTATCAAATTCGGTACTGTTTGCACCTTCCATTCCCGCACAATTACGGGCAAATTCAATGACTGCACACTGCATACCCAAACAGATCCCCAGAAAAGGAATGTTGCGGGTTCGAACATACTGTACCGCACCTACTTTACCGTCAATTCCGCGGTCACCGAAACCGGGAGCCACCAGTACTCCCGAACAGCCCAGCAATTTATCCTTTACATTGTCCAGAGTCAGCTCATCGGATTGTATCCATCGGATATTCACTTTTACATCATTCATGGCTCCGCCATGGATTAGTGCTTCAACAATAGACTTGTAAGCATCATGGTGTTCGACATATTTGCCGACAAGGGCGATTTTAACCGTTCCTGCCGGATTTTTGATCTTTTGAATAAAAGCGTTCCAATTTTCGAGATCCGCATTTTTTGCAGGAAGGTTCAGCTTCTCGATCACACGGCTGTCCAATCCCTCCTGCTGCATCAAAAGTGGTACTTCATAGATGCTTTCGGCATCCAGTGAAGCAATGACATCTTCAATATCCACATTGCAGAACTGCGCGATCTTTCGTCTTATTCCACTGTCTAATGGGTATTCTGAACGGCAGACAATAATATCCGGGCTTAGTCCGCTTTCTGAAAGAGTTTTTACAGAGTGCTGAGTAGGTTTTGTTTTGAGCTCCCCGGCAGCCGCCAGATAGGGTACAAGTGTCAGATGTATGGAAAGAGTATTTTTCCGACCCACATCGTATCTGAGCTGACGCATCGCCTCGATATAGGGAAGACCCTCAATATCACCAACAGTCCCTCCGATCTCAGTGATGACCACATCATACTCACCCGAATTACCGAGAGCCAAAACATGCGATTTAATCTCATCCGTAATGTGTGGAATCACCTGCACCGTCTTTCCCAGATAGGCTCCCTGCCTCTCTTTGCGAATGACATCAAAATAGACGCGCCCGGTCGTCACATTATTGGTCTGGGATGTTTTGATTCCCAGAAAACGTTCGTAATGTCCAAGATCCAGATCGGTCTCAGCCCCGTCGTCGGTCACATACACTTCCCCATGCTCATAAGGGTTCATCGTGCCCGGATCCACATTGATATAGGGATCAAGCTTCTGAACGGTGACGCGCAAACCTCTGGCAATCAGAAGTCGTCCCAGGGAAGCACATATAATACCTTTTCCAAGTGAAGACGCAACACCGCCAGTTACGAAGATATATTTCGTTGCCATGATCGAGGGGAGTTTATTGGTTAAGTCAGAAAATAGCAGGCTTAACCGTACCATTCAAACTGAAAAAAAAATAAACCCTGCCCGGAGTAAAAAAACGATTTAATTTTGCGACTGTATCACCCTGCGTATGGCCTGACTGATCAGGCCGTCAAATGAACCAAGGCGTGAGATGGTATGATAGAGTAAAATTCCTCCCATCATAAAAAGCAGACTTCCCAACAGGGAAAAAAAAGCGGTGATCCAACCCTGTTCAAAAAGACCGAGAACAGAAATAAAAATCAGTATAAATCCGGCTTTGATCTGTAAAACCGAAGAGAGAAAGGGTACAATGGTATGGGCATTGCTTAAAAGTTTGTATAACCCACCATTCTGATTCTGCAAATATTTACTTTTTGACTTGATCCCCCTCTTATTTGAAAAATCGGTGCTTCCGTGTCTGTTTGCCATGGTTATATGTTGTTTCGCATCCTTATAATTTGTCAATCATGCAGTTGGGGCTTCCCGTGTAACTCACTGAAGTTATTTATAACTTATCGGGACGCCGGCAACTTACTAAACTTCAATCTTATTGGAAACATTCATCCCATATATCTACGGCCGTAATCCGGTTCAGGAAGCACTGGAAAAGTCGCCTCAGCAGATAGAGAAGATCTTCTTGCGTAAAGGAGTGAACCGCCACACTGTAACGGATATTGTAAACAGTGCCTCTGCGAACCGAATCCCTGTTTCTGAAGTGCCCGGTTCAAAACTTTTTGAGCTCGTTGGCAGGGTGAATGATCAGGGGGTAGTGGCCGCAGTAAGCATGGCTGATTATCTGGAATTTGAAGAGTGGATGGAAACCCTGACTGCAGATTCCGGAACGGCAGTTCTGCTCCTGGATGAAATTGAAGATCCGCAAAATTTTGGAGCCATTCTTCGTACAGCAGCAGCTTCCGGAATGAGTGGAGTGGTTGTATCCAAGCACCGGCAGGCCCCTGTAAGTGCCACTGTTTACAAAACCAGTGCAGGTACTGCAGGACGCATACCCATTATCCGGGCTGTGAACCTGAATCAGGCGATGCTGGCTCTGAAGGAGAAGGGGTTCTGGATTGCCGGGCTGGACACCCGGGGAGATTCCTTGCTCTGGGATCAGACTTTTGATGTACCTATGGCTTTTGTGATTGGCAATGAAGGGCGCGGGATGCGAAAGAAAACGGGCGAGCACTGCGATTTCCTTCTCTCCATTCCGATGCACAACGGAGTGGAATCACTGAATGCTTCAGTCAGCGCAGGATTAGTCTGCTATGAGTGGAGAAGACAGAGGAATGAGTGACCGGAGATCGTGTTTTGAGCTTTCGGTTACTTACGCCTGAATGAGTTTGATCTCTTATTTTCAGGGGTACAGAAGATAGTGAGATCGGCTTTCCAAAAATGGTTCCAATTGAAAATCAAGGTCTTTGGCAGAGAGTTCTCCGCTGATCAGCCTGTCGATCTCCCTTGTGCCGGCCAGTAAGTAAAGGAAGTTCCGCAACTCATATTCATCCGTCGCATCCAGCATTAGAGTAAAAATTTCCAGCCCGGCTTTCACAGGGTCAAACCCGAAGTCAGAAACTGAAATTCTGATTCCATTTGAGAGCCTGTTTTCATGCTTTGGAGCGGGAGCCACACCCGGAATGGATACGGGAGTAAAGGATATCTCATCAATTCTGAGGCTTTCTGAAACAGCCTTCAGCCGTTCCAGCTGATCCGGGGTCAGACGGGTTCCGGGATCTCCTATAGTCAGGAACGGATCGGTTGTCCCCCGCCCTTCAGAGAGCGAAGTCCCCTCGTAGAATACGGTGCCTAAATAGACAAAAGCGTGCTCAAATGCCGGCAGGTTTGGTGAGGGTGGAACCCAGTTCAGCCCTGTGTCGGGCCATTTCATTTCTCTGCGCCACCCTTCCATTTCAACGACACGAATTACGGGCGGGTTCTCAAATTCAATCCAGCGCTCACCGGTCATCATCGCGGCCAGTTCACCCATCGTAAGGCCGTGAGCAATCGGTATCGGAAAAGGGCCCACAAACGAAATGAACTCTTCTTCGAGAATCCATCCGCTCACAAAATCCCCTCCGGCCGGATTGGGACGGTCGAGAATCCATACAGGCACGCGGTGCTCAGCTGCCGCTTCGAGAACCAGTCCCAGCGTGGCGATGTAGGTATAAAAACGGGCACCCACATCCTGCATGTCGAAAATCAGCAGATCCACATACTTCAGCATCTCACCGGTCGGTTTTCTGGTGGAACCGTACAGAGAAAAAACAGGCAGACCAGAAGCCTGATCCACACCATCTTCGATGATCTCACCTGCCCCGGCTTCGCCCCTGAATCCGTGTTCCGGTGCGAAGAGAGCCGTTATGTTTACCCCTTCGGCCAGCAGGGTATCGAGTAAATGCGTTGACCCGATCCTGGCTGTTGGATTCATCACAAGCCCGACACGGAGCCCCTCCATCTCATCAAGATACCTCTCCAGAAGAACCTCCGCTCCCGTTCGCACCTCTGTTCTTTCCGGATTTATTTCAGCCGGTCCGGAACAGGCTGAGAGCTGCGGTATCCAGTAAAACAGAAAGATGAAAATCCGGATCAGAGAGGTCATGCCGGTTTTATTCAGGCCAGATTTGCAACCACTTCTGATTCAGCAAAGAAATAGGCTGCTTCAATTTTGCCATTTTCTACCGAATCGGAACCGTGGACAATATTTTCCCCAACCGAGTCGGCAAAATCCTTTCTGACTGTTCCTTCATCTGCATCAGCCGGATTCGTGGCACCAATCAGTTTTCTGAAATCAGAAATAGCATTCTCTTTCTCCAGGATCATTGGCACACAGGGACCACTGCTCATAAAATCGGTCAGTTCATCATAAAAGGGTTTGCCCTTATGAACTGCATAAAACCCACCGGCCGTATCTTTGGTGAGCCGCGTCATTTTCATGGCTACAACTTTGAAACCGGCTTCCTGGATTCTTCTTGTCACTTCACCAATCAGATTTTTACGTACGCAATCGGGTTTCAGGATGGTTAATGTTCGTTCTACTGCCATAGTAAGCTTAATTAATTTTTGTGAATGTTAGTGTATATCATTAAAAGATAGCGTCTTTGAATGAAAAAGACCTCCGTTATCTCATCATGGCCTGAGTCTTCCCAGCATTCTCGGAAAAGGAATGGTTTCCCGTACATGTGAGAGTCCGCAGATCCACCCTACAGTGCGCTCCAGGCCCAGACCAAAGCCGGCATGCGGCACTGTACCATATCGCCTCAGATCCAGATACCAGCTGAAGACCTCCTCAGGCAGCTTGTGCTCAGCGATTCTGCTCTGCAGCTCTTCCAGACTGTCCTCCCGCTGACTCCCGCCGATGATCTCTCCGTACCCTTCGGGTGCGAGCACATCCAGGGCGAGTGCAAGTTTCTCATTTTCGGGATCACGTTTCATGTAGAACGCTTTTACCTCTGCGGGATAACGGTGAATCATCAGCGGAGTATCGTACTGCATGGTCAGGATCGTCTCATCACTGCCACCGAAATCTCCTCCCCATTCAAATCCTGCCGCTGATTTTTTCCAGACGGGTATGTTACGCAGATCTTCTTCAATCTGATCCATCCGCGCATGAATCTCCTTGATCCGCTGATCGATCTGAGTCTTTCTCCACTTTTTAGCTGAACCGTGCTCTTTTTTAATTTCTTCCAGTTCTTCTTTTATTGTCCCCAGTTCTTCTGTTCGGTTTTGCTCCATTTCATGCAGCATGGAAGCCGTCTTATCACTTCTGAGCTGCTCCACAGCTTCTGTGTAGGAGAGACGGATAAAGGGATTCTCAACCGCTTTTGTGAGAAAGGTTGTATCGCGTTCCAGCAACTCAAGTTCACTTTTTTTCTCTTCGAGAACTGTTTTCACGATAAATTTTACAAATTTTTCGGCCAGATCCATATTCATATTCAGATCGTAAAATGCCATTTCCGGTTCAATCATCCAGAACTCGGTGAGGTGACGGCGGGTTTTACTTTTTTCTGCCCTGAATGTAGGACCGAATGTGTAAATTTTTCCATGCGCCATCGCCATGGCTTCTCCATAGAGCTGTCCGCTTTGAGTAAGATAGGCCTTCTCGTCGAAGTAGTCGGTTTCAAAAAGCGTTGTGGTACCTTCTGCCGCATTTCCGGTAAAAATCGGGGCATCCATTTGGATGAATCCTTCCTGCTGGAAAAAGCGGTGAATGGCGAACTGGATCGCATTTCGAACCTGCATGGCAGCCCACTGCCGGCGGCTGCGCAGCCAGAGATGGCGGTTTTCCATCAGAAACTCCACACCATGCTCCTTGGGAGTGATCGGATAGTTTTCGGCCACCTGAATAATCTGAAGGCCGGTAGCGTGCAGCTCATAACCACCAACGCTTCTCTCATCTTCCAGTACTTTGCCGGTAATCTCCACAGAGCTTTCCTGTTTGAGTGTGCCTGCCGCCTGAAAGACTTCCGCGGGAACATCTTCTGCAGAAACGATACACTGGCAAAGGCCGCTTCCGTCTCTAAGTTCGAGAAAATGGATCGCCTTGCTGCTGCGAATGTTGTAGATCCATCCTTTAAGGGTTACAATGGAGTCTTTGTGAGCACTGAGTTCTCTGATGGTTGTCATAATTAAAATAAAGTTCGGTTTAGAGTTTATTTCTTTTCAGGAAGCAGTAATGTTTCGGAGTAGATCTCCGGATCGAAGAACTCCCCTGAAAAAGTGAGCAGTTCTTCTGCGGTTACCGCGTCGATGTTTTCCACAAGCTCGTTCAATGTCACGAATCGGTCAAAGTAAATCTCACTCTTGGCAAGGCGTGTCATCCGGTTGCTGGTGTTCTCCTGCGAGAGGAGAAGTTTGCCTTTTAACTGCGCCTTTGCTTCACTCAGCTCTTTTTCATTCACCTTCTCATTCTGCATCCGGATAAATTCCTCCCGGATCAGATCCCTGACATGATCTACATATCCGATATCTGTTCCGGTGTACACTCCAAAAAGTCCGGTATCAATATAGGTCTGGTTGAACGGGTTGATAGAGTAACAATAGCCATATTTTTCCCGGATGTTCTGATGCAGCCGTGAACTCATTCCCCCTCCCAAAATGGTATTGGCAAGCAGAAGCACGTATTTATCCGGGTGCTCAAAATTGAGAGCCCGTCTGCCAACGATCATGTGCGTCTGCTCGATCGGTTTCTTAATCTCTTTTCGGGTAACCTCATAGGGTGAAAGGGGTTGCTCACCGTTTTGGGTAGATCCGTTCAGTGGACTGCTCAGCAGTTCTGAGGATAATTTTACAACCTCATCATGATCTGCGTTTCCGGCTACAGCGATCAGCAGGTTATCCGGCTTGTACCGCTCCTGCATGTAATGGAAAAGATCTTCCCTGTGGAATTCCTTCACCGTTTCATCAAACCCGATGATGGGCCGTCCGATCGGATGGCCTTTAAAAATCTGGTTACTGAACTCTTCGAAGACAACATCATCCGGACTGTCTCTGTACATTTTCATCTCTTCGAGTACAACTTTTTTCTCCTTTTCCATCTCCTCTTCCGGAAACGTAGAGCTGCGTACCATGTCGCTGAGTACATCCATAGCCGTTCCCAGTTTGGAATCGAGACAGCGTGCATAGTAGCAGGTGTACTCAGTGGATGTAAAGGCATTCAGGTATCCGCCTACCGACTCCATACTCTGAGCTATCTCATAGGCCGTCCGTCGCCCGGTCCCCTTGAATAGCATATGTTCCAGAAAATGGGTAATCCCCGCTTTCTGATCATTTTCATTCCGGCTTCCGGTTTTCACCCATATTCCCACAGAAATACTCTTCACACTGTCTATCTGTTCACTTACCACCTTCATCCCGCCGGGAAGGGTTGTTTTCCGGATCTGTTCTGTCATATCGGTGCTTTTCATTTTTAAAAACTGCTTCTGTTCAGGTTGTTTCATTCTGATTCGAATGGAGTTTCCTGCTCAAAAACTCCCATTTCGGGTAATGGAACCTCCATCGGCCTGCCGGGCATTCATTTTTGCCATCGGTTTCTGCCTGACTCTTTTTAAAGGCTCTGTATTTTTCTTAGCTTGTAAAAATAACAATTGTCTGGCACAATCAGACGAGGAATTATCAGGGAGCTTTGAAAAACTGTTCTTTTGCCCAGTATCTTCGTTGTCGCAACTTTAAAATCCTCACGGTTGGCAAACTGGCTGCGGTTTAAAAGTTGCTTCCGCCTTGATCTTGAGCAAAACTCCTGGTTTATAAAAGCCCCCTATCAATTTTAGAAGATCTGTTTTCCGAATCATGGAATAAACAAAATAACAGCGGTAAGCGTTATTGCGTCACTCTTAATTTCAAATCGTATTGAGTTATCAAATGCGGAATAAATATTCTCTTTTTTTTCTCCTGTTTTTTTCAGGCCTTCTCCTCTACTATTTCCTGTTTGTGAGGGTAAGCCCCGAAACCAAAAACCGCCTGATTGTTGAGCAGCAACTTTCCGCGGCCCTGGATCAGGCTGAGGCTATGTGGGTCAGGCCCGCCCTGATGGAAGGTGCGGGACGAGATTTCACCCGGCTGGACGAGGATGAGATTCTGCTGAGTCTCCGTTTGAGGGGAGAACTCTCAGAAGCAAATGGAAAACCCATTCTGCTAAACGACCATGCGGCCTATTCGGTGATGATACTCTCCCCCGAAAGCCTCATGCTGGAAGCAACCCCCAGTGCCGGATCAGAAAAAATCACCGTGACGCTTTGGCGCAGTGATGGCGTCTGGATCAGAGAACCGGACTTTTAATCATCTCAGCTCCAGAATCATGGCCGTCCGGGCATGAAGCTGTACTGTTTCACCGATATCAACTTTTGATCCGCTGATGACATCATAACCGGCAGTGTACTTTTCCAGAAACTCATTGAAGCGACCCGTGGAAAGCGTTCCTGCTTCATCTGCTCCATTGATGATCACCATCACCGTCTCCTCTTCATTGTGCCGGAAATAGACGTACACATTATTCTCAGGGATAAAATGCGTCAGTGCTCCGAAGTGTATCACCTCTTTCTCTTTTCTCCACTCTGCAATATTTCTGAGATATTCAAAAGTCTCCTGGATGGGAAGGTTTCTCTCTTCACCAAGAGCCAGCCGCCCCTCTTCCGTGAACGCATCAATCGCATCACCGGGCCATCCTCCCGGGAAAATCCTGCGCTTATCCGGGTCATTCGCTCCGCCCGCTTTCATAATTTCGGTTCCGTAATAGATCTGCGGAATTCCCCGGGTGGTTAGCAGTATGGCCAGTCCCAGGCGATATTTCGCAGGATCCTCACCTATACTGGTCATAAAGCGAACCAGATCGTGATTATCCACAAATATCACATTCAGATTGGGATCGGTATAGAGGAAGTCCTGCCCCAGCGTATAGTAAATACGTGCGAGCCCGGTATCCCATCCGGCATCTTCATTCAGTCCGGCAACGATCGACCTCCAGAGCGGAAAATCGGTCACACTCGGCAGATAGGAGTTATAGCCGCTTTGTGTGGGGAAGTTGTACTGCCACCAGGCTGTGGTCGCTGCATTTTGCATCCAGACCTCCCCCACAATATTAAAGTCCGGATATTCCCTGAAAACCCTGCGTGCCCATTCTGCCATATAGTCTTTGTAAGGGTACGGATGTGTGTCCATACGAATACCATCAATTCCGCTGTACTCTATCCACCAGATCGTATTTTGAATCAGATAATCTGCCAGAAGCGGATTCCGCTGATTCAGATCGGGCATCTCATCCACAAACCATCCCTGCACCATTGAATTTAAATCCGCCTGAGAAGCATAGGGATCCATCAGTACATCGGTCCGGTAGTTGGTGTTGCCGACAACGGCCTGATCATGAACCCAGTCAGACATCGGCAAATCCCTGATAAACCAGTGATGGGTTCCCACATGATTATGAATCTTATCCATAATCACCTTCATGCCCATCTCCTGAGACCGCCGTATCAGCTCCACAAATTCCTCATTGCTCCCAAACCGCCGATCTACCCGATACATATCCGTTGCAGCATACCCGTGATAAAATCCTGCACCAATACTGTAGTTGTAAGGCATGTCATTTTCGAAAATGGGATTAAACCAGATTGCGGTCATCCCGAGGTCTTTGATATATTCGAGCCGATCCATCACACCTTTTAAATCTCCACCCTTTCTCGCATAAGGCTCCTCCATGTTCACTCCCTCAATCATACCGGGGATTTCATCATTCTCCGGGTCTCCGTTTGCAAAGCGGTCGGGCATCAAAAGGTAGATCACATCACTGGCATCAAAGCCCTGATGCCGGGTCTCAGAACCCTCTCTCTCCAAAAGCGTGTACTCTGCAGTGAGAGTCTGTTCCCCTTTCGTAAAGATCAGAGGAAAAGATCCGGGTGAGGCGTTTTTGGAAATATCCAGATAGACAAAAAGGTAATTTGGATTTTCCACCGAGATCACTTGCAGAACCCGAATATCATCATGATCCACATGAAGTCTCGAACTGCCGATGTTCTCCCCATATACCAGCAGCTGTAACCGGGTTTCCTCAAAACCGGTCCACCAGAACTCCGGTTCAATGCGATCGATAGAAACAGTCTGAGCCTCAGTAACGGAAAAACTGCAGAGCAGGATCAGAGCCGATAATAGGTTTATTTTTATCATAAGGATAGGTTTTCTAAGTTTTGGTCTGTAGCCTAATATGCTGTTTTAGTGAGCTTTGAAAAACCGGGAGTCTTGCACAAGATCAAGGTGGAAGCAACTTTAAAACCGCAGCCTGCCTGCCAACCGTTCGGATTTTAAATTTGCGACAACGAAGAAATTGGGCAAATGAACAGTTTTCCAAAGCCCCCTTTTAACGGGTTGTCTGACCGTTGCCTTCCTTAACCCAAAAGCAAACTCATGCATCCGGTCTGGTCTGCGAATGGTGACACCTCATTTAGTCGTAAAGGAAATATAAGAGTTCAAACATTAAAAGGTTAACCCTTCCGTTCAGGCTGTTATCCTTTAATTCCGTACTTTCCCCTTATGATCAGTTGCCCGCTATGCAAGGAACCGGAGACGAGCTTCGTCCTCTCTGATGCGATACACACCTACTATGAGTGTCCTGAGTGCCGAATCGTCTTTGCGGATCCGGGAGGTTTTCTCAAACCGGCGGATGAAAAATCACGTTATGATACCCATCAGAATGACCCCGGGGATAACGGGTATCTGAAGTTTCTGAATCAGCTCGCTATCCCCGTTCAGAACCACCTCCGCACCGGTGCCGTGGGACTGGATTACGGATCAGGGCCCGGACCTGCCATGGATCTCCTTTTCAAAAAAGGAGGATGGGAGATGGAGAATTATGATCCCTTCTATGACAAGAGGCCGGAACTGCTCAGTAAGACCTATGATTTCATCACCTGTTCGGAGACCGCAGAACATTTTTATCATCCGATCCGCGAATTCACAAACCTGTGGAGTATGTTAAGGCCGGGAGGGATTCTCGGTATTATGACGCTCATGCTGACCGAAACTGTGGATTTTGAAAGCTGGCATTACCGCCGGGATGATACACATGTGGTTTTTTACAGGCCGGAGTCGTTTATCTGGCTGGCCGGGCTGTTTGGCGCTGCCTGTGAGATTCACTCTGACCGGGTGATTTTGCTCAAAAAACCAGGCTGAACGGATCCTCCGGAGCTGAACAGGCAGAGATATGAGCGATGAGACTTTCTATGATTTGCACTATATTCCAATAAAAACTATCCATGAGTTCATTTATAACCGACCGAATCGGCAGACTGCTTTTTGCGGTTCCCTTTGGCATCTTTGGAATCATACATTTTCTCAACGCCGACAACTTGATCGGGGCTGTGCCTTCCTTTATCCCGGGGGGTGCCGTTTGGGTGTACATGACCGGTATTGCGCTTCTCGGAGCCAGTTATGCGATCGTATCCCAAACCAGGGTATACGCTGTGAGCCTGCTCCTTAGCAGCATGATTCTGATTTTTGCCCTGACTGTGCATCTTCCTGGTGTTCTCGACGGACATCCCACAGCACTTCCAAATCTGTTGAAAGATCTTTCCCTTGCCGGTGGTGCTCTTCTTCTGGCCGGAATGTATCAGGAACTGGATGAAGGGACGGCTGATTCCGAAACCCTGTGAGATCCGAAATCCGGGTGAGATATACCATCGGCAGAGATCAACGGTTTCATAAACAGCATCAAAGGTTAAAATTTTCGGATCTATGGAGCCTGCATTTTACTACGAACTGATCGGTTACCTTGCCTCCGCTCTGGTAGCAGGATCCCTGATGATGAGTGCCATCATCCGCCTGCGCATTGTGAACCTGGCCGGCGCGTTTACCTTCTCCATTTACGGTATTCTGATCGGTTCCATCCCTGTGGCTGCGATGAATGCCTTCATTGTGCTCATCAATCTCTACTATCTCTACGGGATTTACACCAAAAAAGATTTTTTCAGCCTCCTTTTTGAACAGCGCGATTCAGAATATCTGAAAACCTTTCTCACTCACTACCGCAAGGAGATCGAAACGTTTCAGCCTGATTTCTCATTTGACGAAGATCACAACTTTTCACTGTTTGTACTGAGTGAGATGGTTCCGGCCGGACTCCTTCTTGGGAATCTTTATGAAGACGGGAGTCTTGTGCTTGACCTCGATTTTGTGGCTCCCAGTTACAGGGATTTTAAAATCGGAACCTTTCTTTACCAGGATAACAGGGGCTTTTTTACAGAGAAGGGGATCTGCAGGATTGTGACTTCGGCGGGTAATGAAGAGCACAATCACTATCTTGAGGAGATGGGGTTTCTCCGTACTCCTGAGGCATCCAATACCTACAAACTCACATTTAAATCTGAGGAATAATTATGGAAACC
>REDA01000068.1 GCA_007693745.1 Balneolaceae bacterium
TATACCGAAGCGCCACAAAACGGTTAAACCACGTGTAGGCAACCTTATCCACCAATGCCTCACGCCCAAAACGATCCAGATCCTTCTTCAGCTCCTGTACCACATGGATTTTATCCCTTAACGCTCCGTTATCTGAACTGAGCACATGCTCCAGCTTTCCGTTTACCTGCTTCAGGAGTTTACGGCGGGTTTCTTGCGCGAATTTTTTGAGTTGGTTGGTGTTCATGTGTCAGAGTTCATCTTATTTCTTTTTAAATGGGATTAAATCGAGCCTCTCCAGGTATTCACGTATATCCCCTCTCTTACCCCTCCGGCCTGCATACCGTAGTAGTTTATTTATGTTGATGGTATATTTAATAAATGCTTCTTTAAAAATGGTACTTCTTTCAGTCCCTTGATACGTTGTAAATAAATCAGTGTCACAAAACAGATCTACCAATACTTTTTCGAGGGTAACCGTTTGTACTTCTTCCACAGATTGTAAAGGAGCTTCTGTTATCAATGCTTTAACAATTACCGTTTCTTTATCAATTGAGCTGTATCGCCATATAAAATCTATATCCATTTCAAGAAAAACTTCTAATCCCCGGTCTTTCAAAAAATAGAATGCGCTTTCTTTCGCTTCACGATCTATCTCAATGATAGTCATAAAATGACCTGGTTGGTGTATCATAAACTGATTCAGGATAGAGGTTCTCCAAATACATTTCTCAGCATACGGTAATTTTTCATCCAAATCTTTAAACAGCTTTTTATGAGCGTCTTGCAAATAGGGTTTGAATTTTTTCTCCTTTCCGAACGTGTATATCCCATGTCCGATACGTTCTAAAATGCCTTTTTTTGAAAGAGATAATACTCTCCAATCAATTAATGACTGTGAAATATCCGACGTCAAGTCAGTATAAAACTCAATTAAATCAGATTTGGTAAACGAACCCTTGTCACCAAACTCACTTTTAAGCTTTGATATGTATAATTTCTCTTCAGTTATGGCAATCCTCTCATATTTTATATTTCGGCAATAATTATGTTTCATTGCCGAAATATAGGCATTCTGCTACTCAATCCAATAGAATATTCCGGTTCTTCTCTATTTGCCCCACCATCGCTTCCCGAAGGGATTGCAGGTATTCATCCACATCCTCTTCCGTTTCAAGCTCTTTCTTTCTGAAGGAGGTTCTGATATTCGACTGCTTGATGAACTGCCGCTTTGGCTCTGCAGCTTCTTTCGGAGTGGAAAGCTCAATCATCAGGTTGAGCTGGTCCGTGTAAAGATCTCCAAGGCTGGTTTGTATATTTTTCAGATTCCCAATAAACGGTTCGGTCTCAGCCTGGGTTTGAACCCGTTTCAGGGGTTCCATTACCTGCGTTTTTTGGGATCCGGAAAGCGGGGCAAATTCTGATTTGGCTTTCAGATCTTCCATCTTCTCCCGGATCTTTTCGATCGTTAACCCGCGTTCTCTTTCAATCTCTTTCTTCACCCGGCCTTCGATAATATCCATCGCCTCTTTGGCTTCTTTCATGGCTGAGCCGAGATAGGGTGTGGGATCTTCTTTCACCTGAGAAATCACCTGCTTTTCCTCAGCATCAATATAGCTGAAGTTGGCCTGGTTGTATCCCTCAAAGGCTCTCAGGCGATCGTATATATCGCGCTGACCACCATTCATGAACTGTTTGATGGGATCGAGGGTATCTTCTTTCAAATCCAGAATCTCATCCTCAACGTCTGCGATACCGGTGAACAAATTGGCATAATCCATCTGCCGCAACGTCTTCAGATGATCGAGCAGTGGCTGCAGCTGTTTCATGAACGGGTAACTCGCCTGCTGTGCGATATAGCTGCCAATGGCCTCCACCTCTTCACTCAGTTTCTCCTTAAACAGCAATGCAGCTTCCTTGGCTTCGTTGTGCGGGTTGGATTCGTTAAAGAGATCCATATGCACCTTTTTCAGGTTCCGTACCAATTCAGGTGGAATGCCGATCTGTGGATACATCAACGTATTGGCATGTGCCCGGCTATTGATCAGAGCATCGTACAGGGAGGTCTCCTCGAGGGTGTTGCTGTCCTGCTTTCCCTCAATTTTTCCGCGCTTAAACAGCATGGCAGTCATACACCAGAGCGCCATTTCACCCCAACCGTACGGTTTTTTAGAAAAATGTTCTTTCAGGTCGGAGAGCGTAGTGCGGTCGTTCTGCTTCTTTCTTCGGACAATAAAATTTAAGACTTCCGTTTCCGGAACGGTTATCGATGCATCATCACTTCCAAAGAGATCATCCGCCTTTCCTCTTACGATGCTTTTCAGCCGGTTCTCATCATAGGTTGCATCCCCCAGCAGTTTCAGTTTACTGTAGGCGAGACGGATCAGATCCTGAAAGGCAAAGATCACTTTTGTTTTACCATCACCTGTAGAAGCTACCTTGTGCTCGGTTCCGTTCAGATAGGTGATGGAGCCGGCCAGCATCTCACTGAGGGCGTCCAGAATTTCGCGCTTCCGCTCCAGATTCTGCTGACCCTGGTCAAACAGTATTCGTTTCACCGTATCTTTGTTGGAGGTGGACTGATTCTGTTTGATATACTTTTCGGTCTGGATGTAGAGCCGTGCATCACGCACAATGCGGTCATGGGGAGCAAGTTTCATGAGCATGTGGGTCTGATTTCCCATCGAGAGCCCCTGATAGTAGGGCGGATCGTCATACCGGTCGAAATTGGGTGTAACCAGTTCGATGGTCAGCTCTTTCTCCCGTCCATAGAGAACCCCGTCCACCTTTTTGGTGAAATCGTAATACTGCCTGTTCCCCTCAAACTGGATACGGGTATCTTTCACAATTCCATCAAACAACAGCGTATTGAACAGATCGGTGACCTCTTTGGAGTCGATCTCCGTGGATTTTATCTCCTCCTGGATATCTTTCTCTACATCGGTCAGGAATTCATAAAGTTCCCCCTGACGCTGCACATAATTCTGCTGCTCCAGCAGATTCAGCGATTCTTCGATCTCCTTCTGATGCGCATGCGGATTGGCATCCAGATGGTTCAGCAGCAGCACCGAAATATTGCGGGTGGTGGATTTAAAGCTGTCGTAATATTTTACGAGGAAGAGGGCTTTCAGGATCCGGATGGCCATGGGCTGATTTGCCAGATTGTTCTCGGCAAGAATCACTGAATTCTGCACCTCGGTGCGCATGGTGGAGCGAAGCCCTTCAAAAAGCTGGTCAAAACTGACCAGGGTACGCTCATCAAACGCCTTCATCTCTTTCAGCACCTCCTGAAACACACCAAGCATGGATCGCTCTCCTACCGAGGCGTGCTTGCCCAGAAACGCATTATGGCGCGATAGTGCCTTGATACACTGCTGAAACAGATCAAACTGATAGGTGACAAACGGGTATTTAGCCACAAATTCATCCGCATCACTGTAACTCTCTTTAAACTGAATGCCCACATCCGAGAAAGAGAGGAGCGTTGCCAGGTTATCTTTTTCACCCTTGTAGAGAGAGGTAAGGTGTTGTTCGCCCTCTTCATTTTTGGCAAGCAGCCTTTTTTCAATCACCTCATCCACATTGGCGGAGGTAAGCGGAATCCGGATTTTGAACCGCCCCTGAATTTTGGAGAAGTCATCCGATTGCATCGCCCGTTCATCGCCCACCAGGCTGCTCAGATCCTCCTGCGAGGTGACAATAATCCAGGACTGCCCCTTGCATTTGGAGGCGAGAGACTCTGCAATGGTCTGTACATTCAGCATCAGTTTGGTGTTTTCTGCGATAAACTGACCCAATTCGTCCACGTAAAAGTTAAGCCGGAATCCGGCGGGTTTCGACTGGATATACTCCTGCACCTTGTTGGCAAAATCTTCGATAGAGAATTTCGTTTTTTCTTCAAACTTGTCAAGAATGTCCTGATACTTGTCGGGATCTGTGCCAAACAGGGAGCCGCACACCTCCGCAATGGCATCCTCCACCATCGGATCTACATAGTCGTTTCGTGCAGCGGTCCACGGCTTGCCAAATTCGTCCGCAAACTCCTCTTTAAATGCTTCATACTTCCCCTCCTTACTGAGCCAGCGCTCAAATTCGGCGACATGCGGCTGGAAGCCGTAAAAGCCCTGATGTTCGTACAGCACCTTGTAAAAGACCTGAAGAATCGCATTGGCATCGGTTTTGGAAGTAATTTGAGCCTGTTGATCGATGTTGAAAAGAATACTCTCCGAGGGAATTCGGGTAGCCGCCTTAATGTCTCCCTTCAGTTTTGCATCCTCCACCACCTTTTCAGCAAAGAGCTCACCCAAATGGGTGCTGTTGATGGTTCGGTTTTCGAGCACATAGCTCAGAATTTTCAGCAGGTGAGACTTACCCGATCCAAAAAAGCCGGAGATCCACACCCCGTTAGCCCCTTCGTAGTTGTTGTACTGCTCAAAGAAATCGGCAATTTTCTGTGAGATTTCAATGGTAATCACATACTCCTCCACCTCCTGAAGGATGTGGGTCATATCATCGGCTTTGATCACCGTTTCAATGGTTCGGTTGAAATCTTTTTTGAAATATCTGGTCAGCTCCATAGCTATATCCTGAAGTTGTCTAAGTTAAAGGCCCTGTAGTAGTTGTCGTCTTTTAACAGCCCGAAGAGTTCGAGGGACCTCCCGGTGTACTCTCCCGGGAAGAACATGATGGTTGGTATCTCCTTTACCGCGCTTTGCAGGTTGTTGAGTACATTGTGCGATCGGATAAACGGAAAGGCTGAGCCTACACCGTGGATCATCAGCAGCTGGGGGTCTTTCTCCTTTACCTGCTGCCGGATGGCCGGGATGAGCCGCTCGTGAATATTGATTGAAGATTCGAGTGCTTTTTTAAACCGTTCCTTGCTCTTTCGCTTCTCCACAGCAAAGATTTTTTCCAGACCGATATTCTCTTCAATAATCTCAAGCGAGAGGGAAAAGAGGTTGATGAGGTGCAGCCGGATCCCCTCGTTTTGCAGTTTTTTTGTCAGATTACTGATTTCATCCTGAACTGCGATTTCCCGGGTTGGGTGATACGTGGAAATCCAGAATGGGATTTCGCCGCCCAGGGTATCCATCTTCAGGAAGGAGGGATTCAGAATCACGTTATAGATGTGATCAAATTTTTTATGCAGATCCTCTGGCGTCATGTTACGGATGCGATTTGTTGCTCGTTGTAAAGAAAACAACCCAGCCACTTAGGGTTGTCTTCGATGATAGCGTTCTCTGTTTTTGAATCTAATCGTTGAGATAAGATAACAGGATTGGTTAGAGAATCAATGATCTCTACCTGATACAACATTTTGAAAATGATCTGTTTTACATACTTGTGTGTGGCCTCAGCGGCTTCATCCAGTTTTTGATCGTCTGTTTTTTTTCGGCTGATGAAACTGTTGTAGTCTAATTCTGTAAGGTGATGATCAAAAACCTGAATTTTTTCAGCCAGTACTTCCGTAACAAAATCGTGATAGATACGGTAGGCTTTGCAGAGGGCAAGATGGGTGATCTGCTTCTGGGAGTCGGGATCGCCATCCACAAGAAGTTCAATCTGTTTCGGAGTCAGTTTTTCAATCCGCCGTTTCAGCTCTCTGAGTTTGCGCTGATTGGTCACTTTTTTTTCCCGGCCAACAATAGACGGATCCATCTCAGAGAGGCGGTTTCCATGATGTACCCACTGCCCGATACGCACAAATTCGGGGACCATGGCGTCAGCACCTGTTAAAGATAAACGATAAGGTTTCAAATCTGCTTCTTTAATGGATCGGGTTCTGTGAGGTTTTAATGTAGCAAATCCATAGAAATCATGTTTGCCCTTCCACCGGTTTCCCGGTGGACTCTTCTGTATCCTGAGAGCCTTCCCCTGCCTGATGACAGGATGCCACATTTGGTAAAGGATATCGCTGTCGCGAACATATTGCCAGATCATGCAGTACCATTCCATTCCGCGCTGCCGTTCAGTCAAACTGTCTGGGGCAGGCTGTAGGTATTTCCCATATTCCAGTGCCGGTTCAGGTCGAATCATAACCTGCTGAGAAGCAAAACCCGCACCGGAACAGTTGGTTTTTTATAGCAAGATAGAACCCGAAAGTGACAGCGTAGTGTCACATGCTATTTTTTTATTTGAATTTTTCCGGGTTTCAGCGCTCCGGTGCAATCGGATGGAGGGTACGGCCATAGTCGGGGGAGGAACCTTCTGCTACATTATTCCACATTATACCCGAAAAGGTATAATGAATAATCCTATTGCTTTTTTATACCCGATCAGGTATAATTCTGTAAAGAAACATAATTTTATACCCGATAAGGTATAGTATGGGCACGACAAGTGAACTTATCGATTTTGTAAAAACCAGACGGGAGCAGTTGGGGCTCACCCAGCAGGAACTGGCTGACCGGGCAGGGGTTGGAATCCGGTTTGTTCGGGATCTGGAACAGGGCAAAAAGAGCCTGCGGCTTGATAAAGTGAATCAGGTGCTTGCTCTTTTTGGACATAAATTGGGGCCGATTAAAATAGAGAATCGTGATGAGTTATAGGCAAGCTCATATCTATGTACATGAAATGAAAGCCGGATTGCTTGAAGAAACGGAGGCGGGTTACAGGTTTCAGTACGATACCTGTTATCTCTCATGGCAGCATGCTGAGCCTGTCAGCCTGACTCTGCCACTCCAAAATGAACCTTATGAATCTCAGGTTCTGTTTCCTTTTTTTGATGGGCTGATCCCGGAAGGCTGGCTTCTGGAAGTAGTTGAGGAAACCTGGAAGGTAAATCCCAGAGACCGAATGGGTCTGCTGCTGGTAAGTTGCCGCGACACCATAGGCCATGTAAGCGTGAGGGAATCATGAACAGATGCCTGATCTGTGCAAATTCTGCAGATAATGGAGAGCAGTATCACCCGAAATGCGTTCATGAACTGTTTGGCAGCAAAAGGAAACCGGCTCTGGAGATCAAACTTGATCAGCTAAACGAGCTGGCAAGGAAATCAGTCCATCAGCGTGTAACCGTTCCAGGTGTTCAAACCAAGCTTTCACTGGAAATTGATCATAAAACTGATTCTGCAGATAAATTGACGATTGTGGGCCTTTGGGGAAGATTTATTCTGAAACCTCCTTCAAACAGATGGCCGGAACTGTCGGCAAACGAGCACTGTACAATGATGCTCGCTGAAGCAGCAGGGCTCGAAACCGTCCCTTTCGGTTTAATTCATCTTGCATCCGGAGAACTGGCTTATATCACAAAACGAATAGATCGCGGTGACAGGGGGAATAAGTATGCCATGGAAGATATGTGTCAACTCACCGGGCGACTAACGGAAGACAAATACAAAGGCTCACATGAGCAACTGGCGAAAATCATAAAGAGATATTCAGCGAACCCGCTATTTGATCTCACACGCTATTTTGAGCTGGTTCTTTTCTCATTTATGACGGGAAACAACGATATGCACTTGAAAAATTTCTCGCTGATTAAAGATCCGGTTGTACATTGGAAGCTGTCACCGTGCTATGATTTGCTTAATACAAGGCTGGTTATTCCTGAAAATCAAGATCCGGATGAACTTGCACTCACCCTCAACGGAAAAAAAAGTAATTTTAGCTCAAATTCATTCGATGATTTTGGAGAAACTATCGGATTGAATTCCAAACAGGTTCAAAATATCACAGAGAGCTTGATTAGTAAACGATCCTCATTCCAAAAGACCATTGAGAAGTCATTTTTATCGGATCTGATGAAGAATGCATACATCGAGATCCTTGAGAGGAGGATTCGGGTACTTAATAGATGATCAAACACTATAAACAGGACACGGAATGTGTTAAAAAAATCCAGTTCAGCGCTGACGTTCGCTCTTTTCTGCAATTCCGGAAATCTGTACACCTTTGATCCGCCGGTTAATGGCATCTTCAAAGGAGACAACTCCCAACTGGTTTGCTTGCAAGGTTCATCATACTCAAAACTGTCCACCCGCCTTTCAGGCAACACTCTCTCCTGAAGGCTTCACTCCAACCCTGAAACCACCTCAAATATGTAATGCAGGGATTCATCATCTTCCGGGATGAAATGAAACCGAATTCCTGTATCGCCCATTTCTGCATAAAAGGGATTCTGGGTCATCACCCGGGGCCGGATTCCCTCGGTGAACTGTTCCACGGGGAGCTGCCATACCGGACGGAATGTCTCCAGTTCAATCAGATGAATTCCCCCAAGCGGATAGCGTGTTCCCTGCGGACCCACATAATTGGAAAGCCCTGAACAGAGGGCTTTGCCTCTTCCCAGGAACTGGCAGTCCTGATAGTCGATGTAGTGCTGGGGATTGGCGAGCGGTTCCAGTTCATTTAGCTGCTCCGGCCTGAGCAGCTGCCCACTCTCATCCAGATCCCAGACATAGATTCTCCGCGAACCCCAGCTGTATCCGATCAAACGGTTCTGCTCATCATCCCGAATCAACGCACCGATATGATCGGGAAACCGGAAGAGTTCCGTCACCTCCAGTGTGGCCGTATCCACTTTGTAGATCACAGAACGGCTGTCGGGCCGGTACTCGGCAATCGATACCCAGACGTAACGTTCGTCACTGTCAATCCCACCGGGATGGTAGAGATTTCCGTCACTCAGATCGATCGTTTGAATATGTGCCCCGGAATTATCGAAAAGAATCAGGTGTGCTCTGCCCATTCCTGCAGTCCTGTCATAGAGGGAATCTTCCGGCAGGGAACGGGTTTGTTCTTCTATTTCCACTGTGGTGAGAAACCAGGTCTCGTTTCTCAATGTCATCCCCTGCGTATGCCAGGTTGGAAATGGCAGCCGTTCCGCACTTGTAAGATGCCATTCCGATTCGCGGGTCAGATTCATGAAGGCCTGCTCAATCGCTGCATCACGGTTGGCCGGAGCGGTTTCCTGAGCCACTCCTGGATGCTTCCCCGCCATCAGGAGAGAGAGGATAAGAAAGCCTGTCGCTGCACTTTTTTTTATCTTTTCACGGATCATATCAGGTAGTGCTGTAGATGTATCATTACTTTGCGTATCCCCAAAATGCCGGGAAAATCTGAAGTGCTACACATCCCTCACCCCGCGAAACCCTGTATGAAAGGCGGCGTTGTCCGGCGTGGCGTGGCTGCGGGAGGAGACGCGGTAGCCGTGGCAGTAGGAGATGTGACACATAAAGGAGCCTCCGCGCAATACTTTTTCGCTCTGCGGCCCGGGTTGATAGGGACGCTCCCTGAAGGCGTAGGGGCGGTACCAGTCCTGCGTCCACTCCCAGACGTTGCCACCCATGTCGGACAGGCCCAGCTCAGTGATATGGTACTCTCCCACCGGCGAGGTCTGCCGGTAACCGTCAGCCTCACTGTTTTCGGAGGGGAAGGTGCCCGTCCAGGTATTGGCCTGATAACGGCCTTCCTCCGTCAGTGAGTTCCCCCAGGCGTAGAGCTGATCGCGGTTTTCACCCCCTCTTGCGGCGTGTTCCCACTCAATTTCGGTGGGGAGACGCTTGCCGGCCCACTCCAGATAGGCCGCGGCGTCATTCCAGGAGACCTGCGTGACGGGGTGGTCCTCCGGAGCCGCCGGCCCCTCCGGACCGTTTGGATACTCCCACGTGGCCCCGTCCAGCAATACCCACTGCGCCTGTTCAAAATCGAAGACGATCCCGTCTCCAAACTGTTCGGCTTCGCTCACATACCCGGTCGCCTCCACAAACTCCCTGAACTGAGCCACCGTCACCAGGTCTTTGTCCATCAAAAAAGCACTTACCTCCGTTTCAAAGACCGGCCTCTCATTCGGCAGCCCGCTTTCGGAGCCGATGGTGGTTCTCCCTCCCGGCACAAAAACCATCCCCTCCGGGATCTCCTCCGGCGGGATCTGCACTTTTTCCCGCTCACCACAGCCCGGAAGGAAGAGAAGCAGAATCAGGGTGGCCAGAAATAGTTGTATCCCCCCTCTGTGAAAAGAGATCCTCTCCGGATCAAACCAGATTGGGTTTATTTTGAGTATGAGGGGTCTCATCGGCTCTGTCTTCATATCACGAATATACTGAATCCTCTTTATATGGTCTGGATTTCGATCCGGCGGTTATGCGATATTTTGTCCGGTTACTCATTGCCGGGTTTTACTCCCGATCGAAGAACTTGCGGTTGTGCTCCTCAGCG
>REDA01000038.1 GCA_007693745.1 Balneolaceae bacterium
TCCATTCAAATTGAAACGGATGTTGGTGACAGCAACTGGGTTATCCAGGATCTCCAATTTGATCCGAAATATGGCTTCTCCGTCTGCTCAAGAAAAAAAATATCCTCTGAATGCACTATAATGGATTTAAATACTTTGATCGAATCCTATCATTAAGCCTTCTGATTTTTTTCCAACTTTTTACAACACCAACTCTATTTCCCGTTCAAGAGTATGTTTAGTTCATTATCTTATGCCAATCTATTAACCAAAACTGAATTATGATTAAAGCAAAACCACTGATTTCCGCGATTCTGCTGGTGGCAATGGTCGGATTTACAGCCTGCGCCGGCAGCCAGCAGACCACGGCTCCGGAACGCACACCGACTGAAAGGCCACGGGCAGGCGCCCAGGGTAATACCGATATCAAAGCTTTTAGTGATGTAATTAAAAGCAATTTCCACACAGATGAAGGTCTCTTTACGGTGTACAGAGACGACACCAAATTCTATTATGAAATCCCCGACTCCCTTTTTGGCAGAGAGATGCTGATGGTTTCCCGTCTGGCACGAACTGCCGACGGACTCCTGTATGGCGGTATGCGCCACAACAATCAGGTCGTCCGCTGGGAGAAGCGAGACAAACATGTGCTGCTCCGAAGAGTTTCATTCTCCAATACGGCGAGTGACTCTCTGCCCATTTTTGAAGCGGTACGCAATTCCAACTTTGAACCGATTATTGCATCCTTCAGTATAGAGGCACATAATGCGGATACCACCGGGTCCGTGATTGATGTGACCAGCCTGTTTACCACGGATGTGCCGGCACTCGGGCTTCCGCAACGTTTCCGCACGCAATATCAGGTGCGCCGTGTAGATGGAAATCGTACCTTTATTGAGCATATCCGCAGTTTCCCGGAAAATATTGAAGCGCGCCATATCCTCACCTATGAGGCTGTCAACCCCCCCTCCAACGCCGATGCCAACACCTTGTCGCTGGAGCTGAATCACAGCATGATTCTCATGCCCAAAACCCCGATGCAGCCACGCAAACCGGATGCCAGAGTGGGATGGTTCACTGCAAGTCAGGTGGATTATGGAACCGAGGAGCACCGGGCCGTCCCTGTTCGTCACGCTACACGCTGGGAACTGGTTCCCAAAGATCCGGAAGCCTATCTGCGCGGTGAATTGGTGGAGCCGGTCAACCCAATCGTCTTTCACATTGATCCGGCAACACCGGAACCCTGGAGAAAGTGGCTGATTCAGGGGGTAGATGACTGGCAGGTAGCTTTTGAGGCTGCGGGTTTCAAAAATGCGATCTATGGAAAAATGGCGCCGACACCGGAAGAGGATCCCGATTTCAGCCTGGAAGATATTCGTTACCCGAGTATCCGGTACTTTGCATCTCCTATACAGAATGCCTTTGGTCCGCATGTTCACGATCCGCGTTCCGGACAGATTATGACCTCCGCCATCGGCTGGTACCACAATGTGATGCGCCTGCTGAGAAACTGGTTCTTCATTCAGACTTCACCCGCCAATCCGGATGCCAGAGCGGTACAGTTTGACGAAGAGGTAATGGGAGAACTGATCCGGTTTGTATCCGCGCATGAAGTGGGTCATACACTTGGACTTCCACACAACTTCGGATCGAGCTTTGCTGTTCCGGTCGATTCCCTTCGATCACCCACCTACACAGCCAATCACGGTACAGCTCCCTCCATTATGGATTACGCCCGCTTTAATTACATTGCACAGCCCGGCGACGGTGTCACCAACTTCTACCCAAGAGTCGGTGAGTATGACATCTGGGCAATCAAATGGGGCTACACCTGGTTTGGTGATACTCCGATTGAAGAGCAGCGCCGGATTCTGCATCAGTGGACCACAGAACGGGCAGATGACCCTGTCTATTTCTTCGGAAGCCAGACAAACAACCCGATTGATCCAAGATCCAATCGCGAGGATCTGGGCGATAATGCGATGAGAGCCAGCTATTACGGCATCAAAAATCTGGAGGTCATCACCGAAAATCTGATCGACTGGATTGGCGCGGAAGGTGAAGATTTTTCTGAACTGGAAGAGCTTTACGGTCAGGTAGTTGTTCAGTGGAGCCGGTACATGGGGCACGTAACTCCCTACATCGGCGGCGTGTATGAAAATCACAAAACCTTTGATCAGGAAGGGGTCGTGTATGAGCCCGTGGAGACAGATCTTCAACGCGAAGCTCTCACATTCCTGGCAGAGTATGCGTTCAGTGATCCCACCTGGGTGATGAATGCCGAAATTCTGGGACGGATTAACCAGGCAGATTTCATCGATGGGTACCGTGCACGGCAGGTTTCCGTACTTAACAGCGTTCTTGACCCGTCCAGGCTGGCACGGCTGATTGAGTACGATCACAGAGGAGCGGATACCTACTCACCTTTTGACTTTATGGATGAGCTTAGGGGACACCTCTGGAGTGAACTGCGTGGTAATAGTGCGATATCTGTTTACAGACGAAACCTTCAGAGAGCCTATGTTGAACGAATGGAGTTCATGATGACACAAGAGCTGCCCTCTATTTCAGCACAGGCGCGCCAGTTCATGGGAATGACCTCCGTGAATGTGAGCCAGTCTGACATCAGGCCGATTGTTCGAGAACAGCTGGAGATCCTGAAACGCGATCTTAGCCGCAACAACTCCCGCGACAGAGCGACACGGATCCATCTGGCCGATCTGGAACGAAGGATCGACAACATCCTGAATCCGGACTAAGCCATTAATTCAGAATACAAGCCTACAAAAAAAGCCGTCTCCAAAAAGACGGCTTTTTTTTCAATCCAATACCTAACCTGTTCAGACCGTTTCGTGAATGCAACGGAATTGCGCTCAAGAACTATACACTCACAGCCTCATTCAGAAATCAACAAGCTCTGCGGTCACATCTGGAAACCTTAACACTATCCCCATCCTTTCTCTCCAATCAGGGGCACAAATTTAAAATTCTGAAGCTTCTCCTCCCTGAACGACTCCTCAGACTCACGTATCACGCGAATCATCTGCTGGCTTTTTTGTGACCCGACTGGAACCACGAGCATTCCCCCGATCTTCAGCTGACCGATCAGGTCTTCAGGCACAACAGGGGCGCCAGCGGTGACTACAATTCCGTCATAAGGAGCATAGGCACTCCAGCCCACGGTTCCATCACCCAGTTTCAAGGTTGCACGATAGCCCAGGGTGCTGAGAAGTTTTTTGGCGTTCTGATACAAAAATTCATGTCTTTCCACGCTGTAAACCTCTGCACCCATGTGACATAGAATCGCTGCCTGGTATCCGGAACCCGTACCGATCTCAAGAATTTTACTCCCTTTTTTTACCTCAAGAAGTTCAGTCTGAGCTGCTACTGTAAAAGGCTGGGAAATAGTTTGGCCACAGCTGATAGGAAGTGCCGTATCTTCATACGCCTTCCGTTCAAGTGCCGTGTCCATAAACAGATGTCTCGGAACGGCCTGAATCGCCATCAATACCTGCTCATCCCCTATTCCTTTTTCACGAATTCCCTCCACAAGTTCATTTCTGCGTTGTGAAAATTTTCGCTGATAGTTTCTTTCGTGATTCAAACCGGGCGGGTCATGTGTTAAGAAAAGGTATATCAAAATAACAGATTCACTGAATGATTTAAAATCTGAATTCACTCTGTGAAGAGAATAAAGAGTCGGAATTAAAAAAACCGTTGCATTTTTCCTGAATGCTTGTATTTTCCCCTCATCGGAAAATCCTGTACCCTTGAAAGATCATGTCAAACCGGTCTCTGTAAAACAACTGCTGATAGCTGATGAAAAAGTATTTCATAACTGCTCTCATTTTAACCCTGGCCTATTTTACCGCCGGCTGGATGGATCTTTTTGCATTCGCAGAGAGTTCCGGCTATGAAGGTGCTCATCCCTTTTTCGGTACATGGATAAGCCTGATTCCGCCTCTTGTGGCAATCGGGCTGGCGCTTTTAACCCGCGAAGTTATTTTATCCCTCTTTGCCGGAATCTGGATTGGTGCACTCTTTATCACCGGGTTCAATCCCTTTAACGGGACCGCCCATTCACTTACGATCATGACCGATGCGATGGCAGACACCGATCACATCGCAATAATTGTGTTCAGCCTTTTTCTTGGTGGCATGGTTGGTGTTATGGCCCGAAGCGGGGGAAATCAGGGTGTGGTTGAGGCACTTGGCAGGCTGGCCAATACACGGCAGCGGGGACAGTTATTTTCATGGCTTTCAGCTCTGTTTATATTTTTTGATGATTATGCCAACACACTGATTCGAGGGAATGCGCTTCGGCCGATGACCGACCGCCTGAATATTTCCAGAGAAAAGCTCGCATATATTGTAGACTCCACCGCAGCGCCACTGGCTGTGAGTGCAGTCATTACCACCTGGATCGGATTTGAAATCACTCAAATTCAGAATACCCTCTTCTCCCTGGCTGAATCCACAGAAGATCCCGTTTTGGCAGCGCAGCTGATCGCCGGATCTGAAAATGCGTTTACCATCTTCATTCATTCTATCCCTTATCTCTTCTATCCGATTCTCGCTCTGATTTTTGTACTGATGACCATTCTCATGAAACGGGAATTCGGTCCGATGCTGGAAGCTGAACAGCGGGCATACAGTGGTGGTGGGGTTATCCGTCCGGGTTCCACACCGGCCACTGATACCACACTCGGCTCTCTTCAGCCGGTTGAGGGTAAACCCCGACGATGGATCAATGCCGCTCTGCCTGTCTTCTCGGTTATTGTCGTTGCTCTTTACGGTTTGTACACCACTGGAGCGGCTGAACTGGAGGCAGGAGAACGCGGTATTACATCGATTATCGGCAATGCAGATCCTTTTGCAGCCCTTCTCTGGGCTTCCTTTACCGGTGTGGTGGTATCCATCGCCCTTACAGTATCTCAGAAAATACTGACCATGATTCAGGCCATTGAAGCTTTTGTGGGCGGAATGCAGTCGATGCTGATGGCCATCCTCATACTCGTACTGGCCTGGGGGCTTGGCGGTATCACCGCTGAAATTGGAACCGGTCCCTACCTCGCTTCCATGCTCGAAGACAACCTCCCGCTGGCATTGCTGCCCGGCCTCGTATTTTTCATTGCGGCGGTCACTGCTTTTTCAACCGGTACCTCCTGGGGTACCATGGCAATTCTCTTTCCTGTGGTGATTCCCCTCGCAGTAACGATGGGGGCCGGCGTTGGATTTGCAGGGGGTGAAAACTATACGATACTGCTCGGTTCCATCAGTTCTGTAATGGCAGGTGCTGTTTTCGGAGACCACTGTTCACCTATTTCCGACACTACAGTTCTGAGTTCCATGTCTTCCGCGTGTGATCTGATTGATCATGTCCGCACGCAGCTGCCCTACGCACTTCTTGTGGCCGTCGTCGCCCTCATCGTCGGCGAACTCCCGGCAGCCTTCGACTGGATTCATCCGATCTGGGGATTGATTACAGGATTTATCATCCTCTATGCCGTTTTAAAACTATATGGAAAGGATCCGGAAGAAACAGCTCCGGTGGCCCCTCAATAGTCTCTGTCAGATAGCTCAGCACCGGATTGCAATGATGATAATTACAAATGTATCCGTTTAGTCGAAACCGTATTACAACCAACATACCCGACTTTTGCTTTCCATTCTGCAACCTGTATTCATACCAACTCTTAGAGATCTGTCGCTGATACTGCATGCAGACACCGTTTACTACACCGATACTGAACGATGGTCCAGAAAAAGCCGCGTTCACCGTGCCAGTATCCGAACAGCCACCGGAACAGCCTACATCCACATACCTGTTCACAGTGAAGACCGAAAAAAAACTATCCATCAACTCCGGATAGATCAGCAAACAGACTGGATTACCCCCCTGTTGCGCACCCTTGAGTTTAATTACAGAAACAGCCTCTACTTCGATTTTTATGAACCGGAAATTGCAGCACTGTTCCAAAGTGCCAGAGAGCACATCACGGTGATGCCGTTTATTCGTGAACTTAACCAAAATCTCTTCCGCTTTTTGGAATTGGATTACAACGGCGAATTCCTGTACAGCTCTGAAACGGCACCGAAGCTAACCGGGCCGGAACAGATCAGGGAGCTTTTCCAGGTTGACAGCTATTACCAGGATCCATCCGCTGCCCGTTATCATCACCTGGGTGTTAACCCGAAGCTACTGCCTTTCAGACACCCGGAATACAGACAGCATTTCAGCGGATTCAGAGCCGGCTGCTGTATCCTTGATCTGCTGTTTCAATACGGGCCTGAAAGCTTCAGAATCACCGATAAACTACGACTGCCCGGAAACTCCCAAATAAAGGGTGGTTCAGGAAAACCCTGAGGTTTTTTTGGCTGGGCTGTATTAATTTTGATTAGCTGAACGCATGGATTTTTATTACCAATCCTTACCCTCTATCCCTGTTCGCTTCAATATTTCAGCAAGACCATCCGTTATTAATTTTTTTTTCGCATATTACCAATCAGATTTATGTCTAATCTAATCATGAGACCCTATCAAATGAAGAATTTTTTTGCACCTGTCCCGGCATTTTTACTTGCCGGAAGTCTGGCTTTTTTTGGCTGTTCCCCATCCGGTACGGAAGCTTCCGCTGAAGCACCGGTTGCGGTAACAGCAGTGACAGAGATTGAACCCGAAATAACCAGTGTCGCAATTCCGGAATCCTCCCTTGAACTCTCCCTGGCTTATGTACCCGGTGGTATGTTCCTGATGGGCAGTCCTGAAACGGGGCAACACGACGTTCATGTGGATCCATTCTGGATGTCGCAGCATGAAATCACCTGGAATCTCTACAATCAGTTTCTTGAAGCAGATATCCAGGAGCTGCGCCGGGAGGTGTACAAAACATTTTACAACGTGGACATCGAAACTGCCGATGCTGTTTCTGCACCTACCTGGACTGAAGAGATGCTCGAGATGCTCCGTGCTTCTGATGTGCCGTCCGACGTGATCTCCACACCCTCACCATCATGGGGTGACCTTTCCGGCGGGATGGGAACGGACGGGTTTCCGACCGTTAACATTACGCACTATGCAGCCATGATGTTTACAAAGTGGCTGACCATCAAAACCGGGGAGTTTTACCGTCTTCCCACGGAAGCGGAATGGGAATTTGCCTGCAGGGCGGGAGAAACAGGAAACTACCTGCCGAATCTTTCTTCCGATCTGATCGATCACAAAGCGTGGCACCGGGGGAACAGTGACAGAAGCTATCACCGTATTGGAAGCAAGCAGGCGAACGCTTTCGGAATCTACGATCTGCTTGGGAATGTTGCAGAGTGGACTCTCGATCAGTATCATCCGGACTACTTTGCCCAACTGGAGGAGTCGCCGGCCGTAAATCCTTGGTTCAAGCCCGATCAGCTCTACCCGAGAGCCGTGCGTGGCGGATCCTGGATGGATAATCCCGAGGAGATCAGCTGCCTGCAAAGACGCGGATCCGATCCAAGCTGGAAACGGAACGATCCACAGCTGCCAAAGAGCCTCTGGTGGCATACCAATGCGTTTCATATCGGCTTCAGGGTCATAAGGCCTGTTGATCAGCCAAGCGGAGTTTATGGTATGGAAGAGTACTGGATCGATGCCATTCAGGATTACTACTAAGCTTTTGAAGGGTTTTATTTGCCGATATCAAAATTTGTAAATCTGACGAACTTTTACAGGCAAAATATATAATATACCGGATAACCTCAGAGCAGAAAGCAGACAGATTAAACCATACCGTACCGGTTTACCACATTTGAGGATTAACCTGATGGCAGCTCCGGCAGTAAAATTAAAACAATCACCCAATCACTGAAGTAACAGATATGAACCCATCTAAAAAAGAATCATCCATTACCAGAAGAGATTTTGTTAAACGAACATCGGCCGCTGTCGGTGCAGGAGTCCTTGCAGGGTCACTGCCGGTTGGAGCCAGTGCATTTGCAGGAGGAAGCGATACTCTCACCATTGCCCTGATTGGGTGCGGTGGCCGGGGAACCGGAGCTGCAAATAACGCACTCAGAGCCGATCCGGGACTGAAAATCGTTGCAATGGCCGACCTCTTTCGGGATCGTCTTGACAGATCCTATGATTCGCTTTCCCGCAGGTATCTTGAGTCCGGCAGGCTGGATGTACCCGAAGAGCGAAAATTTACCGGTTTTGATGCTTACAAAAAGGCAATTCCACTTGCCGATGTGGTGATTCTGACCACACCTCCGGGATTTCGACCTGCCCATTTTGAAGAGGCCGTAAAACATGGAAAACATATGTTTTGCGAGAAAGCGATTGCCACGGATGCCCCCGGTGTGCGCCGATTTATGAAAGCCGCAGAAGAGGCACGTGAAAAGAAACTGAATGTCACAATAGGACTTCAGAGAAGATATCAAAACAGTTACCGAACGGTCTATCAAAAAATCCGTGACGAGGATATTATCGGAAAAATTCTATCCGGCCATGCCACCTGGAATGATGCCGGAGTATGGGTTCGCCACAAAGAAGAGGGGATGTCGGAGCTGGAGTATCAGATCCATAACTGGTTCTACTTTACCTGGGTGGCCGGCGATCAGATACTGGAGCAGAACATCCACAACATCGATATCTGTAACTGGTTTATCGGGGAGTATCCCGCCACAGCGCAGGGTATGGGCGGACGTGAAGTTCGAACCGGTAAGGAGTACGGCCAGATTTTTGACCACAATTTTATTGAGTACACCTATCCGGGCGGTGCGGTGATTTCGGCTCAAAGCCGGCATCAGCCCAATACTTTTTCCAGGGTTGGGGAACACCTGCAGGGAACCAAAGGTACGGTAACATTCGAAGGGGAAAACAGCAACAACGCGATTATCAGGGATCATAACGGTAACACACTCTATGATCACTACGGCCTTGAGGATGTGAGTCCCTACCAGCAGGAGCATAACGAACTGTTTGCCTCCATTCGCAGCGGCGGACATATCGACGATACCGATTACTCTGCCAAGACCACACTAACGGCGATTATGGGGCGGATGGCTTCCTACTCCGGACAGATGATCACCTGGGAGGAGGCTCTTAATTCAGATGCACAGCTCATGCCGTTTGAGGTAAACGCCGATACCCCTCCGCCGGTAGTAGCTGATGAAAACGGATTCTATCCGGTACCGGTGCCCGGTGTTTCAGAACCACATTAAAGTAACGGGAACCTGCGCCCTATCGCCAGGAACTCTCTATGTTTTTGGATATTTATCAGAAGTACGTTCTCAACGAAACGGTTGATCCCAAGGGATGAACTCTACTCAAACCAAACATCTATGAACAGAAAAAACTTCCTGAAAAACAGCCTTCTGGCGGGAACTGCCATGGCAACCGGCACCGGTGTGCTGAGCGCAGCAGCACGAAAGCTCTCCGCTTCTGACCTGCTTCAGAAACACGATTTTAAACTGAAATATGCACCCCATTTCGGGATGTTTCAGAATCATGCCGGAAGCGATCTGATCGATCAGCTCAGGTTTATGAATGATCTCGGATTTCGGGCACTCGAAGATAATGGGATGAAGGGAAAGAGTAACCGGATGCAGGAACAGATTGGTAAACAGCTCGAGGAGAGTGGCATGACCATGGGTGTATTTGTAGCTCATACCATCTTTTGGGACCGGCCCAGCCTTAGCAGTGGCGATGCTGAATTCCGGGATCGGTTTCTGAGTGAAATACGGGAATCGGTAGATGTGGCAAAACGGGTCAATGCGAAATGGATGACCGTTGTACCGGGTTTTGTGAGTTTGAGGCTGCAGATGGACTACCAGGAGTTGAATGTGATTGACACCTTAAAAATGGCGTGCGAAATTCTTGAACCACATGGGCTTGTAATGGTTCTGGAGCCGCTGAATCCATGGCGTGACCATCCGGGCCTGGTTCTCACCACCACTTCACAGGCCTATCGGATTTGTAAGCATGTGAACAGTCCTTCATGCAAAATCCTTTATGATGTTTACCATCAGCAAATCACAGAAGGAAATCTTATTTCAAGTATGGACCGCGCCTGGGATGAAATTCCCTACATTCAGGTTGGCGACCATCCGGGACGACGGGAACCCTATACAGGTGAAATCAACTATCAGAATGTCTTTAAGTTTCTGTATCAACAGGGATATGACGGGGTGATCGGCATGGAGCATGGAAAGTCAGAAGGAGGCAAGGAAGGTGAATTAAAACTGATAGAAGCCTACCTGAAAGCGGACAGCTTCGAAGTGTAATCCAAATCAACCAACTACTGAATTACTGATTCAGCAGTGTAGCTTATACATCAGGTCACCTCTGTTCTGGTCACTGACTGGCAGCGGTCGGGTAGGATAGGCACAAGCAGTTTCTGAGTTTCAATCGATTCTTCCTGGAAAATCAGTGGTGGATAATGGTTTTACTTCAGAAGCCGTTGGATCACTCACCAAGGATAAAGAGACTCATGCCCGCCGATCTCCACTCGAGCAGTTCATCGCCGTTGTTTCGAAACAGAATCGCTTCGGTATCGGGCAGGGTGTCAATCAGTTCCATGGCTTCTTCCGGTTCCATGAGGGTGAGTGCGGAGGCGTATGCATCGGCCCAGGTTCCGCTTCTGGAGACGACCGTTGCCTGCTGTTGAGCTGTACTGCCAAGTCCTGTATGCGGATTTATAATGTGGGAATAGCGAACTCCGTTTACAGTGATATACTGAAACATATCCCCGGAGGTGGTCACCGTCCGGTTGCTTGTCTGAATCATGATATATCCCAGTTCAGGGTTCCGTTTGCTCAATGGCACAGCCACCTCCCATCCGTTCCTTCCAGGGGGAGGATCACCCAGTGTGATATCCCCGCCCGCATCCACAAAACTGACCGGAAAACCTTTCTCACGGAGTAAATGCATCGCCATTTCGGCGGCATATCCTTTCGCGATTCCCCCCAGATCGAGCCGCATTCCCTCCGCTGCCAGCTGACCTACCTTATCCTTTTCATTCAGCAGCAGATTTCGGTAACCAATCTGTTGAAGAAGTCCGGCAAGTTCCAGACTATCCGGCAGTTGAGGCTCAGGCATCATACGTGCCATCCGCCAGGCGCGTGTCAGCGGACCCGCGGTCACATCAAAGAGTCCGCCGGTAGATTCCGAAATCTGAACCGACTGCTGCAGAATATCGAAGAGCGGTTCGCTTAATGAACTCCACTCGCCAGAGGAGGCTGACGCTGAAAAGCGGTTCAATTCACTCTCCGGAAGATAATCACTCATGATCTGATTCAAGTCCTCAATCATTGCAAAAGCAGCATCAGCCGCTGATTTTGCCGCTGCAACGTCACCATCATAGATGACGATTGTAAAAACCGAGCCCATATGATTCGACTGAAAGCGGTGCCTTTCACTATCCTGACGCGCATCTGCAACAGAAACCTGAAACAGAAAAGAGGCAGTTAATAGAGAGATAAATGTGTATAAAAAATTCATCCGTAGATCAGTGATGGAGTTTATGTGCTACACGCTGCAGATGAAAGTAGGAATTTTTCCATCAATTTATTTACTGCGGCGGCAGCGTTCACTGCAGTAGAGAACCTGAGCCCAATCCCGTTCCCACTTTTTCCTCCATGAAAAAGTGCGGTTGCAAACCGGACAGATCTTCTCAGGCAGGTGTTCCTTCTTGGGGCTCTTACGTTTGGGTCTCAATGGTTTTTGCTAATCAGAATTGTGCTTAATTTAGAGTTCAAACAGAAAATATCAGTAAGAGGGAGCTTTGAAAAACCAGGAGCTTTGCACAAGATCAAGGCGGAAGCAAATGTAAAACCGCAACCTGTTTGCCAACCGTGAAGATTTTAACGTTGCGACAACGAAAATATTGGGCAAAAGAACAGTTTTACAAAACCCCCTAAGAGTTCCAGCGATATGCCAATGTAGCTCAGCTGGCAGAGCAACACTTTCGTAAAGCTCAGGTCGTCGGTTCGAATCCGATCATTGGCTCCGGTGTAGGAGGCTGGAAAATTCAGGTGGTTTTCCGAAAAAGAGACTGGTACATTTAAACCATTACTCTACAGAGAAGCAAACGTATTACATTTTTGATTACATTTGCTTATAAATTTTTTAAGTTTTTGATTTTTAGTGCCATTACAGATGACCTCGTAGTTCAACAGGATAGAACGATAGCCTCCTAAGCTTTAGATCTGGGTTCGAGTCCCGGCGAGGTCACATTACTTACATCTACTCTGCATGGAAAAAAGCATGATGAAGACGAACAGCTCACCTCTGTTTTACGCAGAAATATACAGGGTACCCTGCTATCCGGGTTCCGGGCTGTCAGATTGGTTGATAAACCAATAGTTGACCCGGTTGATGGTTCCATTCACCTACATGGTTAATTAACTATCTTTATTGTATGATATACAGATTGATTTCTCTTACCCTCCTGTTCCTGTTTTCTACCATTGGGATCTCCGTAAGCTCAGCTCAGCAAGAGTATCAGATTCCCGAAATCCGAATTGAAGCTGAAATTTTATCGAATGGAAACGTATGGATTCAAGAATCCAGAGAGTACCGGTTTCAGGGCTCTTTCAGCTGGGCTGATTACCGGCTCCCCCGAAAAGGATTTGATGAGATGAACAGAATCCTTGTTCGTGAAGGGGATCAGATTTATTCCTTATCTGACACTGAAGAACCCGGTACTTTTTCGGTATCCCAATCCTCCGGGGAGGTGATTATCAAATGGAACTACAGCGCTGCAGATACAACCCGGATTTTTACTCTCTCTTATGAGCTGGCAGGAGCTATCCCGCACGGAGAGCAGTGGAGTGAGTTTTTCTGGACCTGGATCGGCTCCGGCCGGGAGAAGAGTACCGACCGGTTTTTTGCAACCATCACGTTTCCGCAGATAATTCCGGCCGACTCACTCTACTTCTGGAGCAGGGCTCCTGCAGACATGGTTAGGTTTGAACATGACGGGGCACAACTCTCCTTTTCAGCGGAGAAGGTGGCCAGATCTCAGTCACTCCCCGTTCGGATCCTGATGCCCGTATCCCTTTTTAATCCCGATACCATCACCGAAAGAGAGCCCGGGATTGAACCGGAAAGAATTATCGCAGAAGAAGATGAGATCGCTGATAAGGCTCTCAGAAAAGCTGAACGGAGAGCCGCCTTGGCAGAACTCGCTCCCGGCTTAACCATCCTCCTTTCGCTCATCAGCATCGGTATCTTTATCGCCCTCTACCGCAAATACGGAAAAAGATATAAAACAAAAACCCTCTCCTCGGTTTCTACCACGATGATACCCGATGGTGCCGGGCCGGCGCTGGTTGGAAGGCTGCTCTCATTTTATCAAACTCAGCCTATTCACCTGACAGCTACACTCTTTGATCTGGCACGAAGAGGATGGTTCACACTTGAAGAAAAGCAGAGCCAGAAGAAATGGTATCAGTCTAAAACTGAATCTGAATTCATTATTGCCGCAACGGAACCCTCACCCAAAGAGTCTCTTCCGGAGTGGGAACGCATGACCGTCGATTTCATTAACAGCCGTTTGCTGCTGGACAAATCAAAACTATCTGAGGTGTTCAGCGGCAGTGATTCCACTGCCATGAAATGGTATCCGAAATGGTCAAAATCAGTCGCATCTGCTTTCAGAGAACAAAACTGGAAGGATCAAGAGAGCCTTAAAGGCGTTTACCTAAATCTCTTCCTGCAGGTACCGATTCTCGTGATCTCCATTCTGCTTACGATTTTTGGCAGTAGTATCGGCCTGGCCGCATTCATCGTGAGCGTGATTATGCTCGCTTCAACGGGTGCCATCATCCGCAGAACCAAAGAAGGCGAAGAGACGTGGCTTCGGTGGAGAGCTTACAGGGACGGACTCAAAGACACGGATGAGAGAATTCTTTTCAAAGGGAATCTTGACCGCCATTTTGTCTATGCGATCGCTTTCGGTTTACGGGAGAAACAACTCACCCGCCTCATAGACCTTGGCAGTCAAAACAGGGATACCGGTCTCTTTCCATGGCTACTCATAGCGCCAGGATCCGGATCCACCCCTGTAACTGCTGCACAGAATCTTGTCAAACACAGCACCCTGTCTGCTACATCGGGTGGCGTTGCGGGTGGAGGGGCCTCGGTCGGTTCAGCGGGCGGAGGAGCAAGAGGTGGTGCAGGTTAACCTGATTCCGGCACTATATAAATAAAAACCCGTGCGTATCAGACACGGGCTTTTCTGTTTCGATAGTATCTTGCATGTTTTCTTTAACGGCTTCCAAACAGAAGAGTCAAATACGCCCGTTTTGTTACACTTTTTTTTATCCTTTTGCAGAAACACCTCCATCAATCCTGAAACCCGATCCGGTGATCCACTTCGCCTCATCACTGACCAGAAAAAGAGCGGCCGAGGCGATATCATCAGGCAGACCTGTACGTTGCATCGGCACCAACGCCGGAACCTCATCCAGTATACTCTCAGCGTTCGGAAATGCCTCCGCCGATGATCTGTAAAGAGTGGTATCCACCGGACCCGGTTCGATCAGGTTAATCCGGATTTTTGGGGCATATTCCACAGCCGCCTGCTTCACCAGTGATCGTACCGCTCCTTTACTTGTGCAGTATGCAGCATGGTTCGGAAACCCCTTATCCGCAGCAATGGAGCCGGTTACCAGAATTACACCTCCCTCCTTCTGCATATGCGGAATTGACTCCTTCATCAGGTAAAAAACAGAATGCAGGTTTACATCCATGGCCCGCTTCCATTCAATCAGAGTGAGATCCGTAACGGATCCCAGTGCGAGCATCGCAGCATTGGCAACGACGATATCAAGTGATTGATATTCGTTAAGCGCTGTTTCAACAAGAGACACGTTCTCATCAAATATCCCTACATCAGCTCTTTTAAAAAGTGCTTTGCCACCTTTCTCCCTGATCCCTTTCTCAACAGCAGCACCTTCTGCCTCATCTCTACCTGTTATCACGACAGCAGCCCCTTCCATGGCGAAACGCTCTGCCATGGCTCGCCCCATTCCCCGGGTTGATCCGGTTATCAATGCGGTTTTTCCCAGTAATTTGCTCATATATATCCATTTTAGATTTAGTTTATCGCCAGTCAGTTATTTTTTCTTCTGAAGGAGTTTGTACCTTACAGTACTGTTCAGGGTTTAAAATCAACGAATTTATATCCACATGTGACGGAAGTAGATCAAAAATCGTGGCCTTTATACCATACATAAGTTTTTTCGAATTTGCGACAACGCAGAAATCGGACAAAACTAAAGTTTTTACAAAACCTGCTTTTTTAAAATAGGAAACGGGAGCTTTGAAAAACCAGGAGTTTTGCACAAGATCAAGCCGGAAGCAACTTTAAAACCACAGCCTGATTGCCATATGTGAGCATTTTTTAAGTTGCGACAACAAAAATATTGGGCGAAAGAACAGTTTTCCAAAACCCCCGAAACATCACTCTGATTTCTGACCTTAACAAACAAATCCCTATGTCTCTGTTTAAAGTTGCAGCCCTTCAACTCACCTCACTTCAGGATCCGGATGTCAATATAAAGCAGATTCACAGCGGTGTTGTCTCCGCCGCAGAGACGGGAGCCTCTTTAATTGCTCTGCCCGAAAATTTTGCCTACATGGGCAGCGAAGATGAGAAAATGGGGCTCGCTGAAACCATTTCAGGTCAGGTTTACAGCCTGTTCCCTCAATGGGCCAGAGAATATCAGATTGCAATTCTCGCTGGTGGTTTTCCGGTGAGAGCAGAAAGCGGGAAAGTTTACAACCGCTCCGTTCTGTTTTCGGCTGAGGGAGAGATCGTTGCAGAATATGACAAAATCCACCTTTTTGATGTGGCTCTGTCCGAGAGTGAAACCTATATGGAATCCAGAACTGTGGAAGCAGGGCGCCCGGTTGCTGTAACCGTTCAGCTTAAGCTGAGAGATCTGCAAGATCAGCCTTTTCATCTGAATACCGGCCTCTCTGTCTGCTATGATCTCCGTTTTCCCGAACTCTACCGGAAACTCGCAGATCAGGGTGCGGAACTGATCTTAATACCGGCGGCTTTCACACGCCCCACTGGTGAAGCGCATTGGGAAACCCTGCTGCGCGCCCGGGCTATCGAGAATTCACTTTTTGTGATCGCTCCCGCACAAACAGGTATTCACACCACGTCCAGATCAACCTACGGCCACTCAATGATCATCGATCCCTGGGGGGAGGTACTGGCCAGGGCCGACACAGTGCCCGGTCTCATTACGGCCACCATCGAAACAGATCAAATATCAGAGATCCGCAGAAAACTGCCATCCTTCTATCACAGGCGGCTTTAAGGTGCAAAATAAAATCAATTTACTTTATACAGCGGCTTCAAATGGCGACGATTTCAGATACCGGATATCGGTTCATTGACTCCTTTTTCCTTTAAATCGGGTCATAATCATATTTTTCCGTTATTTTCCCTTTGAAACAAACATAAAAGTCTGATGCGCATTACTCTGCCGGTTTTTATCATTTTCCTGCTTCTGACCCCCTCTTTTTCAACCGCTCAAACAAACAGTGAGCCCGATGAATCCATCCTCTGGAAAATCAGTTATGAGGGGAACCAACAGTTCCCGGGCTTTATCCTCTCCTCTGCGATTGCTTCTGAATCACCCTCTTTCTTCCGTAAACTTTTTGGCCGGACCAGCCGGTTTTTCTATGATGAAACAGAACTCCGGCGCGACCGTATCCGATTGGAGCGCTTTTATCAGCGCAGGGGCTTCCATCAGGTTCAGATCAGAGTTGAGACCGAACCCACCCGCAGGGCACATCGTAAAAAGGTCACCTTCTTCATAGATGAAGGAATACCTCTCCGGATTACCGAAAGTTCGATAGTGATTGAAGCGGACTCCTTAGAAATGAAAACCATCACCTCCCAGCGGGACTACCAGCGGGCGCTGGAAAGACACTCCTTCCGTACCGGTGAGCGCTATCAGCCTGTCATGGAACCCGAAGTGATCGGTAGATTTAACCGGATTATGGAGGATTCAGGGCACCCCTGGCCCGAAACTGAAATCCTTGTGGAATCAGATTCACTCGCCAATGAATCGAGGCTTACTCTTTTGCTGCGCCCGGGAGTAAAAAGCTATTTTACTCACTTCAATGTAGAAGGTCATGAGAGTGTAAGACGGGAGGTGGTAACCCGTCAGACGGGTATCTCTTCCGGAGAAACATACAGCTTCAGGGCGATGCAGTCTGCTCAGCGTTCGCTTTTTAACCACCATCTCTACCGCTTTGCAACCATCAACCTGCCGGAACAGGAGAAGGATTCAACGCTTACTGTGAATATCCGCGTTCGGGAATATCCTCTGCGCACGATTGAAGCCTCAGCCGGTGCAGGGACGGAAGAGATCCTCAGGGCACAGCTCGCCTGGCGTCACAGAAACGTAAACGGAACCGGTCACCGTTTCGGTACATTTGTCAGGGCTTCCTTTATTGAACAGAGAGCCAACGTCAACTACCTGGTTCCCTATTTTTTTAATGCCCGAAGCAGCACCGTCACAACCGCTTTCGGCCTGCATCGTCTCGAACCCTCTTTTGAACTGCTTCAGGCGGGTCTCAACAGCACACTGATCTACCAGATTCGTCGTAATCAGACGACCTCTCTCTCTTATGAATATTCCTTCAATGAAGAGCTCTCCCGAAACCGGCAGGCAGCCCTGCCCGATTCGGTTCTCAACTACAATATCTCCTCTCTCACACTATCCGGTTTTTTTTCCGAGGGTTTTTTAAGGGATCAAAACGGGTGGTCGATCCAGCCATCCGTTGAGTTTTCAAGCACCTTCGGAGAAGCCGATTTCACCTTCCAAAAAGTGAACCTCGATGTAAGGCGCGCCATCTCCGTCAATCGCTATCTTGCCATTGCCGGCCGTGTTAATGCCGGTACCATCTTCTATCGCGGCAGCCGTGATCTGCCTTCCAACATCCGCTATTTTAACGGAGGAACCAACTCAGTGCGGGGCTGGGGGCGTCAGCAATTGGGTCCGGCGGAACCTCGATTCGACAGTGAAGGTGAATTCAGAAGGTATGTCCCAAAAGGAGGGAGATCCATGGTCTCTTTTAATCTTGAAATCAGAAAACAACTCACCCGCGAAGATCCGGTTTTTGGAGTGGCTGCATTTTTCGACGGTGGACAGGTTTGGAGCGCCACTCCGGATCTTTCGGAACGTCCGCTTCAATTTGCTGCCGGTGCAGGGATCAGCTATCAATCGCCCATCGGACCCATCCGGCTGGATGTTGGATACAAACTGAATCCTGATGATGCAGACCTGAATATTTACGATGGTGTAAACTATGGCACTCCGCGCAACCGTTATGGAATACACCTGAGTATAGGCCAGTCATTTTAATGAAACAGAAAGAGAGAAGATCTTACCGCTTATTGAAAAGCACTGCTTTAACAGTGGTCATCCTCCTTGTTCTGCTGGGTTCTGCAAGGCTTCTGCTGAAATCTGACTGGCTTTTTGACAGCCTCCAACCGCTGCTTATCCAGCAAGTTGAAAAACAGATTCAAGGCTCGCTTCAGATAGAGTCTATACGGGGCGATCTTCTGAGTGAATTTGAGATTCGCAACCTTTCTCTCTCCGATTCCGATGGTTACAGGATTATCACAGCAGACACTATTCGTATCCATTACCGCATCACTGAACTTCTTCGGTCTCCCTACACAATCCGTTCTGTTCTGTTCGACGGTATTGAGCTTCATCTTTCCGAATCCGAAACCACCGGATGGAATGTCGTCTCGCTCTATCAGGCAGACCCTAACCCCGATACCACTGCGGAACCGTTGCACTGGACAGTAGAAGAGCTGCATCTGAGAAGATCTGCTATGCATGCAGAATCGCAAAACCTCCCCGACGGACAGCTGAGTACGACCCGCATTGAAGCCTCTCTCTCTGCAGGACATCGCCCGGATGGTTTTTTCGTGACCCTCCACAGCCTGGAAATGGACATAGAACAGGAACGCCTGCCCAAAACAGCCGGATTCCTTATGAAGGGTGAGATCGACGGAAACCGTTTCTCTCTCGACAGGCTGGTTCTCGAAACAAGCCACTCTCTCTTCACGGCCGCTGCATCAGCCCTGCTTCCCCATTCGGTTGAAGCAGAAGTGCGGCTCGACCCGCTTTCCCGATCTGACCTCTCCCTCTATCTCGATCAGTTGCCACTGCAGCAGGATCTGAATATTTCCCTCGGGATCTCAGGTTCCATAAACCAACTGAACCTGGATCTGCAGGTAAATGCCCCCGGAATCCGGGCTGCACGGGCTACTGCAAAGCTCGATGCCTCAGCAAACCCACTCCTTACAGATCTCACGGTACAGATTGATGAAATAAACCTGCACGCTTTAACGGGGATCGAACACGCTCCATCTATTGGGAGTGCCATTTTCAGCGGAGCAGGTTCTCTGCCACTCAGTAATCCTTTGGACGGATATGGCCAATTCACCGGAGAAATGCTCGACATTCACTCTGCAGACATCCGGCTGGATCGCATCAGCAGCGAAACAAGCCTTGAAAATAAAAAGATCGCTCTTCATATGAATCTTTTTAAAGGAGATGAGCAGATGGCATTGAACGCTTCTGCGGATTTTCAATCCCTTGAGCAACCCTCCTGGAATGCGGCGCTCCGGTCCGATTCTTTTCAGGCAGCCGACTGGTTTGATAACCCTGCCCTGAACAGTGACCTCTGCTTTACAGCCCTCTTCAATGGGGAAGGCTTTTCACTGAATTCCTTCATGGCTGAGATTGATATTCTTTTTCAGGATAGCCGGATCGGAACCGAGACCTTCTCAGAGATCCGTTTTACCGGCTCTGTGGATCCGGAAACCATCCAGGGGTTCTTATTCGCAAAGCTTGATCAGAGCCGGTTTGAGATGGATCTCTCTGCAGAAGCATGGCAGGATCACCCGGATTACCGGTTTTTAGTCTCTGCTGATAACTTCAACCTTTCAGAACTGAGTTATTTTGATCAGTTTCCCACACAGTTACAAGGGCGGCTTGAAGGCACAGGATCAGGTCTGGAGCCGGAATCACTCAGGCTCGACGCTCTGCTTTCATTCGACAAGAGCATCATTAATGGAGAAACAGTGGATGCTTTCTCAGCCGGACTCACTGTGAGCAACGGATTTCTTTCAGCAGAAAACGGAATCTTAAACAGTCCCATCGCCCGGGCACAATTCTCCTTTGTACAGCATCTCAATGATTTCACTCATCCCGCCAACCAGCTCTCTTTTCACTCTGAACTGGCCGATCTCTCTGCGCTTGCCCCTGCGGCCGGACTCCGTCTGCTTCAGGCGAACGGAACTATTTCGGGAAGGTCGGCACGCAATGCAGACGGGGTGCCTGAGTTTGAGGGTGAGATGCTCCTCACGGATATTCAGGCAGATACTCTTCTAAGTGCTGCAATGCTGACTGCCAGATGGAGTGTGTTGCTCAGGGAAGAACCGGAAGCAGAGATCCATCTGTCAATTACAGAGCCGGAAATTCAGACGATCCGGCTGAACAACATCGTACTGAATTCACATTTCACAGCAGAAAAGGAGTCGGTTACCGGTCATTACTATCTTCGTGCAGAGGGAGAAAGCGGCCAAAAGGCAGAACAGAGAGCAGTTTTTTCCCTGGGCAGGACTGAAAGCCGGCTTACTACAACTCAGCTTGACTTTGCATCACCGCAACGTCAGCTTGTGCTCAGGAATCCCTTTACATTTTACTCATCAGGAGGCTCCTTTCGGATGGATACACTCACTGTCTCATCAGAAAATGAGCAGGCCTTCCTGTCTCTCTGGATTGATGGGGCAGACAGCCTCAATCAGCAGGCAGGGCTTGAGGCTGAAAATATCCGCGTCGAAGAGCTTCAAAGCGCAATTATGAAGGAACCGCTGGTTCGGGGACTCCTGACCGGAAAGGCAGAAATTTCCAATACAGCGGAGTCAAAATGGGCAAGAAGCTCTGTTCAGCTGAATGAAATCGGAATTCATGACGGTCGGATGGACTCCCTTAAAGTGGATCTTTTGATGAGTGATGAGGGGTTTGAAGCCGGGTTCAAAAGCTGGCATCACAACACTCTGCTTATCGACAGTGCAATGCAGATTCCCTGGCTTCCGTCCACAAAAGCAGCGAATGATGGCATCGATATGGATGCAGAGGTCAACGGTTTTTTTCGAATCAACCCATCCCGTCTGGAGTACTGGCTCTCACTGCTGCCTGCCGGTTGGAGAACAGACGCCTCCGGTCTGCTCGCTGCAGAGTTTCTGCTGAGCGGATCAGCAGGATTGCCTGCCCTGGATGGAGATATCTCACTCTCCGCGGCTCGCTTTTCCGGTATCGGCCTGGATCGACTCTCTGCATCAATCTCATATCAGCATCAAGAGGCTGAAGTGACTGTCAGGGGTTCGGCTGTAAAAGAAGGGCAACAGATCGCTGACCTCGATGGACGTATACCGCTCCTGATCGACCTGCCTGAGGGATCCTGGAATCTTCCGGGTGATGATGATTTTGTTGAAGCCTCACTGCGAACAAACGGTTTTGAGCTTTCGCTTCTGAACAGTTATCTGGATCAGGATTTCTTCAGGCAGCTTTCCGGAACAGTTGATGGAAATCTGAGATTGAGCGGAAAACTATCGCAGCTTCGCCCTGAAGGAGAACTCACACTCAGAAACGGGACCTTGAGGGTTGTACCGGCAGCGATTACTCTGCGGCAAATACGCTCTCAGATCATTTTTGAACCCGAATTGATCTCTGTCAGGGAGTTCAGTGCCAACAGCGGTCCGGGTTCACTTCGGGGTACAGGACAGCTGGAGTTAAACGGCTTTACTCCCGGAAATATCCACGCTGAGCTTACCGGAAGACAGTTCCGCCTGATGAATACTCCTCAGGTAAACGCCATTGTAAATTCAAATCTTACCCTTTCAGGAACTCTTTTTGAACCTCAGCTTCAGGGATCCGTAAATTTTTTGAGCGGTTTCTATTTCCTTCAGGACTTTGGGGAGACCACTGTGGAAGAAGTTGTACTTGAAGATGAAGCTGAGGCCGAACTCTACTCCATTGATTTTTATGACCTCCTCGAAATGGAACTGGCTGTTCGGTTCAACCGGCAGTTTTTCGTTCGAAACCGGCAATATCTCGATATGGAAATAGAGCTCGAGGGCGAACTGGACATTCTGAAAAACCGTCATGAAGAGCTGCAGCTTTTCGGGTCTCTCGAAGGCGTGCGCGGTTATCTGAGGCCTCTGGGCAGACTCTTTACACTGAACGAGGCAGTTCTCTCCTTCTACGGACCTGCCGAAGATCCTCAATTACAGATCAGAACGTCTTACGAACCCCCTCAGGCCGCTGATATTACCATCTACTATGTGATCGACGGAACCCTTCAGGATCCCGAATTCCGCTTTGAAAGCGAACCCTATCTCCCACCCAGAGACATGATCAGTTATACACTTTTTGGAAGACCTTTTTATGAACTCGACTCCTGGAAGCAGGTGGTAACCGGCCCGGGCAGCGGCCCTTCACCCAGTGGCATCGCGATCGACCTGGTGCTCGACCGGGTTGAAATGCTGGCTTCACAAAACCTTGGGATTGACGTGGTTCAGATCGACAATACCCGTTCCGGCTCCTCCAATACCACAACCATCAAAACCGGATGGTACCTCAACCGGCGTACTTTCTTCGCCATACTCAATGAAGTGGGTGGAAGCAGGCCGAAGACTCTCTTTATGATCGAGTATCTGCTCAGAGACAACCTTGAACTGATCCTTACACAGGGAGATGATTCCAGAGAGGGAATCGATCTCCGGTGGAAACTGGACTATTAGTGCCCTCGCTTTAGAGAACCGGTTCAAAAATAGCGGATTGCCCTCTCCCGGAAATCCTTTTCTGAATCGAAAACAGGAGAGGGTTATCCTGAATGACAAACCTCAATTACTGAGTTTTGTTTTGACATTCAAAATGCCGGTGAAATCACGTATCTTTCAGACATATAATTGCTTCTTTGGCTTTCAAATAAACAGATTGAAGTCCGGGCCTTCGAAGAGTACAGGGAATCCATAACACGAACCAGTAAACCAAACACCTGCCATGTCCAACGCCTATTTTCATATTCAGGAACCGACAAATGAACCCTATTTCACGTTTGCCCCCGGCACCTCTGAAAGGGAATCCCTTCAAAAAAAACTTCGGGAACTCAAAAGTGAAGTAATCGAAATCCCCGCGATCATCAACGGCAAAGAAGTAAGAACTGAGGATACATCGGATGTTGTGATGCCCCATAATCATGGACATAAGCTTGCCACTCTCCATCTTTGCGGTGAAAAAGAGGTGAACATGGCGATAGAAGCAGCCCTTGAAGCGCAAAAAGAGTGGGCCGCCATGCCGTGGCAGGATCGTGTAGCAATCTTCCAGAAGGCCGCAGAACTGGTTACAGGCCCGTGGCGCGATACCATGAACGCCTCCACCATGCTGGGGCAATCCAAAACACCGCATCAGGCTGAGATTGAGGCTGCCGGCGAACTTGCCGATTTCCTCCGCTTCAATGCCTGGTACCTGGCAAAGATCATGGGTGAGCAACCCTATTCACCGGATGGCGTCTGGAACCGGGTGGAATACCGGCCGCTCGAAGGCTTTGTCTTTGCCCTGAGCCCTTTTAACTTTACAGCCATCGCGGGTAATCTCCCCTCCTCTCCTGCCATGTGCGGAAATGTGGTGGTCTGGAAGCCCTCCACCGAATCGGTCTATTCCAACTACTTTTTCATGAAGATATTACAGGAAGCCGGGCTTCCCGACGGTGTCATCAACTTTGTGCCGGGCAGGGGTGCAAACGTCGGAGACCCCGTTCTGGCCAGCCCCCACTTTTCCGGACTCCATTTTACCGGTTCTGAACCCACATTCAACAGCTTGTGGAAAACCATCGCTGATCACATTGGGCAGTATAAAACCTATCCGCGTGTAGTGGGTGAAACTGGAGGTAAGGATTTCATTTTCGCTCACAACAGTGCCGATATCGATGCGCTCGTGGTTGCTACTCTTCGCGGCGCTTTCGAGTACCAGGGACAGAAATGTTCGGCAGCATCCCGTATGTACGTTCCCGCTTCCATATGGCCGGAATTTCGCGACAAATTACTGGCTGAAGTCGCCCGGATTAAAATGGGAGACGTGGAAGACTTCTCCAATTTTATGGGTGCTGTAATCAGTAAAAAGGCGTTTGATAAGATCTGCAGCTATATTGACTACGCCAAAGAAGCCGTCGATGCAGAGGTGATTGCCGGTGGTAATTATGACGACTCCGTGGGCTATTTCATCGAACCGACCATCGTTCTTGCCAAAAACCCGAAATTCCGGACCATGCAGGAGGAGATCTTCGGTCCGGTGCTGACAATCTATGTGTACAAGGATGATGAGTTTGAGGAGACTCTCGATCTATGCGACTCTACCTCTCCATTTGCACTCACAGGGGCGATATTTGCCCAGGATCGCTATATACTCAACAAAATGGCCGATCGCTTCCGGCAGTCGGCAGGTAATTTCTATATCAACGACAAGCCGACCGGTGCCGTTGTAAACCAGCAGCCTTTTGGCGGATCCAGAAAGTCCGGAACCAACGACAAAGCCGGCAGCATGCTCAATATTCTGCGATGGCTCTCGGCTCGCTCAATCAAGGAAGTAAGGGTGCCGCCCAAAGAGTGGAGATATCCTTACATGGGGACTACAGATTAAACCAGGCAGTACGGGCAGACCCCGCTTCGTCAGAGTTGAACCGGAGCGGGGTACTCACGTCCAATATGCACACCAAACAGGGTCTTCTGTTCCGGACTCATCTTCCAGGGCTCATGGATAAATTCTGCCGGAACCATAGCCAGTTCCGGGATCCAGTGACGTACATACTCACCCTTTGGATCGTACCGTTTTGCCTGACCCGTTACATGAAACTTACGGTTTCGCGGATCATGGCCTACCGTTGAATTATAGGCCCAGTTCCCCCAGTTACTGGCAACATCATAATCGATCAGCATCGACTCAAACCAGGCCGCACCCATTCGCCAGTCCACCTGTAAATCCTGCGATAAAAAACTGGCCACATTCTGTCGCCCTCTGTTGCTCATAAAACCGGTCTGCTTTAATTCCCGCATATTGGCATCTACGAAAGGAATACCTGTTTCTCCGTCAGCCCACCGCCTGAAAAGTTCTGCATCTGATTTCATCTGCGGTATTTCCCCCTGTATACCACCCGGATGAAACAGAGCATTTCCATGCTTCATCGCTGAGAACCGAAAGAAATCGCGCCAGATCAATTCAAACTTCATCCAGTAGGTCGACTCATTCTTTACTTTTTCCTCTTCATACCGCTCTACCTGGTCATAGATCGACACCGCCGAAATAGAGCCGTGAGCCAGCCAGGGAGAGAACTTGGAGGAGTAATCAGCCCCAAGCAATCCATTACGCGTCTGCCTGTAGTTTCTGATTGAGTCAGACTTAAACATATAGTGGTTAAGGCGTTCCCATGCCTTTTCTTCCCCTCCTTCAAACGGAAGCACTGAACGCGGGTCTTTAGCCAGAGGCTTCAGTCCCAACTCTTCAAGGTCCGGAATGTCTCCGTAGTCAATACCCGGCAACGGCCCTTCTATCCGGTCGGGTGCTGGAAGGGGTTTACGAACGCGGCTTTCTTTCTCCACCTGCTTTCTGAAACGGGTAAAAACATCCGGCAATTCCCGGGGGCGCATCGGCAAATCATCCGGGTGATACAGCGTATGTCCCGGTACTGAAACCATCTCCCCTTCGAAAGCTTTTTTCATATCCTGTTCTACAAGAATCTCCTCCTGTGTCACTTCCCTGTGGTACCAGATCGTACCGAAACCTGCCTCTGCGGCAAGTTGAGGTATTTCCTCTTCAGGCTTTCCGATTCGCACGATCAGGTTTCCGTTCAGGGACTCCCTGAGGCGGCTCACCGATTCCATTAGAAACCTGGCACGGATTGAGCCCGTTTTTGGAAATCCGTAGCGGGTTATTGCAAAATGCCTCGGATCAAAGCAATAGACTGCAGCCATTGTTCCGGCAGCTACAGCTTTTGTTAGCGGGAGATGATCCCTTATACGAAGATCATTTCTGTACCATACAAGATGTTTCATCTTTTTTCTGGTGAAAACCTCACATGGGCGTAAATCATTCAATTGAGGCCTTATCAGACCGGCATATGCCCTTCCTGACTTATGCTGTTTTCAGATCCTTTGACCCCACACAGAGCCCGGTACTAACTAAATCTATCTGATTTTAGCAGCAGCGGCTACAGCCAGTCGGTCAACCCGGTTGTTCAGTTCGTTGTCGGAATGCCCCTTTACCTTGATCCATTCCACCTGATGACTCTTCAGAACCTGAATCATCTCCTCCCACAGCTCACGGTTTTCTACCGGTTTTTTGTCCGCTTTTTTCCAGCCGTTTTTCAGCCAGTTTCTGACCCAGTGCTTTGTAAAAGCGTTAATAATCAATGCGCTGTCGCTGTGCACTTTAATGTGGCACGGTTTTTTAAGCGCTCTCACACCTTCAATGACAGCCCTCATCTCCATTCGGTTATTGGTGGTATCCGAACAGCCCCCGCTGAGTTCTTTCTCTTTGCCGTTCCAGAGCAGGAGTGCAGCCCACCCGCCGGGGCCTGGATTACCGCTGCAGGCTCCGTCCGTGTAGAGGAGCACCACTGGAAGCTTACGCGACATACCGTTCCGTAATCGGTTTAAGCTTTTCCTTCAGCTGCTCAGCCCGCAACGAGACCTCCTGTTCCCATTCCGGACTCCCGCTGCCGGCATAAATGACCGATCTGGATGCGTTTACAACCACCATACCTTTGTGATCTGCTGTTGCCTTAACCACACTTTCCACAGTACCACCCTGAGTTCCAATCCCGGGTATCAGCAGATGAGCTTTGGAATGGGCCTTAATTACCGGCTCAAAGGCTTCCGGCTGGGTAGCTCCCACCACCATACCCAAATGGGTTTCACTTCTTTCCTGTTTTTTTGAAAGCAGCTCGGCAATGTACTCTCCAAGTGAAAGCCGCCCTTCAAATCGGCGCTGCAGAAAATCAGCCGCTCCGGTATTTGAGGTCATCGTGAGGATAAACAGAGCTTTCGATGCATCACCGAAATAGGGTTCGAGGGTGTCCAGTCCCATCAGCGGATTGAGCGTAACGGCATCCGCATTCAAGCGGTCAAAAAAGGCTTCACGGTATTTGCCGGCTGTATTTCCAATGTCCCCCCTTTTGGCATCCGCTATAAAAATACGGTTGGAGGGAATCATGTCCGAAACCTCTTCAAGAATCTGCCAGCCGGCATCCCCCATCGCTTCAAAAAAAGCCATGTTCGGTTTAAATGCGCAAGCATGTTGCTTTGTGGCATTGATTACCCTGCGGCAAAACTCGACTACCTGACCATTGGGATCGGAAACCTGTTCCTTCAGTGACAACGGCAGCCTGGCCGGATCCGGATCTAACCCTACACTGAGTACAGAACCGGAAGATTCTATCGCTTTTTTTAATTTATCTGTAAAATTCATTCCTAACTAAAAGCAAAATTCATTGCAAGATAGTAATTAAAAGCCTAAGATAAGCCCTTCATTGAGTGGTACTCAGCTGCTCATCTTTTCAGTACCCGAAGTTTCTTTGAGTAAAAACTGAATATGTCTCAGAAAAGATATGGATTTAAAGGCGAACTGAACAGGCTGATGAATATTGTAGCCCGTTCAGAAAAGCGTTAATCAGCATGAAATTTGCAAAATAACGATTATGTCCTGGTTTGAAACGTGGTTCAATACCCCCCTTTACGAAAAAGTGTACGCGAACAGAGATGAGAATGAAGCAGCACTGCTCGCAGATTTTATTGAGACCATTATCCCTGCAGTCCAATACCCTGAGCTTCTCGACCTGGCCTGTGGCCGGGGACGGCACTCTCTTAATATGGCAAGAAGAGGCTACAGGGTCACTGGAGTTGACCTGGCACCTCAAGCGATACAAACGGCAAGAGAAAAAGCCGCTTCGGAAGGACTCACTTCAGTTACTTTCTGCACAGGAGATATGAGAGAACCACTGGGTGGCCCCTATAACGCAATTCTGAATCTGTTTACCAGCTTTGGCTATTTTGAAGAGGATCGGGAAAATATACGCGTCCTGGAGAATGTGGCAGCCCTGCTGAAACCCGGAGGAGTTTTCATTCAGGACTATCTCAATCCTGTTTTTGTGGAAAATTCACTTACAGCATTCGAGGAACGAACTGCCGGTAAGATCACCTATCAGATTGAAAGAAAAATTGAACGTGGGATGGTATTTAAGAAGATTCTCTTCCCCGGCGCCCCTGACAGAGGCCCTGCAGAGTTCAGCGAACGGGTGAAACTCTATGATTCAGACTGGTTTCGGGGGCATCTGCAAGCTTGTGGACTAACGCTCTCAGCCGTTTATGGCGACTACCAAGGGAGCCCTTACAACCCTCTGAAGAGTCCAAGGCAACTGATGGTGAGTCAGAAACCGGAGTAGTACCCGGACTTCTCAGATCTCTGTACTTCTGAACACCTCTTCTGCGCCATGCGGGGGACGGTCGAGCGCCCAGGTTTCGAAATAGAACATTCTCTCAGAACGCATTCTCTTCCCGTTGATACTGAAAAACCGGAATTCTTCATCCGTCAGATTTCGGAACGGATAGAAGAGCGCAGGGTAGATGTTCATTTTTGAAAACAGATGGAGATCAAAACCATGATGTGCCTTCTCTTTGTAGAGAACCAGTAAATTTTTCTCCAGCACCTCTGCAAGTTCACTCTTTTTCTGGTTGATATTCATTCCGGATTCGAGAATAAGCCCGTCTGCGGAGGATATCGGCGTATCTTCTTTGCCCAGTATCAACGGCTCCTCAAATGTTGTCTCCCCGATCGCTCTGTCAAGGGTTGTGATCTCACCCCTGTAATACACCGCGTAATCTGACAAGGCTGTGGACAGCGCCTGAATGATCATTTCAGCCTTTAGAAGTGTATCCAGCCCAAACCGGGGAGTTTCCGAAAACCGTGTTCCTGTGATGTAAAATTTGGAGTAGGTCGGATCCGGTTTCATAAAATCCTCTATACTCATCGTAACCTGAGCACCGGTGTTGCCGGGTTTACGCTCCCGCAGCTGATCGAGCCGCAAGTCATGTTCAAAAAAGAGCTTAAAGATATCCATACCTAACCAATTAACTACGTTTACATTTCAATACAACACCCCGTAACCGACGCGCAGTACTCCACCAAACAGCGGTGTCCGCTCTTCGCATACAAACAACATTTTTATAACTGCTCAGGTTCTGTATCATCTGCGAAAACTGCTTAACAGCTGACTCAGCTGACGGTTGAAGTCAGCTGAGAGTGAAAGCCGGACGGCCGGTACCAGAAACAGGCTCAGGAAGAGAACTCCCTTCAGAAGCAGATTCAGAATCAATTGATCAGCAGGATTGATCAGCGAAGCGACGGTAAAAGCCACGGAGCCCAAAAAGAGTGCTATCCAGAACTCCTTACTGAAGGGGCTAAGCTGCATTCGCAGCCGGATGTAGAGATATTTCACCGCATTGTAAACCAGAAGAGCCAGCGCTGACGCAATGGCTGCCCCCTCGATGCCGTACTGTGGAATCAAAAGATAATTGGCACCTATCGTCACAAAAACAAGGATCATATTGGTGTAAAAGCTTACCCTGTAATGTTTCGAGTTGATCAGGATAATTCCGTTTGCTCCTGTTCCCATTTCAATCAGTTTTCCAATTCCGATAATCAGCAGCACCCATTTTCCGGCGGCATAGATCTCAGGCATCATCAGATAAAACAGATCGGACAAAATCCAGATCACACCGAAAAGCAAGAAACCCGGAAGAAGCTGATTCAGAGCTGTTTTTTTGTAGAGATTATCCACTTCCATCCATTTTTTTTTCTGAATCATTTCAGCCAGTACGGGAGCAGCAATCTTTTCAATAGCCCTCTGGGGCACAGTAATCACAGAACCCATATAGAAAGCGATCGCATATACTGCTGTCCATTCCAGACCGGCCATGGAACCCAGCATCAGAATATCGATATTCCAGACAAGAACGGTGGTCAGGCCACCAAGGAGTGAAAAGAAACTGTATTTTGCCATTCCCAATCTCAATTTTTTCCTCATCAGGGAAAAATCGGGGCGAATCCTCAGCGCGCCAAGAGAGAGGATGCGCATCAGAACAGCAACTGGCTGCAGCAGGTAGCTGAGCACAAACATGGCAATGAAAGTACTAAAAGAGATCCATTCAAGAAAATAGAGGGTCACAGCCAATATGGCTGCAATCCGCAGAATCACTTCATTATACAGTGAACCGGTAACAGCATCTCTTTGGGATCGCAGGTAACTGTTCAGCACCTCAAAATAGAGGATAAAAAACGTAAGGGGCAGAATCCAGAGGTGGTATTCCAGAAAAAACGAAGAACGATCTGCATAAAAGTTCAGGATCTGCTCCTGCATCAGTAAAAAAAGCAGCGTAAACAGAGTAAAGCCGAAGAGTGGAATCACGACAGCCCAGATGAGAAAAAGGCTCTTCCCCCCCTCTCTGCTGCTGAAAAACGGAAAATACCGAACCACTGCATGATGCATCCCCAGGTGGGCAAACTGCGAACCGATGAATGCTGCTGAGATCAGCACCCTTGTAAGGCCGTACTGATCCGGACTCAATATATGAGGGTAGAGAAAAATGGTTAACACAAACCCCAGTCCAATACCTGCATAGGTTATCACGGTATTGGAAATGCTCTGACGGGTGATGATACCCAAAATGTGTCCGTTTGGTTACGATTTCCGTTATTTGAAAGGTAGCTTCTTTCACACTCTGCCTGCAACAGAGAATATCTCTGCTTTATTCAGAGAGCCTGTTGTTACTTATCTGCCTTCGATCATTTTTTTCTGCTTTCCCCGAGTTGTAAAATCCCTGAAGCACCCATGCCCTGAACCGCAATAAAAACAGTGCCGGTTTTAACCGCCCGCGAAGCAGATGACAGATGCCCAGAAACAGACTGACTCCCAGTTTCAGCAGCTCACTCATGTACTTTCCGATTCTTTGAAGCCTGTTTACAGCACGAATCCCTTCACTGTATCCGATCCCGACCGACTGGCGCCTCAGATACTCCTTTTCGAGACGATGAGGAGGAATACGATGGGTGAGCCATAGCTCTCCCCAGTAACTAAGCTCCACTCCATTTTTCCGGATGCGCTGAAAAAATGCCTTCTCTTCACTTCCCAGCAACTGATCCCCCATCCGTCCAAGTGTCATGTCAAAGCCGCCAAAAGCCTGGAACAGACTTTTACGAATCATCATATTCCCTCCTCTGGGGAAGTTATTCAACGGATAGATTTTGCTCCCTTCCCCAAGATTGTGCAGACCGAACATCGGCATCAGAGGTTTTGGAATCCAGTCAGGATGGGATTCCAGCCCATCAAATGCTACCTCGATTCTGCCTCCGGCAGCCAGAGTTTGAGGCCTTGAATTACTGAATTGGATGGCTTTTCCGACATATTCATCCGGAAGCCTCACATCATCATCTATAAAAAAAAGGATCTCTGTGCCGGATTCAGCAACGGCCCGGTTCCGGGCGTGCGACAATCCCTGTTTCTCCTCCTTCACAACCTTAAAAAAATGTCCCGGATTTGCAGCTCTGAAACGATCGCACACAGCTTCCGTTCCGTCTGAAGAATTGTTGTCAATCACCAGGATTTCATAGAGCTTCTTATCCGTTTTCTGTACAGCAAGATCATAAAGTGTATCCCTCAGATAACTGCTCCGGTTATAGGTGCAGATCGCAACTGTTATTTGAGGTGTGCTTTCCATAATTTGACTTCAGTTCATCCAAACTTTTTCTTCAATCCTGATAACCCATCTCATTCCAACAACCTGACTCAAGGTTCCTTAAGATGCCGAAAAAACCACTCGTCTCCATCTATCTCCCCACCCGCAACCGAAGCCGATTGTTGCCGAATGCTATCGGGTCGGTGCTTCAGCAGACCTGGGATAATCTGGAGCTGATAGTGGTCGATGATGCTTCCGACGATTCCACACCGGAAATTCTGCAACAATATAGTGAAAAGAGCCGGATAAAAGTGATCCGGAATCAGGACCCTGCGGGAGCAGCCGCAAGCCGCAATCTAGCTGTTGGCATCGCTTCGGGCGAGTTTGTAACGGGTATTGATGACGATGACCTTTTCATGCCCGAAAGGATTGAGATGCTTGTCAGGGCTTTTACCGACGGGATTTCGGGTACCTGTTCCAACGACAGAATGGTGTATGATCAACGAGAGCTGATCTGGAAGAAGAGATCTCTAATCTCTTCGAGCGACCTCTTATTTTACAATCAGGTTGGGAATCAGCTGCTCACCCGAAGAGACTATTTTTCGGGATCAGGTGGATTTGATGAGAGCCTGCCATCTGCACAGGATTACGATCTGTGGATACGAATCGCTCAGAACTATGGGCCGGTAAAGACAGTGCCTCACACACTTCAGGTGGTGAACATGAAGCAAGATGAGACCCGAATTACGCTCTCTGAAGATAAGATTACAGGATACCGGGCCTGTTTTGAAAAGCATAAGCAGAAAATGAGTCCTGAGCAGATTCAGTATCAGCGTTACAGGCTTGCCCTTGCTGAGGGCAGGAACCCATCCTGGAATGAGCTCATTTCCTCTGTACCCGCCTCCCTCTGGTTTAAAGAGATCAAGCGTAAGCTTTTTTTCTGAAAAACTGTGCTAACGGTCTCAAGGTGACCACCAGACACGTTCACCTGCGAAGCCGATTGCAGCTGGGGTTCCCCAAAAATTCTCACCTGAATATTCCGGAGGGATTTGTGGCTGCACTAAACCGATGTCATTCTCACCATCTGCTCAGTTAGCGGATCCGGAACCGAAGCCGGAAAGAGACAACAGCTCACCGAAATGAAAATCCCATTTGTCGGGGCAAAACCTCTCAAATCCGTTACCGGGGTAGTTGGTCAGTTCACCGAAGTAGATCTTTTCACCCGGGAGGTAGAGGTCTACACGGATAAAAGTGAACGGCTCCGCCAATTTTTCGGCCAGTTTTACTGCCTCTTCAAGCTGTGCGGGCTTACCCATGTCCACAACGCCGGCCGGGTGATGCAGTTCAGCATCCAGTTTTTTAAAGGAGCTGGTGTAAAGGTTTCTTCGCTGCTCACCAAAACGATCCTGATCCACCTGAATAAACCCAACTTTCCCGTGAAAACAGAAAAATTTAAAATCAGCGGGTATCTCGGCCTTGCTGCTCAGCAGCAGTTCTTCCGCTATCAGGCCTGGTTTGAGATCTTTATACACCCACTCACGCCCGAACCTGTAGTAATCGGTGGAGAGCCACCGGTCCGTTTCATTCCTGATCTCAGAGAAGGGAACCTCTTTCTTGTTTCGTATTACCCTCACAAAACCAGAGCCGTGTGTTGCTTTTAGTACAAAGGAATCAGGCAGCGAATCCCATGCTTCGTGGGTGAGGGTGCCCCAACAGCCATAAAGCGGAATCAGGTACTCTCTCCCCGCTCTCTGTTCAATATAATCCCGAACCCTGAGTCTGTCGGCAGCCAGGCGGCGCAGATCCGTCTGTTCAGTGAGTTTAATCTGCTGAATCTTTTCACTCAGCCGGTTTGGTTGGTTCAGATCCGGGAAAAAACCGAATTCAATGTAATAGCGCCACCGGTGCCAGGCCTTGTCCGTGAGCAGATGACGAAGGCCTCCCCAGAAAAACTTACGCACAATCAGGCGGATCATTCCTTCCTTTCTTCTTCAGCCACCTCATCGTTTCTTCTCTTCCAGAGAAACGAAAGCGCGGCAAAAAAGCTCCCAAACAACAAACCGGATCCGGCTGCAGAGAGCCGTTTACCGGTACGGTACCAAACCGGATTGAGCCCGAGTTCCAGAGTGTACTCACCTGCCGGTACCTCAAAACCCCGGAGGATGTAGTTGGTTCGGATGATCTCGGTTTCCATTCCCTGTATAGTGGCTTTCCATCCCGGAGGAAACCAGATCTCACCCAACACCAGAAAACCGGGTTCGGATCGGCTGATCGCCATTGAGATCGCATTGGCGCTGTAGCGGATTACCGAAACCGTTGCACTGGTATCGGGCCGGATCAGCGGCGGTTCCCTGTCTGCCACAAACGCCAGCTCCCTGGCCCGAAAATCACTTTTCAACTGTTCCAATACCGCTCTTTGATCGGACAGTACGCTCACCGAATCCACAAAAAATGCCTTTGGCAGAACCTCCAGATTTTCCAGCACCGCACCCTGTACATCCTGAAAAACAGCCCGGTATCCAGGCAGGGATATTGGCTGATTCAGAGAAATGAACCGAACATTCAGCATGTTGAGCAACTCTGTGTTCAGGCCCCTGCCTTCTGTTACAAATGCTTCATCCAGCACATCCTGATAGTATCCGAGCTTGGCGCCTGAGTAGCCGCCAATGGTTGGATAGAAATAGGATGGTAACGCATTGTTAAACGGGTTATCCAGAAAGGGAAGCACCCTGTAAGGCCATCCCTCCTCGTTCCCGATATTCTCAATAATAAAACGGTCGTGCGGTCGCTCCCGCTGTTCTATGACACTCTCTCTGGTTGTGTGCCCTTCAACCAGCGAATGTTCGCTCAGATATCTGGAATCCACCCGGATCAGATCCCATGCAAGAACCAGGCTGAGAGCGATGAGTCCGGCCTCCGCAGGAATGCGCTGCAGTGCCATTAAAGCGATGAGTCCGATACCCAAAATCAGAAAAAGTCCGAACCGGATGGCATCCGCGTGCGCCATCTCCTCCCTTTCCGGGATAAGTTGTGTGAGCATGATACGGTTTACAGCCTGAACTACACCGGGATCACTTTGTGAGACATTATTCTGAAGAGCCACCCTTTCGGCCAGACTTTCACGCTCTCCCGGTTTTTCAAAGGTGAGAAACTGAAACGTGATAAAAATGGCAACGGCGGCCAAAGCAACTGCCGGCCATACTGCTCCCATCAATGGTTTTATGCCCCTTTGAGAGCGTACCTGATCAGAAATCCACTCCACACCCATGGCTGCGACCACAGCAAAACAGAATACGGTGACCATGAGCCACATTTCCGGTACGCGAAATTTGTCAAAAAGCGGAAAATAACCGAACATCACGTTATTCAGCGCTCCGAAATGCTCACCAAGGGAAAACAGAAGAGTAACCAAACCCGGTGCCAGAAACACAAACTTCAGATGATGGCGGGACTTCACTGCTCCCACCAGAAAAAACAGGAAACCGAGTGCTCCGGCGTAGTGAGGCCCGCTGGTAAAGGTTTTGGGTCCCCAGTAGTACTCCGCACCGCCATAGGCACCCGGAATTAAAAGCGTAAGGAGCTCTCCCCAACCCTGAGACCATGCAAATGCATACTCTCTGGCCAACCCGGTTGTTTCCGCCAGTTCCGAGCCGCCTCTCATACTGAATTGGGAATACTCAAATGTGCTCCAGTAAAGTTGAGCAGAAATTAACAGTGCAATCACTGCTCCGCCGGCGAGCCAGGCGGTCATGGCAGCGAAACCGTGTGTATCTTTCGCCTTCACCGCTTTTACCAGATCTGTAAGATAGAGGGCGCCTATCGGAAAAAGGAAAAAGTAGGTAACCTGCGGATGATATGCCCGCAAATGGAGTGTAAGTGCAAGAGCAAATATGAACAGCGCAAGCCATCGCGACTCTCCCCTCTCTTTCATCAGTAAATAGCCAATGTAAATCCACGGAATGTAGATGTAGGAAAGAAACTTGGCATTATGACCCGCACCGATGATAATTGGAATGTAGGTACTAAAACCGATAATAACCGCTCCAAAAAGAGCAGAAAAAGGGCGCATTCCCATCAGCAGAAGCATCACAAATCCTCCGGCGAGCAGTATCCACATCTCTGCAGCCGGGTAGATAAACCGGAGTGCTCTCAGAACGGTATTGTCGAGATTGGGCAGCTGGGGCGGATGAGATATCGTGGTCGCCGGCATACCGGAAAACATATTCGCAGCCCAGTGTGCTGTTTCCCCCGCTTCCTGCTGATGCTGCATGAGGGATTCAGCCCCGGCTCTCCACTGAATCACATCATGACCCATATACTGCTGTCCGCCGAGGATAGTTGAGTGGTACAGAAAAAACGGAAGCAAAAAAAGAATACATAGTGAAATCAGTATTTCACGGTCGCGGCTAAACCATTTTGTGAGCGCCGGAACTGTAGTTTTTTCCTCTTTCCCTTTCCTTTTTTTGGATGTCATAATCGTATTCCTGAATAAGTGTTGATCCGCTGAGCAAGCTACTCTATCACACGGGGAACCCTGAAATAATCAGAATCGGCATCCGGAGCGTTTTTCAAAGCCTCATCATGATCCAGGGATGGCAACGCCTCATCTTTTCTGAACGTTTCTGCAGTCAGTTCCAATACATGTTCAAGCGGTTCAACATCAGAAGTATCAAGCTCGTTGAGTGTCTCAATATACCCGAGAATCTTATTCATATCGTTGAGCAGAGATTCTGTTTCAGAGTCATCCAGCTGTAACCGCGCCAGATTGGCAACGTATTGAAGATCTTTTTTTGTGACGGACATGGAACTATGTTTACGTGTCTGTTAAAAATCAGGATTCTGTACCTTAAAACTTCGCACTTCTGCACAGGAGCAATCATATACAGATGCCATGAAAGGTAACAAATCCTTGACAAAAGGATAAGGAATCTTTAAAGTGGGCAGACACGCAGAGTGCCTTTCCTGAAGAAAGGGTATGCATGTAACAATAGAGGGCTTTTTAAAAGCTGTTCTTTTGCACAGCATCTTTCTTGCCGAGTTGATCTTGTGCAAAGCTTCTTATTTTTCAAAGTACCAAAATAATTTTTTTAATACTTCCATACAGACAGTTATGATACTTGGAATCTGCTCAGACAGTCACGATCATGTTGAAAATATCCGCAAGGCTGCAGCTCTTTTTTCTGCTCATGGTGTCGAGAGGGTACTCCATGCCGGTGATTACTGCAGCCCTTTTACGGTACCCCTTTTCAAGGGTTTGCCGCTGCATGGCATAACCGGGAACAATGATGGTGACCTCTATCTCCTGATGAAAAAATTTGATGAAGCGGGTGCAACTCTGCACGGTGGCTTCTACTCATTTGTGGCAGGCAGCCGCTCTGTAGCGCTCTATCACGGTACCTATCCGGACATCACAGAAAGTCTGGAACTTTCCGGGAAGTACGATCTCATTATCAGCGGACATACACATCAGACGCGTCTCGAATCCATCGGAAGTTCACTGGCTCTGAATCCGGGAACCATTCACGGATTCGGGTCACGCGGCACAGTTGCTTTGGTGGACACTTCAAATATGGATGTTTCCATTGAGCAGCTGTGAGAACCGGTGAACTTTTTTAGCCGAAAAGAAGTATCATACGTTTGTGGGTTCTGCAGAACGCCCTGTCTGACTCTCCCGTAATTCAATCCTGAAATTATGATCATCTATCTTAATGGCTCATTCTTGGAGCACACCGACGCCACGATCTCCCCCTCTGACCGGGGATTCCTTTTCGGGGATGGTGTGTATGAGGTAACCAGAGTTATCCGCGGTAATTTTTTTATGGAAGAGATGCATATGGGCCGGCTGCGGGAGGGACTCGACGGTCTTAAAATCAACGTTCATAACTCAATTTTGAAGAGTATTCCGGACATCAGCCGGGAACTGTTGAAAAAGAACGACCTGCTTGGCGGTGAAGCTTCTGTCTATCTGCAAATTACCCGTGGAGCTGCATGGCCGCGCACCCATGTTTTTCCCGAACCCGAAGCTGAGCCTACCATTTTCCTTTCTGCCACTGCCTTCAAACCCCATACGACTCTTCATGAAACGGGTGTAGATGCAATTAAAATTCCCGATGTCCGCTGGACCCGCTGCAATTTGAAAACCGTAAATCTGCTTCCCAACACGCTTGCCAAACAGCAGGCTAAAGAAGCCGGAGTCGACAGTGCGGTTATGGTCAGGGACGGCGTGATCACTGAGAGTCCCAATGCCAATATTTTTTGTGTGAAAAAGGGAGAACTCTACACCTTTCCCGCCACCAATTATATCCTGAATGGAATCACACGGAGGGTTGTACTTGAAATTGCACACACTCTCTCGATTCCCGTACATCTAATACCTGTTCGTGAAGATGATCTCTATGATCTTGATGAACTCTTTTTTTCAGGAACAACCACCGATATTCAGCCTGTAAACCAGGTTGACGGAAGAGCTATCGGTACAGGTCATCCGGGACCGATTGTCAGGCAGATTCAAAAAGCCTTTACGGAGAGACTGCATAGCTGAGTGGAATTTGGCTCGGGACCGCTTATCGGGCATGGTCTTCAGAGAATGCATCCTTAGGGGTTTCTAATCCATAATCGCAACCTTCATTAAGGTTTTCCCTTATTTTTGTCAGGCTGCTGAATTCTTATTGTTAGTCAGGTTAAACGAAAACGAGAGACCTGCGACTATGGAAACAAATGGAAAACAGAAGAAAAGTACTCAGGAGTTCAGAACCGATCTGAACGAAGCTGAACTGGCTTATTTTGAGGCAATGATCATCAATAAAAAGCAAGAGACGCTGAACGAACTGGAATACCTCATGGGTAGTCTTGAAGAGATGAGGTCAGCAGATGATGATGATGCATCTTCCATAGACCATCACATGAGTGACGTTGGAAGTATTGAAGAGAGTGTTGACTTAACGAACCGTTTGATTGAGAGAAACAGAAAATTTATCAAGGAACTCGACAGAGCATTAGAGAGAATTGAAAATGGGACGTATGGCATATGCCGTGCAACAGGCAAACCGATAGAAAAAGGGAGATTGGAATTTGCCCCGCATACCAGATACAGTATTGCGGCCAAGAATAGTGGGTTAGATAAATCAGTAATAGCTTGAGAGAAGAGAGAATCAAATAAATAAGAGAGAATTCCGGTTGGGGTTCCGGATCATAAAAAAAGCCCGTTTCGACAATTCGAGACGGGCTTTTCGATTTTATAAAGCTTTTACTGCTTATTCGTAAGTAAGACTTCTCACTTCCACTGCACTTAAGCCTTTCGGTGTCTCTTCAACATTGTACTCTACTTCTTCTCCCTCTTCAAGACCCTGGTTTGGCCCCAGATTCTCTACATTGTTTCTGTGTACAAAAATGTCTTTCGTTCCGTCATTGGGTTTAATAAATCCAAATCCTTTTTCGGTATCAAACCACTTTACGCTTCCTTGTTTTGTCATTGTTTTACTCTGTATTGGTGTTGTTAATGCCCAGGAAGTTTCAGAAGAGGTGAGGTGTGTTAAACGCATCAGTCCAAAGAAGGGCTTACCGGGAAAATATTGTTGAGTGATAAACATACAAGTTATTCAGACCAATACCTAACCAACTTTCTTTATTTTGAAATAAATTGAAAATGGGTTTGCTTTGTATCTTCTAAAACTTGCATTTTGATGATAATAACATGACCAGTTGAACAGCCCTTTTGCACTCACATTCTCATGTGAGTCACTGCTCATATTCAGCAAAAGAATAATTTCAAAGAGCCTGTTCAGCATTTTTAACATACAAACGGAGGATTAAAGACAGATGAAGGATTATGTAATTGGAATTGACATCGGAGGCACATTTACCAAAACCGGTTTTGTTGACAGAGATGGTAACATTTTTGCCGAAAATTCAACGCCTACCGATAAGTTTGACAGTGCGGATGTTTATCTCTACAATCTGGTGAAAGAGTTAAAAAAGGCCGAAGAGCAGCTTGAGGAGCCTTACAGGATTGTCGGTATCGGAATCGGTGCGCCAAACGGAAACTATCATAAAGGCACTATAGAACAGGCCACAAACCTGAAATGGAAAGGGATCGTACCTTTCGCAGATATGATGAAGGAGCACTACAATGTTCCGGTAAAACTAACGAACGATGCGAATGCTGCAGCACTTGGTGAAAAAGTGTACGGCGGCGGAAAAAACATGAATGATTTTGTGATGATCACGCTGGGTACCGGCCTGGGAAGCGGAATCATCGTGAATGGCAGTCTCGTTTATGGTCACGACGGATTTGGCGGTGAACAGGGGCATGTGGGAGTCATCGAAAACGGCCGCCAGTGCGGTTGTGGAAACAAGGGTTGCCTTGAAACCTATGTTTCGGCACCGGGGATCAAGCGTACTGTTTTCGAATTGCTGGCCGCAAACAGCCAGGGATCTGAATTGGTGAACTATACGTTCGATGAACTCGATTCGGAAATAATATACAACGCCGCCGTAAAGGGCGATCCGGTTGCGCTGGAAGCGTTTGAACAGACCGGGAAAACCCTGGGGAAAAAACTGGCAGATACTGTAGCTCTGCTGAGCCCGGAAGCGATCTTTTTCTTTGGCGGACTGGCTAAAGCCGGCGACTTCATCTTTAAACCTACCAAAAAATGGATGGAGCATTATGTGATGGGAATCTTCAAAAACAAGGTAAAGCTGATTCCATCGCAGCTTATGGATAAAAATGTGGCCGTTTTGGGTGCCAGTGCATTGATCTGGAACGAACTTGACCATTAAAACTACCTCTGGAAACTGATAAGTTAAAATCCGTAAACCAGCGGAAATACCTTGCAAAACTGCCTTGCTATGTCTTTATTGTGCAATGTAGTGGAGCTACTTTTGCAGTGATCAACCATTAAGATTAACCAACCATAAAACAAACACATGTCAAACCAAGATAACAACACCCTGAAAGTGGGAATGGTTTTCATTTCCATGATCTTCTTCATTTTCGGGTTTGTCACTACGTTTATCATAACACTTAGTGAACCCGTCAGGGAAGCCTTCGACCTGAGTTATACCCAGGCCGCACTGGTAAACTCAGCTTTCTTTCTTACCTATGCCCTCTTTTCGATTCCATCGGGAACAGTGGTAAAGAGAATGGGCTATAAAACGTCCATCGTAATCGGGCTGATTATCATTGCAGGCGCCAGTTTCCTGTTTTTTCCGGCAATTCAGATTGAGTCCTACATCCTCTTTCTCGGAGCGATTTTCCTGCTTGCAATGGGAGTTGTGCTTCTGCAAACAGCTGCAAACCCATACGTAACAGAATTGGGCCCGGCCGAAACAGCTTCCGGAAGATTGAATCTGACTCAATCCCTCAACTCTATCGCCACCTGGCTGGCTCCGCTCCTCATTGTTGCACTGATCATTCCGGTAGCCAATACAGATATTACTGAGATTGCCGCTGCAGTGACACCAAGCGACCTCATTACTCCCTTTATGCTCATAGGCGCAGTAGTACTCGTTATCGGGATTGCCGTCAAAATGATCAAGCTTCCTGAACTGAGCCAGGAAGGGCTGGGAAGCTTCTCCAGTACATTCAAGTACAAACACATGATCCTGGGAGCGTTTGGTATCTTTGCATACGTTGGTGCGGAAGTGGGTATCGGCACAACCATCGCCTCCTATATCGTTGAACCGGGGCTCGGTGGCGGTATCAGCAGAGAGCTTGCTATTAAATTTGTAGGTCTCTACTGGGCCGGCGCCATGATCGGAAGACTATTCGGTGCTATTTCTCTATCCGATTTCAAAGACAAATCGAAGAAACATCTTCTTGCAGTCGGTGTGATGGTCTGGGCGTTTGTCGTTGGTTATGTAACACTCGATTTCACGCTGAACATGGCGCTCATCTTTCTTGGTTTTGCCGTTGTCAACTATCTGCTGATGCAGCTGGGTACAGGTAAAGCCAACAAGGTGCTTGCGATTTTTGCTGTTGTGGCTGCCGGGCTTGCAATAACCTCTATGCTCTCCAGCGGTCAGGTTGCCCTCTGGACAATCGTCACGATTGGTCTGTTCAACTCTGTGATGTTCCCGAACATCTTTACACTGGCTGTGAAGGGACTCGAGAGAAGTGAAGTAGGTCTCGCCTCCGGTATCATCAACACACTGGTTGTGGGTGGGGCGGTTATCCCCCCGATCATGGGAGCCGTTGCCGATCTTGCAGGGATTCAGTACTCCTTTATCGTGCCGGTATTGTGCTATGCCTACATCGTCTATTTTGCCCTTGTTGGAAGTAAAATCAAACCAACTGCGGAACAGACACCAATCACAACTACAGGCGTTTGAGATCTGCAGAAAGCCTGATATCGGGCATATTTTACAAATGAAAAAAGCCGCTGAGATCACTCAGCGGCTTTTTTTTTGTCCGGTAAATCTTTCAGGTTTTCCCGCTCTGTTTTATCCTGTACTCTGCATCGCCGCCGAAACTCCGTTTATACTCAGATAGAGTGCCAGTCTCAGTTCCTGTATCTCCTGCTCTGTCTCTGCATGCTCCCACCGCTGCAACAATTCAGCCTGAACCAGGTTGAGCGGATAGGTAAACACATTCCGGAAGTTGATCGAATTCTGGATCACCTTACGCCAGTCCAGTATCTCGTTTTGCCGGGTCACCTGTAGAATCACCTCCGTTGTACTCCGGAGGTCTTCCATAATTACCTCATGTATTTTCCTGTTTCCACGGCTTGCATACAATTCGGTTGTGAGCCGGTGCGTCCGGGCAATCTCCCTCTGGGCATTATCGACAATCGTCCCAAAGAAGCTCCAGTCTCTGTACCACTCCTGCAGGGTCTCCAGCAGCCGGTCGTCCTCCCTCAGCATCTCATTGAGCACTGTCCCCAGCCCAAACCACCCGGGCACATTATAACGTACCTGCGTCCAGCCGAAAACCCAGGGTATTGCCCTCAGATTTTCAAATTCCAAACCTGAATCCCCGCCTCTCGAAACCGGCCGGGATGCAATCGGAAGGTTTCCGATATGTTCAACAGGAGTAACATTCTTAAACCAGTCCCAAAAATCCTTATCGTCAATCAGTTTTCTGTAAGCCTGCATAGAACCTGAAGCAATCCGATCCATAATTCTGTTGGTATCCCCCATAGTGGCATCAGTTTTCTGACCTTCTCCGGCTGTTACCCTGGCTACTGCATTTACGATCTGTTCCAGATGCCGTCGTGTAATTTCCGGCAGTGAGTATCGAAATGAGATGATCTCCCCCTGCTCGGTAAACCGTATGCGGCCATTATTGCTGATCGCAGGAAGTGCCAGAATAGCACGGTTCGATCTGCCACCTCCCCGCCCAACGGTTCCACCCCGGCCGTGGAACAGGCGGAAATCGACCTCTTTCCGGCGAAGCATTGTTCCAAGTTCGGTCTGCGCCTTCTGCAGCGACCAGTTTGCCATCCAGTATCCACCATCCTTGTTGCTGTCCGAATAGCCGAGCATCACCTCCTGAAACCGGTTTCTTGCCTGTAACTGCATCTTATAGACCCTGTTATCCAGAATCTCCTCCATGCGGTAAGCGCTGCACTCCAGATCCTCTATGGTTTCAAACAGGGGTACCACATCCAGTTTGCTTCTGGCATGTCCGTTTTCCAGCCACCACAGACCGGTCTCCTTGGCAACCAGCAAGACTTCCAGCATGTCACTCACTCCGTGAGTCATACTGATGATGTAACTTCCAAAAGCATTGTCATCCACTTGTAAGAGCGTATCTATAAGCCTGAAAAGTTCCAGCAGCTCTTCTGTCTGACTGCTTAGTTTCGCGTGAACCGGAGCCAGAGGCCTTGGGTTGAGCAGTTCATTCATGAGCAGTTCTGTTTTTGCCAATTCATCCATATTCAGATACCCATCACTCACATTGGCCGCCTTCAGAAGCTCATCCACCGCAGCTTCATGTACTCTGCTATGCTGTCGCAGATCAAGAGCGGCCAGATGAAACCCAAACGTCTGAGCACGAATCAGCAGATCGGCGAACTCCCCGTGATCTGCTATCTCACTCATTCCATTCTCTCTCAGGGAGGTCGCTATGAGCATCAAATCCTCAGTAAAATCACCCGGAGTGTAGGAGTTGGACGACCGTATCACCTGACGTTCACTGCCTTTGATCTCTTCAAGCATCCGGCGCATCCTGATAATAATATGGCTGATTTTCCTTCTGTAGGGCTCATTTTTATAATGCCGTTTGTACTGATAACTCAGCGGAGCCTCCTGCTCATCTCTTTTTAATGAATGGAGCAGAGCATCCGACACAGGCATCAGATTACTTGAAATAGAGAGATAGCGCCTGGTTTTTTCAAGATCCTGAAGGTAGAGCTTCAGTGCCGCTTTCCGGTGCTCAAGCAGCGTCTGCCACGTCACATCCCGGGTTACATTCGGATTTCCGTCACGATCTCCGCCAATCCAGGAGCGATATTTCAGGATAATAGGCAGGATTGGCACTTTCCCATATTGCTGTGAAAAGCCAGAGCGGATCTCATCGTAGAGCCGGGGAACCGTACTCCAGATCGAATTGGTAAAGTAAAAGAGTCCGTTTTCAACCTCATCTTCCACCGTCAGCTTCTCCGCGCGAACCTCATCTGTTGAAACAAGCAGAGAAATCTCGTTCATCACCTGCCTCAGTGCAGACTCCCTCTCTATCGGAGTCATCTGCTCTCCTGAGTTCCCGATCAATGCAGTGATGTTCTCCTGCTTGTGCAGAATACTGCGCCGGCGGGCCTCCGTGGGATGAGCGGTAATGGTGGGTTGAATATCCAACTGCATAATCAGCCGCAGGGCATCTTCATAAGAAAAGCCTCTCATTTTGAAGAGCTTCAGCGCATGGGCGATGCTTTCGGGCCGGGGATTCTCCAGGTCCGTCTCTCTCGCCCGGTCTCTGTTGATCCGGATGATTTCATGCTGTTCAAGCGAATTGACAAGATGGAAAAAGATGGTCGTCAGCCGAAGCAGACGGCTGATTTCGGACAGACTCATCTCTGCAATCCGCCTGCGCAGATCTACATTCACCTTCCCGGTTTCATCCAAAAAAGCTTTCGCTGAAAGTGAAGGAAGCAGAGATGCCAACTCCTGCAAATCGGTTTCATCTCTTCTGATTAAATGATCTTCCAGAAAAGCAGTCAGTGTGATGAGGTTGTTTGTCAGCGGAGTACTGATCTGCTCCTTTTTTGCATAGTACTCTATTGTCTCTTTCCAGGGCATAAAAACAGGAATTAAATTAATTTGTTACTTGGGGGCTTTGAAAAACCTTCTTTCAGAACCATTGCAGCTGTATATACTCATCTAAAAAACCGGTTTAAATAAAAAAGGCTGAATCAGGGATACCAGACAGATAAACCACACCCGATTCTCAAAAAGTTCACTGCTCAAAATAGGTGAAATATGACAGAGTTGTTGATATGGGTAAAAAAATCGGACAGACGGATCAAACCATCTCTCTCCGGTCTCGTCTAAAATAGCAGACACTCAGAAAAACTAATGGTGAACATCATGAAAAAAACAATCAAGCTTATTCTTATTCTTATTTTTACTTACACTTCAACCCTTTATGCCCAGCAACGGGGCACTCCCTTCACCGAAGCTCCTCAAATGATTACTCAATTTGCTGAAGAGCTGAATCTTAGTGACGATCAGAAGAGAGCGCTCACAGAACTTCAACTGGACAGACGGGCACAACGCAGTCAGTATTCCGGACGTAATTTTTCCGGCGCCACCCGATCGCAGTCCGGAGTGCGCCAAGACTCTCAAAGGGGCAGCCAGAGAAACAGCGGCGGAGTGATGCGCCAGCGTTCTGAACAGAACCTGCAGGGTGGCCGCAGCGAAAGAAGAGTTGGCAACAGAGACAGCGCTGTCCGGGTCTCAGAGGGTGAATTCCCTGTGCGTTATCAGCAGCGGGATCAGATGCAGGAGGCTCTCAATGAAATCCTCTCCGATGAGCAGATGGAAAAACTGCAGCAGCTTCGGATCGAACAGATGGAGACCCGTAACGAATATCGGGAATTGAGACAACAGGTTGTCATCGAAAGAGCCGGGCTGGATCCTGCGAAAACCGGGCGGGTTACTGCCCTGCTGGAAGAGATGAACAGGCACAGAAATTCAATGCAACTGCTTCGAATCGAATCAGACGGTCTGCCAGACAGTGAAAAAGTGACAACTATCCTGGAAGAAATCCGTACCATTCAGGAGCAGCTGCGGGATGAACTGACTGTGAATGAATTCCGCGCACTGCAATCTGCCGGAATCGGTGGAGAGCGGGGGAACCGGGGCGGACGATCCATGATGCGTAACCGGTAACTTCAGGGGTCTGAACCAATGGAGACAGAAAGGATAACTACCCTATGGACAAGGAAGTTTTTAAAGAACAGATTACAGAGCTCTATCCGCGTCTCCGGCGGTCCATGACACTCTATCTTGCAGGATCTTCCATTCAGGTGGAAGACCTCCTGCAGGAAACATTTTTAAAAGCCTGGAGTCATCTGGACTCCTTTCAGGACGAAGCCCGGCTCTACACTTGGATCTACTCCATTGCACGTAATCTGGCGATTGATGAATTCAGAAAAAGGAAAAACAGTATACAGATCAGCCAGCTCCCTGTGGAGGAGTATCCGGTAACCGGAAACCCAAGACCCGTTGAGGAATCCGGCGATGAGATCGGACTTTTAAGAAAAGCGATCGAAGAGCTGCCTGAACTTTTGAGAACGATTGTAATCATGAAAACTACAGATGGATTGAGTTATCCGGAAATTGCTGAAGTAACGGGTCTTAATGAGCAAACCGTCAAAAACCGGATGTTCAGGGCACGAAAGGAACTTGCTGAACGATTAAAAGAGATGGGTTACACTCATTTAAATTGAGATAAGATGAAAACAACAGAACTTCAGAACCGAATAAATGATGCAGCGGATGGGCTGCTGTCAAAGCATGAACTGCAACTGCTCGAAAATGAGCTGAATTCGTGGCCCGGTATGCTGGAGGATTACCGCTTGATCATGGCACTGCCCGATCTGAACAAAGCCGCCGGAAACAGAGATCAGTATCTGGACAGCAGCCATCTGCAGCAGATTTTTGATGCTATAGATCATACTGAGGAACACTCTTTTCAAATGCTTTCCATCCATTGGTTCAGACGGTATGCTCTCGCTGCAAGTCTGATTTTCCTGGCTGTAACAGCCGGATTTAACTTTTCCTCACAAAAATCGCCACAGATATCAGCTGAGATCAGCCAGCTGATCTATAGCGATATAAACCTGTATGAAGACGACTATCTTCATCTGATTGATCTGACACTGCAGGATTAATTTATCTCAGCTATGAATCCAAAAATCAAAGTTATTCTGACATTTTTAACGCTGTTTGCTCTTGGGTTTGCGTCAGGCTACCTCTTTAAAGGAGCTTTTTATCCGTCCTCAGAAAAAGCTGCAAGTGAATATCAGGAGACCAACCGGTCCTTTCGGGATATGCAGCGACAGGGTCGGCCTGAGCCGGATTTTGACAGGGCAAGGGCCAATCTTTCCCGCTGGATGCGTCTGAATGACGATCAGCAGGAAGCTTTTTTTGAGGCACTGTCGCAGTTCCGCAGCGATGTCAGAGGGATTTCGGCAGAGAGCCGTGAGAGTGAACAGGAACGCATCCTCACCGAATACCATGAATTCCGATACACGGTGGAAAAATTTTTAAACGAAGAGCAGCTTCACCGGCTCGACTCCAGATTGCATCCCGATTCGGTTCGGACTAACCGGCAGGAAGCATTCCGAAGAAGCCGCGGACAGTAGATGTAAAAAGTTAACGACCAGACAGACACCACACTACTGCAATTTCTTCTCAACGGGCTTGTTTTTGCCCGGAAAGAGCATAGCCTTTCAGGCTTTTCCGGGCAAAATGAATCAGTACAACTGCCAGTACTACAAGCGCCAGTGCGATGGCAGCCAGCACATAACTCTCTGCCTTTATATTATTCCAGACAAAAATGATCAGCGAACTGATGGTCACGGCAAACATAAACACCATTGGGATAAGAGTAAAAAGCGGATTGATGTCGCTTTTGATCAGCCATACTGAGACAGCAAGAAGCGCCAGGGCTGCCAAAAGCTGATTTGCAGAGCCGAAAATCGGCCATAATTCCTGAAATTGACCCGTCAGCAAAAGAGATGTGCTAAGAACGGCAACAATCGCCGTGCTTACAAACCTGTTGCCAGAAACCACTTGAACCCTTGAACTCTCTTTTTCAAAATACTCCCTGAAGGTAAATCTTGCCAGTCTCGTGCAGGTATCCAGGGTTGTCAGGGCAAATGCGGATACCGTTAAAGCCACAAAGGATACCGCCAGCGTTTCGGGCAGCCCCAAAGATGAAATAAATCCCCCCAGGCCCTGAGAAAAAAGGGTGACCGGACCCAGTTCTGTAAGGCCGGAAAGATATTGCTCCCTTGGCAGAACCATCACCGCACCTACAGCCAGGATGGCAAGCATCGACTCAATCAGCATCCCCCCAAAACCCACAACTTTTGCATCCGACTCTTTATCAATCTGTTTGGAAGTGGTACCGGAAGCCACCAGGGAATGAAATCCCGATATCGCTCCACAGGCAATGGTCACGAATAACACCGGAAAGAGGAAACCAAGCCCTTCTACATAGAAATGAATTTCGTTGTCCATCACCGGGGTGGGATTGGAAAAGATAACACCCAGAAATCCGGATAGAATCATGCCATAGAGAAGATAAGAGTTCAGGTAATCCCGTGGCTGTAGCAGCAGTTGTACCGGACTCACCGCCGCGAAAAAGATGTAGACCAGTAAAATGGATATCCAGAACCAATACCCCAGCTCAAAAGGCAGATACTGTCCTGCATATACCATACCGTACATCACCACGACACCTGTCAGGCTCAGCAGCCAGAAAGGCAGGAACCCGCTCCGGTAAACCGCTCCAAACAGCAGAGCAAGAAAAATAAATCCCACAGAAGCCGAAGCTGCGGATGGAATGGTGACAAACGTCCTGGCCACAATATCCATAAACACGGCAATGACCAGTATCAAAGTGGCAAATGCAAAAAGAATAAATAGTTTTTTACCAAACCGGCCGATATAGCGCTCAATCAGCTCACCGATAGACTTTCCCTGATGCCGGAGGGAGGCGGTCAGTGAGGTTAAATCATGCACAGCTCCAAAAAAGATCCCACCAATGATAATCCAGAGCACAGCAGGAATCCAGCCAAATGCGACCGCAATGACGGGTCCAACAATGGGCCCCGCACCCGCAATGGACGCAAAATGATGACCAAGCACCATGGGTGTCTTGCTGGGGATGTAGTCCACGCCATCCTTTTGTGTGTGTGCCGGGGTGACATTTTGATCATCAAGACCAAGCTTATCTGAGATGAAACGACCGTAAAAACGGTACGCAAAAAGGAAAATAACAGCTGAAATAAGAATCAGTACAATGAGGTTCATGGGAGTTCTCTATCCTTTGCCCGGAGCGATACAGGGGTTATTCTTCTTTGGCATTCTGATTGACTGCCCTGCTGGTTTGCTGTTCCGGCAGACACTCCGGCTGAAAAAAATCTCCTGAAAGGATCCGCTCTTCCCCCCGAAGATCTCCGGTATAGTGATACACCCACGCTTCGGTCTCTCTTCCATTCATCTCATACACCTCTGTCCTGATCCGTTCATACTCATGCGGTTGGGGGTCTTCTGATGAACACCCTTCATACCGGTCCAGCTGTCCGAAGAGCCTGTCCGGGTTCACGATTCGGTAGAGCTCTCCACTCACCCATTCGCCCTGCCCCTGCGTCATCACATAGCCCGGGTAGCTGGACACCCAATATAATCGTCCGGCAGCACGGGCCGGACCCGTATATTCCGCATCCTGAGTCATTACCTCCTCCAAACGGCCGGCCTTCAACACCCCCCTTCTCAAAGTTCCGTACACAAACAGAAACTGCTCTTCCCGCATTCTATCTAACGATTTGATTCGATTTTCACTTTTGGAAATATCCGGCATTCATTCCGGCTCTGCAATCTCTTTTTTAAGGGGGCTTTTTTGTAGAAGTAACAAAGATTCAGTACTCTGTAAAAGGTGTTCATTTTGAACTCACTTTGTGAGATGACACTGCTGTCTTAAAAGCTGTCTTAAAACAAAATACTCGTTTTGATTCGATCTGATTTGGTACTTTACTAATTGAGGTTTCAATATAATTACGAGGGTTTTTAAAAAAAACCGACAGCCCTTTACAGGAAGTCACAATACTGTTTATCCTGAATAAAACCTTTTTTCTTATGAAGAATCTATCCCATTCCGGCGGATTTACCCGACGGCAGTTTTTAAAGACCACCGGCACTGTAATGGCCGCTTCCGGACTCGGTTTTCCATCCATTATCCTGCCGCGAAGAAAGGAGAAGCTTGGGGTTGCACTGGTTGGGCTTGGAAGCTACAGCAGGGGCAGGCTGGCTCCCGGTCTTCAGCTTACTGAACATTGTGAGCTGAAGGGGATTGTAACCGGTTCGCCTCACAAGATTCCGGTTTGGCAGGAGCAGTATAATATCCCCGACAGAAATGTCTATTCTTATCAAACAATGCATGAAGTAGCAGATAATGATGAAATTGATATTATCTACATTGTCCTGCCTACCGGGCTGCATGCTCAATACTCAATTATCGGTGCAGAAGCCGGAAAGCATGTCTGGTGTGAAAAACCCATGGCGATGGATGCTGCTGAGTGCCGTGCAATGATCGACGCTGCGGTTAAAAACAGAGTGCAGCTTGCAATCGGCTACCGGATGCAGCACGAACCCAATACCCGCACCATCATCCGTTACGGACAGGAACAGACCTACGGCGCCATCACTGAAATTCGGTCAGGCGCCGGTTACCGTGGCAGTCATCCCACCGGAAACTGGCGGCGAAATCCCGATCTGGGGGGTGGCGCGCTCTACGACATGGGTGTCTATCCGATCAATGCAATACGCTACGCTTCCGGTCTGGAAGCTGTGGCTGTGCGAGGACGGCAGTGGTCCGAACGGCAGGATCTATACGCGTTTGTGGATGAATTTTCTGAATTTGAAGTTGAGTTTCCCGGCGGAGTGAAAGCCTATGGCGAAACCGCTTTTGGTAAATCGAGTAACTATCTCGACATCACTGCCACAGAGGGATGGTATCGCCTGCGGCCTTTCCAGTCCTATACAGGTGTTCAGGGTGAAACCAGTGACGGCACGATCCTGCCACCTGACACCCATCATATTCAGGCGCGGCAGATGGATATGGACGCCCTGGCTATAAAAGAGAACAGGCCGCCGGTTGCGCCGGGAGAAGACGGACTCGCAGATGTGGAAATTATCGAAGCTGTTCAGGAAAGCTCACGCCGCGGGCAGGAGTGGATCCGGTTCTGACCATTCTGAACACATGGATGGAAAGCACTGAATCCAATCGGTCAGCATACCCTTAAAGAGCACTTTTTTCACTGACAGGCGCTCTTGAAGAAACGGTCTGCACTTCGATGACCGGGTTGCCGCCGGTGGATTCCTGCTCTCAGAGGTTTAGAATAGAATCTTTATCTGTTATCATACCCCAGATTCGGACCCAGCCATCTTTCCACATCCTTCAGTGGCATCCCCTTTCGGGTTGCATACTCTTCCACCTGATCGCGGATGATATTCCCAAGACTGAAATACTGAGCTTCCGGATGGGCAAAATAGAGTCCGCACACGGAGGAAGAGGGAGTCATGGCCAGATGCTCTGTAAGGGTGATCCCGGTTCGTTCAACTGCCCCCAGGAGATCAAAAAGCGGCGGTTTCTCGGTGTGATCCGGCTGCGCAGGGTATCCGGGTGCCGGACGGATTCCCCTGTACTTCTCCCGGATCATCTGGATGTTGTCCAGGTTCTCATCCGCTGCATATCCCCAGAGAGTGGTCCGAACTTCCCGGTGCAGATATTCAGCAAATGCCTCTGCAAGTCTGTCGGCCAGTGCTTTCACCATAATCGCATTGTAGTCGTCGTTATCGCGTTCAAATTCGGCCACCAGCTCATCCACGCCGTGACCCGTGGTCACTGCAAAACCCCCGATGTAATCGGCAATGCCGCTCTCTTTGGGTGCAATAAAATCGGCAAGAGCCTTGTTTGGCTGACCCTTTCGCTTCTTTGTCTGCTGACGCAGTGTATGGAATGTTGTGAGTATCCCGCTTCGGGAATCGTCCGAATAAACCTCGATATCATCACCCACTGAATTAGCAGGAAACAGGCCAGCCACACCATGTGCTGTGCACAGTTTTTCCTCAACGATGCGATCCAGCAGCTGATTGGCTTCGTCGAAGAGCTTTCTGGCTTCTGCACCGGCGATCTCATCCTCCAGGATATCCGGGAATTTTCCTTTCATCTCCCAGGCAATGAAAAACGGAGCCCAGTCGATATATCCGCGAAGCAGATCCAAAGGTACATCCCGGTACTCCGTGATCCCCGGCTTTAAAGGAGCTGAGCTCTCGTACGAATCCCAATCGATCACAGTACGGTTTTCCCTGGCTTTCTCCAGTGTGAGATAATCTTTTTTCCTGCCACGGCTGCTGTACTGCTCCCTCAGTTCTTCATATTCTGAAGCGATTTCACCCACAAAATCCTCCTTCAGGGTTTTGGATACCAGCCTGTTCACAACCGTAACGCTTCTGGAGGCATCCAATACATGAATTACAGGATGTTCATATGCCGGTGCGATTTTCACAGCTGTATGCATACGGGAAGTGGTGGCTCCGCCAATCAGCAGCGGGGTTGTAAAGCCCTCACGCTGCATCTCTGCAGCAACATGAACCATCTCATCCAGGGAGGGGGTAATCAGTCCGCTCAACCCGATCACATCCACCTTATGCTCCCTGGCAGCAGCTAAAATTTTATCGGAGGGATTCATCACCCCGATGTCGATCACTTCATAGTTGTTGCAACGCAGCACAACACCTACGATGTTCTTTCCGATATCATGAACATCACCCTTTACGGTTGCCATGAGCACTTTTGCCTTGGGCTCACTGCTCTGATTGCGCTCTTTTTCAGCTTCGATAAAGGGAATTAAAATCGCAACTCCCTTCTTCATCACACGGGCACTTTTCACCACCTGTGGCAAAAACATCTTCCCCTCGCCGAAGAGATCCCCCACCACATTCATCCCGTCCATCATCGGCCCTTCGATTACATGAATGGGCTCCGGATATTTTTGCCTCGCTTCTTCCACATCCGCTTCAATGTAATCGACGATACCCTTGATGAGGCCGTGCTGAATACGTTCTTCCACTGTACCCTCACGCCATGCATCTTTTTTCACCTCCGCTTCAGCACCATCCTGATCCTTGATCCGGTCGGCATATTCAATCAGGCGTTCCGTTGCGTCCTCTCTGCGATTCAGCAGCACATCTTCCACAAGCTCTTTCAGCTCCGGCTCAATCTCCTCATACACCTCCAGCTGTGAAGCGTTCACAATCGCCATATCGAGTCCCGCCTTAATGGAATGATAGAGAAACGCCGAATGCATTGCCTCTCTCACCACGTTATTCCCCCGGAAGGAGAAGGAGATGTTACTGAGTCCGCCACTCACCTTGGCATGGGGCAGATTTTTCTTGATCCAGCTTACAGTTTCAATAAAATCCACCGCGTAGTTATTATGCTCTTCAATTCCGGTAGCCACGGTGAGGATGTTCGGGTCCATGATAATATCCTGTGGGGGAAAGCCTACCTCATCCACCAGAATATCATATGCGCGTTTACAGATCTCCCGTCTGCGTTCCAGGGTGTCGGCCTGTCCCGTTTCGTCAAATGCCATCACCACTACGGCCGCTCCAAAATCGAGGATATGCCGTGCCTGCTCTTTAAAAGCCTCCTCTCCCTCTTTAAGCGAGATAGAGTTGACCACACTTTTACCCTGAGTGGTCTTCAATCCGGATAGTATCACACTCCACTTGGAGCTGTCGATCATAAACGGAACCCGGGCGATATCAGGTTCTGCGGACATCAGGTTCACAAAATCCTTCATCACTTTTTCGGAATCCAGCAGCGCTTCATCCATATTGACATCCACAATCTGTGCACCTCCCTCCACCTGCTCACTCGCAACGCTAAGTGCCTCCTCATACTCTTCGTTCAGAATCAGCCGCTTGAACTTCAGAGAACCGGTCACATTGGTACGTTCACCCACATTTACAAAGTTGGTTTCCGGCCTGATCACCAGAGGCTCGAGTCCACTCAGGCTGAGCCAGATACTCTGCTCCTTCGGTTTTCGCGGCTCATGACGTGCTGCCTCCTCAGCCATCGCACGGATGTGATCGGGAGTGGTTCCGCAGCAGCCACCCACAATATTTACAAAGCCCTCCGTTGCATAATCGCGAATCTGAGCCGCCATAAAGTCGGCCGATTCGTTATACTCACCCATCTCATCCGGAAGACCCGCATTGGGATAAAGGCTGGTGTAGCAGTGCGCATGTTTGGAGAGCTCCTGGATGTAGGGCCGCATCTGTTTCGAGCCCAGGGCACAGTTGAGCCCAATGCTCAGAAGCGGGCTGGCATGCTTTACTGATATCCAAAACGCTTCGGTTGTCTGTCCGGAAAGGGTACGCCCGCTCTGGTCCACAATGGTGCCGGAGATCATGATCGGCAACCGTTTGCCCGTCTTCTGTGCATACTTGTGAATCGCATAAATGGCAGCTTTGCAGTTCAGTGTGTCAAATACGGTCTCCACCAGCAGTGCATCCACGCCTCCGTCAAGCAGGCCGCGAAGCTGCTCAGTGTAATTCTCCGCCATCGCATCGAAGGTAGTGGCCCGGTACCCCGGATCTTCCACATCCGGCGAAAGGGAAAGCGTCTTGTTCGTCGGCCCCAGCGCTCCCGCCACGAACCGCGGTTTATCCGGATTTTTTGCCGTAAACTCATCGGCAGCAGACCGGGCAATAGTTGCAGCAGCCACATTCAGCTCATAGGTGAACTCCTGCAGGTGATAATCTTCCTGTGAGATCGGGTTTGAGTTGAATGTGTTGGTCTCGATAATATCTGCACCGGCGGAGAGGAATTTGGAGTGAATTTCCCGTATTATTTCCGGCTGAGTGATACTGAGCAGATCATTGTTTCCTTTCAGATCGCTGTGAAAATCCTGAAATTTTGATCCCCGGTAATCCTCTTCCTTAAGCTTGTAGTCCTGTATCATGGTACCCATGGCACCGTCCAGGACGAGAATTCTATTTTTTAACTGTTCTTTGATTGAAAACGGGGAACGGGACATATGCAAAAACTCTTCGTTACTGAATAAATTTATTTATGTGGAGGCTTGGAAAAAACGGGCATTTTGCTGAGGATCGAGACGGCAGCAAATTTAAAACCGCTGCGTATAAACGATACGTGAGCAGTTAAAATTTGCGGTAACGAAGATCCCCGGCATAAAAACAGTTTCCCAAAGCCTTCCAATGATAACAGACTGGTCTGCGAAGTAAAATCAACAAACAGAAAACTGAAACAGATCATTCTGCAGCAAACTTTGTTCAATCTTATAAAATCTGCATTTTCAGTTTAAATAACATCTCTTTTTTATGAAGGTTACCGAACACTACGACAGAGCCAGTGAACCACTTATTTCATTTGAAATTATTCCGCCCAAAAGAGGCGGCTCCATCAAAACCGTTTTTGATGCACTCGATAAGGTTGTTTCTACAGTAAAACCTCCCTTTATCGACGTGACCTACCACGCCCCGGAGGTGCAGGTAGAAGAGCAGTCCGACGGCACCCTGAAAAAAGTTGTGCGAAGAAAGCGGCCCGGAACCATTGGTCTCTGTGCGGCAATTTTGCACCGCTATGGCATTGACCCCGTCCCCCATCTTCTCTGCGGTGGCTTCTCCAGGGAGTCTGCCGAGGACGCTCTGATTGAGCTCAACTACCTCGGTATTCACAACGTACTTGCCCTGCGGGGTGACGACCACGGGAGTGAAGCCCCCTATCCGGTCGGCGGTTCCAAAAACAGATACGCCTCGGATCTGGTTGCTCAGATCCAGGATATGAATCAGGGCAACTATCTGGAAAAACTGGCTCACGCAGAGCCTACTGATTTCTGCGTAGGCGTAGCCGGTTACCCGGAAAAACATTTTGAAGCGCCCAATCTCGACTGGGACATTAAGAAGTTAAAAGAGAAGGTGGATGCAGGAGCACACTATGTAGTCACACAGATGTTCTTCGACAACTCCCGTTTTTTTGATTTTGTGGAAAGATGCCGTGATCAGGGAATTACCGTTCCGATCATTCCCGGACTCAAAATCCTGACCACGCCCAATCATCTCAGCTCTCTGCCAAAGTTCTTCCATCTAAATATCCCCGATGCATTGGCAAATAGCGTGGAGAAAGATCCAAAGAACACGAAATCCATCGGAATTGAATGGGCACAAAAACAGTGCCTGGAGCTGATGGAGGGTGGCGTACCCGGAATCCATTTCTATGTAATGGGAGATCCCCAGCCCGCGCTTGATGTGATACGGTTTGCCACAAAAAAATAATGAAAACCCCGCCGGGGCCATCTCAGTCAACATGTTTTCATACATGTGCATGACTGGCCTCTCCGCTTCCCTCCGCGGCAGGCAGAGACTCACCCCTGCATTGCATTTACGTCGAAAATTGGTTTATTTCCGCAATTAATCTAATCTGAAGAGAAACTTACTGATGAAAACTCTTATTGTCGATAGCGGTGCTACCAAAACTGACTGGCTCTATGTGGACGGAAATGAGACCTCGCATATCAAAACAGAGGGGCTGCATCCATCCTATATTCTGGATACAGAGGATTTTGAAAATATTCTGTCTCAGGTTCAGATACTTAACCCCGATCAGATCTTTTTCTTCGGGGCCGGATGTGGAAACCCCGTGGGTGATGAAATTGTGAGTCGCTTTCTGAGCAGGATTTTCCGAAAAGCCTCCATTCAGGTGAAAAGTGATCTGGAGGGTGCCGGCAAAGCCTTTTTTGGATCCGGTGACGGAATTGTCGGTATTCTGGGCACCGGTGCGATAGCTGCCAGGATAGTGAAAGGCAGAGTGGAGACATCATCAGCTTCACTTGGATACGCGATCGGTGACGAAGGAAGCGCCGCCGATCTCGGAAGAAGGATTCTGAAAATGTACTACAGGAAAACCTGTACAGAAACGACCCACGCGTTTATTGGAGAGCGAATCGGAGATAAGTCTTACGGGGATATGATGAACCGTATCTACAGGGCAGGGAAACCGAATCGAATTCTCGCATCGGTAGCCGGTGAGGTACTCAGTGGTTCTTTCCCCGATGAAATGAGACTCATGATCAAGAACGCTTTTTCCGAATATGCCGACGAACAGCTCTCTATGCTGAACCTTACCGGAGAGGAAGAGATCGTCATTACCGGAAAAGTTGCCGAGGTTCACAGGGAGATTCTGATCTCACTGCTCAACAGTAAGGGATTCCGTCATGTCCATGTCCGATATCCGGTCGTTGCGGCATTCAGGGAGAGAATTAAAACAGGAACAGAGGTGTTCGGAAATCCCGGCTAATACACAAACCGAATCAGGCTCCCCTCTGCCTGAATAAATCACCACGAAATCTTCCGAGTTGATATTTACAGACACACACTCCCATCTCTACGTTAAAGAGTTTCAGGAAGACCTTGAGGATGTACTGAACCGTGCTGATGAAGCAGGGGTCAGAGCCATCTTCCTCCCGGGCATCGACAGGGATTCACTTCAGGAGATGGAGAAGCTGACTCATACCCGTATCCGTTTTTTTAAAATGGCCGGCATTCATCCCTGTAGTGTTCAGGAGTCAGCTCCTGTCACAGAAATTGAACTTTTTGATCTCTGCAGTCAGCCAAACAGACACGGGGTTGGAGAAACCGGTCTCGACTACTACTGGAGCCGCGATTCTATCCCGCAGCAGAAGGAGAGCCTGCGGATGCACTGCAGGGTGGCAAAGGCCGTCGGCAAGCCGGTAATCCTTCATAACCGTGACAGCAGCGCCGACCTTCTGGATCTGATTAAAGAGCAGCAGGACGGCTCTCTGAAAGGGATATGGCACTGTTTTACCGGTTCAGCGGAGGAAGCAAAAAGAGCCCTCGACCTTGGCCTCTTCCTGGGGGTTGGCGGGGTTTCAACCTTTAAAAATTCAGGCGTTGGGGAAGTGGTTTCTACGCTACCTCTCGAATCACTTCTTCTCGAAACGGATGCTCCTTATCTGGCACCTGTACCCTTCAGGGGAAAGCGCAATGAACCCTCATATCTGATCCATATCGCTGAGCATCTTTCCGGTTTAATGGAAGTCAGTCCGGAACATATCGCAGAGATCACCACCCAAAACGCTGAAAGGCTTTTTGGAGTCACGATCCGGTAAGAACAGACGAAAACTAAAGATTTACACTACAGGTTTCGTGTATAAAAAGTTTGCCAATTTCCGGGATGGACCGATCTCCGGCAAATTCCGCGAACAGAGTTTTGAACTCCGAACGAAGGGGTGTTTCTGACCTCAGGGATGAAAAGAGCCGCTTTTTATCAGTTCCACTTCTTCCGATCAGACTGCGCAGCTCCCGGTCATAGTCCGCAATCGGGGTCAGGGTCCAGAGAACTGACCCGGATCTTCTGGTGTCACCGCTCAACAATGCCGCGAGTTTTTCCCTCTGCTTACCGGCCATCATCTCCCCTCTTTCCACTACGGCACCGCTGAGCGGCACATCAAAAAACCAGGCCAGCTGATCCGCAACCATTTTCGTGGCCAGCCATTTGGACTCTGCCGAATAACCGGCAATATGGGGCGTACAAATCAGGGAACGGGTCGCCAGTTCATCCCTGAACTGAGGCTCTCCCTCCCATACATCCGTTACCATCGTTTTCACATCTCCTCTCTCATGGGCCAAAATCAACTCCTCTTCGTTGACCACCCCACCCCGGGATGTGTTGATCAGCAGATCCCAGCCGGTCTCCAGCCATCTTTTACTGCACATCCCCCGTGTTGGACAGATGCCGCTGTCCGTTAAGGGAGTGTGAAACGAAATCACATTACAACTCAGCAGCTCATCCAGGCTGCAGGAGACAAAATCCTTTTCCCGGTTCTGTTTCGGAGGATCATACAGAAAAACCTCCAAACCAAGCCTTTTCAGGTAACCGGCAGCTCTCCCGCCGGTGTTCCCGCATCCTGCAATCCCGATTTTTTTGCTGCGGAGATCGATGCCCTGCTGTTCAGCCCAGCAGAGAATCACCGTGATCACATATTCGGCTACAGCGTTCGCATTGCAGCCCTCCGCATGTGCAAAGTGAACACCGATGGACTTCAGATGATGACGGTCTATATGGTCAAATCCTGCAGTTGCCGTAGCCACAAACCGAAGATTCCCAGCCTCAGGCATCGTTTGCGGAGTAACAGTGGTCACCGTTCTCACAAGAAGAGCGTCATAATCGGGAGCCTCATCAGGAAAACCGTTATGAGGATCAAAAAGATCTACTTTGAATTGCTCCGGAATCTGTTCCCGGACCCTGTAAAGATACTGATCTGCCAACACTCTCATCCGCAGATGATAATGATTCTCAACTTCAGTCCAAAGAGCGGGATGATCACCTGCCTCACAATCCTGACATTATTTCATTTTTTCTGTTAAATAGCCACAAATTTCAATACTATTCCTGATCGAAACCCTTATTTCTCAAACTCCCTGCAATTCAGGGCGAATTGCCTGACGGGTCAAAACAGCTGGATTGCTGATCGGCTGCAGCACCGTTGATTCTGAAGACCAGAGATGAACGGGCAGATATCGGTTTTTATATCGATTCAAACGCTGGTACCGGTTAAATAATCTGTATTTAAAAATTTCAATTATTAACTTTTTTTTTAATGGCATCGAGCTCCTTCAATGTTGTATCCCTGATTCGCAAAAAACGTGATGGAAATTCTCTCACGGAAAGTGAAATTGAACAGCTAATTGACGCGTACACGAAAGATCTGATACCCGATTATCAGATGAGCGCTTTTCTGATGGCAGCATTCCTGAACGGCATGAATGCCGGCGAAACCGCAGCACTGACAAACTCCATGCTCAACAGCGGGATCGTTGTAGATCTGAGCCATATTGATGGAATCAAAGTTGACAAGCACTCCACCGGAGGTGTGGGCGACAAAACGTCTCTGATCCTTGCCCCAATCGTCGCGGCCTGCGGAGTGCCTGTGCCCATGATCTCCGGCCGCGGACTCGGCCACTCGGGGGGGACACTCGATAAGCTTCAATCCATACCGGGCTTCAGGGTGGATATGAAGCTATCGCGTTACAAAGAGATCATCGAAAAGCACAATCTTGTGCTCGCCGGCCAGACAGAAGAGATCGCTCCGGCAGACAAAAGACTCTACGCACTCAGAGACGTTACCGCAACCGTGGAAGCTATCCCTCTTATCGCAAGCAGCATCATGAGTAAAAAACTGGCCGAGGGAATCGATGCCCTGGTTCTGGATATCAAGTTCGGTTCCGGTGCATTTATGAAGGATCAGAACGACGCAATCAGGCTTGCAGAGACACTGGTTCAGATCGGCGAACAGTTCGGAAAACAGACCGTCGGGTGGCTCACAAGCATGGAACAGCCGCTTGGCAACGCCGTGGGTAACTGGCTCGAAGTAAAAGAGAGTATAGAGTGCCTGCGGGGCGGGGGGGCGGAAGACCTCCTCGAAGTAACTCATCTGCTTGCCGGAACCATGATCTGGCTGGGCGGTAAAGCCGGCACTGCAGAAGAAGGAACTGAGTTAAGCCGACAGGCAATCTCAAACGGAACGGCGTTCCAAAAATGGCTTGATATTGTGGAAGAACAGGGAGGCGATTCCTCTGTTATTTTGAATCCGGAAACCTATCCGGACGCAAAATTCATCGAAAATATCACATCCGGACAGGATGGATATGTCTCGGGTATCGACACCTATTCCATCGGTATGGCAGCCCTGGAACTGGGTGCCGGACGGAAAACAAAAGAGGAAACAACAGATCCGCAGGCAGGATTATTGATTCACAGGAAAACAGGGGATTATCTCAAAAAGGGTGAAACAATTGTGACTCTTTATACGAACAAGAAAGAAGAAATCCCGGAAATAACCGAGAACATCAGGCAGGCTTACACCCTTACGGAGAGCTCGCCGGATCCGATCGATGTGATCACTCACCGGGTTGATAAAGAGGGTGTTCACGAATATCGGCCAAAATCATTGTGAAATTCCTCAAAAATAGTAACTTTAAGGCAGATGAGCCTCTATTTAAATTAATCCGTAACTACATCTACTATCATGTTTAAACGATTTATCAGAGCTATCAAGTCCATGTTCGGCGGCATCGTCAGCTCAATAGAAGACCCAAAACTGATTCTGGAACAGAATATCAGAGAGCTCAATGATCAGATCCCGCAGATGAATGAAAACATTGCAACTGTAAAAGCGAATGCGGTGATGCTGCGAAAAGAAGTGGAGAGATATGAAAAAAGCATTGCTGAAATCACATCCAAAATAAAAGCTGCGATTCAGGCCGACAGGGATGACCTTGCTGAAGGGTATGCACTGCAACTGGAAAAAGCCGAAGAAAATCTCGAACAGTCGAGAAATCAGCTCAATTATGCAAACCAGGCCTACGATAAGGCGCTGAAAGTGAAACAGGCTTTTATGCGTGAAAAGGATAAAAAGATTAAGGAAGCGCGGGAAGCACTCAGGGCGAGTGAGCGTGCAGAATGGCAGTCGAGAGTAGCCGATGCTCTTGAATCCTTTGAGATGGGCGGACTCGATCAGACCCACCAGGAGATGATGAACCGGCTCAATGAGCGAACCGCACGCAACGAAGCGCGGATGGAAATTGCCCTGGAAAGTGTAGATACCCACACCATGGAAATTGAGGCGAATGCCGAAAAGATCCGTGCACAGGAACTTGTAAGCAAGTTTAAAATGGAAATGGGCAGAGAAGAGGAGAAAAGCAAACCGACTGTAGAAATTGAAGAGACTCCGGCCAAAGAAGAGAAAAGTTCCCAAAAAACAGTGGGTAAACAGAAAACCAAATCATAGTTCACGGATTGATTGCCATGAGCAGCAGTGAAAAAGATCGGGAACGCTTAAAAGAGGAGTATAAAGATCACTACAGGAAAATACGTGAAACAAAGGAGAAATTTCGTCGTGCCGGAATGGTACAGAATGTTAATCAGGCGCTACAGAGGATGAATTCCGATGAGCTTCTCTCCTCGGTTGACCACTTCCTTGGAAATGTACGTGATAAGATGAGCCATATCGAAGCGAAAATCGATGTGGCTATGGATGATTTCATGAGCCGTGATACCACAACTGAGGAACTTGATGAAGAATTGAAGCGGGAAAAGGCGAGAAACACCCTAAAAAAAATTAAACGGGAAATGGGACTTCTCTACAGCGATATCGAGAAACAGGCCAGAGAACTGAACACCAGCAAAACCGTTGGGACAGCCAGGGACGCTGACGGTTCTGAAGAGGCTAATGAGAATTAAAGGAATGGAACAGGAGAAGAAAGAGGAAATTAACTACACCAAAGAGGCATTCCTGTCCCCTGTAAACCTGATATGCCTTCTCACTGCCACCGTTACAGCTCTGGTAATGAGTAATTTCTCTTCGGAACTAATGATCACCAGCACGATTCTCACCTTCACGTTTGGAATGGAACTAATCTATCTGGGTGTAGTTCCCAAACTTCCCGCTTACCAGAAAAATGTTAGACTTAAAAAACAGTCCCGGCAGTCGGCAGGAAACAGTGAAAAGGAACTCTTTTTCCGATTGGAAACCAGGGCTCAGAAGCGATTTCTGATGCTCAAACATATTGCAAAGGAAATTCGTCATAATTTCAAGACACTGCCCTTCTCAACCGGCTCTATGCTGGAGCATATTGAAAAGAAAATTGAGGATCTTCTGAACAGTTATCTCATTCTTCTGGACATGGAACGAAGATACAGCATTTATATTCATTCAGAGGTTGAAAAAGAGATCAAATCTGAGTTGGAAAAGGAAGAAGAACTCCTGAATGGGATCGACTCAGAAACATTGAAAAAAACACGGGAACGTCGTATTTCGATCCTGAAAAAGCGACTCAGGAAATTTGATCTGGCCAAGGAAAAATATCTGATCTCCGAAACTCATCTCGAAACGATTGAGGATGCAATCCGCTATATTTACGAGCAGTCGATGACCCTCACCAGTGCGGAGGAAGTCGGAACCCAGCTGGATCACCTGCTTACAGAAATGGAAGAGACCACACAGCTTATTGATGAAATGGATCAGGCACTGCTTCCCGGTTTTGTTGACCTCGACAAGGAGCTTGAACTTGCAAAACTCAGAAAAGAGGCAGAAACACTCAAAAAGGAGACCCCATTCAAAGTAAAAGAGAAGTCATGAGCGATCCACACTTTTCACACCTTCTCACCGGGAATCTCACAGATGAGATTTTGCTGCTAACGATTAACCGGCCCGGGAAGCTCAATGCGCTGAACCGCGAAGTTCTCGCCGAAATTGAGCAGGCTGTCAGATCCTTTGAGGATTCATCCGAACTGCTGGTCATGGTCATTACCGGAGCAGGTGAAAAAGCCTTTGTTGCCGGAGCAGATATTTCTGAACTGAGCACACTTAGTCAGGCAGAAGGTGAAAATCTCTCTGCGGCCGGCCAGAGGGTCATGAGCACTATTGAGCTCTGTTCCAAACCGGTGATCGCCCTCGTCAACGGATACGCACTCGGCGGCGGCGCAGAGCTTGCCATGGCCTGCCACCTGAGAATAGCCACGGAAAATGCCCTGATAGGATTACCTGAAGTTTCACTGGGGTTGATACCGGGATATGGAGGTACCCAGCGGCTCCCACGGCTGGCCGGAAGGGCAAGAGCCATGGAAATGATTCTGACCGGAGAGCCTGTAAATGCCTCTGATGCATTGATGTATGGAATTGTAAATGATGTTGTACCGGCAGATCAAGCTCTCGAAGCAGCAAAAAAAATGGCTGAACGTATCGTTAAAAACGGCCCCCTTGCTATTTCGAAAGCCATCAGAGCCATCAGTGCAGCCTATCCCTCACGAGGCTTTACCACAGAGGCTGTTCTTTTCGGCGAGCTCTGTGCCACAGATGACTTCAGGGAAGGAACCGGAGCTTTTCTGGAAAAGCGGAAAGCCGTTTTTAAAGGACGCTGATTATGGAGTTTTTTTATATCACCGGAGTTATCTTGCTGAGCGCCTTTTTCTCCGGCTCAGAGATGGCATTTATCTCTGCCAATAAATTGAAGCTTGAAATTGAATCCAGAAAAAACAGCAGTATCAGCCGAACCCTCACCTATTTCCATCAGAATCCGGAGACATTTCTGACCACAACCCTGGTCGGAAATAATATTGTAAACGTTCTCTATGCCACGCTGATGGCCATTTTCCTGGCAGAGCCCATCAGATCACTCTACAGCGGCTTCTTCGGTGAACTCCCCTCTTCAGCCACTGTCCTCATCATCCAAACCATTGTCGCTTCTGTATTAATACTGATATTCGGTGAGATACTTTCGAAGGCGATTTTCAGGGTACATGCCGATTTCATGGTCCGTTTTGTTGCACTGCCGCTGCGTGCGATTAACTTTCTCCTGTGGCCACTGATTGAACTATCTGACCGAACTGCACGGGTTCTCATCAACCTGCTCCAAACCGGCAGCGAACATCCCGGAAAAATTTTTCGCCGACAGGATATTGAAATGATCTTCAAGGAGCTGCGAAACAGTGGAGGAAGTGAAGAAATCGATCAGGATGACTCCGAGCTTCTCCATAATCTGCTCGAACTTTCCAACAAGAGGGTCAGGGAAACGATGGTTCCCCGAACCGAAATCGTTGCTGTTGAGAAAGAAGCCCGTATTGAAGAGCTGAAAAATGCGTTTATCGAATCAGGGTACTCCAAAATCCCGGTCTATCAGGAGAGTATTGATGATATCATCGGTGTGGTATTTGCATACGATCTCTTCAATAATCCAAATAGTATCAGCGATATTTTAAGGCCTGTAAAACTGATCCCCTCCAGTAAAAAGTCCAAAGATCTCCTCACCGAATTCCGGCAAAGCAATACGTCCGTTGCCATCGTGATAGACGAATATGGAGGAACTGCAGGGATGGTAACCATCGAAGACCTCATTGAGGAAGTGGTAGGCGATATTCAGGATGAATATGACAAAGAATATGACATCATCAAGAAAATTGCTGATGACACTTTTCTGATATCCGGATCCGCTGAACTGGATGAACTCCTGGATGAGCACCCAGAAATTTTCCTTCCGCATTCGGAGGGAAATTTCGAAACCATAGCGGGATATATCATTCACCATCTTGGAAGAATCCCCAAAGTGAATGAAGAAGTTCAGCTGCTGGGCAACACCTTTGTCATTTTAAAAGCTACACAAAGCAAACTGGAAAGTATTAAACTCATTTTAAACACCGGCGACCCTGTTGCTTAATGCCAACGCACTCTTTTCAGTGCCTGAATAAATATTATGGTAGATCACTATCCTGACTGGGCAAAACAGCTGGCTAAGAAATATCTCAGCCGCACCCTCAATCAGTTTATTATACATGGAAATGTTCACGACCTTGTACCCCATCAGCAGGGAGGTGACACCCACTTTATGAGGCTCAAAACCTTCCTGGCTGAGGAGTTTTTCGGAAGCAGGGATCTCGTTCTCTTTTACGACCGTGCATCCGGCATCTGGTTCCGGGATGAAGAAACCCAAAAGGATTTCAGTGATGCTGTTTCTGTGAGAGATCCCTATGGTACCTCCGGCACACAGAAGAAACTGCCAAAAGATCCCGTTTCGGTTTTCTCTGCACTTGAACAGTATTTTCGTTCCAGACTGGATCAGAACAGGCGCATTGCACTGATTATTGATTATGCTGAAACCATTGTTCCGGCGAATGAAGCCGGAAGCAGCGGTACGGAAGACCGCAATGCCCTTGTGTATCTTCTTAAATGGGCACATGATCCCCTTTTCCTGGCTGCTGACTTTACCGTGGCACTCATCTCGGAGAACCTGTCGGATCTGAACCGGTCCCTCATTCAGAACCCCTACTCTGCCGATATCCGCATCCCCCTGCCCGGCGAAAAAAACAGGCGGGCCTATATCGACCGTGAATCCAGCGACAGTGATTTTGCTGATTTCTCTTCTGTACCCAAACATGTGATGGCACAGATGACTGCCGGACTGGGTTATCTCAAGCTGAAAAGTATCCTCTATAATGCCAGGGAAAACGGGGAAAAAATCTCATTTGAATCACTCACAGCCACTAAAAAGGAACTTATCGAGGCCGAAGCCTACGGACTCCTTGAATTTGTTTCCACCGAGGGGAATCTCAATCAGGTGGCAGGTCACACCCGGGTTAAAATACACCTTCGGGAAGCAATTCAAGCCTTGAAATCGGGAAGACATGATGTACTTCCGATGGGATACCTGGTTTGCGGACCTGTGGGTACAGGAAAAACATTTCTGGTAACCTCTTTTTCAGGTGAAGTGGGGATCCCCATGGTCAAACTGAAAAATTTCAGGAGTCAGTGGCAGGGAGTCACCGAGGGTAACCTGGAAAAAATTCTTAACCTGCTGAAAGCAATGGCTCCGGTGGCAGTGATGATCGACGAGGCAGATGCCTATCTTGGAGACCGTGCTTCTTCGGGCGACAGCGGAGTCTCCAGCCGAGTCTTCTCCCAGATTGCCACGTTCATGAGCGACACCGCAAACCGGGGCAAAATTATCTGGTTTCTGATGACTGCCCGGCCCGATCTGATGCCTGTCGATTTGAAGAGACAGGGTCGTGCCGAGGAACATATAGCACTCTTTCCCCCGGAAACACGCGAAGAACGGCTGGAATTGTATGAAGCCATGAAGAAAAAAACAGGTCTGATTACTCAGGATAATTATCTGCCTAAAGCCTTACTGAATGGCAGTCTCTCCTATTCCGGTGCCGATATGGAGGCCTCACTGACCCGTGCCAAATTCAGAACCGCAGCTCAGGGGCTGGAAGTCACCAGCCCTGAAATACTCGAAGAGGTGTTTGCCGATTTCATCCCGCCCTCCTACCCCGAAGAGGTGGAGCTTCAGACACTGACTGCGGTTTCTGAATGCACATCCCTCTCACTGCTGCCTGAAAAGTATCAGAAAATGGATCGTAAAAAAATGATGACAAGAATCCTCGAATTAAAGAAAACCATTCGGTAAAACCATGTCTGAAGAATCCCTGGATCATATACGAAACCTGATTGATCAGCTCGACGAGACCATTGTAAAAGCTCTCGGTGAGAGACAGCATATTATACAGAAAGTGATCTCTGGGAAACTGGAACGTGCCGATGAAATCCGTGACCCCGAACGGGAGGAGCAACTGCTGGCAAAAATTCGTCAGAAAGCTCCCGAAGCCGGACTCGATCCCTATTTTCTCGAGCAGCTTTTCAGAGAAATCATTCAGAACTCGGTGCGCTATCAGACCCATATTCTGGTTGATCACCAAAACGAAAAACTTCACGAAGAAACCATCCGCATATCCTATCAGGGTACCGACGGCGCGTTCAGCCACCAGGCAGCCATGCGCCATTTTAAACATCGTTACTCCAAAGTGGAGTGTATTGGCTACACCCGGTTTGAAGAGGCTGCTGATGCCGTGGAACGGGGGGAGGTAGATGTCTCCATTCTTCCCATTGAAAATACAACGGCCGGATCCATCAACGATACATATGACCTTCTGAATGAAAAAAACCTCTTTATCACCGGTGAGGAAGTGCTTCATATCAACCACTGCCTGATGGCTCCGGAAGAGGTTCAGATCAGTAACATCCGAAGGATTATTTCACACCCCCAGGCAATTGCTCAGTGCAGCCGTTTTCTCACATCACTCCCCCGGTGTCAGGTTGAAACCTATTTCGATACAGCCATGGCGGCACGGAAAGTACGCGATGACGCCGACCTCTCCCAGGCTGCTATCGCCAGTTCCTACGCGGCTGAGATCTACGGACTTCACATCCTCAAAAGTAATCTGGCTAATCAGAGCGAAAATTTCACCCGGTTTGTGATCGTTGACCGAGAGCCACTCACATGTGATCCTCAGATCAACTGTAAAACGTCCCTGATATTTGCAACGGTTGATGAAAAAGGGGCTCTTCTGAATTGTCTGAATCTTCTCGGTGACAACGGAATCAACATGACCAAACTCGAATCGCGTCCCCGTATGGGTCACCCGTGGCAATCGCTCTTCTATCTGGACATCGAGGGCAACCAGAACGATCAGCGTATCTCAGATACACTAAAGAAACTTGAAAAAAAATCGCAGTATCTGAAGATCCTTGGCAGTTATCCGGTTCGTGAAGGTCGCTGGTAATAAATCATTAGAAAACTCTAACGATAATTGGATGTGATGAAAGAGGATATTTTTATATTTTGATTCTAAAGAACCAGCAATCAACCTCTCCGCTTTGCAGTGATTTGCAGAGCGTTCAAAACCTTGTTCAATGCGGATACTCATCATCGAAGATAATGCAGTGCTTTCACTTACATTGGAAGTGATGGTAAAAAAGATGGGTTTTTACGATATTGAAAAAGCATTTAGTGCTTGTGAAGCGATCCGGCTTATTGATGATTTTGACCCCGAGCTGCTCCTGGTTGACATCAACCTCGACAGTGAAATGACAGGTATCGACGTGGTGAAAATTGCCCAGAAAAAGAGAGCCGATCTTCAGGTAATCTACACTACAGCTAATTCCGATATCTATCATAAGGAACTGGCCGGGGAAACCGACTATGCTGGGTATCTTAGCAAGCCTTTGAATTATGATATCCTGAACAGCACAATACAAAACCTCACGGTTTCAAAAGCAGTCTGAACCTTCTTCTCCCGAGGTTTATTCCGTCACTTTCCCTTACTCTCAGGGTTTGCTATCTTTCGGATTAAATACATCATTCAGGCATTGGAAACTTTATGGCCGGTAATATGACTGCTCTCAGCAAATACGAGATCTTTGGCTACGTCAGAAATCTCCTTCGGGACAAAGGCATCGAGATCGATCATGACGATTCAACCCGCCCATGGGGTGGTTTTTTTGTGATCAAAGATTCATCACTGCCCCTGTTTATCGAATCTTTCTTTCCAAATACGGAAATAAAACCAGCCTTTGATAATCAGCCGCTCAGCCCAAAAATACTGCTCATTGAGCCCGGGAAAAGATTTTCCTGGCAGTATCATAAACGGCGATCTGAGATCTGGACTGTAGCCGAGGGTCGTGCCGGACTCATTACCTCAGCCGATGACCGGCAGGGAGAAATGACAGACTTCAGGGAAGGAGATATTGTACGGCTCGAATGCGGTACCCGCCACCGGTTAATCGGACTCGACAGCTGGGGAATCATTGCAGAGATCTGGCAGCACACAGACCCAAACAACCCTTCCGATGAAGAGGATATTGTTCGCATTGAAGACGACTTCGGCAGATAAACTCCATACAAAGAACTATGACCTATCGATTTGTCACCCTGCTCATCCTGCTCAGCTCCCTTTTTTTTCATTCAGCCTGTTCACAAAACAGACAGACTACCCCTCAATATGATACCATTCCGCTGGAAACAAAGATCGGCCAGATGCTCATGGTTGGTTTCCACGGCTTTTCAGTAAGTGACACCTCTCACATTATTCGGGATATTACGGAATACAAAACTGGCGGAGTCATCCTGTTTGACTATCATGTACCGGAAAGAAGTCCCAACCGTAACATTGAATCTCCTTCACAGACCACACAACTGATACACGATCTTCAAGCACTGTCTGAAGTTCCGCTCTTTATGGCAGTGGATCAGGAAGGAGGGCGCGTTGCCAGGCTGAAAACCGACCGCGATTTTCCGCAACACCGTTCGGCAGCATACCTGGGCAAACTCAACAATCCCGATTCAACACGCTATTTTGCACGTTCAATGGCCAAATCACTGCATGAACTGGGTTTTAACGTAAACTTTGCTCCGGTAGTGGATCTGAATACAAATCCTCAGAATCCTGTCATAGGAATGCTGGACCGGAGTTTTGGTCCGGATACGGATACGGTAACCATGCAGGCTTCAATCTTTCTCAATGAATTTACAAAACAGGGGATCCTCGGCGTTTTAAAACACTTTCCGGGTCATGGCAGTGCATGGAACGACTCACACGTGGGTATGGCCGATGTAACAGATACGTGGGATCCTGTTGAGCTCGAACCCTACCGGATGCTCGCAGAGGGCAACGATCCCTTTGCCGTGATGACAGCTCATGTATTGAATCAAAACCTGGATAGTGAGTGGCCCGCCACACTCTCTGCTGTTATTCAGAACGGAATACTCAGAGAAGAGATCGGTTTTCAGGGAGTTTTGTTCTCAGATGACATGCAGATGGATGCCATCCGCTCATTCTACGGTCTGGAAACATCCGTGGAAAGAGCCATTGCGGCCGGAGTTGATGTACTCGTGTTTGCAAATAATTCTGTTTACGACCCGGAGATTGTCCCCACCGTGACCGCCATCATAAAAGATCTGGTGAATAGCGGAACCATCAGTGAAGAGAGAATTGATCTCTCCTACCGGCGGATTATAGCGGAAAAAAACCGGCTGCTCTCGGGCAAGCTGGAGTAGAGATTCAAATACCCGGTTTTTTGACGAACAGAATTCCGTGTACAGATACAAGTTTTTTAACGTAAACCGGATCACTATTGTAATGCCGAAACCCATCAAAAAAATGGATGTGAATCTTTCGGCAAATCCGCCCTTTTATTAATTCTATAACGATTCATCTATGTCACTGCTCCTGATTTCCCAAAACCGGGATATGGCACCCTTCAGAGATGCGATTCGAAGAGCAGATGCCGACATCGATACCGAGATCTGGCCGGATGTTCAATTTCCTGAAAGAGTGCTATTTGCTGTAGCCTGGAACCACCCGAAACAGGTGCTGCACCAATACAAAAATCTAAAAGCAGTCTCTTCACTTGGAGCCGGTGTTGATCACCTTGTCAGCGACACCACCCTTCCCCCTGAAATTCCGCTTACCCGTGTAGTCACAGCCTCCCTTGCAGATCAGATGGCTGATTTTGTACTTATGAGTGTCCTGAATCTGGTCAGGCGCAGTCACGATTACTTCCTGCAGCAGAAAAGGGTAAACTGGACAGTGCAGCCGGCGTATAAAAAGAGTGACATGACAACCGGTATCCTGGGGCTCGGTGAACTGGGCAGCTCATCCGCAAAAAAACTGGCCCGGGCCGGTTTCCACGTAACCGGATGGTCACGGACCAAAAAAGAGCTCTCCGGTGTTGAAACCTACAGCGAATCTGAGCTGGATCTCTTCTTGTCAGGTACCAATATACTGGTCAATCTTTTACCCCTCACAAACGACACCGAGGGGATACTCGGCCTTAATCTTTTCAAAAAACTCAAACAACCGGCATTCCTCCTGAATGCAGCACGTGGAGAACACCTCACGGAAGAAGACCTGATCTACGCTCTCGACAGTCATATACTTCAGCATGCTGTACTGGATGTATTTCAAACCGAACCCCTCCCCGATTCACACCCTTTCTGGAACCGGGAATCGGTCACAATCACCCCTCACATCGCCTCTGTTACTGATCCGGATGAAACGGCATTGTTGCTGATCGATAACTATAAAAGAGTTCTTTCCGGGCAGTCACTGCGGTTTACCGTCGACAAAATGAAGGGATACTGAAGAGATGAAACAGGGATTAATTCTTTTTTTGGGACTCCTGGTATCGGCATGCCTCTCTCCGGTTCGTGAAATCTATCCTGAAGATGAGCTTAAGCGAACAGTTCCGGTTTATATCGTGAGCCATGGCTGGCACGCAGGTATCGCCATTGAGGCAGGCTACATCCGGGATTTCCTGCCGGAGGATGACCGGATACCAGATACCCGAATACTTAAATTCGGATGGGGTGATGAAAGGTATTACTCTGAACCGGATGCAGGTTTCAGACTGATGCTCAGGGCTGCACTTCTTCCTACAAGAAGTGTAATCCATGTAGTCGGAACAGATCTGCCGATAGAGCGCTATTTCCGCAACAGCACGGTGATCAGAATTCAGATCACTGACCCCGGAGCTGAGGAGTTTGGGCGATTTATCTCTGATCAGTTGCAACGATCGCAGCAAGGTGAACTCATTTATGTTAGTGAGGGACTCTACTCCAGCAGCATTTTCTTTCAGGCCAAAGGCAGATACCACCTTCCGAAAACATCCAACCGCTGGACAGCCAGGGCGTTGCGAACCACAGGTTTCCCGATTACTCCCTTCTATGCCTTCACATCAGGGAATGTTCTTTATCAGGCCCGTAAAGGCGGCGAAGAGATCTCCGGTTCTCAGTGACAGCGTACCGGGAATCTATTTTGAATGAACTTCCGGATCGCGCCTAAGCAACGTATTCATACTGCAGATTTAATTCCTTATCTTTCAGCACAATCCTGAATCAGGGTCAGAAATCCCGGACTCGGGGTTGGGTAAAATGCCATAACAGCAACATTCTGCTAAAACCCTCAATCTATTGACTGCAAGATATTCTATATTTCCGAACTGTTCTCTCTGTCATAAAAGAGTGCACTCCATTCTGGCTCTGATTCTCTGTTTCACTTTTTATCCGGGTATACCGGATCTTCACGCCAGGCAAACTGACGGGGAACCGAGATGGTACCTTGGAATCCAGGCCGGATTTATGAACAGCAGCCTGAATACCGGAAGCAATGCAGCCAATATCACCAGTTCAAGGTTTGCCTTTGATGAAAATCTATATCCCACTGCAGGTTTACATTTTGGGTATCGTGCCACTGAGTTTGAAAGGGTACAGCTCTCGCTCATGACAGGCCGGTTTTCACTCTTCACAACCCATGAATTCTGGCCTGAACTACTGTTTGACAATCAGTTTGAGATGGCCATGCTCTCAACACAACTCAGTCTGCGTCGTCTTACAGACGCACTCCCGCCTGCAGCGGATCTTTACGGGAATTTTGGGTTCGGTGTACGAAACAGCAACCAGTCTGTCAGGGCAATCAATGAGAGTATCATCCCGGAAGAAAAAGAGGAACTGACCGAAAGCCAGGATCTTTCTCTCATTTTTAGCCTGGGCGCGGGTCTGAATATCAATCTCTCATCCCGGCTGCTCTTTTTTGTACAGTATGACTACAACTTCTCCAATACAGATATTATCAGCCGTGATTTTGCGGGACAGATTTTGGATAACGATTTCATACAGACAACCAACCGGTGGGGATCGATGACCACGGGTATCCGGATTCGATTGGGATCGGGCCAGAGCAGAACCACACCCGCCGCTGACTTCACCATTGCCCCTGTCGCCGTTATCCCCCCGGCCGCGACTGCTGAAGAGATCCTTTCTGAGGCTGACGCTGAGGCTGAGGAGCGGGTCGCAGCGATTGAAGATGAAGCTGAAACCAGGGTCAGGGCAACTGAATCGGAAGAAGAAGCTGCAGAAAGTGTTGAGATTCCCGAAGTGAGAGCAGATTCGGATAAAAGTGAAACCACAGAAGCTGAAGATCAAGTTGAAGAGGAACTCATTGAACAGGTCAATGATTCATTAAGTGTGGAAAGTGTTGCTGAGACCGATGTAACTGAGAGCCAGACTCAAACCGCTGATGCCCTGATCTTAACTGAAGAAGCTGAACAGGCAGAAGAAGTGATATCGGAATCCGTTGCAGACGCGGCCACATCTCAAACACCATACGGTCTGTATGGATCCGTTGAAGGTCCCTTTGCCGGATTTACATTCAGTATCTACTCCTTTACCAGTGTTTCACAGGCGGAGCGGGTTAAGCTACAGAAAATGGATGAGGGACTCCGGAGTCATGTAGTGCATGCTGTTGTCAGGGGAGTGGATTACTACCGCGTGGTGATCGGATTATTCCCGACCTTACAGGATGCCAGAGCTGAGATCCCTAACCTGCCGGAAGCGTACAGAGAAAATCATTTTATCCTGAATGTGGATGCTAATTGATCCCGGTTCCTGCTTTTCAGGAACGAAAGGGTAACCATTATTTCTTATGAAAGCGTGAAGCTGTCCTAAACAATCTGCTGATGTCTTCCTGGAAAATTGCATCTACACCACCACACGACTGGTTTCTCTGTCTCGATATCGATTCCTACTTTGATTATGAGCACCAGCCGGAAACGATAGCTGATGTGGGGTTTACACGCCCCATCCCGCTAAAAGAGAGGGATATTCTGGTTACTCTCTTTTTCAACGGAGAAACGGAGCGCCCGGAGTTTCATGTAGAATGTTCTGAAGAGCTGTCCGGAAGTGAAATACAGCAGGCAAATGTGATCCTCTCACGCATTCTTGGGACCGATCTCGATCTGCGTCCCCTTTATGAACAGGCATCGGATGATTCTGTGCTCATGCCACTTCTGAGTGAGTATTACGGCCTAAAGAGAATGGCCAGGGCAACGCTCTTTGAAGACATCATGAATCGCATCATTCAGATGAGACTGTCTCACAAACCAACGGCCAGAAAGATGGCCTGGAAGATCAGGGAGGCTTACGGCACCCACCACTACCATCAAGGGAAACTGATTCCATCCTGGCCACGTCCGATGCAGCTGGCAGCAGCCGATCCTGTTCAGATTCGTAAAATGGGCCCGACGCTCAGAAAGGGAGAGTACCTTACCGGGCTTGCGCAGGATATCCTTGGCGGGAATCCGGATATGGACTGGCTCGACCACGAAGCCGATCCTCAGGCCTTTTATGAAGAGATCTCAAAGATAAAGGGAATAGGACCCACCTCCGCACAGGATCTGATGCTAATGCGTCCCCGTACAGATGCCGTTTTTCCTCCATCCATACATAAGGGTGAAGAGAAAGGGTTGAGAAAATGGATTTTAATGAGCTACGGTTTGAATCCTGATACAACCGGCGAAGGGACTTTCCTTGAAACCATTCAATCATGGAAAGGGTATGAAGCCGCTTCAATCGAGTTTCTTTATGTAGATTGGGTGATGGATCAGAGAAAACGGAAAAGCCGGACCTGAGAAATTCAGATCACAGAGTCGTTGATCAGGCTGTGCTTTGATCCACATCATTCAATACTCAATACCAGCCTTGCGATTCCACGAACGGCAGCGTCAGGACAGGGTTGTTCTCAGCTGTTCATTCTTTGAATCATCAGGGGAAGCTGATCCAGAATTTCATCTGTCATCGCATCCAGATCGTACTGTTGCTGCCAGTTCCAGTCGGTTCTGGCAGAGGAATCATCAATACTATCGGGCCAGGAAGCGGCGATTTCCTGCCTGTAGTCCGGATCAAATTCAACTGAAAAACCGGGTACTCTTTTTCTGATTGAACGGGCAATCTCCGCAGGTGTAAAACTCATGGCAGAGATGTTATAGCTTGTTCTGACAGAAAGGTGCTCTGATGGAGCATTCATCAGGTCTATGGTTGCTTTCACAGCGTCACTCATATACATCATCGGCAAGGCACTCTCCTCCTCCAGAAAACAGCTGAACGTCTCTCCGGCAATCGCTTTGTGGTAAATATCCACAGCGTAATCTGTTGTACCGCCGCCCGGGAGTGATTTATATCCAATCAGACCCGGATAGCGAACGCTTCGCACATCCAGTCCAAATTTACGGTGATAGTAGGCGCACCACTGTTCACCTGCAACCTTGGAAATACCGTAAACCGTAGCGGGATTGCAAGGGCTGTTCTGGGGTGTGAGAATTTTCTGAGCATCCGGACCAAATACAGCGATTGAACTGGGCCAGAATACTTTCCGGATCTTCAGGTCTCTGCTCAGATTCAGAACATTGAGCAGTCCGTTTACATTCAGGTCCCATCCCAGCTGAATATTTTTTTCTGCAGTGGCCGAAAGCAGGGCCGCAAGATGATAGATCTGATCCACAGAATGCCTCTTGATCATCGCCTCAAAGGCTTTCAGATCCAGTACATCAAGATATTCGTGTGGTCCATCTGAAGAGTGCCTGCTGCCGGCAATATCGCTGGTAATCACATTTTCTGTACCATAGATCATCCGTAGTTCTGCCGCAAGTTCACTTCCCAGCTGTCCGTTTGCTCCGGTTATCAATATTTTTGCCATGCTCCCATTCCTGCCATCTGCAGCTATATATGAACTTTATTTCCTGTATTCCCTAAATCACTCCAAGCTCACGTCCCACTTCGCTGAACGCCTCAACAGCTTTTTCGATCTGCTCCGGTTCATGTACAGCAGACAACTGAACGCGGATACGGGCCTCTCCTTTGGGTACAACCGGGTAATAAAATCCGATCACATAGATACCTTTTGAGAGTAGTTTTTCAGCAAATTGCTGGGAGACTTTCGCGTCATAAAGCATGACCGGGACAATGGCATGCTCACCGGGTTTTATATCAAACCCGGCACGGCTCATCGCCTCACGAAAATGGCGGGTATTCCTTTCAAGCTTGTCTCTGAGTTCGGTAGTCTCGCTTAGTAACCGCAGAACTTCAATGGAGGCTCCGGTGATGGCAGGTGCAAGGGTATTGGAAAAAAGATAGGGTCTTGAGCGCTGGCGAAGCAGATCTATGATCTCTCTGTGAGAAGATGTAAAGCCGCCGGAAGCTCCTCCGAGCGCTTTGCCGAGCGTACCGGTTATGATGTCCACCCGTCCCATCACCTCTCTGTATTCATGAACGCCGCGGCCGGTTTTTCCGACAAATCCGGTGGAGTGGCACTCATCGCTCATCACCAGAGCATCATATTTCTCTGCCAGATCGCAGATTTTATCCAGTTGAGCAATGGTACCGTCCATCGAAAAAACGCCATCGGTGGCAATCACGCGCGTGCGGGCAGCAGAAGCCTCCTTCAGTTTCTCTTCCAGATCGGCCATATCGTTATGCCTGTACACATAACGCTGCGCTTTACAGAGCCGCACCCCATCGATGATGGAAGCGTGATTAAGCTGATCGGATATGATCGCATCCTCCCGGCCCAGAAGCGGTTCAAAAAGTCCGCCATTTGCATCAAAGGCAGCAGCGTAAAGAATGGTATCCTCCATCCCCAGAAACCCGGACAGTTTCTCTTCGAGCTCCTTGTGAATCGTTTGAGTGCCGCAAATAAACCGAACCGAAGACATCCCGAAACCATACTCGTCAACGGCCTTTTTTGCTGCATCCATCACTCGCGGGTCGGAAGAGAGACCCAGGTAGTTATTTGCGCAAAAATTAATAACTTCCTCACCCCCGTCTGTACGGATCACGGCACCCTGTGGGGTTGTAATCACCCTCTCCTTTTTGTAGAGGCCTTCCTGCCTGATTTTTTCCAGTTCTTCCGTTAACTCCTGCTTCAATTTTGAGTACATAATCAAGGCTGTTCCGTTGCTGTTTTTTTAATGAAAAAAAATACAAAAAATATCTGTGACCTTTAGGGATGATTCTCTAAAAAGGGGGGCATATCCTGAATTACGGTCACAGTTTTACAGCGGGCCACAGAGAAGTTTCCGGCACGACAAAAGAGATTCCCGTCACCCTGCTTCTCGATTTTTGACCAGAGGGGAGTTACATGCCAAAAATCTGATCCATCCGATCTGCAATATACTCCTTAAGCCAGATTTTGTGGTCGGTTTCAGGGTTTCGGTAGGAGGGTTCCGCTATGGCATACCCACCACTGTACTCAATCTCCCTCAGGGCACTCATGACAGCCGGCCAGTCCTTGTCACCTTCCAGAAAATTCACTCTGAAACCGGCTCCCGGTCCTTCCTGATTGCGAAGCTGCATGCTGTACTCTTTGAAATGTACCATCTTAATCCTGGGGCCGAGAATTCGAATCCACTGATCAGCAAAACCGAAATTCCGTATGTTTCCCACATCCATATACCATCCAACTGCGGGCGATTCAAACGCATCCACGTATCGTGCTGCTTCCAGCGGGCTCAGTAAAAACTGATTCCAGACGTTTTCAATTGCGATGGCTACCCCCAGTTCCTCTGCGAGCGGAACCGCTTTTCGAATCTCTTCCTGAGACCTGTTCCAGGCGTCCTCATAGGAGACCGTTCGGCTTACAGCTCCGGGCACGAGAAGAACGCACTTTGCACCGTAAGCATCTGCATCCTCAAGGGCGGTCTGAAGACCCTGCAAGCCTGTCTGCCTGGTTTCCGCGTCGGGACTCGACAAGGGATGAGACCAGTGGGTGGATACCACAACACTGGGGATTTCCAGGCCTGATGCTTCCATTGCCTGCATCACTTCATCACGATTCAGTCCGCTATCCGGTTCAGCACCGTCGAAGCCGGCACTTTTCAGCATCTGAAACTGCTCCATCAAAGAGTAGTCGCCCCGGGAAGGAAAGGTTCCCAGCATATACCCCTTTTTCAGCACTTTGCTGCTCTCATCCAGAGTCTGTGAAATGGGAGAGCTCCGGGCAGTGCCAGGCAGTGAAAAAGGAAGTGTGAGTCCTGCAGTGAGCGCTGCACTCATTCTGAGAAATTCTTTTCTGCTTGCCATAGAGGTATCAGTGAGTTATCGGATAACACATTTAATTTAAACAGAGGGATCCCGGAAGCCCGTTAGATAACGAGTTTCAAGTGAGAAATTCAGCGGCAACGCAGGCTGCTCTATTTCGGATCATTCATATCACCTGCAGGGTTCAGATCACCTGGGTAACCCCCGGAACTGCAACCGGATATCTTCCGTTCTCATCCGGCATCACGGGTGGATTCATATCCCAGTCCAGAAGATCCGGAACCAGCACAATATTGGAGTTCAAGGCAGCTTCCCATGTAATCACCTGTCCGGAGTAAGTGGCCATACGACCCATGATCGCCGAGAGAGTCGCTTTAGCTCCGATCTCTGAATCATTCACCTCGCCACCGGTCCGGATCGCCTCAAACAGGACATCATGTTCTACCTGATATGGATTCGGATCGTTACTCTCATCATGCTCATAGAGCGAAGAGCCCGCCCAGTTCCGGATCACTCCACGCCCTGCGTGAACAGTACCTTCGGTAAACTGGAAAAATTCATCCACTCTTGCGAATGTATTGGGCTGGTGACGGCACTGTGCGGCAATCACCTGACCATTCGGGTATGTAAATTCAACAAAATGGTGATCAAAAATCTCTCCGTGATCTTTTCCGGTTCTTACTTCCCTTCCGCCCATTCCCTGCGCGGATACCGGATAGTCTCCAATGAACCAGTTGGCCACATCAATATTGTGAATATGCTGTTCCACAATATGATCTCCGCAGAGCCATGTAAAGTAGTACCAGTTGCGCATCTGATAGTCCATTTCGGCCTGTCCGGGCTGCCTTTCGTTCACCCACACACCTCCGTCATTCCAGTACACCTGGCCGGAAATAAGTCGGCCAACATCACCCGCCTGAATTCGTTTCAGTACGTCCAGATAGCGGTTTTGATAGCGACGCTGCAGCCCAACCACTACATTCAGGTTCTTCTCTTTAGCCAATCTCCCTGCTTCCAGCACTCTGCGCACACCGGGTACGTCAGTCGCCACAGGTTTTTCCATAAACACATGCTTGCCCTGCTGTATCGCATACTCAAAATGCTTGGGCGCAAACCCGGGAGGAGTCGTCAGAATCACCACATCTGCAAGGTCTATGGCATCCTTATAGGCGTTAAAACCGGAAAATTTACGCTCTTCCGGCACATCCAGACGTCCGCTTTCTCCCCATCGGTTGCTCAGGTTCTGATAAGAGCTGTCTATACGATCCCGAAAGGCATCTGCCATTGCCACCAGCCTGGTTCCGTCATCGGCAATAAGTGCCTGGTTAGCTGCACCCGTGCCCCTGCCGCCGCAACCTACCAGTGCAACTTTCAATTCATCATTCCCGGCGGCAAACGCACTTGCCCCAACCGGAAGTGAAGCTGCCATCAGGCCTGCACCTGCCGTCAGGGCAGAACGTTTTACAAAATCTCTTCTCGTGATTCCATGTGCGATTCTGTCTTTAAAATTCTCCATAGTCATTCAAATGTTAGGTAGTGTTGTTAGAGGTGATATTTGCCGCAGAACGTGAGCTAAGCACACAGGCATAAACGTAGTATAGAGAACTGACAAGAATTAATCTACTTTATATTTATGAACTCACTCAGGTGCGAATTTTTGATCATGGTACATTCATGGGAATTGAAGGGTATCGGTCACAGGCAGCAGCAAGATCAGGTAATCTCTCAGCGTGCATATCCGCTTTACTGACGATCCTGTAAACCGGTGGAGTGTTGATTCCGGAATTGTAAAGACCCAATCATCCGGAGTTCTCCCGGTATAAAAAAAAAGCCCTGTTTTGCTTCCAAAACAGGGCTTTTCAAATTTCCGGATGGTTCCGGCAGTTGGGACATGAATTACATCATGCCGCCCATGCCGCCCATTCCACCCATGCCGCCTGGCATTCCGCCTCCCATGCCGCCGTCGCTGTCGCCATCCTTGGATGGTTTCTCAACAACCACAGCTTCAGTGGTAAGCATCAGGCCAGCAACTGAAGCAGCATTTTCAAGTGCTGTCCGGGTCACCTTGGTCGGGTCAATCACACCGGCTTTAATCAGATCTTCGTAAACTTCAGTACGGGCATTGTACCCAAAAGCACCCTTTCCTTCGAGCACTTTCTGAACCACAATGGATCCTTCCACACCGGCATTATCGGCAATGGCTCTGAGCGGTGATTCCAGTGCACGGCGTACAATGTCGAATCCGACTTTCACATCACCGTTATCCGCTTTCAGGGAGTCAAACACACTGAGAGTTCTCAGGAATGCAACACCTCCACCGGGCACAATTCCCTCTTCAACCGCAGCGCGGGTTGCATGAAGAGCATCTTCCACACGGGCTTTCTTCTCTTTCATTTCCACTTCAGAAGCAGCACCGATATAGAGTACGGCTACACCACCTGCGAGTTTTGCAAGACGCTCCTGCAATTTCTCACGATCGTAGTCGGACGTTGTATTTTCAATCTGTGTTTTGATCTGGTTGACTCTGGCCTTGATATCGTTTTCGGCACCTTTACCACCAACAACGATGGTATTGTCCTTGTCGATCGTTACACGGTCGGCAGTTCCCAGAAAGTCGAGCGTTGCATTTTCCAGCTTATAACCGCGCTCTTCACTGATCACTGTACCTCCGGTGAGGATTGCGATATCTTCAAGCATCGCTTTTCTTCTGTCGCCAAAGCCCGGGGCTTTGACAGCTGCGATCTTGAGGGAACCGCGAAGTTTGTTTACCACAAGTGTGGCGAGAGCTTCACCTTCCACATCTTCTGAAATAATCAGAAGCGGTTTGCCGGATTGTACCACTTTCTCAAGAATCGGGAGCAGATCTTTCATGCTGGAGATCTTCTTGTCGAAAATAAGAATGTAAGGCTCTTCCATCTCTGTGGTCATGGTGTCGCTGTTGGTCACAAAGTATGGAGAGAGGTATCCGCGGTCGAACTGCATACCCTCGACAGTATCGAGATAGCTTTCGGTTCCTTTGGCTTCTTCTACTGTGATCACACCATCCTTTCCAACTTTCTCCATTGCCTCAGCAATAAAGTTGCCGATCTCTTCATCTCCGTTTGCGGAGATGGTTCCTACCTGACGGATGCTGTCGAGGCTGTCGCCTACCGGCTCACTCAGTTTGCGGAGCTCAGCCACAACCGCAGTTACAGCTTTGTCGATCCCGAGTTTGAGATCCATAGGATTTGCACCGGCTGTCACATTTTTCAGTCCGGTCTGAATGATGGATTGAGCCAGTACTGTAGCAGTGGTGGTACCGTCACCGGCAATGTCATTGGTTTTGGATGCTACTTCACGAACCATCTGTGCACCCATGTTTTCCACTCTGTCGGAGAGCTCAATCTCCTTGGCCACAGTAACACCGTCTTTAGTCACTGTAGGTGAACCAAATGATTTTTCAATCACTACGTTTCTTCCACGGGGGCCGAGTGTAACTTTTACTGCATTCGCAAGCTTGTCCACACCGCGTTTTAGTGCGTCGCGTGCTTCTGCATCATAATGAACTAATTTTGCTGACATAATTTTTATTTTGATTGGTTAGTATTACAATTTTCAGTTTTCAGATCAGGAAACGATTCCAAGAATATCTGATTCCCTCATAATCAGAAACTCCTCACCATCGAGAGTAACTTCCGTTCCTGAGTATTTGCCGTACAGAACTTCATCGCCTTTCTTTACAGACATTTCAATTTTGTTACCATTTTCAACCTTTCCCGGACCTGCTTCTATAACAGTTCCTCTTTGTGGTTTTTCTTTAGCAGTATCCGGAATAATAATACCGGAGCTTGTTTTTTCTTCTGCTTCGACCGGGCGTACAAGAACGCGGTCGCTTAATGGTTTAATGCTGGCCATAGAATAACTCCTTATGTTTCTGGTTTATGTTGTTAGTTAAAAAATCGTTTCGGCACCCAGCATACACCTGATGCCTACAATGTAACACCATTAGCAAAAGCCGTACCAAATTCCAAAGTATGGCAAAACAGCTTGAACCTGTCTCTTTTTCTCTCTCGAACGGACTGGAAAAAGCTCATTTTGACGGATTTTCAGTCAAACGTGCCAAGTTGCTCGAGATATGCTGTCAAAGTTTCATACATCTCCGGTGGCCACGCTTCGGGCCGCTTACTGAAATCAAACGAATCCTCCGGCAACTGTATATTCAGAGGCTTGAGTGAATTGCTTAACTTCTTTCTCCTCTGATTGAACGCGGTTCTGACAACTTTTTTCAGATGTACATCACTGCAGCCGAGAGGAGGCTTGTTGAATGTAAAGCGTACCACAGCGCTCTGAACCTTTGGGGCTGGTGAAAAGACAGATGGCGGTACCCTGAACAGAATTTCGGGCCGGCTCATTAACTGACACTGTACGCTCAGAATGCCGTATTCTTTACGCCCCGGTTCAGATACGATCCGTTCTGCTACCTCGGCCTGCATCATCAAAAGAGCTGAATGGATTTTTTCTCTCTTTTCCAGAATGGAAAAGAGAATCTGACTGGTAATGTAGTAGGGCAGATTGCCGATCACATGAGTCGGCTTGTCATCATGGAGAAGTGATACCCAGTCCGTCTTCAATACATCGCTTTCTGATATGCTGAGAGCGGGATATTTCTCTCTCAGCAGGGATATCATCCGGCTGTCGATTTCAATCACCGTCAAATCTTCATATCTGCCTACCAGGAATTCAGTCAGAGCCCCATCCCCGGGACCGATCTCAATCACCCTGTCTGCAGAACCGGCCTCCAGGCTCTCTACTATTTTGAGAATCATATTCCGGTCTCTGAGAAAATGCTGACCCAGACTTTTTTTTGCCTTAAGATGCTGATTCATCAACTTTGTTCTGCACTTTTATTACATTTCAATCAATTCCCTGATACGCATTCAGGCACAGTGCCTTTTGGATGTCACACTGAATGATTCACTCTGGCTGATGCAATTCTGTATCAGCCAAAATCTCATCAGTTTCTGTATCAGGGTAGTATACGACCTTGACAAGCCACATGTAACTGTAATCTGACTGCTGAACTTATGGATCTGAGTCCCTTTGAAACGGAGCACATTGGAATTAAGACCCTTGAAAAAAGTCTCATCTCCGGAAAAACTGAGCGTTCTCTGGTAATTGGCCTGCCAAAGGAGACTTCCGCTGATGAGCGCAGGGTGTCCATCACTCCCGGCGGAGTGTCGATACTCACGGCCAACGGTCACAAGGTGATTGTTGAGAAAAATGCCGGGATCGACGCACACTTCTCAGACAGTGAATACCAGGAGGCCGGGGCAGAGATCTCATACAGTGCTGAAGAGCTCTTCAGTTCAGCCGAACTGATCCCTAAAGTAGCCCCGCCTACCAAAACCGAACTCGACTGGATGCGGGCAGGACAGGTTCTGATTTCTGCCCTTCATCTGGGGCATACCACTGCCGGTTTTATGCGCTCCATGATTGAGAAGGGAATTTGTGGTATCGGGTATGAATTTATTAAATCGGAGGATCATCAGTTTCCGATTGTCCGGATGATGCATGAAATCACAGGATCCATGGCCGTTCAGATTGCAGCCCACTACCTTGAAAATAGCAGTGGAGGTCAGGGAGTCATGCTTGGCGGTATCTCCGGGATCCCGCCGGCAACGGTAGCTATACTGGGTGCGGGTATTACCGGTGAATATGCGGCAAGAACCGCTCTCGGATACGGCGCGCAGGTATTTGTTCTGGATAACGATCTCACAATGCTGCGCCGTCTTGAAAATGCACTCGACCGAAGAATTATTACAGCCACAGCAAATCATCAGTATCTCACAGCTGCCCTGGAATCGGCCGATGTGGTGATTGGCGCGGCAATGACCGAAGGAGAAAGAGCCCCCTGCTGGGTTACGGATCCCATGGTTCAGAGAATGAAAGCCGGCAGCGTGATCGTGGATACTGTAATCGATCAGGGTGGCTGTGTCTCCACCAGTGAGCCCACTACTCACTCCAGTCCGGTCTTCCGCAAATATGACGTGGTTCACTACTGCGTACCCAATATCCCATCCAATGTCGCCAGAACAGCAACGTATGCGTTAAACAACGTGATCGTACCCTATCTTATCGACATTGGAGATGCCGGGGGAATTGAAGGATGCCTCTGGAAAAACTCCGCCTTGAGAAACGGAACCTACTCCTACAAAAAACATCTTACGAAAAAGGCACTGGCCGATCAGTTCTCCATGCCCTACAGAGATATCGAAATTTTAATTACCAGCCAGATTTAGATCATCCAGGCAGCCTGATGCCATTTTTGATTAAAAAGTATACACCCGTCAAATCAAACCCAGACTGTATATCTACCCGATCCAATCGCAGCAATCAAAATAAATCCGCATCCGGAGCGTACTCATAACTGCCACTCCGAAAGAACTGAACAGAGCAACCAGAACCGAATATCTCCTGCAAACATGACTCCCGACTCTGAACTGAACATCCGGAATTATAAACGGATTGCTTTTATCAACTGGCTTCTCTCGGTACCGATTCTTCTGATCTTTGCATGGCCCTATTTTTTCCTGAGTGAACTGCTCTCCGTCAATAAGGCTCTCTCATTCCCCGGCTCCATCCTGTTTGGCCTTCCTTTTATGCTAACGATCCTGCACGGCCATGTCACAATGGCATTGGGAGCCGCACACCGCTCTTTGTACTATTCGTGGTTATCTGAAGCTCCGTTTACCTACGGACTGCTTTTCCATGAAATGATCATCAGCACCCGTTTCAGGCTTGTTCTGTTCGGAATCAGTCTGGTAATACTTCTCTCGGGTCTTGCCTTTCGCTGACAATCCCAAGTGTCGCTGCCCTGTCTGTCCGATTCCTGAGGCGTAATACCACCCGGAAATAAGCCCTTCTCCACCGGCTCATTCATACGGGCTTCTTTTCTCTTCTCAGAACGATTTCCCGTTCTTGATCTCCTCTACCACAGCCGGATCAAGCAGTGTGGAAACATCCCCTATGTTATCGGACTCATTCGCGGCTACTTTTCTCAGGATCCGTCTCATGATTTTTCCAGATCTGGTTTTGGGAAGGCCGGGTGCAAGCTGAATTCTGTCTGGTTTGGCAATGGGACCGATGATTTTGGTGATCAGATCATGGATCTCTTTTTTAAAGGCTGCAGGGTCTTTTGGCTCCTGCTCACAGGTCAGAAACGCAAAGATGCCCTGGCCCTTGATCTCATGCGGGTATCCCACTACGGCAGACTCCACGATATTTGGATGCTCATTAATCGCATTCTCAATTTCCGCCGTTCCCAGCCGGTGACCCGACACATTGAGCACATCATCTACCCTCCCGGTAATCCTGTAGTATCCGTCCGGGTCCCTCCGGCATCCGTCACCTGTAAAATAATACCCTTTGTAGGCACTCATATAGGTCTTCAGATACCTCTCGTGATCTCCCCAAACGGTTCTCGCTATCCCCGGCCAGGGATGACGAATGCAGAGATTACCACTCACTCCGTTCCCCTTGATCTCCTTGCCGTTTTCATCCATCAGCATCGGGAAGATACCCGGCAGAGGCAGCGTTGCAAAGCCCGGTTTTGTTGGGGTGATTCCCGCAAGCGGTGAGATCATAATCCCGCCGGTTTCGGTCTGCCACCAGGTATCCACAATCGGGCAACGTCCGCCCCCGATATGGTCATTATACCAGTGCCAGGCTTCCTCATTGATTGGCTCTCCTACCGTACCCAGCACTTTCAGAGAGCTCAGATCATATTTCTGAACAAACTTCATGTCGTAGGTCATCAATGCCCGAATCGCAGTTGGGGCAGTGTAAAAATGCGTTACACGATACTTCTCCACCACCTCCCAGAATCGTCCCGCATCCGGATAGTTCGGCACACCTTCAAAGATAATACCGGTGGCGCCGTTAAAGAGCGGGCCGTAGATGATATAGGAATGCCCGGTAATCCATCCCGCGTCCGCCGTGCACCAGTAGATATCCTCTTCAGCCACCTGAAACACGTTTCTGAACGTGTAGCTGGTATATACCATATACCCGCCGCAGGTGTGCAGCACCCCTTTCGGCTTTCCGGTGGAGCCGGAGGTATAGAGAATAAAAAGCGGATCTTCCGCATCCATTTCCACCGCCTTATGCCTGTTGGATGCATTCCGGATCAGCATATGCCACCATTCATCCCGGCCCTCCACCCAGTCGATATCCCGGTTGGTACGCTGACAGACGATCACACTGGTAACCGTTGGACACTCTTTCAGCGCTTCATCAGAAATATCTTTGAGCGGCACATGCTTGTCACCGCGCCGGAGGCCGTCGTTCGTGATCAGCATTTTGGCATCACAGTCCTGAATCCGCTCCGAGAGCGACTGGGCAGAAAAGCCCGCAAAGACGATGGAGTGAACCGCTCCGATGCGTGCACAGGCCAGAGACGATATGATCAGCTCCGGTGTCATGGCCATGTAGATGCAGACCCTGTCTCCTTTTTGAATCCCCTTGCTCTCCAGCACATTTGCAAAACGGCAAACATCATCATAGAGCTGCCGGTAGGTGATGGTCCGGCGAAAGCTGTCGGGGTGGTTGGGTTCGAAGATAAAGGCCGTTTTATTCCCGATGGTGTTGAGATGGCGGTCGAGTGCATTCTCCGTGATGTTGAGCTTTCCCCCTTCAAACCACTTGATATCCCCTTTCTCAAATCCTCCCGAATGAACCTGATCCCAGCTCTTTCTCCAGTAGAAAGTGCCCGCCTCATGCTCCCAGAATTTCAGGCGGTCGGCAGCACTCTGGTTGTAGATCTGATTGTACTCGTCGTAGGATTTGATATTAAGCCACATAATTCAGTTCAGTTTGATTATTAATTCAGGATCCCTGAAAACGCTTTTATGTTGTCGCTTTTTCAGGGAATTTTCAAGGACTTTTTTTGAGCAGCCACCGGTAAGGATCTATTTCAACGTGCGCATCATCAGAAATTTCAAGAGCTATGATCCCGTTTTCATTAGGAATAAATGTTGTGATTTCCCCATTGATCCGAATCTGAACCGGCATGGGGAAGGAGCGTTCTCCGGGCACTTCCCACTGAAGCTGGAGCAACTCTTGTGAGCGATCAACAATCAGCCCGGGGAGCGCCGGTTGCCTCAGGTACACTTCAAAAAACCAGTGAAGATCCCTGCCGCTGATCTGTTCTGCGAGATGCAGAAAATCATCCGTAGTCACAAACCGCATCGGGCTGCCGTCTGTGGCATGCTCCAGTCCGGGGTCAGGATAGGCAAATCTGCGCAGCACCCTGAAAAACGTATCGTCACCCAGATAATAGCGGAGCGTATGCAGCACCATAGCTCCTTTGTAGTACACATCCCCACCGCGCGTGCCGCGTGTGATTTCAACCGATGTCATCGATTGCCGGGGTGCCACTTCCAGGTCGGCCTCCGGCCGCATTCTCAGTCTCATCAGCCCCATCATGTCTCTGTACACCTCCATCCCGCCAAGATGTTCGGCATAGAGTGCCTGCATATAGGTTCCAAAACCCTCATGGATCCAGAAGTCCCGCCAGTCCCATGCCGTCACCATATTTCCCCACCACTCGTGAGCCAGCTCATGCTGGTGGAGATCATCAAATCCTGTGTTTCTGCCGAACAGGTTATCATTTCTGAAATTTGCTCCATAGGCAATCAAAGTCTGATGCTCCATACCGAGATAGGGTGCGTGGGCTACGCCATATTTATCAGCCCTGAAGGGATAGGGGCCGGCAATCTGCTCCATGAACCGAAGCTGCTCCGCAAACTGCGGGAAGAGCTCTCTGCCCTGTTCGATAAATTCCGGCAATATCCAGAAAAGCAGCTCCATCTCATCCCCGGCTATACTGGTATAGGTATCTGACAAAATTTCATAGGGCGCTGCATTCACTGTAACATTGTAGTTATTGATCGGGGTTGAAACAAACCAGTGCCAGCTCTTCCACCCCTTATCAGGGTTGGTTACAGACCGCAGCCTTCCGTTGGAGGCGACCACCAGATCGGCGGGCATGGTGAGACTGATGGCCACGGAGTCGGCTCTGTCGGAAGGGTGATCCTTATTGGGCCACCAGAGCCAGGCGCCGGTCGTCTGCACGGCTACACCGACCCACGGATCCCCTGAGGGCGTTGTCTTCCACACCATCCCGCCATCCCAGGGTGCCCTGGGCGCAACTCTGGGCCTGCCGGAATAACTCACGGTTATGGACTCCCTGCTGCCCGGCTGAAGCGTCTCCGGGAAGTGCACATAAAATATCCGGCTGCTGTCGGATCTTCGCACTTGCAGCTGCATGAGTGCCTCATCTTCGGGATTCCGGGCCGGTAACATCTGCACATGGTCGGAATAGCCGCTCCCGGTAACCATGCTGAGATGTTCAGCCTGGCTTGAAAAGCTGTCGCTCTTGTTCAGCAGCGGCAACTCCCTCTCGGGCGCCATCCTCCATACTGCGTGAATATCCAGCCGGGGATCGAGGGCCAGCGCAATCCTGTCGGTCGGCTGCACTACCTTGAAATGAATCCCCACATGCCCTGACACACTGCTGTCGGCAGGATTCAGGGTAATATCCAGATCATAAAAGTGGACATTATAGGAGGCGAGTTCAGGAGTCAATACGCCTCCCGACTCTATGATGAGAGCCGGCTGGGCACTCAGTTTGAGGGTGAGTGATGAAATCAGTACTGCAGCCACAATACATAATCGGTGTGTCATGATCCGGGATTCAATTCTCATTTGGATTAAGGGGCCACCAGGCATGGATGATCTTCCTGCCCCTGTCTCATAAATTAGCTGAAAATAAGCGGTTTTTCCTCACAATTTTCAGAAGACTTCGAACAGTCCCTGAACAGCCCCTACGCTCCCCGTTCATCCAGTGAGCTCACTCTCTATAAAACCGCACGAATTCACCATTCCAGATTCAACTGAATGGCCGTATCTTTTACCGGTATCCGATGTTCCGCTGAGGCGGCCCCGAACAGCTTCTCAGTGAGTTTCAATTCAGAAAAATCATTTATTACATAAAATCAGCAGACCAGATGGCTCAGGCAAAATATACAACACATCACGGGATGGTCGATATTCTCCCGGATGAAGCGGTAAAATGGAGATTCCTTGAGGAGCTGATCCACCGGGAGGCGGCTCTTTTTAATTTCGAGGAGATCCGCACGCCGGTCATGGAGCAGACAGAGCTGATTGTGCGTGGCCTGGGTCAGCTTACCGACATTGTTTCCAAGGAGATCTTTTCTTTCAGCCGGGGTGAAGACAACTACGTATTGCGGCCCGAACTGACCGCCCCGGTTGTCCGCTCCTATGTTGAGCACCGGCTCGATCAGAGAGGCGGTACACAGAAACTTTACTATATCGGCCCTATGTTCCGTGCCGAGAGGCCCCAAAAAGGGAGGCAAAGGCAGTTTCATCAGTTTGGTCTCGAGATCATCGGGAGCAGCGACCCCGTTGCCGATGTTGAGGTGATCGCATTTATGATCCATATTTACCGCAAGATCGGGATCACAAACACCGTGCTTAAGCTGAACTCTATCGGGGACCCCGCCTGCAGGGAGCGCTATAAAGAGGCGCTGAAAGAGCATCTCCGCCCAAACCTTGAGAAGCTCAGTGATGTGTCGAAGGTGAGATTCGAAAAGAATCCCCTTCGGATCCTCGATTCAAAAGAGGAGGAAGACCAGCCCTTTATTCAGAATGCGCCGGTCATTACCGGCTATCTGAGTGAAGCATCGGAACTCCATTACAGCAGGGTTAAAGAGCTTTTGACGGATCTGCAGATTCCATTTTCAGAAGATCCCTATCTGGTTCGCGGGATGGACTACTACACACAAACTGCTTTTGAACTGATCAGTCCGGATCTCGGCGCTCAGGATGCACTTGCGGGAGGCGGACGCTACGACCTGCTCGTGGAAGAGATCGGCGGACAGCCCACACCGGCGGTGGGGTTTGCGGCCGGGATGGAGCGGCTCCTCATCGCCTGTGATGAGCTCGGTATCATCCTGACCCCGGAAAAACAGGTCGACATCTACATTGTAACACTCGGGGAGCGGGCCCGGAAGTGGGGATTATCCAAACTTCAGTATCTGAGAGAAAAAGGCATATCAGCCACTATGGATTACTCCGGGCGTTCCATGAAAGCCCAGATGAAGGATGCCAACCGTGAGGGGGCCAGGTATGCCCTTCTGGTGGGCGAAAATGAGTTGAATGAGGGCATGTTTACTCTGAGAAACATGGCAGAAAGCACAGAAAAAGGAGTTGCGTTCGATCAGATTCTGAACGAAATCAGCTGTTCTTCCCGCGCTTCGTCATAAAAAATTTCACCACATCCTGGGTACTCTTTGCTTTTCTGAGCTCTTCAACATCCTCCCCCGGTCGAATCAGCTTCAGAATCCGGTTCAGCCCTTTCAGGTGGTCTTCGGATTTTACGAATTTCGGACTCAAAATCACCAGAATTATGTGAACGGGATTCGCTGTATGCTCTACATTCAGCTCATCTTCACTGATGCCCACAAACAGAATCTGCTCATTCACTTTTGATGTGTGAGACTCAAAAATCAACACACCGGGCATCACTTCAGGAGTGTAGTCGGCAGTAAATTCAAGAAGCCTTCGGGTGATCCGTTCTATATCGATCGCCTCAAAGGCGGCATCATCTTTGATGATCTGTTCCAGCAGCTGATCCGTTGAAGCCTGCTTCAGGTTGAGCCGGACTCTCTCCGGTTTGATCAGGTTCAGTTCGTCAAAGAGGCCGGAGGACCTCTTTTTAGGCTGAACCACAGCACCCTTATCCACTGCTTCAGACGGGTAGATTGAGATAAAGCTCAACCCTGGATACTTCTGCGCGATCACTCGTGGCAGGCGATCGAGTCCCGGCCGCCAGGAGAGGGAGCCTTCTCTTGCGCTTACAAGAACAAACAGATCGTTTTCCTTGAGGTGCTCATTCATCCAGACCAGAAGCTCTGACCACTGTTCAAGACTGTTGCATCGAAACTCGATATCGGGTTTGATCGCTTTCACGCTTTTGTTAACATATTTTTCGCGATCCAGACTGGCTATGATTTCCATTTCACCGCCAACCTGTTCAGCCATAAGTTTTACAGATCTGATCATCGAGTCAAATCCGGTTTCAAGAGCCGCATAGGGTGGTATGGCTACAATCACTCTCTCGAAGGTGTTCACAGGTTTCTCGATTTTGCATACCATGACCATTTCATCAGACTCTTTCTGCAGCTGATCGAGTATGGTTCCAAAAACAGCACGTTTGGTGGAAACCTGACCGTTCCAGCCAATGACAATGGTTGTGATAAGCATCTCACTGACAGCCCGGGCGATCCCTTTGGAGATATTCATATCCACGCGTGTCACAGCATTCACGGGAACTTCAGCGGCAGCGGCATGGATCACGGCATGACTCAGCATTTTTTCGCCCTTGGCAACCTGACTTTCTACGTCGGCTCCGTCCCTTGCAACGGTAAGCGGGTGAATGGGCTGATCATACTTTGCATCCCTGACCATAAAAGCGATATCCATCAGTGCATCTGACGTTTCCGGATTTGCAAGCGGAACCAGGATTCTCTGAGGAGCATCCGATGTGAGGTAGGGTTTTTCTTCCTCTTCAATCGCTACTGCCCGGCCGAACTTCTCGACCAGCCACGGGCCTACCAGGCAGGTAATCAGAATCATAATCACAACCGCGTTCACGGCTGACGCATCAAAAAAGCCAAGTTCATACCCCACCAGGGTTACCGCAAGGGTAGCAGCAGACTGCGGAGTGGTGAGTCCGAAAACGACCAGAGACTCCGCCTTGGTAAATTTGAACTGAAATCTCGTAACCAGCGCAGCAGCACCCTTGCCAAGAAAAACAAGTGCACTGAAAGTAAACGCCATGAACCATACACTCAGATTGCCCAGCACCTGAAGATCCACAAGCATTCCAACCGAGATGAGGAAAAAGGGGATAAACAGTGCGTTGCCCACGAACTGAATACGGCTCATCAGGGTTCCGCTTCCCGGCACCAGCCGGTTCAGAAGAAGGCCGGCCATAAAGGCGCCGATGATGGGTGCCAGACCTGCAAGCTCAGCAAAAAAGGCGGTTGTGAACAGCACCGCCACCATAAACACAAAATCGATGTTGTTCTCATAGCGGATATTGCGGAAGAACCACCGCCCAAGTCTCGGCAGAATCAGCAGCGCGGCGGCCACAAAAATCAAAACCGAGGTTCCGAACCCTATCCAGTAGCCTGTACCCAGGTCTTCGGCTGCTGAACCGGCTACAACGGCGAGTACACCCAGTGAAAGGGTGTCGGTTACGAGAGTACCTCCCATCGACATGGTAACCGCTGTATTTTTCGTAATCCCAAGACGCTCAACGATCGGATAGGCAAGCAGTGTATGGGAACCCACGATAGATCCGAGCAGAAGAGCTGTAGGGAATGAAAAATTGAGAATGGTGACACCCACATAGAGTGCAGAGACCATAGGAAGCAGAAAAGAGAGAGTACCAAATCCAATACTTTTGGCCCGAAGTTTCTCAAAGCGGTTCAGATCGATCGAAAGACCTGCCATAAACATCAGATAGAGCAATCCAACCGTTCCCAGCAGTTCAATCGTGAAGTCTCGTTCAATAAGGCCCAGAAGGCCGGGACCCACAATAGTTCCGGCGAAGATCAGCCCTACAAGCCCCGGAATCCGCAGCTTTTTAAACGCCATCGGAGCCAGCAGAATAATCAGCATTACCAATGCAAAAATGAGTACAGGGTCTTCAAACGGAACAGGTATACCTAATAACTCTTTCATATGGAAGCAGTACTGGTTTGAGGCTCCGGATCAAAACCTCTGTAGAAAACGAATTCCTGATTCAGGTGATCCGGCCGGTCTGATACCCCTTCATTCAGAGAGGCAGTAACCATTTAGAACCTATGATAAGGAAATGCATCAACAGATAAATGGGCAGTTACCAAAAAATTGAAGGGTTTCACAGATAGCCGGGAATCAAAAACCCTTCATCATGTAATAAAAGCCTCCATTCCCTGAGGAATTGCCTTACCTGATCAATGTCTGTGGCATTGGCAATACCGTAGTAGATGCGCGGAGAGCTGCGGATAATCAACTCACCGCTGTAGGGCTGACCGGCCCGGTATTCCCTGTTGAGCGGATCTGCCGGTCCCAAATAGTATTCACGCTCCCCCATGGCAGAGGTAATGGTACCCACCCACTGAAGCCCGGTGCCGTCATTACGCACAGCAAACAGAGCTCCGCCACTAAATCCTCTGTTAATGGAAAAGTCCATCGTGAACTTCCTCACCGGGTGATCACTCAGACTGATGACACCGCTGCTGACCATCTGAACCCCTCTCGGATACCCCACGGCAAAGGCAACATCACCCCAGTCGATGCGTTCCGCATTTCCCGGCGGCAAACTGAGCGCCCGGAGATCTGTATCGGTTACAGATGTGGTTGTCACAGCGGCGGCCAGATCCCTCCGGAAATCGGCAACGATCGGCTCAAACATGGTAATCCCCTTGTCGGTAAAGATAAACTGGTTTACAGACTCTTTTACTGAGACAGCTTCCACCAGGGTGGCCATCTCATCCGAATAATGTAAAATTGTATCCTGAAACGAAATCACATGGGCAGCCGTGAGTAGCAGTGCTCTGCCTCTTTCAATGGAAAGTATAACCGCTGTACCCGCTGTTGAGTGGGTATCGACATCTGAAAAGAGTGCAATGGAACCGAATTCAGCACCGGCCAGTTCATCTTCCGATGGCAACTGCTCAGGAGAAAAGTAGTAGGTACGGTAGATGGAATTACTCTGAATTCTGCGCACTGCGGAAAAACTCTCCCGGATCTGATCTCGGATCTGGGAAGAGCCGGAGCTGCTTCGATAGTACCCGTCATCCGTGAATTGAGTCACCACAACATTAGAGCTCCTGCAGCCTGTCCCAAAAATCCATGCCATAATCAGCAGGCTAATCGCCGACCTCATTATGAAATAGAAGTGTGATTGTTTACGGATCATTCTGTAAAGTCCTGAAAGAGTTGCTTCGGTGATTCTCCTGATCAATGACCATCATTGTATCACCGTAAATTAGCCATTTTCTCCTTAAACGTATAAAGTTGTCAACTATTTTAAAAAACCACCGGTCTGAGGAAAAAAGTACTTTTTTTACAGCGGAACCGGTACGGCACTAAAGGGATCTGATATTTTGTGCAGATATCCTATCTTTACCCTGAATTAGATCACTACACTCTGTTCTGATTATGAAACTCTTCGCCCGAAATCTTTTTCTGATTCCTCTTCTATTGCTGCTGCTGACTCCCATGTTTGCCAGGGATGCAAATGCACAGCTTATCTCATGGCGGGATGTTATCGGCACTGAGGTATCCGGCCCGGATGAGCGGATCGAATTCGGAGAAGATTCCCTCCGGTTTGGAGAACTCTGGATTCCGGATAACCGCAGGCGAAAGACGGCCATTATTCTGATTCACGGTGGATGCTGGCTCAGTCTCTATCCCGGGGTGGAACTGATGCACCCGATGGCCGATGAATTGAGAAACCAGGGTTTTGTCGTCTGGAATCTGGAATACCGACGACTGGGTCATGAGGGAGGGGGTTATCCGGGCACTTTCCTGGATATTGCCGCAGGTGCCGATCTTCTGCCGGCTCTGTTGGATGAACGAGCTATTGAGGTGAACCGAATTCTTGTGGCAGGACACTCCGCCGGTGGACATCTCGCCACCTGGCTTGCAGCCCGTAAAAAGATCGGTACTGAAAGTCCTCTTTACTCTCAGTATCCCGTTGGTGTGGATGCGATCCTCTCTCTGGCAGGCATCAACAACCTGGAGCAGTACGCCCGCTATGGTTCTGCACCCTGTGGAGAGAGAACTGTTGAGAGGCTGGTGAATCTGGATGAAAGAGGCGACGGCGCCTACAGGGATACCTCTCCCTCTGAACTGCTTCCCCTGGGGATACCCCATGTTGAAATTACCGCTGCTTTTGATTCGCCTGTACCTCCCTTTTTCGGCAGAGCCTACACGGAAGCCGCCCGGCAAGCCGGCGATGACGCCACACTCATTCTTCAGCCCGAAGCGGGTCATTTTGAAATGATCGCTCCCTGGAGCAGTGAATGGGCTCAGGTACTTGAACAGTTTATCAAACTCTCCGCATTTCAGTAAAATTTTAATTCAGTATCCTCAGACACTGCTGAGATCTGTTAACAGACCGGTAAATCATCTATATTAACCGCTCACTCCGAACCACTTGATTTGTATAATACACTACCGCAATCAGTATCAAATACCTCCTATTTTCCCTGCATTGACTTTTTTTGCTGATGGCAGCTTCTGCTTCGGAAAACAGACGGTTATCCTGGATGCTTTTTATCTTTTTAAACAATCCAAAACAGTTCACGAACAACTCTCTGATCCATGAAATCCGGAATTACTCTTTTGCTCCCTTTTCTTTTCATTCTTTCGGTTCCTTCTCTTCACGCTCAATCTGAATCCGCATTGCAGATCGAAACGGAGGTGACCCGTTCAGATATCGAATTCAATATCCGGTTTCTTGCAGCGGATGAATTTCTGGGACGGGACACTGGTACACAGGAACTGGATATTGCTGCCCGGTATATCGCAACATGGCTTGAAATGTACGGAGCTGAACCGGCTGCAGGACACTCTTCTTTCTATCAGGATGTCCCGCTCCAATCCTCCTCAGCTCCTGAAGATATTCTCTTTTCGGTAAACGACACTACATTCCTGAAAAACAGGGATCTGATTGCCATCAACGATTTCAGGGGCAGCACAGATGCTCCCTTAGCTATTCTGGAGTACGCGACCGGGGATGAGCTTAAGGAACACGATGTGGAGGGTAAAATCGTCATCAGCAGAACAGGTATGCCGGGCCAGATGTCGCCCCAGCAGTTTTTCGGAGCCGCCGCTGCCAAACGGGACAGAGTTGCAGAAGCCGGTGCACTTGGACTGATCGAAATCTATGCAAGCCCTGCCCTTCCCTGGCAGGTACTGGTCAACTTCCTGACCGGCGACCGTCTCCAGCTTGCGGATCCGGCGGGTGCAACAGCTGAGCCTTCCCTTCTCCCGCATCTCTGGATCAACGGCAACCCTGCCGGCAATACGGATTTTCTGACAGGCCTTAACGAGCACGATGCTCATATCAGTGTCACCGGACCGGCCTCATCGGAAATCATCAGCAGAAATGTGATCGGAGTGATTCGTGGCAGCGATCCGGATCTTCAGCATGAATATGTGATGCTGAGTGCGCATTATGACCATGTAGGTGTAATGCCCAATCACCCGGAGCCCATTCGCACGGAGTTTATTTTCAACGGGGCGCGCGACAACGCCGTTGGTACAGCCGGGGTTTTGGCTGCAGCCCGCTATTTTGGAAAGTATCCGCCACGGAGATCCGTTATCCTGGCGGCATGGACTGCCGAGGAGAAGGGGCTTCTCGGTAGCCGCTATTATGCTGAAAACCCTCTCATCCCGCTGAATCAAACTGTCTATAACCTGAATATTGACGGTGCCGGCTATAACGATACAACCAAGGTGACTGTGATCGGTCTGGGCCGTACCGAAGCAGACGAAGATCTGATGGCGGCGGCCGGCGCTTTCGGGCTGACCGCCATCCCCGACCCGGTTCCGGAACAGAATCTATTTAACCGCTCCGATAATGCCAGTTTGGCGCGCAAGGGAGTGCCGGCGCCTACCTACAGCATGGGCCTGACGGCTTTTGACGAGGAGATCAACTACTACTACCATCAGACATCCGACCATCCCGATTCGTTGGATTATGACTATCTCACTCAGTATATCCGCTCTTTCATTTATGCCGCATACAGAATAGGCAATACCAATCAGGCTCCTTTCTGGCTTCCGGGTGATGAGTATGAAGAAGCGGGAATGGAACTGTATGGGGTTGGAGTTGAGTAGTATCGAAACGGGTTCTGCCACCCATGGTATTCAGTAATATCCCGAAAGCTGCACTATGTTTACAAAAGATCAGATCCGCCATTTTCAGTCGCTGAAAACACCTTTTTACTACTACGACCTGAAGCTTCTCGATCAGAGTCTCGAAGAGGTAAAAAAACATGGCCTCTCCAGAGGATATCATATCCATTTTGCCATCAAGGCAAATTTTAATGCCGAAATCCTGGAGCGGATCCGCCAGGCAGGCCTCGGTATCGACTGCGTGAGCGGCGCTGAGATTATCCGGGCACTGGAGTGCGGTTTCCGGCCCGACCAGATCGCCTTTGCCGGAGTCGGTAAAACGGATGAGGAGATTCTGATCGGCCTGAATCATAACATCTACTCATTCAACTGTGAATCCCTGGAGGAACTTCGTGTTCTGAATGAGCTGGCCAACAGAGAAGGGAAAGTCGCAAATGTAGCCGTTCGGCTGAATCCCAACGTCGAGGCCAAAACGCATAAATACATCACGACCGGCCTTCACGAGAATAAATTCGGAATCAGTACTGATAAATTACCTCAGCTCTTTCGTCTTCTGCATGATCTGAAGTCAATCCGTCTCATGGGTATTCACTTTCACATCGGATCGCAGATCAGGGATCTGGAACCATTCCGTCAGCTCTGTTTGCGGACAAATGAGCTGCAAAAGGAGTTTGAAGCCGAAGGATTCCATCTGCAGCATCTCAATCTTGGAGGGGGTTACGGAATTAACTACGAAGATCCTGACCTTGAACCCATACCGGATTTCAAAGCTTTTTTCGATCTCTTTTCAGAGCATCTCGACCATCGAGACGATCAGCAGATCCATTTTGAACTTGGAAGGAGTGTGGTGGGTCAGTGCGGAAGCCTGATTTCCAGGGTTCTTTACGTGAAAGAGGGGGTCGCTACAGATTTTGCCATCCTGGATGCCGGCATGACCGAGCTGATCCGGCCGGCACTTTATCAGGCCTCTCACAGGGTAGATGTCCTCACCAGTTCAAAACCGGAGAAGACCTATGATGTAGTCGGCCCGATTTGTGAATCGTCTGACACATTTCAGCGTGGAATCAGGCTGCCGGAGCTTCAGCGCGGCGATCTGGTCGCAATTCGCAGCGCCGGAGCTTACGGTGAGGTGATGAGCAGCGGTTTTAATCTTCGCGAAAGAGTAAAGAGCTACTACTCCTGATCTGTGATCAGCCTTTCAGAAGGCCCTCTCTCTCTGTTAAGCCGTTCGGAGACCGCCTCTGCCGCCCTTAACACGCGAAGCATGTTGAGTCCGGCGATCTTCTCCAGCTCCTCCTCACTGTAACCGCGCAGCAGCAACTCTGCGAAAAGTGCCGGATAGGTCGAAACATCTTCAAGTCCCACGGGCAGAGAGCCCACTCCGTCGTAATCGCCCCCGATGCCGATATGCTCCACACCGATCCGCTCTTTCAGATAGTCGATGTGATCGGCTACCTGTTCCAGTGTGGATTTGGGAGCCGGACCAAATTCAGCATCCCACTGCTCCATCTTCACTGCAATACTGTCGAGCTCACCTCTGTAGAGATAGTCCATTTTTTCCCGGTAGGCAGACCGTTCGGCAAAAAACAGACGGCGCTCTTCAGATACGAAGGTCTCCACAAATGTCACCATCACCAGGCCGTTGCCCTCACGAACCAGATCGAGTACCTCATCCGGTACGTTTCTCGGATGACCGGAAAGAGAGCGGGCATTGGAGTGGGAAAAAAATGGCGGGGCTTCGGAGACGCTGATCACATGTTTCATGCTCTGCACCGTGGCATGGGCGAGGTCCGGCAGGATCCCCAGCCGGTTCATCTCACGTATCACCTCTTCGCCAAAGGGTGAAAGTCCGCCATGACGGGGTGCATCCCCCTCTGCATCCACCCAGTCGAGTGCGCGGTTGTGGGTAAGTGTCATGTACCGGGCTCCCAGAGCATGCATCATCCGCAATACGGCCAGTGAATTGGCAATGGAGTGTCCGCCTTCCATGCCAATGATCGAGGCGATTTTTCCCTCCGCAAAAATCCTCTCGACATCATCTGCCGTCAGTGCCAGCTCGAAGTGATCCGGATAGGCTGCGATCATCCGGTGTACAAAATCGATCTGCTCCAATGTAGCTGTTACGGCTTCAGCCTCATTGACGCTGGGAGGAACATAGACCGACCACCACTGAGCACCTACACGCCCCTCACGCAGCCGCTGAATATCCGTATGCACAGGCCTCTCTGTAATGTGGCTGGTATCCATGAAGTCGAGTTCTGACAATTTGTACCCCACTCTGGTGCGGTACTGCCATGGAGCGTCGTTATGCCCGTCAAAAAGCGGAACACGCTCCAGAATTTCAATAGCCTGGGGCAGAAATGCATCCCGGTTGTTCTGCGCGGAGAGGTCATACAGATGACAGGTAAACAGGAAAAGAGCTGCTAAAAAAAGCTTTTTGAAACAGAAAAGGGTCGTTCTGATCATAACTGGAAAGTTTATGTTAGAAATTAATTTATCATTTTGGGAGCATTGAAAAACCGGGAATTTTGTACAAGATCAAGCCGGAAGTAAATTTAAAAAACGCATCGTATTCACTGTGAAGGTTTTAAAAAGTACGTCAACGAAGATACCGGCAAAAGAACAGTGTTGTTAAGTTCACGTTTCATTTTTGGCATAAAACTCTATTGAAACTGCATACCACTCATCGTACCGGTACAAGGGCGGTACGAACCCTGATCAGCGGTTCAGTCTGTGTCCAGGCGATCAGGATTGACCCCTCACTGTAAGCCATTCTCGGGAATCCGCTGGATCTTGACGCTGAAGTAATACCCGCTGTAATTGCAGGACCGGAGGTATCATCCTCATTTACCTGCCGAACCATCACGTTCCCGGCCTCGCCCCGTACTTCAAGCCAGCTCACAAAGAGCTCTCCCTGACCGGTAAAGAGCAGATCCGGCCGGCCGGCTGTACTATTTTCGGCTATTATCAGGGGCTCTGAGAATGTATAGCCTCTGTCTGATGAACGAGCCACTAAAACTCTGGGATGATCTTCAGCCCCGGTGAACCAGGCCACGGCCAGCTCTTCATCATATACGGCAATGCGGGGGCCATTTACCGGACAGGCCTGGATTTCCCATCCATCTTCAGCAACGACAACCGGCTCTGACCATTCAGCAGATTCCGGGTTGTAGCGCGCCATCATGATATCCCGCACTTCCCCTGAACTGCGGCCTCTGTAAACTGCGACAAACTCCCCGTTTACACGGGCGAGATCTGTCTGGCAGCAGTCGCAAACCACCTCGTCGATCACCCTCTTGTCTGTCACCGATCCGTCTCTGGAAATCACTGCAGAACGAAGAGTCATCGCCATCGAGTGATCCCCGTACTCACCATGTCCCCGGCCATCCGTATTGCGTCCGTCGAGCCACACAGCGAGCAGGCGGTCCCTGTCCAGCGGCTGCATCGATACAAACCCATGTTCGGTGGGGGTATCATCCAGATGGGGCGTAATGACCCTGTCCCAGCGGCCGGTTTCTTCATCGCGAA
>REDA01000035.1 GCA_007693745.1 Balneolaceae bacterium
CACGTACACTCAGGGATGACTGAGTAATACCGATGGAGTTGTAGCGCTGCGACATGGAGGTAATTGCTGAATCGATGTCGGCGATGAATGCCCTGTAGTCGTTCGTATCAAACGCTGACAGATCCATTGCTCCCTGGCCGCCTGCAAACCCTGTTGTTTCTATTGCTATTGTTGGGTCTTCACCATTCGCTGTTCCTTCAGTAAGGGTAATAGTGGAACCGGAGAAATCAGCTGTGTGACCTGCGAATGCAATCGCCCCAGCCAAACTTTCAGCCTGTGCAGCAGTAGTTTCACCACTGAAGTCTGTTCCCATTACGTAATCCGTACCGGCAATGGTAATGGTCTCACCCTCTGCAAAGGCCGTTGTGATATCGAAACTGTAAACACCGGCTTGTGCTGCTGACCCTGCGTCAACGATTGCATAAGTAGGTGCTGCAATTGTATCACCATTAGGGCCTGTTACGGTTATTTCACCTCCATCTTCACTTGCTGTAAAATTGGCTACAGCGTCAATTAAGTCTGCCAGTTCTGCTGCGCTTGAAAATTCGCCGACTCCTGTTCCAAATGTAAACGTTTCACCACCAATTTCAATGGTACCTGCAGCTGCATCACCCAAATCAAGGTTAAATGTATAAATACCACCCGATCCGGTTGTTGGCGCTGTATCTTCAGTAAAGTTGGTTATTCCACCAGTAGCGGCAGGACCAACAGCTAGTGTACTTTCAGTAACAACACTTAAAGTTCCTACCTGTCCGGTTGCATCAGGCACTCCCAGTGAATCCGAACCTGAGAAGAGCTGATTTACGTTCACTGCAGCAAGGTTTGTTGTCAGTGTATCGGCTGCACGTTCACCTACCTGGAAGGTAAGGCTCAGGTTGCCGCTATGCTCACCATCGGCTCCGTTGAGAAGTGCAAAATCCTGGAATACCGTCTGTGTTGCCACATCATTGATGTTGGTTCCCAGCGCTCTGATCTGCTCACCGATATAACCGCGCTCCGTGGCACCGAGGGAATCGTTGGCCGCCTGGGTGGCAAGGCCTTTCATCTCAATCAGGTTATCCATAATGGTGTCAAAGCTGGCCTCTGCAATGTCGAGGATCGACTTGGCGTCGCCCACATTTACAAGTGCCTGCTCCAGACCGGCTACCCTGCTTTTAAGAGTAGTTGCAATTGAAAACCCGGCGGCATCGTCTTCTGCACGGTTGATTCTCAAACCGGTAGAAAGCCGAAGCTGGTTTTCCGATAAGTTTTTGTTAATCCGATTCAGTGAAAGCTGTGAATCGAGTGATTGAATGTTTGTATTGACTCTGTTAAGATCACCAAAGCTTGACATAATATCTCACCTTTTGTTTTGTTAATGTTTGGTACAATGCGTTTGCTTACAGAGGTTATCGTAGCGCATTGGGTGATCTTAAATCCGGAGTTAAAGATTTTTTTCAAACCCCGAGGAATCGCTTCAGAAGGAATCTTTAAAGCCAGAAAAATCAGTGTGATAAATTATTAAGATTATTTAATATTTCTTCAAAACTATGGCCTTATAAGCAGCGAATAACGGTGAAAAAGGCCCTATTTTACTCTCCTACTGAGAGTTGACACTGCGTGGGGGTGAAAGGGGTGGGTAAAAGGGGCGATTAGTTATTTTGAAAGAGATCACTGACCGACCTCCAGAAGAACAGTTTACCCTTCGGGGCACTTGGTTGCGTAGTAGCAGAGTTTTTCAGAAATCTGGCGGCTGATCATAGCGTTTGATTTACAATTTCAAAATTGGATTTTGAAATTGTAAACTACATGGCGATAATGTTTTTTGCAATTTCCTAAGGTCTGAGATCCCCCACAGGCCCCGATACATTAGAATCAATCTGTGAAATGAGTGATTCATAAATGATGTGAACATTCCTTCGGGTATCCTGCTATTGGATCAGGAGTCTATACTGGTAAAAATTGCTGTGGGATTATTGTATGTCACGAGTTTATAACCTTCACGTAGTAAAAGGCTCGATACACTATTATTCTTCAAATTTTCTCTATTTAAGTCATGAATCTCAATCGCAATATGTTCTGGTCTGTATTTCTCCCAATTATTCGAATTCAAAACGCCCATTTCTGCTTCTTCCACATCGATGGACATAAAATCGATTTTCTGTCCATCAGGTACTACTTCATCTAAAATATCTTCCAATCGTCTCGATGGTACTTCAACGGAGTAATAGGTGACACCTCGTTTTTGCCATTTTTTCCTATGCTTTTCTGATAGTGTATTTACTTCACCAAGACTTGCTGCCTTAAAGAAATTAACAGTGCCATTTTTTTCAGTTACTGCTGCATAGATATTCTTGTCATCAGGTCTGTATTTGTCAAACTTTCTGATAGAATCTGCATTTGCGTCAACATTTACGCCATTCCATCCGAATAAGTTCATTCTAAGCGTATTGGAATATTTCACCGGGTCAAAAGCGCCAATGTCTACATAGAATCCTTTATTGCGACCGGGTGTTAAGATTTCATCGAGTACTTTGTCCTCTCCGAATTGCGAGAAATAGCCTCTGTTTGAATGCAAGGTCGCAACGATGAACATTCGTTCAATCAAGGCACTGGTTTCGGGATTATCATGTAAAGCTGCCAAAAATTTCAGGCTTTCCTGGCTTGCATTATGCATACTGAAATTATTGAGCAACAACCATGCTTCTGTGTTCCTTACTGTTAACCAGCTTTTGAAATTATCCCGTACAGGTATGGTTTCCTGTACGGCCATAACCGGCAAAAAAGGTAACGATAGATCGTTGGTATCAGAGTCAGCACTGGTTTCCATCACCTTTTTCAGAACCGCCAATGCCTGTTCCCTCTTACCTAAGTCATTCAAAACCCGTATTAAGGTTAGTGAAACAGGTCTGTATGCGAAGCCTGCATTGAATAGATCAATTAACATCCCAGCTGATTGCAGTAGTGCTGAGGCTCTGCAGCTTCCAGACTTCAAAGTATCTGTCCCCACCAGTGCCCAGTTCAACGCCTTCAGGTATTGCTGCACTCCTTCTCCATCAGGTAGGCTTACCCAATCTTCTTGTGCAACCTCTGCCCATGGCATCTGAGAAATACGTTGCTTCCAATAGTCTGACTTTGGGTCCTCAAGAACTTCGTTACCGCTGTAAATATGTCCTTGTTTTATGAACTCGTCTATTTCTTTGTTTGCAATTGCAAAAATTCGGGTAATGTGTGGTTCGGATATATCCTGTGGTGTTACATCGGTAAGAACTCCAATCGCTTCAATGTATAGATAGGGTTTATATCCGGCATCATTAATGCCCCGGAAAAGCGACGTTACGGACTCATCATCAGTCGGTTTTTTGAACAATACAACTTTGGTCTGAGCCGTTCGAAGATGGGCAAATTGGTCTATATCACAAACAATCAAAACATCTGCTTCGACTTTGTTCCTGCTTTGTGAGGGATCAGATTCAAGTGCTATCATATTATCTGAGTCATTCAATTTGGCACTTTTTAAAACAAATGCCCTGTCACGTCTATTTTCAACCCAAAAACTAATCTTTCCTTCCTGTTCAATTTTTTTTGCAGCAGGTATCGTGAACATACCATAGGAAGCATCTATTTCCAGTACGTTCATCCCAGGTTTCAAGATTGATTTCAGAAAATCAACTTCAGGCTCGTACCATCGCTGATGCTCTATCAGGGCGCGTGTTACCGGATTTGTCGTAGTAGGTGGTACGCATAATCTGGTTCCATCTTGAAGAGGCAAGTACCATGCTTCTTCTATATCCGTTACAAATTCTTCCGGATCGAACGGTAGCAACTCAGGAAACTCTATTGATTTACATGTCCCAGACTCTCTGCCATTAACATCAGGTTGTTTACCTAAATCAACTTTCGAGTCCAAGTTGATATCAGTTACAGTCACTTCATTATCAAGCACCTTCTCAGCAATTGCCCCGCCTGCATCTTCAACTCCAATCGATCCTTTTGGAGGCAGATCGATACCGGAAAGGCTGACATCAATAGGATCTCTCCACTCCCCGGTTTCCTTACCGTTCTGATATCCATCCAACCGTTGCCTCCACATCTCACGGAACGCCACACCCAGCGCGGCTCCAAAACGCTCTGCGTCGCAGAGCGGGGAGGCAGCCACCTTATCCCGCAACCCGGCTCGCAACTCTGCAAGTTTCTCTTTATCAGATGCAAGCTCAGTAACCTTCTCAGTATACTCCTCCCAGTTCTCTGCAATCCATTCCGGAAAACCGGCATTGTGCACATGGCTGGCCGCATGGCGTCCGGCAAACGTAGGGCCGGGAAATGTTACCACCGGAACTCCCATCCAGAGCGCCTCGCAGGTGGTGAGTCCGCCGGAGTAGGGCCAGGGATCCAGGGCGATATCCACACGGTTATAGGCTTCCAGAAGCTCCACATGTGGTGATCCTCCCTCAAACAGAAGCCTCTCCTTGCCAATACCAAAACCCTCCATCAGCTCTTCAATACGACGGGTGTAGAAGGCGTTACCATACTGCTTGCTCTTCAGGAACAGTCTGCTTTCCGGAACCTTGTTCATCAGACCGGCCCACTTTTCCAGCAGTACCGGGTTTACTTTCATGGGATTGTTAAAGCAGCCAAACGTGATAAATCCATTCTCTATAAACGGACTTCCTTTTACATCGGGTGAGTTTGGATGAGGAGTAAAAATGATATAGTCATCCGGCATGCGAACCAGCTTTTCAACGTAATCGGGTTCACAACCGGCAGGTGTTTCAATCTGGTCTGTAATCAGGTAATCCATCGCCTTCAGGCCGGTGGTATTGATCAGTCCGCCCACCCACTTGACAATCACCGGTGCCGGTTCCATGGCCACGGTGCACAACCGGCTTTCGGCGGCATGACCTGACAGCTCCACCAGGATATCTATTCCATCCTCACGGATCATCTCGTTCACCCTCTGATCACTGAATCCGCTGATCATTCGCCATTCCGATGCCGTTTTATACAATCTTTTGGTGATATCATCCACATGTGGATGATTTGAATAGAAGAACAGATCAAAACTCTCTCTGTTCAGGTTTTCCAGACCGGCAACGATCATCCACCCTACCGGGTGCATTCTGAAGCCTCCCGATATCAGCCCTATACGAAGGCGCTTCTCTTTGTCCTGGTTTGCAGGAACCGCCCGCTCCGGGGATTCCGGCGCGTAAATTCCATCCCATTTCTTCAGGGCGGTCAGTATCTCTTCTTTTGTTTTTTCAGGATTATAATGCTGTACAAATAGGTAATTTGAAAAGGTTTCCTGAATTGACGGGTTGTGCTGATTGGCTAACAGAAAATGTTGTTCAGCCTCGTTCAAACGACCAAGAGCCTGCAAAATATTCGCATAGTTTATCCTCGCACCGGCTATTTTTGGATTACCTTGCAGAATTTCCTCATAGATTCCAAGCGCCTCAAGAAATTCTCCCTTATCTTTCAAAATCTCTGCCTTTGTGATTTGCAGCCCCCCTTTTTCTGGCGCAAGATCCAGAGCTTCCTGAATAACCTCTTCTGCCTGTTTCAGATCTTTATTCTCTCTAAGGAGCAGGGCTTTTTCATTTAGCCCAAGAAGGTGTTCCGGCTCCATCTGCAGTACTACATTGAACATCTCAAGGGCTTTGTCTGTAAAGCCCTGATCCCGGTAAATTCGTCCGATTTTCAGGGCAACTTCTGCTTTCTTGGGATCGATACGATTGCACCGGGCGTAACACTGAAGTGCCTCATTCAGCCTGCCTTCTTCCTTATGAAGGTCACCCAGGCTCATCCATGCCGCATAGTAATCCGGATTGATCTCAACTGCCCGCTTTAGCTGCTCCACAGCCATTTTCCTATCGTTCAACAGGGACCGGCATCGACCGGTATAGTAAAAGTTTTCCGCACTTCGGCTCCCCGCTTCCGCTGCCCTGGAGAAAAAACTCTCTGCCCTGGCAATCTCCTTTTTCAGAAAAAGGGCGATACCTGTGAAATGATACGCCTGCCACGGGGTATTCTTTTTATTGATGAGTGGTTTCAGCAATTTTATGATCTTGTCAGGCTGCACATTGGGTTGAATCAATAAAAAATGCGCCTGCTGAATTCGTTTATTCAAACCGTTTCTCTTACGTTTTTTATTTCTGTTTATCCCCACTCCCAAGCGGGAGTTTCCTCCTTCATTACATCTCTCTGTCGACCTCCGGGCACATGCCGGGTATCATCTCCCAACCGCAGCCGGTCATTCATCTGGCAAGTCTTGGTATTAAAGTATTGCAAATCCTGTGCCATAGAGAGGTTTGGGAGAGTTTATTCGTTTATGGGTTGATACGTTTATGGGGTTGCACGTTGGAACGTTGAATGTTTCTGGTTTGGGGTTTCTGGTTTTTCTAACCGGGAAGGGCACCGGGCGAAGCGATTCTTACGTAGCGAAGTAAAAACGCAAAAGTGATGTCTCGACTACATTCGACAGAACAGGCAACCCTCAACCTTATCCTTAACCTCAAACTCAGTCTTAGCCTTAGCCTCTGCAAACCCGGCCTTGAACCGTGGGGCGGGTGCGTTGAGTGTTCAGGCGGAACGCGTCCGCGCCCATTTCTACCGGCTCTTCAGTGGTGCTGGGGCTGCCCGCTATGGACCTTAAATGGGTGCAGCGTTCCGCCTGAACACGGCCCGCCACGCAATTCGCTCGCTATGCTCACGATCTACGGAAAAAGACTGCGCGCCTAAAGGCACTTGTGTTTTTCCTTCGATTCACAGCCTTGATCTTTTGCTTACTTTTGCATCAAGGCAAAAGTAAGAAGAATAGAATTTCTATCACTCATCCCCCTACCATCAAGACAAAAAAAGTGATGTCTCGACTTCATTCGTCGCCAGGCTCCTCATTGCGCTCGACACGACGATGGAGAGATACCGGCTCGTCCTGAAACCTCAACCTTAGTCTTAAACTCAATCTCAACCCTCAACTGGCACAACCTTTGCAGAGAATACCATATATACCATCTCAACGGGTTCGGTTGCATTAAAAAAATCTAATCCAAAAAGGCTTAAAGAATTTCAGATTCGGCCGATAAGAGAGATATAAACATAAACAGACACTGATGTCACTGCGTTATGAGAAATCCACAACTTGCATATCAGAAACAGTCCGTAAATCACGCTTCACCGCTTCAGCTGGTGGTTAAACTCTACGATCTGGTGATTCAGGCCAGCTACAGGGAAGACTCTGAAAAGGTGAAAGATCTGCTGTCGGGGCTTATACATGGCTTAAATTTTGAGCATGAGCCGGCCGATCAGCTGTTTGCAATCTACCACTACTGCCAGGACCTGGCGCGAAAGGGTGAGTTCGGGCAGATCCGCGAAATCCTGGAACCCTTGCGGGAGACGTGGGAAGAGGTGGCAAAGCAGGTTCCTGTTCATGTTTAATATCTGTTTCACGATGGAGAACCCCAACCAAAATCCTGACATGAGGTAGAAACATGAGTGCAATCGGAAATATTTTCCTCCAGAACAACCCATACGAGCGCTTTGTACAGCAGCTGGTTCAGATTGAAAGCCGTACAAAATTACTTCTTCAGTCTCAGAAAAGTGCACAGAATGAGAAGAAGACGGCGCTGGGTCAGGTGAGTTCATCCATCTCCCGGTTTGTCAGTAAAATAGAAGAACTTCAAAGTCCGCTTAATAAATCATTTGAACCTTTGGCTGCATCTTCCTCAGATAGCAGTGTTGTAACGGTTACCTCCAGTGCAGGGATGAAAAAACCTGCCTCCTATAACATCACGATCAACAGGCTGGCCAAAAACGATCTGGTTCTGTCCGAAGTCATGAATAAAGAGGGCTTGCAACTTGCCGCACTGGGTGAAGGGACTGTCGAAATTACCATTGGTGATCGAACCGAAGTGATCACTGTACCCACTACTTATGAGGATGAAAACGGAGTCATTCAGCAGATACGCAACGGTGCAATCCTGAAGGAGTTTGCTGAAAAGATCTCTGAACTTTTCCCGAGTGAGATCCGTGCGGACAGTTTCAATACCACCGGCGATCTGGTTCAGTTTTCCATGCAGAGCCTGGAGAGCGGCTATGATAACCGGATTCAGTTTGCCAATGCCACCGGCGCTCTGGCCGGGATCCTGGACAACCATAATCGTCCCACAGCTGTTGAAAATCTTAACGCACAATTCACCATCGATGGTGTAAACTTTGAACGAGGCTCAAACACGGTGGATGATGCTATTGAGGGTCTTACTTTTGGCCTGAAGAAAGCAACCGGAGAACAAGAGACCATGACCGTTTCCCGAGACATCAGCAAGGCGAGAGCCAATGTGAACAGTTTCATCTCTGCCTTCAATGATATGAACCGAACCATCCGCGACCGCACGTTCCTCGATGCCACTGGCAACCGAAGAGGTGCACTGCAGGATGAGCGGAGTATCCGAAACCTAACGATCAATCTCAGACAGGCCGCCATGTTGCCAATGGATGGAGTGGCCGACGGGGATATTGCCCGGCTTTCAGAACTTGGCATCAGTTTTAAAAATGACGGTACCATGTTCGTGGATGACGCCGACATGCTGACCGACGCACTCACCAACCGCGCTGAAGATGTAGCGCGTTTCTTCACGGATGAAAATTCAGTGATCTCGGGCATGAAGAATCAGGCGGAAGCCTACACAAAAAGAAGCGGAGGCATCATTAACTCCATTGAATCGGGTATTAAGAACCGGATCGAGCGCCTGGATCTGAGAATTGCTGCCCAGGACCGCTACCTGCAACGGTATGAAAAGGAACAGCGGGAGACATTTAACAAGCTGATGGCGATCATTGAACAGGGTGATGCCCAGTACGAACGTGTTATGAACTATCGAAGATCTGTTGGTTTTTAATCAAAATCTAATGAAAACTCTGAACGGACAACTCGGAAAAATCAACACACTCAGCAGGGAGATTCTCTACGAACTTGAGAAAGATGAACCCTCCGTGGACGAGATTTCCGAACGAATAGCAATGAGAAATGAATTCATCGAGTCTCTCGATCCGCTCATTGAATCTACCGAAATTGAGTCTCTCTCCGATCTGGAAAAGACAAACCTTGAAACGTTGTTTAACCAGTTTATGGAGATCAATATCACCATCCGGAAAAATCTGAACGAATCACTAACAGAACATGAAATCAACCTCGCTTCCGCAACCAAAGTCCGAAAAGCGGAAGAGAGTTATACACTTTCAGATAACCCGGATCTTTCTTACTTTACTAATAGATAATACCCCCAGCCATGGATATCAATAACATTTCATCCCATATCAAAAGCCAGCTCAGTGAAGCAGGTGCTGCCGATCCCGGTGAAAAATTAAAATCGGTATCAGCCAAACATAACTCTGCTGAGGTTGCCGATAAAGTTTCTATCGACAGCTACAACTTCAAAACGAATGTTGAGAAGTTTGCAAAAATGGAGCTTGAGAAACTGAACCACACCTCCTTCGAGAAGCTTAAACTGATGAAGGCAAAACTCGTCGAGTTCGAGAATGCCAAAGCTCTCTCACCCGACCAGGCCGCCGAAACAGAGATCGGCAAGCTGCTCAACAATCCGGATATCTGGGGCGAGATCGCAAACAGGATGCTTGAGTAAGGGTGAGGTTAAGGTTAAGGTTGAGGACGCTTCGCGCGTTTTGGGTTTCTGGTTTCTGGTTTTTTGATGCCTGAATGAGGTTTAGGGTTACTTTTCTGAACAATTTCCACTTTTGCGTTTTGCTGCGTGCAGTTCGCAGTCCCGATCCCTCTTGGCCTTTTCACTCCGCTACGCTTCTTGGAGATCGCTTCGATCGGTGCACTTCGCGGTTCTACGCTGCGCTCCAGCTTTTCCCTTTTCACTTTTTCTCCTTCTTTTTGCCCTAACCCCCAAACCGGTCTTAAACCCCTGGCACGTTTCCTGAGTGTTCAGAGGGGGATTCCAGTAGAACAAGCATCCCATCCGCCCTTGAATAGTCTGGCGGGTGCATTGAGTG
>REDA01000073.1 GCA_007693745.1 Balneolaceae bacterium
CTCTGGCATACGGTCTATCCCTGGCCGCAGCGGCCGGCCGGTTTGGTGGAAGACGGATTCAAGGAGCTGGCCCGTCTCTGGAAACCGATCCTCGACACATTTGATGAGTGCGGGGTGGATGTCTGCTATGAGCTTCATCCGGGGGAAGATCTGCACGATGGAATCACCTACGAGAGGTTTCTCGAAGCGACCGGTAACCATCCGAGAGCCCGGATTTTGTATGATCCCAGCCATTTTGTGCTGCAGCAGCTCGATTACCTCGATTTTATTGATATCTACAAGGAGTACATCAAGGCGTTTCACGTAAAGGATGCCGAATTTAATGCAACGGGACGCTCCGGTGTTTATGGTGGCTATCAGGGATGGGTAGACAGACCCGGTCGGTTCCGGTCGCTGGGCGACGGCCAGGTGGATTTTGTGAGTGTCTTTACAAAGCTTTCCCAGTATGGGATCGACTGCTGGGCTGTGCTGGAGTGGGAGTGCTGCATCAAGCATCCGGAACAGGGTGCCGAAGAGGGAGCACCCTTTATTCAGGATCACATCATTCGGGTTACCGAAAAAGCGTTTGATGATTTTGCCGGAGGTGGCAGCGATGAAAAACTAAACCGAAAGATACTCGGGATAGAGTAGAGGTTTTAGTACAAAGAGGCAAAAAGCGGTGTGAACTGTTCAAGCTTAACATCGCACCGGGAGCTGGGTAAGTGGATTTGTTGAACCGTGTCGCTGCCGGTGTAAAGTGAATATCAGTTCAATGCAATGCAACCGTTTCAGATATCCGGTTCTGAAACTATGAAGTTGTTAATTTTGATAAACTAAAATTTTGAGGACAAAATGAAAGAGAAGAACAGAAGTGAAAAAATGACCCGCCGGAATTTTTTACAAACGACGGCAACGGCATCTGCATTGGTGGCTGGGTTTGGAGTCCCCGCACTGTTTGGTACAGCCAAAAAGGGTTTTGTCGATACATCTGTCAGAAATGTAACCCTGAACAATGGGATAAAAATGCCGATTCTGGGTTTTGGTACCTTATATCTGACCGGTTCAGAAGGTGCAGAGAAGATATCTGCTGCAATTAACCATGGATACCGCCTGATCGATACAGCTACCATTTATAATAATGAAGATGCGGTTGGGGAAGGAATTAAGCGGAGCGGAATAGAGAGGGAGAAGCTCTTTGTGACTTCAAAAGTGTGGGTGGATGATTCAGGGTATGAAAAAACAAAAATAGCATTTGAAACTTCTCTGGAGAAGCTGGGTCTGGATTACCTGGATCTCTATCTGATTCACAGGCCGCGGGGTGATGTCAAAGGATCCTGGAAGGCCATGGAAGAGTTATACCGGGAGAAGAGGATCAGAGCCATTGGGGTCAGCAATTTTCTGCCAGCCCAACTCAATGAACTCATGGCCGACAGCAGTGTGAGGCCAACAGTCAATCAGATTGAAGCCCATGCGTTTTTCCAGCAGCCCGGCGATCATGATTTTTTAAACCGGAATGATATTCATATGGAAGCCTGGTCGCCTTTTGCACAAGGCCGTAACGGAATGTTTACAAATGAAACCATTGCAGAGATTGGAGAAAAATACAACAAAACCAATGCACAGGTCTGTTTACGATGGAATTATCAGAGGGGTGTGATTACGATTCCCCGAACGTCCCGGGAGGCTCATATGGCCGAAAACCTGAATATTTTTGATTTTGAGCTGGATGAATCGGATATGAATACGATTGCCGGACTCGATCTGAATACCACGCAATTTCCGGAGTGGGAGTAGGCCGGGAAGGGGGCCGGATCAATGACCCCTTGCAACAATGCCCCGGTTTTTCCATCGTCAAACAAACATGGATACCGCCAGTCAGCGTATATACCGGTTGATCAGATTCTCAAGGAGTTCCTGTTTCCCGCTTCTTACAGCAGGTTCTCCTTTTTTCTCTGCCAGGTTCCGCAGATCTTCAAGCTTCAGTTCAGAATTGCTGAAACGCAGTCCATCCCCTGATTCAAAAGAGCTGTAACGCCCTTCCCTGAGCGTCCTGAAATCAGAATTATTCAGGATCTCATCGGCGATGAGAAGTCCGCGTGCAAAGGTATCCATCCCGCCGATATGTGCGTAGAAAAGATCCTCCAGGTCGGTCGAATTTCTTCGGATTTTGGCATCGAAGTTGAGCCCGCCGGGTGCTATTCCGCCGTGATCCAGCAGGATCATCATGATCTCCACAGCATCATACAGATTGGTGGGGAAATAGTCGGTATCCCAGCCATTCTGGTGGTCGCCCCGGTTGGCATCGATACTGCCCAAAAGACCGGATTCTGCCGCTACCATGATATCATGCGCAAACGAATGACTTGCCAGGGTAGCGTGGTTCGCTTCGATATTGAGTTTAAAATCATCCAGCAGCTCCTGTTCCCGTAAAAAACCGATCACCGTGGCAGCGTCGAAATCATACTGATGCTTGGTAGGCTCCATCGGTTTGGGTTCGATCAGATAGACTCCGTTAAACCCAATGCTTCTTCCATAATCCCTGGCCGCCCTGAGGAAAATTCCCAGATGATCCAGCTCTTTTTTCATCATCGTGTTGAAGAGATGCATATACCCCTCACGTCCGCCCCAGAACACATAGTTTTCACCATCCAGTTCAACGGTAGCCTCCAGAGCCGCCTTAACCTGCGCGCCGGCATGACAAACCACATCAAAATCGGGATTGGTTGCAGCGCCGTTCATGTAGCGGGGATGTGAAAAGAGATTAGCTGTGCCCCAGAGCAGTTTTACTCCGGTATCCTCCTGATACTGTTTTGCCAATTTTACCAGCTCAGTCAGGTTTTTTTCAGACGCCGAAACTGAAGCCCCCTCAGGAGCCAGATCTCTGTCATGAAAACAGTAATAGGGAGTACCCAGTTTGGTAAAAAATTCAAAGGCAGCTTCGAGCCTGAATTTGGCATTTTCCATCGGATCGGAAGATTTCATCCAGGGAAAGTGACGGGTTCCCACGCCAAACGGATCACTATTTTCGTTGCAGAAGGAGTGCCAGTAGGCAATGGCAAAACGGAAATGGTCTTTCATCGTTTTGCCAGCTACCACACGATCTTCTTCGTAGTAGGTAAAGGCAAGCGGATTGTCGGATTCCGGTCCTTCATAGCGGATCTTGTCGATTCCCGGGAAATAGTGGCTGGTGTGTGACATGGTCTTTTCGGTTTTGGTTTAAACGGTTTGGTTGTCAGCTTTAAAGAGTGATTTCATTTAGTTTCTCCTTCCATTTGCGGTACGCAGCGTCATAGAGCTCAATTTTTTCGGGTTCCGGCTCTTCCGTTCCCATTTTTTTCAGACCGGCAAAAGCCTCTTTTTCGTCGGAATAGAGTCCTGCCCCCACACCTGCTCCGCGGGCGGCTCCTTCCGATCCGTCCGTTTCATAAAGTTCGAGCAGAGATTCCGTGCTGTTGGCAAACGCCTCGCGGAAAAGCGGACTCAGAAAAAGATTGGCATGGCCTGCGCGAATGGTTCCTGGTGTAATATTCATACCTTTCATGATGGAGAAACCGTATTTCATGGAAAAAACAATTCCTTCAAGTGCCGCACGAAGAATGTTGCCGGTATCGTGTCTGTTAAAATGGATCCCGAAAAACCGTGCACCGGGGTTTCTGTTCTCCAGTATTCGTTCAGAACCATTTCCAAATGGCAGGATTTGAATTCCATCGGCTCCGATTGGAGTACTCTGAGCCAGGTGATTTAACTTGTCGTAGGAGGGGGTTTCGCCCGGGATCAGATTTTCACGGATCCACCGGTAGAGAATTCCTGTCCCGTTGATGCAGAGAAGTACGCCATATGAAGGGGTCTGTTCTGTATGATTTACATGGATGAAGGTGTTGACCCGGGATTTGGGATCATAAACCGGTTTGTCTGACACGCCGTAGATTACACCCGAGGTGCCGGCTGTAGCAGCGCCCGTATCTGCGCCCAGCACATTGAGTGAGAAGGCGTTATTGGGCTGATCCCCGGCTTTGAAGGTCACCGGTACTCCCTTCTGCAGTCCCAGAGCCTGTGCGGCCCCGGCGGTCAGTCTGCCATGCTCGCAAAAGGAGGATTTGGGCTCAGGAATCAGCTCTTCATCGATTCCGTAGTAGCCGAGAAGCATCCGGGCTGGCTGATTCTGCTTGTAATTCCAAAGAATACCTTCGGATAGGCCGGTATAGGTGGTTGAAATGGTGCCGGTCATTTTCATGGAGATGTAATCCCCGGGCAGCATCATTTTGTAAATGTTACTGTAGAGTTCGGGTTCATTTTCCTGAACCCATTTTAATTTGGATGCGGTGAAGTTCCCGGGAGAGTTTAGCAGCTGCTCAAGGCATCTCTTTTCGCCCAACGCTTCAAAGGCCTGTTTGCCAATGTCTGAGGCCCGGCTGTCGCACCAGATGATGGAAGGCCTGAGCACCCGTTGACTTTTATCCACAAGTACAAGCCCGTGCATCTGATAGCCGATCCCGATGGCTTGAACGGCCTCCGGTTTTACACCTGATGTCTGGAGCACCCTTTTTGAGGCCTCGCAGAGATAGCTCCACCACATTTCCGGATCCTGTTCTGCCCAGTCGTCTTTTTCGGAGACGATTCTCATCTCCTGAGCGGGAGCCTGTGCCGATGCAACGGCTTTCCCGGTGTCTGCATCCAAAAGGGTCGCTTTCACCGATGAGCTGCCCAGATCGAAACCGAGCAGGTATTCAGACTGGTTCATGGTATTCATCTCTTTCGTTTAACGGTTCTTTCAAGATTTGAAAAAGTTGGCTAATCCCCAACTTTTTTACGCCGGAAAATCAGTTTATTCTATGAATGATTGATTCGTCACATCGGGTTCTCGACTTCGTCCCGGCAAAAGCGCCGGGCCTGCGCTCGAACTGACGGGTTTGGGGTGGTGCTTTGCTCTTGCTGATGGGTAGGGGATCTTTAATTGAGCTTACGGGTTTGATTCTATGTTTCGTCACATCGAGTTCTCGACTTCGTCCCGGCAAAAGCGCCGGGCCTGCGCTCGAACTGACGGGTTGGGGATCGTTGCCCGAACTGTCGGGTTGCTTTTGCTTCATGGGTGACATGAGCACCCATCGTTCAACGAAATCTGTATATGTATGGCAGTCAAAACCGTTGTCTGAATAATTCATCACGAATGAAATAGTGATGAAATCGTTGTCATTTTTCCGTGCAGAGTTCTGGGGGTAACGAATAGATCTAAAAAGAACAGCAATCGCTTGAAATACGAGGATTTTAGATGATTTATCTCTCTTTTGGGATACTAATTTGGATCATATTTCGTATCATACCTTGATTGCAGAGTTATGAAAATTAATAGGAATATCTAATAAGAATATTTATTTGAGATGCCAAAGATAGTACAGCAGTTACACGATTTTATCAATCTGACCGACCCGGATCAGAACCAGATTTTTAATATGAGTCATGAGGAAGCGGAAGCTATTGTAGCCACCGGCGACCCGGAGAGGGTTCGGACCATCGACGGCAGCTTCGCAATCGTCACGAAGGTGGGTCAGCAGGTATTCATGGCGCGTTCCATCGGACGGCCCTTGCGCTACTTCATGGCGAAACAGGAGGCCGGCCCGTTGCTGATTGTGGCCGATCGGATCGACGATATTTACGCCTGTCTGAAAGAGCTGAAACTGGATGACCAGTTTAGACCCGACTACACACGCATGGCTCCGGCTCACTATGTGACCCGCCTCGATGTGGTGGGGTGTCCCGATCCCAATCCGGATTATAAACGCTATTTTACACCCGGGAGAAACAGGCTGAATGCCGATCTGAATACCATAGGTGAAGCGTATGTGGGAGCGATGGCAAATGAGTGCAATAAATGGCTCGATACCCTGCCAAAGGATGCGTCTTTAGGGGTGCTTTTTTCGGGCGGGATCGACAGCGGATCTGTTTTTCTGGTGCTCTACGATCTGCTGCTGAAAAGAGGGGAGTCGCCCTCCAGACTCAAGGCTTTTACGCTCAGTATCAATCAGGGGCCTGACGGCGACCAGGCAAAAGCGTTTCTGGATCAGCTGAATCTTGGGCTTTTCCTGGAGATTTTCGAAGGCGAACTTCAGGATCTGGATTACAAAGAGACCATTCGGGTGATCGAGGATTACAAGCTTCGGGATGTTGAAGCAGCCACCATGGCACTTGCCCTCTGTAAGAAAATCCGCGAGCGATATCCAGACTGGCTCCATCTTGCCGATGGGGACGGAGGCGATGAGAACCTGAAGTCCTATCCGATTGAAGACAATCCGGAACTGACGATCCGCAGTGTACTGAACAACCCGCTTCTTTACCACGAAGGCTGGGGAGTGGACAAAATCAAGCATTCGCTTACCTACAGCGGTGGACAAAGCCGCGGTCATGTACGCACTTATGCTACGGCAAGCCGGTTCGGATTCAAAGGGTTCAGCCCCTATGCTCTTCCCAACGTGATTGAGATCTCGGAAGGAATTCCCTTTATTCAGCTTACAAACTGGAAGCATGAGGAGCTCTACGCTCTGAAGGGGGAGATCGTGCAGAGAGGCGTGAAAGCCGTTACAGGTCTTGATATGCCGGTATTCCCGAAAAGGCGGATGCAGCACGGCACCGTACCTATGGATGATTTTAAAACCCTGTTCCCCGATGATGAATCGGTTTACAGAGACTATTACAAATCACTATTCAGTTAAATTCATCACTTGAGGTTATCCCTTGATTGAAATTACGACCAGCGAGATCCTGGAACGCCGGCCCCGGAAAACGGTACTGGATCCAATGATTCCCTATCACTACCTGAAAGAGTTTGAACTTCAGGATGATGGCTTGATTCATCCTGTCAATACGATCTTTCTGACAAATCGTGAGTGCCCGTTTAAATGTCTGATGTGTGATCTTTGGAAGAATACACTTGACGAACCAACGCCAAAGGGTGCAATTCCGGCTCAGATCCGGTATGCTCTTGATCGCCTTCCCGAGGCGAAGATCATAAAACTGTACAACAGCGGAAATTTCTTCGACTCCAAAGCGATACCTGAATCCGATTATGAAGAGATTGCTGATCTGCTGAGTGATTATCATCATATTATTGTCGAAAACCACCCGAAACTGACCAATTCATCTATCGAACACTTTCAGTCGCTCATTAACGGTTCGCTGGAAATTGCCATGGGACTGGAAACGATCCATCCCGTTGCTATGGCTGCCCTCAATAAACAGATCACAACAGATTTATTCCGGTCATCTGCTGATTATCTGCTTGCCAGAGAGATTCAGTTACGGGCGTTTGTCCTGTTAAACCCTCCTTTTATTCACGGGATTGATGAAAATATCCACTGGACTCTGAAGAGTATTGAATTTGCATTTAAGTGTGGGGTATCTGTGTGCTCTATCATTCCTGTCAGAAAAGGAAACGGCATTATGGATGAACTGGAGAGGGATGGTAATTATGAGGCACCCAGCCTTTACGCGCTTGAAGAAGTGTTTGAAAAAGCTCTTAACATGGAAAAAGGGCGGGTATTTTGTGATACCTGGGATCTTAAACAGTTCAGTGATTGTGATTATTGCTTTTCAGACCGCGTGAGAAGACTCAGCGAAATGAACAGCTCTCAGAAAGTGCTGCCATTTCCGGAATGTGATTACTGTAATCCCTGGATAGATCTTTAACGACGGGCAAAAAGTGATGAGAAGTATTCAGAATGGAGTAAGTTACGATTTTTTGATTGTTGGATCCGGTTTTGGTGGTTCTGTCCTGGCTGCATGCCTGAAACAAGCCGGTAAAAAAGTACTTATGATTGAGAGGGGAACTCACCCGCGTTTTGCCGTGGGTGAGTCGTCCACCCCGATTGCAGATATGATTCTCAGGGAGTTGGCCGACACATATTCACTGCCATATCTGAACCGGATTTCCAGATACGGGGAATGGCAGAGATCGTATCCTGATGTAATCTGTGGCCTGAAAAGAGGATTCAGCTACTATAAACACGAAAAAGGGAAGATTTTTCGGGGGGATGAAGACCATACCCGTGAGTGTCTGGTAGCGGCCAGTATGGACGACGAGAATTCCGATACAAACTGGCTTCGCAGCGATGTGGATCATTTTCTGGTTGAGAAAGCAGTGGAGTCGGGGGTTGATTATCTGGAACAGGCAGAGATCCGTAAGCTTACGCGCAATGAGGCAGAGAGCGCCTGGATAGCGAACATCAGTCTGAAAGATCAAGAGTTGACCGTGACATGCAACTGGATCGTGGATGCCACCGGATCCCCCGCTTTTTCCCGGCGTTATTTTGGAACAGAGGTGCAGTCAGATTTCTTTAAAACCGACTCCGAAGCGCTTTTTACGCACTTTGACGGAGCTCAGCGATGGGATAGCCGTTTACAGGAAAAGGGGTGTATTATTACCGATTACCCCTATCGGCCTGATGATTCTGCACTGCATCAGCTGATTGACGAGGGCTGGATCTGGATGCTGCGGTTTCGTACCGGGCTCCTTAGCGCCGGCCTTGTACTGGACCGAAACCGAAACCTGTACGATGGTTCTTTACCCGAATCGTTCTGGAGGCAGGTGATTTCATCCTATCCTTCCCTTCAGGAACTGTTTGAGGAGGCTTCGGTATCGGATCAGCCGGGAACCTTTCTTACAACCGGACGGCTTCAGAGGCGTCTGAACAGGGTTTGGGGTGAGGGCTGGGTGGCTATGAACCATACTGCGGGATTTGTGGATCCCCTTCACAGCACAGGGATCGCATTCACGTTATCGGGAATTGAGAAACTGCTGAAGATCTTCACCGGCGATCTGGACAGGGAAAAAACTGATGCCGGCTTTCGGCAGTATGAGCATTCCCTTTTCCGGGAACTCGAATTTATTGATACACTGGTGGCCTGCTGCTACGCGGCCGGAACCCATTTCAGGCTTTTCACAGCATCGGTGATGCTCTATTTCGCTGCCACTGTTCTGTATGAACAGAGTCGCCTCAGAGGAGAAAAACCAGACTATTTTCTGAATGCCGATCACTCCGGACTCACCGGTATCACCCTGGAAACGTATTGCGATTTGAAAGCGATCGGCTCAAACCCGTCTGATGATCAGATTGAAAAGTTAACGGAGAAGATCAGGGAGCGGATCAGGCCTTTCAACAGCGCCGGACTCATGGATCCCGAAAAGAAAAACATCTACCGTCACACAGCGGTTGTTCTCTGAATCTGTGAGCCTGCACTCTGAAAAAGTGAAAAGCAGCAGAGTTTGGGATACGGATTGCGTTTCCGTCAGTTTTCAGCCCTCTGTCTCAAAAACGATTGTGATCCGTACAAGCATAAAAGCCCCGCTCAGTTTCGGATTCTTTGCCAGATAGATTGACAGTCACAGAAGATTTGATGGTATAGCCGGCATGCTTCCCTTGCAAGAGGCGACATAGGCTGCGTAACGGCTCGACTGTT
>REDA01000075.1 GCA_007693745.1 Balneolaceae bacterium
CCATCAAGGCAAAAGTAAGAAGAAGATGCCTTTTGCGTTTTTCGGGAAAATAAAATTGACAAAAAAAAGAGCCTGATATATTTTTCTTCAAAATTTCCATGTTCTCTCTTTATTTCAATATATTTCATATATGGACTAAAGCCTGATACAGAGTTAGCGGAAAGATTCTCTGATAAAACATGACCAAAAACTCCGAAAGTATCATTGGAATGGGGTGGATTGTTGTGATGAATACCAGATTAAACCACATGACTAAAAATTCAGATCCGATTATGAAAAAAACAAAAACCTTTCTACCACTGCTGTTATCTTTTTTCGTGCTTGCAATGTTCACTTTTCAGGCGTGTGGCGGGAGTGAAGATGAATCAGCCATTTCTGAAGATATCGAAATGGAACTCTATCCCGATTCGGATCTGACACCATTCCAGCAGGTACATGGAATTGGCCCTATTACGGAGCGTATTGAAATCAGTGATGATATTGATCAGGAGATGGTGATGAGGGGTCGTGTGATATATGAGCAGAAATGCGAAATGTGTCACCAGCTCGATAACCGCCGGATTGGGCCGTCACTTGGGGATATCGTGGATCGCCGGAGCCCTGAGTTTGTGATGAATTTTATTCTGAATCCCGGAGAAATGGTTCGAAACCACCCGGTTGGCCAGGATCTGCTTGCCGAACACTTTACAGAGATGCAGTATCAGAATCTGTCAATAGAAGAAGCCCGTGCGATTTATGAGTTTTTGAGGGACTATCACGCCGGGGAGTAGAGATGTTGTGTTGGTGTGGTAAGCTGAGAAGCGGGTTAGAAGAACCTATCCACTCTTTTGAAATCTTTTGCATTTCGTTTGCGTTACATTCTCAGATGCTTGAAATGTCAACACAATAGTTTCAATTTTTATGAGAAAGAGGGTAAAGATGAGTCTGAGTGTGATGGTTTTACTACCAGGTATCTTCCTGTTCACATTCCTGGCTTGCACCGATCTGGATGGAACGTATGAGCCGATGCAGCTCATCGATTACGAATGGCCGCGGGAGTATTACAGAGCCGTATGGGGCTTTTCGGAAGATGATATTTTTGTGGCAGGATCAGGACCTACCATCCTGCGGTATGACGGATCCGAATGGGACGTCATGGATCACCCTTCCGAACATACACTGAACAGCCTTTGGGGATGGAGCAGTCATGAACTTTACGCTGTGGGTGAACGGGGTACAATTCTCAACTATGACGGAAGGAACTGGTCAGAAATGGAGAGTGGTACAGAAGTGAGGCTCTATGGGATTACAGGATTTGGTCCGCAGAACCTATTTGCTGTCGGTGCCGCGGGCACGATTCTTCAGCTCGACGGAGGCATCTGGAAGAAGATGGATGCGCCCGTTGATCACTCGATCAACAGTATCTGGGGCACATCAGCGGAGAACATCTACATTGCAACCATGGGCGGACTCATCTACCGGTTCGACGGACAGCAGTGGAATGAGGAACTGAATGTGAATCCGCCTCTCTATCGCATCTGGGGATTATCGCCCGAAAATATTTACGCAGTGGGATCAGCCGGAGTGATGTATCGTTACAACGGTGAGGAGTGGATACACACGTTCAGTGATACAGAAAAAGCTCTCTACAGCATCTGGGGCACAAGTTCCGATCTGTTGTATGCCATCGGTGTGGATGGGACCATAACCAAATGGAATGGCCGTTTCTGGCAGGTACAGCCTAACATCACCACAGAGAATTTTTCAGATACCTGGGGGATAAGGAACCGGATGGTACTGGTTGGCGGGTACGGTACCATACTTCTGAGAAGGCCGGGAGAGATTTGAGTTTTTTGTTCGTTTATTCGTTTATTCGTTTATTCGTTTATTTTGTTTAGAAGTTTAGGGGTTTAGGGGTTTAGGGGAAGTTTTGAGTGTTGAGTCTTGATTTTTCACTTCGTGGGAATCGCTTCGCGGTTCTACGCTGCGCTCCGAATCACTTTTGCGTTTTGCTGCGTGCAGTTAGCAGTCCCGAACCCTCGGAGCCTTTTGCGTTTTCACTCCGCTACGCTACGTGGGAATCGCTTCGCGGTTCTACGCTGCGCTCCGAATCACTTTTGCGTTTTGCTGCGTGCAGTTAGCAGTCCCGAACCCTCGGAGCCTTTTGCGTTTTCACTCCGCTACGCTACGTGGGAATCGCTTCGCGGTTCTACGCTGCGCTCCGAATCACTTTTGCGTTTTGCTGCGTGCAGTTAGCAGTCCCGAACCCTCGGAGCCTTTTGCGTTTTCACTCCGCTACGCTACGTGGGAATCGCTTCGCGGTTCTACGCTGCGCTCCGAATCACTTTTGCGTTTTGCTGCGTGCAGTTAGCAGTCCCGAACCCTCGGAGCCTTTTGCGTTTTCACTCCGCTGCGCTACGTGGGGATCGCTACGCTTCGCGGTTCTACACTGCAATCCAGCTTTTACCTCCAACCTGCCTTATACCAAAAAAACATTAAAAAACCCTAATTGGTTAAGGGTCAAAAAAACAGGATATTTGAATACAATATTTTATTCATGTAAAGATTTATACTATTTGTGATACCATCTCTTAATTTACGGAAATCCCAATCCGGGAACTGTTCCGGAAAAAGACGGTTATTCCAGACTGCGCTTCTGATTTCGTTATGGGTGTTTTGTGTAGCTCCAATGGAGAGACTCACTGCTCAGTCGAGAGCTGAAGTCTCGATCAGTGTGAGTGCCACGGTGACCAGTACCATCGAACTCGTGACGATACAGACCATGGATTTTACGGGTGAAGAGCTTGAACTGGGTGTGATTGAGATCAATCCGGTGCTGAACCCGAATGCCGGTCGCATGGTGGCCAGGGGGAACCCCAATGCGGAGATGCGGATCAATTTTGTACGTACCCGTGAACTCAGAAATGCAACCACCAACAATGTACTGTTACTGGAGTATCTGGTGGCAGGAAACCTGATCGATGAACAGGCCTCTGCCGAGTTTTTGGGGCAGGACGACAGGGATCTTCAGTTTAATGAAGATGGAGAATTCTATATCTGGGTAGGTGCGGTGGTAGATCTTACATTGGCTGAGCCGGGTAGCTATGAGGGTGAATTCAGTATAGAAGTGGAGTATATTTAATGGGATGTGAGCCGGAATCAAACAGATCCGGCTATTTTATTGCGATGTTTTTGATGTGAGCGCAGATCTTCATGAGAAAGGAAGGATACATAACAGGATGTTTTAAGACCGGAATGATACTGCTTTCAGTGTCACTGCTCCCTCTCTGCCTCTCAGCACAGGAAATTAACTTTGGTACGTTTGGCACTTACACGCTGGAGCTGAATCAGGTAACACTGGATGACCTTGAATTTCAGGGTCCCATTAACCCCAACAGCGGTATTCATGAGGTTGAACTGACCGACTCCAAAGTGTTGCAGATCCTGGGTGTAAAGTATCTGGATGTCGGGGTTTTGATCAGTGGTGACGGGGAGTTGCTTTTGGACGGGGATATAAATAATGCAAGTGATCCGACCCGGAAGATTCCTTTCACCCTCTTTGCTGCATACTCCAATAAGGGTGATGGAAATAATCTGCCGGGTGATTCGGTCACAATTCCACTCTCCACTAACCAGGGTACAGCCCGGTTTCCAATACTTCAGCGGCAGTTTGCTCCGCCCGGCCCCCCTCCGCCCCCGCCAACCAATGCCTTTCAAATGTCTCAGGTTCAGGAAACGGCTGAGCTCTACCTCTACGGGCAGATCGATGTGGGAAATGTGGTAGCCGGCACCTACAGCGGTACCATTACCATCACTATTGAATATGACGCGCCACCAACCCCTTCACCGTGACCAGAATCGTGAGAAGTGGAATTGCTGACAAAAACGGCCGGTGCAGAGCACCATTATTCTGGAGTCAGGGCTGGATTTCTGTCTGGTCTCTGATTTTTTTTTACGGGATGTTTGCACTCCCTGATGCCGGCGCCCAGTTCATCAACATACAGATCAACGTAGAGCCGCAGGTGGATACCACGGTGGAGCAGCCTCTCGACTTTGGACAGGCGATATCCGGTGTTGGATTTCAAAATATCCCATTGGGCTCTCCAAATATGGGTATTTTTCAGATTCGCGCACTCCGAACGCAGCGCCTGCTTCTCGCCATTGAAATTGATGATGAACTGGTGCACGAAGATCCGCTGATCGATGCGCGTATCCCGCTTAATCTGAGTGCCACATACACGGACAGCGGGGTGAACGATTACCTTCAGAGTGTCCCGTTCGGAAGTGACCTTCAGACAGTGATTGTTAACCCTCCCGACCAAAACCCGAACGCGGTATGGTCCAGCATCTTCATCTACATCTTCGGGGATGTGAACATCGCCGCGGTACCTGTGGGTGTCTATCGCGGGGAAATTCTACTGACCATAGTGTATGAATAGGGCGGTCACCACATGGGAACGATTATGGGGGACGTGTTGTGTTTCGACTGTGCTGGCTTTGAAAGTTTCTGAAAATACTGGATGCTTACCACAGAAAACAGGCTGTTTTTCAGTTAAGAGTCTTTAATAATGCAAATAATCAGAGTTTATTCATTAAAAAACGACGCTGTGACACTCCGGAAGCCGTTTTTTTATTAAAAAACTCTAACTTGCATACAGCTGAACAACGGGGTTATATTTCTTTCAGAACGCAATAGGAACTTATTATCAACAAACTAAAAACAACAGAAAAATGAAAAAAATTACAATAATCGCAATCGCTTTATTTATGTTTGCTGTAGGAAATGCTTTTGCTCAGTCAACAGCTGACGTAGCAGTTACAGCCGTAGTTCAGGATGCTCTTACATTAACACCAACTGCTGTTGCATTCGGAACTATCCAGGCAAATGCTGCTGCAACGATAGAGGCGAATACTAATGATCCGGCAACTAATGCAAACCTCGGGACAGGTGCTACAGCAGGAGCTTTACAAATCGAAGGGACTACTGGCGTAGATGTAACAATTTCCTGGGCAAATGCAACTCTTACTGATGGAAGTGGCGCGAATCCAACAACCTTTACCCCGGTTGTATACAACGGTGCTTCAGCAGTTACTTCAGGAGCTTCTGATTTAACAATCACAGGCGGTGATATCACTCTCAATGTTGGTGGAACTTTAGCAGCAATAGCTAATCCAGGAAGTTACAGTACTGGAAATACAAATGGTGTCCCAGTTGTATTTACGGTTCAATATACTTCTCTTTAATTAGAGGCATTTTAATGACTCAAACCCCGCATTTTGCGGGGTTTTTTATTTGTCGTATATTTTAACGATAAATAAAATTATTTGATGAATCATGATGAAGAGATCTATAAGGGTACTATTTATTGTCTTGCTCTACTCAGCTTGCTCTTTCACTCAAGGGTTAGCACAGGTAACCATCTCACCGACCGCTGTTTTCCTTGACAGTAACAGCAAAGTAGGCTCTTTTTTTGTCTCAAATCCTTCCAATAATGCCGTAGAAGTGAGGCTGTCGTTTGAATTTGCCTATCCGGCCACGGATGAAACCGGACGGGTATTTCTGAATTATGAGGACGAAGAGGCTGAAAGCCGTTTTTCTCTTCAACCCCACCTGCGTGCATTTCCCACCACCTTTGTTCTGCAACCAGGCGCCCGGCAGACCATTCGTCTGATCGGAAGACTGCCTCAGACAACTGAGCCCGGAATGTACTGGACACGGATGCGGGTCTCTTCCAATCAGGTAACTCCCCCCATTGGCGAGGTTGCCGAGGGGCAGGTAGCCGCGCAGGTCTCTTTTCAGATTGATCAGGTAACAGCTGTACTGGTTCATCATGGAGTCGTATCCACCGGACTCGAAATCCATCAGTCTCAAGCCAGTGTGGAAGAAGGGCGCCTGACTATACTCACGGACGTGGAGCGAACCGGTAATGCACCGTTTATAGGGAGTGTCCGCACCCGATTACTGAGTCAGGCCAACCAGCAGATAATAGATGAACGTCGCTCTTCCACCTCTGTCTATTTTCGCAGTAACCAGCGGGTAGAGTTTGATGTCAGTTCACTCGCTCCCGGAACCTACACCGCGGTCACGACGTTTGAATCCTCCCGTAATGATATTTCATCACAGAATCTGATTCAGATTCCCGACGTCACAACACGTACAACATTCATCATTGAGTGAAACAGAAATGGATTCTGATAGGTTTATTTTCACTCCTGCCCATTATCGGACTCACCGGAACGGCTGAGGCACAGGGGGCAGAGGATGAGGTCTATCTGCAGTTTCGCCACCAGGGTGTTGTAAATGCCTACCTATCCACGCTCTATTTCGAAGATCAGTTTTTTGTCTCGGCCGGTGAACTGTTTACGGCTCTCTCCATTGAACATACGATCGATTCGGGGCGCCTGCGCATCGATGGGATCTATCCGGAACGGGGACGTTTTTCTATCCGGTTTACAGAGCAGGCCGGAGTAGTCGGATCGCAGAGCTTCTCTTTCTCCGCAGACAATTTTGTGATTACGGAGTTTGGCTATTATCTCCTCGCAGAGCAGTTCAATGAACTTTTCGGTATGGAGCTGACGGTCAATTTTTCCGATCTCTCCCTTTCACTCTCCACTCAGGAGATCATGCCCGTTGTGGCTCAGCGGCAACGGGAGGTGCAGCGGGAGCGAATGTTGCGGCAGCAGCGGGAGATACGCCGCGAATTCTATCCGCTTCGGGAAGAACGGAATACCAATTTTTTCAACCTTGGCTTTGTCGATTATAATTTTACCACCAGCTATGCTGAACAGGGGTATGGTTTAAATTACAATGCCAACATCGGCACTGAATTCCTGGGCGGGGATATCCAGGGGTCACTGCTGGGTAGTTATTCGGAGACATCTTCAGTGTTTCGTACCACCAATCTCCGGTGGCGATACGGCGTGGTGGGGAATCCGTGGATCTCCATCCTGCAGGCCGGCCAGAACCGGAGCGCTGGACTGGCTCCGGCTGCCTATACCGGGGTACGCCTCACCAATGAGCCGATTGAGCCCCGCTTTCTTTACGGAGAGACGGCTCTTTCGGGTACTGTTTTTCCGAATGCCGAGGTCGAGCTCTACCGCAACAACAGCCTGGTTGATTTTGCGCGTGCAGATGCCTCCGGCTTTTACAGTTTTAGTGTGCCGATGACCTACGGATCTTCGCAATACAGCATCCGTTCTTACAGTCCGGGTGGAGTGCAGGAGCAGCGCAATCTGCGCTTTCAGATCCCGCAAAATTTCCTCCCCGCGGGGCAGTTCAGCTACACGGTTGAAGGCGGGCGGCTGGATAATCCCCTTGCCGGCTCCCTGGATCGCGGTTATATGGGGCAGGGCAGGCTTCAGTACGGGATTTCTGAACGGCTGACCATAGGTGCAGGAGCGGAGTATTTCGATGATTTTCATGACGATCTTCCCACCTTTACCGGAACGATCTCCACACGCGTACTGACCAATCACCTGGTCACCCTGCAAACGGCTCACGACACTTTTTATCGCGCATCGCTTCAGGCGATCTATCCAAGCAGCGCCAGCCTCACTGCAGAATACACCTATTTCACGGATCAGGGAGGGATTTACAATCCGGGGCGGAATCTGTCGGTGTTGCGAACCAATCTTTTTACACCGTTTCAGATCCGGAATTTTCCGCTTTTTTTGCGATGGGGGTTTAATCTGGAGGAGCGGGAGTTCTCAACGGTGTACCGCTACCGGGTGGATCTCAATACACGTCTGGGTCCGGCCAATATTCGCATCGGATTTCTGGACAGTCAGCTGAACCGGATGGAGTTTCAGCTGAGTCAGACAGCCCGTTTGACAGGCGCCGCAACCTACACCTTTCGAAGTGCAGGAAACCGTCGGAGCCCGCTGAACAGCCTCTTTGTGCGGGCTCAGCTGAATTACATACCCTCCAGAGAAGAGGTGGAGGATGCGGAACTGCAGCTGAGCCGGAGAGTGGGGAATGCGGGCCGTTTTCAGCTGTCGGCCGGCAGAAACTTCATCGGTGATTTCAATCTGATACGGTTCAACTTTACACTCGATTTCAATACGTTCAGGAGTACTTCGTCAGTAAGATCAAACCGAACGGGAACCACCGGAACCCAGACATTCCGGGGCTCTGCAGGATATGATACCTCCAACCATCGGATGCTCTTTACAAACCGGAACCAGGTGGGTCAGGCCGGCGTTGCGGTCAGGCTCTTTGTGGATAACAACAACAACGGCATCTTTGATGAGGGCGATACACTTATTCCCGAGCGTGCGGTACGCATCGAACGCTCCAGCAGCCGTACGCAGATTCGGGGAGGGGTAAATTACATTACCCAGTTGCAGGCCTACAGACAGTATAATCTGGTGATCAACAAATCGGCAATCACCAATCCGCTTCTCGTGCCCATCACCGAGCGCTTTTCATTCATCACCGATCCGAACCAGTTTAAGCCGATCGACATACCGTTCTATACATCCGGTATCGTGGAAGGGATGGTGTACAGGGTGCGTTCGGGACAGAGCGACGGACTCGGGGGGCTTCGGCTCTATATGGTACAGGTCAATGCTCCGGAGGGGACAGAACCCTACCGCGAAGAGCTGCGTACTTTTTCCGATGGGAGCTTTTATCAGTTTGAAGTGCCCCCCGGCGATTACGAACTCTATGTAGATCAGTCGCAGCTCAACTTCCTGAATGCCAGGCCCGATCCCGAAAAGCTTGAGTTCACGGTAAGAGCGCTCAGCGAAGGGGATTTTGTGGAGGGGCTGGTGATCAACCTGGTGCCGCGTGACCAGGAGATGCCGCAAGAAGAACCGGTTCCGCCCGCAGGGATTGCAGAGACGGATGTAGCGGAAGCTGCAGTGTCTGATGAAAGGGCAGGAGAAGAGGCAGTACAAATTGCCGCCGCCGGTGCAGTAGATGATGAAAGAGAAGAGGTGATTGCAGAGATCCAGGCTGAGCAGGAGGAGGGGGGTGCAGAGTCTCATGCGGAGCAGATAGCGGCAAGCGATCTCACAGAGGCAGAGCCTCCGGTTGCAGCACTTCCTGATGCAGAAACAGATCAGGAGAGGAGGCAGGGTGAAATAGAAGAGACCCTTACAGGGATTTTGCCGGCAGAGAGTGATGCCAGGATGGAGGTCGATATATTTCGGCAGGATTCAAGCTGCAGGTTCTCCATTCAGCTCTCGGGGTACGTGAATCTTGAACAGGCAATACGGGCAGCAGGAAGTTATGAGGCACTGACCGATCAGCGGTTTGAAGTCTATTCCGGCGGACCCGATTCAGGATTTGAGATTCGTACGGAAAGGGAAGTTGGTTTTGGGGATGTGCTGAGAAATTTCAATTCACTTCTTGCTATTTCTCCTCAGGAGCGGCCGGGTATCATTACGCAGTGCAGGGATTTTGA
>REDA01000036.1 GCA_007693745.1 Balneolaceae bacterium
CTAAACCCTAAACTAATCCCTAATAATACGACCCCAGCAGCTCTATCAGGCCTGTGAAGGGCAGTACGGGTTCTACGCCGTAGTAGATTGTGAGGGCTGCCAGTATGAGAAGGGCTCCCCTGAAGAAGAGTGAGGAGGGATTCATCGACACCTCTTTGTGAGCTTCCCTGAAGTAGAGATAAACCATCACCCGCAGATAGTAGTAAACACTTGCTGCACTGGCCAGCACAGCAATAATCACCAGCGGTATGAGACCGGCCTGTACCGCAGCCGCAAATACATAGTATTTTCCGATGAAACCAACCATCGGCGGAATACCTGCCAGGGAAAAGAGAAACACGGAAAGCATCACTCCCATCACCGGCATCTTAAACCCAAGCCCTGCGTAACTGTCGATCTGCGTAAAATCAAGCCCGTGATTTCGCTCATAGTATGCAATGACACCAAACGCTCCTACATTCATAAGGGTGTAGGCGAAAAGATAATAGAGCACACCTGTGTACCCGGCAGCTGTTCCCGCAGCCAGTCCCACCAGCAGATACCCTGCATGAGCAATACTGGAATAGGCCAGCATCCGCTTCACATTATCCTGCGCCAGGGCAATCAGGTTCCCGACAACCATCGTCAGAACCGCTACAACCTGCAGCATATTCGTCCAGGTACCTGTATCTGTATCCGGAAGCATTCGCGTCAGGACCAGAATAAACGCCACAAATGTTGCCGACTTGGCTGATGTAGCCATAAACGCCGTAAGTGTGGTGGGTGTACCCTGATACACATCCGGAGTCCACATATGAAACGGCACCGCCGCAATTTTGAAGAAAATCCCCACCAGTAACAGCGCCGTGCCTGCAAGGAAAAGCGGGGTCATCTCAGCTGCCGCAGCTACAGCCTGAAGGTTTGTGACACCTGTTGCACCATAGATCAGGGCAATTCCATAAAGCAGGAATCCTGTGGAAAAAGCCCCGAGCAGAAAATATTTCAACGCTGCCTCAGCTCCCGTTTTCTCCGTTTTCATCAGTCCTGCAAGCACATAAAGGGCGATGGACATCGTTTCAAGACTTACAAACAGGGAGATCAGATCGTTGGATACTGCCAGTCCCAGCATTCCTGTAGTTGCAAAAAGCACCATCGCATATACTTCACCGTTATGCAGGTCTGTGCCCTCAAAATAATCCTTTGAAATGACGGTACAGAAGAGTGCACCCAGCAGCACCACAAACATACCAAATGCACCGGTTCCGCCGGTAACGATCATCCCGGTGAACGCAGTGCCGGTCTCGCCGAAAAGTCCCTGCAATGAGATTAAAAATGCAATCAGCAGAGAGGCAACAGTTACCCCGTAGATGGAGGTCATACTCCTTTTGAAAGCATCCATCATCAATACCGTGAGTCCCGCCACGGCAACCACTATGCCGGGTAAGAAAGCCAGGATGTCTGCTACATAATCCATTGTTTGTACGTAAGAATTAATATTGAGTGTTTCAGGGCCTCACACTGATTCCAGTTTCAGGAAACAAGTTTATCTATGGCCTGTGCCAGTTTTATATCTTTTTCAGTTACTTTACCACCCGCATCGTGGGTGCTGAGCACAATTTCAACACGATTATATACATTAAACCACTCAGGATGATGCCCCTGAGCCTCTGCTTCAAACCCTGCCCTAACCATAAAAGCCATCGCCTCTTTAAAATCACCAAAGGTGAGAGTACGCGTAAGGGCATCTTCTTCAAATTCCCATCCGTCCAGCGTTTCCAGCGCACGTTCAATCTCAGATTTATTTAACATCTTTGAAGCAATTAATTGATTTTCTTTTTCTGATTTTATTTGTCTTGCTCAGTGGCACCCTGTTTCAGCAACGCATTTACTTCTTCGCTATCAGCTATTTTCGTCCACCGACATCCGCAGTTAACAACTGCCGTGCTTCAACACCATAAAGCCTGGCCGTCCAGTCCGGTATTTCCGACAGATCAGTCTGCAGCATCACTGCCTCGCTCTTCTCTTCACTCATCTCAATAAAACTTTCCACCCACTCTTCGGAGTATTTCGTAAAATCGACAGGACGAATTCCGATCCAGATCATAAAGATGACGAGCGGTACCAGCAGGCTGATTTCCCGGGCATCCAGATCGATCAGTTTCTCATTTTCCTTATTTGTGATCGGACCAAACATCACTCTCTGATACATCCAGAGCATATAGACCGCTGCAAGAATCACTCCTGTGGCTGCCAGGACAGCATACACTTTATTGGCGTAAAGTGTTGAGATAAAGGCTCCGTTCAGTATCAGAAATTCACCGACAAATCCGTTCAGCCCGGGAAGGCCGATCGACGCGAGCGTAGCAATCATAAACATCACGGCAAATACAGGCATCACTTTGGCAACACCGCCAAAATCGGAAATCTGCCGGGTGTGAGCCCTGTCATAGATCATCCCTACAATGAGGAAGAGCGCGCCGGTTGATAGTCCGTGATTGATCATCTGTATGATCGCCCCCTGTACCGCTACCGTGTTCAGTGCAAAGATACCGAGCACCACAAACCCGAGGTGACTTACAGAGGAGTAGGCAACCAGTTTTTTTACATCTTTTTGTACCATCGCCACAAGGGCTCCGTAGATGATACCGATCACCGCAAGTGTGGCCATCCAGGGAGCGAACTCCATAAATGCGTTCGGAAATACCGGGAGACAGACTCTGACCAGTCCGTAGGTTCCCAGTTTCAGCATGATGGCTGCCAGGACCACTGAACCGGCAGTGGGGGCCTCGGTGTGAGCATAGGGAAGCCAGGTATGAAACGGAAATAGTGGCACCTTAATACAGAATGCAAGTGCAAATGCCAGAAAGAGCCAGGTCTGTTCCGCCAGACCAATGAGATAATCCGGTCCGGAGATGTAGCGCCAGTCGGCCGTAAAGCTGATGTCTCCACCCATCGCCGCACCGGCATGGAAGCCGAGATACATCAGGGCTACCAGCATGATCAGCGACCCGACCAGCGTATAGATGAAGAATTTGATGGTGGCCCGGATTTTGTCACTTCCGCCCCAGATTCCGATCAGGAAGTACATGGGGATCAGGGATAACTCAAAGAAAACGTAGAAAACAACCAGGTCGAGGGAGGCAAACACACCCAGCGAGGCCATCTGAAGAATCAGCAGCATGGAGTAGTAGCCGATCAGGCTCTTTTTTACAGAATTCCATGAGGAGAGAATCACAATCGGCCCGAATAGCGTGGTGAGCATAAAGAGCAGCAGGCTGAGACCGTCGAGACCCACCAGGTATTTGATATCCATTCCCGCCAGGATCGGTGATCCTTCCGTTACGTACTGCGGAACGGCTGATCCTGCTACATCAAAACCGAAGAGCAGGGGTAGTGAAAGCATAAACGTGATCGAGGTGACGATAAGACTGATCCATTTTACAGCCGTGTCACTCCGGAAAAAGAGAAAAAGCAGTATCCCGACAAGCGGAAAGTAGATAGTCAGATTTAACAAAAGCTCCATAGAATCAGATCAATGCGTGTTTCGTCGTTAAAATAGTATCATGGAGAGCACCAGAATGACTCCCAGTATAAGAAAGAGTGCATAGTTGCTGGTCACTCCGGTCTGGATGTAGCGCAGCAGACTACCCGTCAGACGAACGGTTCCTGCCACCGCGTTGACAAATCCGTCAATCACCTTCAGATCGAACACCGCCAGTACTTTATCAGAGAAGCGGATGGTGGGCTGTACCACAGCACCTTCATAGAGTTCATCCAGATTGTATTTCTCTTTCCACACCTGATACAAAGCTCCGGTTTTCTCTTCTATGATTGCATCCGATTCCTTCTGCTGCCCCTGCCCGTACATCCGCCAGGCCACATAGACACCTGCCGCGGCAATGGTCGTGGCCAGAATCATGAGTGCCCATTCTGCAGGGATGGAGAGCGTTAACGGGATGTCGGCCGCAATGGGACTCAGCCAGGCTCCCAGCCAGTTTAATGCGCCTTCGCCGCCGAACGTTTTGGAGATAAAGTTCGGAATCCCCATAAACCCGCCAATCGCAGCCAGTGTGGCCAGTACCCAGAGCGGAAGGGTCATGGTAACGGGACTCTCATGCAGCAGCTTTTCTGAATCTTCTGCGCCTTTTACCAGTTTCGGCAGACGAAACTCCCCGTGGAATGTGGTGAATGTGAGGCGGAACATGTAGAAGGCGGTCAGGAATGCCGTGATCGTCGCAACTCCCCAGAGCAGGAAGTAGAGAGGGCCTGCAAATTCCGAGAAGCCCATATTAAAGGTGTGCATCAGTATTTCATCCTTGGAAAAGAAACCGGCCAGTGGCGGGATCCCCGCAATGGCAATGGTTGAGATGAAAAATGTCTTGTAGGTAGAGGGCATCCACTTCCTGAGTCCGCCCATATTGCGGATATCCTGCGGATCAAAATGGATGGAGTGATCTTTTTCATGCAGCTTGTGTTCCACATGATGCATCGCGTGAATTACGGAACCGGAACCGAGGAAGAGACACGCTTTGAAAAAGGCGTGCGTTACCACATGAAAAAGGGCTGCCGTGTAGGCGCCGGCGCCAAGTGCAAGAAACATGAAACCAAGTTGTGAGACAGTGGAGTAGGCCAGCACTCCTTTGATGTCGTTCTGTGTAAGGGCTACGGTAGCGGCCACAATCGCGGTGAGGGCACCAATCAGCGCTACGATCATCATCACCTCCGGGGTGAGCACATACATGGGCGACATCCTCGTAATAAGATAGATCCCGGATGTCACCATCGTGGCAGCGTGGATGAGGGCGGATACGGATGTAGGTCCCGCCATGGCGTCGGGCAGCCATACAAAGAGCGGAATCTGCACTGATTTACCGGTGGCTCCGATGAACATCAGCAGTGTAATCCAGAAAATTCCGTTACTGCTGAACGCATCCAGGTTGGCAAGAATCACATCGAACTGAAGGCTCCCTACTGCCTCAAACACCATGAAAATTGCCACCAGAAATGCGAAATCCCCAACCCGGTTGTAAATAAATGCCTTTTTCGCCGCATCCGATTTCAGCATGTCGCGGTACCAGAAACCGATCAGCAGATAGGAACAGAGCCCTACCCCCTCCCATCCCAAAAAGAGCAGCAGCAGGTTGTCTGCCAGAATCAGATTCAGCATCGCAAAAATGAAGAGATTGAGGTAGGCAAAAAATTTCCAGTACCCCTCATCATCGTACATATAGCCTACTGAGTAGAGATGGATAAAGGCCCCCACACCGGTTACGACCAGCGCCATAATCAGCGAAAGCTGATCTATCTGATAGGCGATATCCACACTGAAGCTTCCCGCTTCAATCCATGTGAAAAGTTTTACATTTAGCGCTCCACCTTCCGGATTGAAGCCGATAAAGAAGTAGAGGACAATAAAAAACGGGATGAAGACAGCCGTATTGGCAATCAGCCCGATCACCGATTTCTGATTCCTGTAGGCTTTCGAGAAAAGACCGGTTAATCCATTAATCAAAAAACCGAGTAGCGGTAATCCAATGATCAGGCTTACGAGCGCTAAAGGTGATTCCATTCAAACAGGTTAATTAGTTTGCGCTTTAGTTGACTGAAGCCACTTCAGCCTTCACTTTACAAGCCAAAAAGATAAGAAATATTGGATGAAGAAAAATTGGTTTTTTGCGATATCTGAGAAGTAATTTGCGCTGCAGGGAATTTTTAATTTGCTACAGCCATACTGCTTATCAACAGTCCGGTACCGCAAGACCCCGCGACCTTCTGTCTGTCAGATCAGGAAAAACCACAGCAGCATTACAAGTATTGTGAGGAGTATAAAGCTCATTCCCACTTCCATAGCCTGACTGTAACTGGTGGCCTGATTTTTTTTATCTGTAAACGGATTGAGCCACAGCATGGGATTTTCAAAAGCTTTGGCGAGGCGACCGGTAGTTGCCAGAATCATCTCTTCGGTCCTGTCGTAAAAGCGGTCTACTTTCACAACGAACAGTGAGCGTACCGAGGGAGCCGCTTTCCTGAAAAACCAGTCGATATCGAGTACTGTAACCAGCTCTGGAGCCAGCTTCTTTTTCAGCAGCCAGAATACGACAAAGGTCATCAGAAGTATCTGCGTTACCTCTACAAAATGGTAGAGGTAGAAGGGATTGTAACTCTCTTCAAACGGCATCAATCCGAGCAGTGCCTGAGGCCATACTCCGAAAAAGAGGCAGGCCGCTGCCGTTATCCCCATGGCGATATACATGTTCGCAGGCACCGGTTTTACTTCTCCTTCATAATCCTGTTTGTTAAACCAGGTAAAGTAAGGGAGCTTAAGGCCCACACTGAGCCAGGTACCGACAGAGGCCAGAAGCAGCACGAGCATTGCCGTCTCATTTCCGGCATAGCCGGCAGCCGAGATCGTGAGTCCCTTACTCACAAAACCGTTGAAGAGGGGAATTCCGGAAATGGAAAAAGCACCTACCATATAGAGCAGCAGTACCCAGCGCAATTTCTTGTGCAGTCCGCCAAGATGGCTCATCTTGCTGCTGCCAACGGAGTAGAGAATTGCACCTGCTGCCATAAACATCAGCGTTTTGTAGAGGATGTTGTTAAACGCATGAGCCGTGGATCCGTTCAGTGCCATCTCCGTTCCGATGCCGATGGCGACGATCATATAGCCGACCTGACTGACAATGTGGTAGGAGAGGATCTCACGGATATCTTTGCAGATTACCGCATAAAACACACCATAAAGTGTCATCACAGCACCAAACCAGATGAGAATTTCCCATCCCGGAAACATACGGATCAGTACATAGACCGCTGTTTTGGTTGTGAATGCACTCATAAAAATGGAGCCTGTGATAGTAGCCTTGGGGTAGGCGTCTGCCAGCCAGGTATGGAACGGGACCGCTGCCGCATTCACCCCAACTCCCAGAAGCATCAGTACGTTGGCGGGTGTGTAGGCCTGTGTAAGTGTAACGACAGCCAGCGATCCGGTATCGGCCAGATGCCACAAAATACCGGCGAAAAGAAGTCCGCCTCCGAGAATGTGATAGAGCAGGTATCGCATCCCGGCAGCGTCGGTCTGCGGAGTTCGCCGGGCCCAGATCAGCCAGGTTGAGGTCACTGCCATCACTTCCCAGAAGATCACCAGCGTGAGCAGATCTCCCGCAAATGTTACACCCAGCGCACCGCCGGCATAAGCAAGTGCGTTTACCTGCTGACCCAGATCTTTTAAGTGATAGGCATAGATACCTGCACCCAGTGCAATGAATGAAAAAATGAGTCCGAACACTCTGCTCAGGCTGTCTGTCTGCATCAGAATCAGTTCATAGTCGAGAAATGCGGTAGTCACCTGATATCCGTCGGGCCGCATCCAGATGATTACAAAAGCGAGTAGCGGAAAGAGCAGAAAGAGCGGAGAGCGCAGTTTTTGCGGGATCAGCGTCAGCAGCAGCGCGCCGGCAATAAAGAGTATTCCGGGTATGGTCAGTATCTCAATCATAATAGCTCACATCCCGGTTTAGAAGGTTTTTGGCTATCCATTTGGCGGTGTAGATCATTACCGCACACCCCACCAGTCCCCAAAGTGCATAAAATGCAGGGATGGCATTCCACCAGTGACTGTCGTAGTCACCCAGAAAAGCAAATTCGAGTACAAGAGTTACCAACAGGATAACTGCTGTTACTGTCCAGATCCATTTATTCATGATATCCTCCAACTGGCCTGTTCATGGTACCTGATTTATAAAGAGGCTGCTGCTGATATCCACAGCCAGATCGTAGAAATTAAAAAAGAGGTTTGGAAAGAGGCCGAAAAGTATCGACAGAGCCGCTGTAATCACAATCGGAACGACCATCAGCGGCGAGGCTTCCCCATATTTTTCGAGTCCTTCTCCTTTTTTGAAATAGGCCCGATAGATGATCGGGAAGAGATACCCCACGTTGAGCAGTCCGCTGACCACAAGTATGATCACCGGAAGAATCATATCTCCTTCCAGTGCGCCGAGAGCCAGGTTCCATTTACTGAAAAAACCGTTGATCGGCGGAATGCCTGCCAGCCCCATCGACCCAATTACAAACGCCCCCATGGTCCAGGGCATCACCCTGGCGATCCCGTCGAGCTGACTGATTTCTGTTCGGTGCAGATTTACATAGATAGCGCCGGCGCAGAAAAAGAGGGTGATCTTCATTGTGGCATGAGCGGCAATATGCATGATGCCGCCGGTAATACCGATCGGTGTGATGAGAGCCACACCCAGCACAATGTAAGAGAGGTGGCCCACTGTGGAGTAGGCGAGCCTTCGCTTCAGGTTATCCTGGTTAAAGGCGATCAGCGAGGCGAGGATAATGGTGGCTCCTGCCAGTACAATGAGGATGTCGTTCAGCCCGTAGCTGCCCATCACATCGGTTCCAAACACATATCCCACAACCCGCAGAACGGCAAAAACTCCCGATTTCACCACCGCAACTGCGTGAAGCAGGGCGCTGACGGGTGTCGGTGCGGCCATAGCCGCCGGCAGCCAGCCGTGAATCGGCATGATCCCCGCTTTTACCCCAACAGCTGCCAGAAACAGAATAAAAATGATTAACATTTCCGTATCTGGAATTTCAACCCCGCTGAAGAGTCCGCCGGGGGTAAAATCGAGTGTTCCTGTATAGTGATAAACCAGAGCAGATGCAGAAACCAGCAGGAGCCCCGCCGTGAGTGTAAAGGCCAGATATTTTCGTCCTGCGTTAATCGCCTCCTCTTTTTCGTTGTGGATCACCAGCGGGTAGGTTGCCACTGTCAGCATTTCGTAGAAGAGGATAAAGGTAATCAGGTTGGCGGAAAACGCGATGCCGATCGTAGCGGAGAGGCAGACAGCAAAGCTGGCAAAATAGCGGGTCTGTTTATGTTCTCCTGCCCCGCGGACATAGCCGATGGAGTAGAATGAGGTAAAGATCCAGAGGCCGGACGCAATGACAGCAAAAAAGACTCCGAGCGGATCTGCTTTCAGAGCCAGCGGGAGCCCCGGCGCCAGATCCACCAGATGGAGTTCCACTGAATTGCCCTGTATCGCTCCCGGGAGCAGGGTAAGAACCAGGCCAAATTTGATCAGTGCGGCAAGGATCGTCCAGAATTCCCGAAGGTTTGGCTTGCGGTCGCTGAGCATGATAGGCAGCACTGCTGCGAGTGATACCAGGATTGCCAGTAATGGAACAAATTCAAGATTCATAACCCGGGTTGATTCAGATTGCGGAGACCCTCAACAGGTTTCCATGCTATTTTATCTATCGCGACAGCGGCTGTTACCGTGGTTGTTCTGTAAAATGGTCTGCACTGCCTCATATCATATTCTTTTCAGATTAAAAAGGTGCAATTCCAAGTAGTATTCCGACGATCACTGCATTCGCAAATCCGATAACGATCAGTGAGCCGGAGAGAATCAGCGTGGGTATCATCATACTCGCCGGTGCCTCATTGCGGTCGCCATCCGACACGCTCTTCTGTCCTTTTGCCGGGTTCATCATATACACTTTCTCCAGGATTCTGAAGAAATAGACTGCATTTAGCAGAGAACTGATCAGAATCACAGCGAGGAAGATCCAGTTGCTGTTGTCGATGGTTCCGAGCACGAGATACCACTTACTGAAGAAACCGGCAAGGGGTGGAAGTCCAATCATTGAGATGGCTGCCACGGTGAAGGCTGCCATGGTCCAGGGATATTTTTTTCTGTAGCTGTCGTCGAAACGGCTGATGTCGGAGTGGCCCTCCCGGAGGCGCAGCTGCCCGCTGATCATAAAGAGTGCTGCTTTCATCACCGCATGGTTGAGTACATGGAGCAGTGCCCCGGCAAAGCCCCAGGGGTTGGCAAGACTTAACCCCATGATGATGTAGCCGATCTGGGAAACCGAGCTGTAGGCAAGCATCCGCTTCAGTTCATTCTGTGCGATCGCCATTACCGAGCCGTAGAGGATACCGATAGCGGCGAGAATACCCACGAAGAGTGTGACCGGCGCCATTGCATCGGTCAGCTCAATTCCAAAGAGCCAGAGCATGATTCTGAACAGGATATACGCGGCCACCTTGGTTCCGATGGGCGCGATAAGTGCTGCCGAACTGGAAGAGGTGTAGGTGTAGGAGTCGGGAAGCCAGCCGTGCATGGGAAAGAGAGCGGCTTTTACACCAATCCCGACGATCATCAAAATCAATGCGGCGAAAACGGCATTGCTCTCATAGAGCATGGGCAGCATTGCGCTCATGTCGATAATATTGAGCGTACCTGTTACCGTGTACAGATAGCCTACTCCGAGCAGATAGAGTGTACCCCCTGCGGTTCCGATGATCAGATAGCGGAACGCTGCATAGGGTGCCTGGCGGTCACCGATCGCAATCAGGGCATAACCTGACAGTGAGGCGATCTCGAGAAATACGTAGAGGTTGAAGAGGTCTCCCGTCAGCACCATACCGTTAAATCCAAGGAGCATCAGAATACCGAGTGCATAATAGGGCATCTCTTTTCCGGGGAATTCCTGCTTTGCGGTATGATGAGAATGGATAAAGACGAAAAAGGCTACCGTATTGATCACCATGATGAAAAATCCGGAGAGTCCGTCGTACACAAACTCAATACCAACAGGCGGTTCCCATCCTCCGAAGTAGTAGCGCAGGGCGCCGTCACTCAGGTACTGGATAAACCCGATGATCGAAAAAGCGGCGGCCAGACCGGACCCCAGTACGGCCAGCGGCTGGGACAGTTCACTCCTCCAGATGCCGAATGCGGGTATCAGTACCGAAAAAAGGACAAAAATGAGGGCAATCGTTGCCGGCAGATGCGACTCAATCATCGAATTGTTCTATCAGTTCCTGTTCATCGAGGGTGTTGTAGCGGTTGTAGATCGCAATCAGCAGCGTAAATGCCACACCCAGCGTCGCCACACCCACCACAATGGCTGTGAGCATCAGTGTATGAGGCAGCGGATTGAGATAGTTGGCCGCTATTTCAACCGGGAAGTTAGCCTGGTCTCGTACCGGTACGGTCACATCTCCGCTTTTGGAAGCGACGGACACAAAAAAGAGAACCACTGAGATCTGCAGGATAGCCAGACCGATTGTCTTTTTAATCAGGTTCTTCTTGAAGAGGATTCCGTACAGGCCTATACAGAGCAGTATAATGGTAAACCAGTATGCGTAGTGCCCCATAAAAAAATCAGCCATAATCTTCACCTCTTACCATGTTATCATAAATCATTACCAGGATAGCCATTACAGCCAGTCCGATTCCTACTTCAATAATCAGGATACCGGTGTAACGCAGCCATGCGGGCTCCATCCCGGGGATAGGCAGCAGTTCGTAATCCAGAAAGTATCCACCGGCGGCTACTGCCGCCAGTCCGGTAGCAAAATAGATGGCAACACCGATCACAGCGAGTGGTGTAGTGGCAAACTCCCGGATCTGCAGTTCTGCAAGCCGGCTTCCCCCGGCTACGCGTATCAGCAACAGCGAAGCGGCCAAAAGTGCGCCTCCCTGGAATCCTCCACCGGGGCTGTAATGGCCGTGAAAGATTACATACCAGCCAAAAACCATGATATAGGGACTCAGCAGACGTGCACCCAGAAGAACGATCGGACTCTGAAACGGATCTTTCATGGCGTCATCCTCCTTCTCCCTTTCCTCAGTATGAGCAGTGTGATGAGTCCGGCGGTATAGATCACTACCTGTTCCCCGAATGTATCAATACTCCGGTAGTCGCCCAGCACCACGGTCACCATATTGGGTGTACGCGCATCCCTGTAGGCATTCTGAATAAAATAGGTGCCCTTCACCACTGTGCCCGTGATACTCTCTTCGGCATGCATCAGATTCTCCTGATCTCCGCGATTGGGCAGATCGGATGCCGCAAAAATCATGATGCCTGCAAAAAAGAGTAATATGAGTATCTTAAGTGCTTTCAATCTTTTGATTTTCTTGAGGTTTGATATACAACAACAACAAACAGGATACCGGTAACACCGGCTCCGATCACAGCTTCCGTAAATCCGACATCAATGGCGCCCATTGCTATGAAGAGCAGCGCCATCAAAAAGCTGAAGACGGTCATCATCACTACGGCGACCAGCAGATCACGAACCTCGAGAGCCACAATCGCCGAAAGTGCAAGAAAAAGGTAGATAACAAGTTCCAGCTGCCAGATTACCAGTTCCACTGCAAATATCATTTATGCTCCTCCTTCTTTTTGAGCTGATCGTCACTAAAAAAAGGATTCAGCCCCTTTTTCAGTGCAGCCCGTGCCAGTGCATGTGTGCCCACGGGGTTGGAGAGAGCGATGAAGAGAATGATGAGAATCAGCTTAAGGCTGCTCTGAGTCGCTCCTTCATAGACCACAAGTCCAAGCATCACAAAAATAATGCCCAGGGTATCACTTTTACTGACTGCATGGGTTCTGGAATAGAAATCGGGAAGGCGGATGATACCTACACTCCCTACAAACATGAAGATGATGCCCAGAGCGATAAGCAGTATGCTGATAATATTGATAAATTCCGTCATTCTTCCCGAAGTTTGGGTGATGATACAAATTTTGCGATCATCAGTGAGCCGATGAAACCAAGGATAGCATAGGCCAGCGTGATATCGATGAACATATCAATCCTGCCAAAGAGAAAACCGATCAGGCAGATCAGAACAATCGTTTTTGTGGCGATAGCATTGGTGGCAAGCAGGCGATCGTAGAGAGTGGGGCCTTTCAACACCCTGAACAGGGGCACAGCAATAATGAGGGTGAGAATCACCGCACTGTAGAGAAAAAACTGTTCCATTACACTTCTGCCTGTTTTTGAGTCAGGTTGATAATTTTCAGATCATGAATTACCTGTCTCTCCTCTGCTTCGAACAGACTGAGTACTTTTCGGGGCATGTTGTCTGATGTAATCCCCTCATGAGATTTGTCATCCAGGGCGTGGACGGTGAAACGGTCATCTTCCAGATCTACTGTGAGCGTACCCGGTGTGAGTGTGATTGAGGTACCCAGTATAACGCGCGCATGCGAACTGGGCAGATCGGCACGAAATGTAATCAGAGTCGTGTGTATCGGCATGGATGGCTTTATTATGAGCCCTACTACATGGAAACCTGCAACGATAATCTGACCCAGCAGCCAAAATGGATAGAGTATGACCGAACCAAACCGAAATCTTGAAAGATCGGCAAGATCATCCTCATGAAAGAGATGTTGCTTCAGCTTATGATTTACAAACATCACACCACTTACAGTGACAATTCCCATTGTGATGTGGATGAAATCCAGGTATCCACTCATGATGATCCAGAAACCCATCAGCGATATAAACGAAAGAGCAAGTGTAAATACAGGGAGCTTTTTCATGATTGGAGCAGGTTCTTAGCAAAATTTAATCAGCAGGAATGATAGAGAATTTTGGATATTACTTTCAAGAAATTTCGGAACAATCGGCTTTCGAAGCGGAACAGAGAGTGATGGCGGACTGAAGAAACGGCACTGATTTTACATTTTGAAGAGAGTAAACCCGTGATTCTCTATGATCAGATCAACATATTGTGCAGGTATGCTTTACTCCCATTCTGTTGTAAAACTTTTCCCTTTCAGGCGATCGATTCTCTGGTAGGTGTGCGCTCCGAAATAGTCGCGCTGTGCCTGAATCAGATTTGCCGGGAGCCGAAATGAGCGTACTGAATCGAACTGGGCAAGTGCTGAGGTGATGGCCGGTGCCGGTATTCCGTGGGTTACTGCCATTGAGGCTGTTTTTCTCCAGCCGTTCAGCAGTTTTTTGAATGATGATTTGAAATAAGGGCTTAGCATCAGATGTTCCAGCGTGATGTCATGGCGAAAAGCCAGTTCGATCTCCCTCAGTAATTCCGACCGTATGATGCAGCCGCCCTGCCAGATCCTTGCGACTTCGGCGGGATCCACACCCCAGCCAAACTGTTTCGAAGCCTTCGTGATCAGATAGAAACCCTCTGCAGTGGCCGTCAACCGTGCTGCATAGAGCGCCTGTGCCAGATTGAGCAGACTCTTCTCATTCTCTTTCTCACTGCCGGGGGCAGGGTAGGGAGCCTGAAAAGCAGAGGATGAAACCCGTCTTATTTCAGTGAGCCCTGAGGTGAAACGTGCATGTACAGACTCTGTTATCACCGGCAGAGGAATCCCCAGTTCGAGTGCCGTTGCTGATACCCACCGTCCTGTTCCCTTCTGATCGGCTGCGTCGAGGATGCGGTCGATCAGGTAGAAACCGTCCGGTTCCTTTTTCTGCAGAATCTTAACGGTAATCTCCATCAGATAGCCCGAGAGCTCGGTATCGTTCCAGTCGGAAAAAACAGATGCGATCTGCTCTGCATTCATCCCCAGCCCGCGCATCATCAGGTCGTACGTTTCTGCGATCATCTGCATATCTGCATACTCGATGCCGTTGTGTACCATTTTTACAAAATGGCCGGCACCTCCGCTTCCTGTCCAGACACAGCAGGGTGAGTCATCATAGGCACGGGCGGCAACCGGCATCAGCAGTGGTTCGATTTCTGCCCAGGCTTCAACACGCCCACCGGGCATCAGTGATGGCCCGCTTCGGGCTCCCTCCTTTCCTCCTGAGATCCCCATCCCTACGAAAAGCACCTCTTTTTCTGCCAGTTCTTCTATCCTGCGTACGGTATCCCTGTAATGAGAATTCCCGCCGTCGATCAAGATATCACCCGGTTCCAGCCAGGGTATCAGCTCACCGATAACTTCATCAACAGCCTCACCGGCTTTGACCATCATCAGGATTTTACGGGGTCTTTCAAGAGATGAGACCAGTGACTCCGGAGAGCTGCATCCCCTGAACTTCTTTCCAAGACCCTCAAAGGCCAGAAATTCATCGGTTAAATACTGTTCACCAGGCACTTTTCGGTTGTAAAGAGAAACAGTATTGCCCTTCTCTTCAAAGTTGAGAGCCAGGTTTTTTCCCATCACACCGAGCCCGTAAACTCCTATATCTGATTTCTTTTTCTTGTCTGGTATGTTACTCATAAAACTGAGACTTAAAAGGCGGTATTAATGATGGTTCAGGATTTGTCTCACACCGTGATCTGTCACCCTCTGCATCGCATGGATATCTGAAACAGGTGATAAAGCCTGCCGGTTCAATGCTGTATGGATTGTAAAAGAAAGGTATGAATTTCGAAGCGGGATCGGAAGATGGTTCGGTAAGATTGCAGCCGGATCTGTTCTGCAGAGCCGGCCCGGGATTCTTTACCGTAAAAGAGTTGCCACGATCTTCTCTGTAATCTCCTGAGGCTGTCCCAAAATTTCTGCCGTAATTGCATCATCCGGCTCTTCCAGGAGATCAAATTGAGAGCCGAGCAGTGTGGAAGGCATGTAGTGACCCTTTCTCTTGCGCAGGCGTTCTTCAATCACCGCCTGATCTCCCTTCAGGTAGATCAGATGTGTAGCCTCGGGATCCAGCCCGGAAAAGAGGAGAGTACGGTAGCTCTGCGTGAGAGCCGAACAGGCCAGTACACACCCTCCCTCTTTCTCCATCTGCTTCAGATGTTCCGAGAGTTGAAGCAGCCAGGGTTGACGGTCGGCATCGGTAAGAGGCTGACCTGATTTCATCTTTTGCTGATTTGCGGCTGAATGAAAATCGTCGGCATCATAAAATGGCAGTGACAACCGATCAGCCAGCAGTCTGCCGATGGTTGTCTTTCCGCTGCCCGAAACACCCATCACGAGCAGATTTATTGGTTTTTCGTTTATCACAATGTCATGGTCGCTTATTTTACTGTAAAACAGACTTGCTGCGATATCTGCCGGTTTTAATCTAAACCCTATCTCATCAGCTTTTTGTACTGTATCCGGGTCGGCTGGTCGTCGCTGATGCCCAGCCTCTGGCGGCGGTTCTCCTCATACTCCTGATAGTTGCCCTCAAACCAGTAGACCTGGCTGTTGCCTTCAAAGGCGAGAATATGGGTGGCTGTCCGGTCCAGAAACCAGCGGTCGTGAGAGATCACCACTACGCACCCGGCAAACTCCAGCATCGCTTCCTCGAGCGCCCGGAGGGTATTCACATCCAGATCATTGGTCGGTTCATCCAGCAGCAGTACGTTGGCACCCTCTTTCAGCATTTTTGCCAAATGTACGCGGTTGCGTTCCCCGCCGGACAGCTCCGTCACCTTCTTCTGCTGGTCACTGCCGCTGAAGTTAAATCGCGCCACATAAGCACGGGAGTTGACCTCCCTGTTCCCAAGACGAATCAATTCCTGTCCGCCGGAGATCTCCTCCCAGATGGTCTTCGCAGGATCCAGCGGCCGGTCCTGATCCACATAGCCGAGCTTTACGGTCTCCCCGACAGAAAAAGAGCCTTTATCGGGCTGCTCGGAGCCGGCAATCATCCTGAAGAGCGTGGTTTTTCCGGCGCCATTCGGACCGATCACCCCGACAATACCGCCCGGCGGCAGGCTGAAATTCATCTCCTCCACCAGCAGCCGGTCGCCATACCCCTTCGAAACCTTCTCAGCAGTAATTACATTGTCACCCAGTCGGGGTCCGGCAGGAATAAAGATCTCCATCTCCCCTTTCTCCTTCTGATACTCTTCAGAAAGCATCTCCTGATAGGCATTGATCCTCGCCTTGCTCTTTGCGCGTCGTCCCTTCGGGTTCTGGCGAATCCATTCCAGCTCCTGCTGCAGTGTTTTCTGGCGCTTCGACTCCTGCCGCTCTTCCTGTTTGAGGCGATCACTCTTCTGTTCCAGCCAGGAAGAGTAATTCCCTTTAAACGGGATTCCCTCCCCCCTGTCGAGTTCAAGGATCCACCCCGCTACATTATCAAGGAAATAGCGATCATGTGTTACAGCAATCACAGTGCCTTCATAGCGGTCGAGATGCTGCTCGAGCCATGCCACCGATTCCGCATCCAGGTGGTTGGTAGGTTCGTCCAGCAGCAACACATCGGGTTTCTTCAGCAGCAGCCGGCAAAGTGCCACCCTGCGCCTTTCACCTCCCGAAAGAACAGAGACCGGGGTATCGGATGGCGGACAACGAAGCGCGTCCATCGCCTGCTCCAGTTTAGAGTCGATATCCCAGGCTCCGATCCGGTCGATCTCCTCCTGCAGGCGGGCCTGCTTTGCAATCAGCGCATCAAAATCGGCATCCGGATCACTGAACCCCTCGTTTACCTTTTCGTACTGAGCAATCAGATCCATGGTTTCCTGCACCCCTTCGCGAACCACTTCAATCACCGTCTTCTCTTCATGAAGAAGCGGCTCCTGAGATAAATAGCCAAAGGTGATTCCTTTTTGACGGGAGATATTCCCAATATAGTCATCTTCCTCGCCTGCAATGATCCGCAGCAGGGTGCTTTTCCCGGCTCCGTTCAGGCCAAGAACCCCGATTTTTGCTCCGTAAAAAAAGGAGAGGTAGATATCCTTCAGTACAGTTTTGTTGGGTTTGTAAATCTTACTGACCCCAACCATGGAAAAAATGATTTTCTGATCGCTCAAAGCACTGTTTATTTGGTTTAAAAGAGAGACTAAGATACGAAATTGAATGGAAATTTCAGTATAAGACAGCGCGCAGCGACGAATGTAGTCGAGACATCTTCATGCCCTTATGGGGCAACATCAACATCCCATGCCGAATTTGCATTTCATTCTCTGTTCTTTTTGTCTTGAAACAAAAAGAACCAAAAAGTTCAAGGCGGTGAATAGTATGTCGGGCCGTTCCGGGAGCTGCCGCTGCACCCATTTAAGGTCCGTAGCAGGCATCCCTGTCACTACGGACGAGCCGGTAGAAATGGCTGCGGACGCGGCTGCTCCCTTCACTAAAAACACCCGTCAGACTATTCAAGGCCGGAAGGGATGCTATTTCTACTGGCATCCCCCCTGAATACTCAACACACGTTCCCAAGGGTTTGAGGTAGGCTTGGGTTTCTTGTTCTTCGTTTGCGGTTTTTAACTACAACGTTTGTATCAAATGTTGTGTTCAACTCTCACGCAGGTATCAAATTATTCTGGACAATATGAACTACAATCATATTCAGACCCACACCCCGGCCTTGAATGGTTGGGGGTGTATCAATCATGCCCTTCTTGGCATAGGGATACGAAATAAAAATTTTCAGGATGTTGCACTTTCAGCGCAAGGGAAATGATAGATCCATCCGGTTCCTATTGATGCTGCCCCTTCAGGGCAGAGTGTGTTGGGTACCAATTTAATCCTATTGATGTTGCCCCGTTGGGGCATGGAACCCTCAGGAGATGTCTGAAGTGATACACTTCGCTTCGTGATATAGAAGAGGAACACTACACTTCATGGTATAAAGGAGGTGCTCTCTACATGACCGGCACCACTTAACCTCAACCTCAGTCTTAGCCTCAGTAATCCCGCCCTTGAATAGTCTGGCGGGTGGTTTGAGTGGAGGGAGTAGCCGCGTCCGCAGCCATTTCTACCGGCTCTTCAGCGGTGCTGAGGCTGCCCGCTATGGACCTTAAATGGGTGCAGCGGCTGCTCCCGGAACGACCCGCCATACTATTCACAGGCTTGATTTTTTGGTTACTTTTGCATCAAGGCAAAAGTAACAAAGAGAACACAGATCTGGACGTTATTGATGTTTCCCCATGATCGCAGTGCTCTAAAGTCACCCCCCCTCTCCCATTCTTTGAAACAGCTCGTTAGTCTGCCGGTGAAGCAGTTCCGATAATCGTTTCCGGTCGGTATGTTCTACCGGATCACTGTGAAATGCGATCTCACACTCGATTCGCCTGTTCCGCGACATCAGAATTACGTGCTGCAGAAACGTGTGTCTTGCTCCAAAAAAGCAGACCGAATCCCTGGCCGGCGGATCTGCAGGTGCCGTTTGATAGCGGATACAGGCTGTAAAGACAGGGATCGATTCCGATGCAGCCGCTTCCAGTAAGGGTGATTTGAAAGGAAGCACACTCTCCCCTCCCGATGAGGTTCCCTCAGGAAAGAGTACCACTCCCTGCCGGCTGTTGATCGCACCCTTAAGCTGACTGTTCACCCGCAGCACATCCGCTTTTCGACTCCTGTCGATAAAAAGAACTCCCATTTTACTGACCATATAACCGAGAAGCGGCCAGTTTCGCACCTCTTTTTTCGCGACAAAGGTACAATCAAGATGAAGATAGAGAGGCACAATATCCAGATAACTGAGATGATTGCAAACCAACATAAATGGAGGTGAGGGGGGTATTCCAGAGCTTTTTACATGGATATTCAAAATACATGATGCGCCGTGCGCCCAGATCCGCATAAACCGGACCTGAAGCCGTTCGGGGGGACGACCCAGCAAACGGTTCAGAAAATCCAGAAAGAGGAAAATCAGGCTGCCAGTTAAGGAGAAAATAATAAAAATGAAGAGTTTAGTATATCCCGCAGCCCTTCTCATTCGTCAACCGAAAAACATTCTGCGTGTACGCTCCGTAATGTTTTCAACATCAAAAAGAATAAAAAAATAGGCGATTTTCATAGAATCAACATAGGCAGGTTCACTGCAAATCCTCGTACCAACATCAAGATAATTTTGGAGCAGCGGTGGGATGTCCATATCCCCGGATACCATGGTTCCGTTTGTCGTATTTAATTTATACTCGTCTCTGACTTCAACATTAAAAGTCGGATCCATGTATTTATTCAAGCGCAGATAGTGCCAGGTATGAAGGGCTTTTTCAATACCGGAATCCTCAAGAGCCGAATACCCGAATAAATACCGAAGATTATAATGATTGAGATATCCGGCAAGTCCTTTCCAAAGAAGATATAAAACCCTGCCGTTTCTGTGGGTGGGATCGATACAAACTCTCCCGACTTCAAATGACTTTCTTAGCAAATCGTCAGGCAGCACGTCCAGAACAAAGCGTCTGGAAGATGCAAAACCGTTGCCCTCCATCGCCTGTTCATATCGCTGAAGCCTGTAGGTTCCGATGATACTTCCGGTCTCTTTTTCGATGACCAACAGATGGTGAGACTGATCATCATACTCATCCCGGTCTTTCTTTCCCTTAAATGAGAATTGCCGGTTCAATTCCTCTCCAAATACACGGTATCGCAGAGAAAGCGCCTCTTCAACCTGAGATTCATCGGATGCTATCTGAATCCGGTATTTGTGATTTTCAATGCCCTTCAGAATGGGTTTTTCAGCCAGCAAAATTCCGTGTCTAATTATTTTTCCCCATTGTTCGGGGCTCTTTTACCGCATTGGAGCAATATTTTAGTTATAAATGATTTTACATGCAATTCACAATGATAAATTTAATGAAAAGATAATGGAGGCTTTGAATATTTTCCATCACAGGATTCCTGTTTCGGATTGCCTCACGATCCGGCTCTTTTTTGTAATTCTTACACTTTTCCAAACTGAACATCACTGTTTTAACCGGATGGTTTTCTATCTTCATTAGTGAGACTGTTTTCACTATCTTTTCTGTCAAAAGATTTTAGGTGGAAACGGAAAACAGAAGCCGAAGCCTGCTACGGGACAAAAATCTCTATGTGATTTTCGGGATCACCCTCACTTCGATCATGGGGGTATCGAGTATAGCTCCTGCACTACCCTCTATATCCCGCACACTTGAGGTATCTGCAGATCAGATCGGACTGCTGATCACTTTTTTTACCATTCCCGGAATTATGTTCACCCCCCTGCTTGGGATTCTGGCCGACCGATATGGCCGAAAACGAATTCTCATTCCCTCTCTCTTTCTCTTTGGTATAGCCGGTACTGCCTGCGGCTTTTCCAGCAGTTTTGAACAGCTGCTCTTCTATCGGTTTCTGCAGGGGCTCGGAAGTGCTTCTCTTGGAGTCCTCAACCTGACCATGCTTGGAGATCTTTACAATGAGAGGGAACGTGTCACCGCTCTCGGTTACAACGGCGGGATACTGAGTGTCGGCACAGCTCTCTATCCAGCCATTGGAGGAACTTTGGCCATTCTGGGATGGAATTATCCTTTCTTTCTCACCCTGTTTGCCATTCCTGTGGGCCTTTTTGCAGCTTTTGCACTGGATACGGCTTCTGTCTCCAACTCGCTGGAGCTCAACCGCTATTTTAAACAGATTGGCAGTGCTTTAAAATCGAGATTTGTTGCCGGTCTGTTTGCCTCCATGTTTCTCACTTTTTTTATACTCTATGGCGGATATATCACATTCTTCACCATTTTGCTGGATGAGAAGTTCGGACTGAGTGCCTTCGGAATCGGTATATTACTGTCGGGCTCGTCCGTTATCACAGCAATCGCCTCATCCACTCTGGGCAGGCTTACATTACGCTTTCATGAAAAATATCTGATTCTTACAGCAGCGATTCTCTATACACTTTTCTTTCTGTCTCTGCCTATGATTCGCACCGTTTGGGGATTTCTGATCCCAATTGCTTTTTTTGGATTTGCTCAGGGCATAAACATCCCCAGTGTCCTCAATTTGATTACCGGATATGCAGCCAAGGAGTACAGGGCCGCATTTCTTTCGGTGAATTGGATGATCATGCGCATGGGCCAGGCTCTGGGGCCTTGGGTTCTGGGGTTCCTCTATCTCTGGTTTGGTGTGAATGGCACTTTTTACGGGGCGGCATTTATGGCATTTTTATTTATTTGTGTGGTATTATTGCTGATATTCCCGGGCGACCGCAGATTTTTGACAGGGGTAAAAATTAAGGAGTGATTCGAAGCGCCCTTAACCTCAACCTTACATCAGCCTCAGTCCTTTAAAAATCGAAGCGAAAGCCAAGGGAGGTGAAATTCACTGCCTGAACTGCCAAATATGGAGTGATTTCATAATTGACCCTGAACTCGAATGGCCGGTGTGTTGCGTAGGAGTTCTGGATTACAAGTCTGCGGATATGCAGATCGTACTCAATCAGAAGATAGGGTCTGGAAACCGAATCCTTGAAACTCATTCCCCCGCCAACCCAGACTCTGTTTAAATAAGAGCGGAAAAGATCTCCTTTCCCCCATACATCTGCTCTGCCGGACTCCCTCAGATTGGCGAAATCGGCATGATAGAATGTGGCCCCGTATCTCATCCGGTAGGTTGGAGATAGCGAAAATTCCAGAACCGGCTGCATGGTTCTGAAATCCATTCTGGAGCCCGCTGTGTGCCTCTCCCTTGGAGGATTCCGGTTGAAACCGATATCGTTTATATCCTGGAAAAGGTTTGGTAGATGGTAACTGTTACGATTCGCCAGATGGGAAACCTGAGCTCCCCGGATCAACAGTGGAACCCTCAGCTCCTCACGGGTAAAACCTCCGTGATTTCCGAAAACTGCGTAGTCTGTTTGCTGATATTTACCATGCCCGAAAAGAGTAATAATATCTCCGGAAACTTCATTTTTCAGGTGTTCAAAAAGAAGTACCGGTGCCAGAGGAAAATCTGAATCATAGGTAAGCTCAAGCCACTCCTCTTCCGTTAAATACTCCCCCTCATATCCCAGATCTCCATATCCCAGTATATCTTCATGATCATAAGTGTACTGGATCATTTCGCTGAGAGAGTCCTGCCGGAACGTCAACCGGCTGCTGCTGTGAATACCTTTCACCTCAAAGGGGCCCGTCTCATAGAAGGTGAAATCAATTCTTGTACTGTCAACCAGTTTCTGGGCCACTTCCTCTATCCGGGAATAGTCATAAATAAAAAGAGTTGGAAAAGAGTAGATTCTCAGCTCATCTCCAAGCAGTTCCTTTACCTCCTCATCGATCTCCACCCCCTCGTTAAATACCATGCCATGATCTGAATAGATGATCACATTCACATCCGGATCCAGTCTTCTGGCAAGTTTTCCAAATTGTGTATCGAAGAATCTCAGCTGATCAATGTATCCCTTTTCACCCGCAAAATGGCCCTGGGTGTCAATGTTGTACCAATAAAATTCAACCACAGGATAATCTTTCAGATAATCTGCAATGTTCACAAGGGCCGGAGCGGCCAGCCAGTGAAATGAAGGGATACCGTAAACGATGTTTGTCCGCGATATCCGTGAGGTTGAAAAAACCATCCTTAGAAAAGTATTGGAAGTTCTGACGATCACCTGATCTGTCGCGTCTAAAAGCCATTCCCAACCGGGAACATCGAGTTCCCTCACCGATTTACCCAGGCGAATGCTGCTGACGATTGTTGGGGTTTTGCTCGGAAAATAGGTTACGGTATTGTCAACCCTTCCCTCATCCCCAAAAAAAGTACCGATGTTCGGAAGGTTTCCTGCCTGCAGCTCCTGGAGGAAAAAATCGGTTGAAACAGCATCGAGGTGTATTAAAACCAGTTTCATCTCATCCCTGTTTTCCGCACAAGCCCTTGTGAAAAGAGGAAGTATGACCTGCATCCAGATCAAAAGAAGCAAAACTGTCTTTATAATCACCTTCATTTAGAATGATACAAAATAGTGATTCCAAAAAATATGGAGTATCACCTGATCAAAAAGGATAATCCAGACTCCTTCAGGGTATGAAATGGTTATTTATAAACCGATCATCCGGGGGATAGCACATATGATCCTGTGAATTGAAGAGAATGGAATATTACCATCTCAACAGATTCACCTTTGTAATATCTACCGAAAGATTGTTTCTGAAGATTGCGAGTATAATTGCGAGTCCGATAACTGCTTCCGCAGCAGCAACGGCCAGTGAGAAGAATACGAGAATTTGCCCGCTTACATTCCCGTGAAAAGCGCTAAACGAAACCAGAGAGATATTTACCGCGTTCAACATCAGCTCCACGCACATAAAAAGCACGATGGCGTTTCTGCGAATCAACACTCCAATAAGTCCTATTGTAAAAAGAACGGCACTCAGTGCCAGATACCAGTCAATATCAATCATCTGTTTTCCCGCTGTTCTTGGGTTTATACTGAGCGATCATAATTGCACCCACTACGGCCGCTGTAAGGAGGATGGCAGTCATTTCAAAGACGAAAAGAAAATCTGTGTAAAGTACATCACCGAGTGCTTCAACGGTTCCGACAAAGATCATCTGATCTGAAATCTCCGGAAGAAGATCGGTGACACCCCCGATACTGTAGAGAATCTGCCCAAAGACGATCACTCCCAGAAGAAAAGCCACAATATACTTAACACGAAGCCGGTCGAAAAAGGTCTCTTCATCCTGCAGGTTCAGCAGCATGATCACAAAGAGGAACAGTACCATAATCGCACCGGCATAAACCAAAATCTGTATGAGTGCAATAAACTGCGCCTGCAATAGCAGATAAATACCGGATATTGTGATCAGGTTGAGCACGAGCAGAAGTGCACTGTTCACCGTATTTTTACTGAGTATCATCCCCAGTGCAGAAGCGATAGCCAACACACTCAGAAGAACAAATGCATAAATTTCCATTTCAGATAGTTAAATTAGTGAGGTAAGGTACCCAAATTTAAAAATGGCTTCAAGCGTTTTTAGCTTCCTTTTTTTGAGAAAAGCCGTGGCCGGCAAAGCGCGCTTGAAGGTCTTTCTTTCCTACGGGAACAAGGTAAGGTGAAATTGCATTATTTTGGATATTTTTATTGTTCTTTTATCGTTTACCAAACAAAATGATACATAACTACAGGGTCTGTTTGAAACCGGGAACTTTGCACAAAATCCAGGTGAAGGTAAATTTAAACCCGCAGCGTAACGGTAAACCGTCAGAATTTTAAATTTGCGACAACCTCGATTTTGGGTTAAAGATAAGTTTTAACAGCACCCTGCAAATTCGACCCCACAATTAATCTCTATTAAAACCAGAAACTTCTCAGGCAGAATATGAATAAACCTATTGATATGCAGGCACTTGGTGCAAAAATTGAAGAAGCAGGCACCTTTATTGACGAACTTTACAGTGAACTTGACAAAGTAATTGTGGGGCAGAAGTATATGATCGACAGGCTGCTTATTGGCCTTCTGGCTGACGGCCATGTACTTCTTGAAGGCGTTCCTGGGCTTGCCAAAACGCTCACCGTTTCCTCCCTTGCCAAGGCGATCAGCACAAAGTTTCAGAGGATTCAGTTCACTCCGGATCTTCTTCCGGCCGACCTGATCGGTACTCTCATCTACAATCAGAAGAACATGGAGTTCAGCGTAAAAAAGGGGCCGATTTTTGCAAATATAGTTCTCGCGGATGAGATCAACCGCTCACCGGCCAAGGTACAGAGTGCGTTGCTTGAGGCGATGCAGGAGCGACAGGTGACGATCGGGGAAGAAACGTTCTATCTCGACACGCCTTTTCTTGTGCTTGCCACTCAGAATCCGGTTGAACAGGAAGGCACCTATTCGCTTCCGGAAGCACAGGTGGACCGTTTTATGCTCAAGCTGAAAATCGGTTACCCATCCAGAAGTGAAGAGCTTGAAATTATGAGAAAAATGGCAAAAACCGGAAAGAAAGAAGAGGTGAAGCCGGTTGTGGATGCCTCAACCATTTTGAAAGCCCGGTCGGTAATCAATGAGATCTACACGGATGAAAAAGTTGAACGGTATATTGTGGATCTGATTTTTGCGACCCGCGAACCGGAACAGTATCAGCTCAGTGATTTGTCGGGTCTGATCTCTTTCGGGGCTTCCCCAAGGGCATCCATCAACCTGAACCTTGCTGCCAGAGCCCACGCTTTCATGCAGCACAGAGCCTATGTGACTCCCGAAGACGTGCGTTTTATCGCAGAAGATGTACTGCGGCACAGAATTATCCCGACCTTTGAAGCGGAAGCAGAAGACATCACTCCTGAAGAGATGATCGGCCGAATTTTGTCGACCGTACCTGTTCCCTGATTCCATCAGGATTGAAGTACCGGCCCGATCCTGTTGATGCTGCCTTTCAGAGCAGTTCAAAAGTAATAGAAGAGTTTCTGATTTCTCATATTTCCGCCACCAAAACACAAAAAAAAAGGCCTTCGGGTTACGAAGGCCTTTTGAAAAGAGATCACGTGAGAACGATTACTTTTTACTGCTTTCTTTCTCAATCGCTGCAAGTTTTTCTGCAAGTCCGGAAACCTCTCCCAAAGTAGGCGTGCCGGTTTCGATGGTCTCTGAAACCTTGGGCGCTGCTTTCTTGCTCTTCTTCGCTTTTATGACATCTTCATCCTGTTGAGAGATTTCGATGGTTTTACTCTGTTCATCGAACTCAACAACCATTCCCTGAACCTTGTCGCCCTCTTTGAAAGCTCCTTTGAGGTCTTCTACAGGTTCGGCAAGCTTGTTGGCCGGAAGAAATGCATCCACTCCCAGATCCAGTTTTACAAACATTCCCTTGTCGGTTACTTTGGAAACTTCACCCTCGACGGATGAACCCGGCCCGTACTTCTCTGCGTAGGCTTCCCAGGGATTGTTCTCAATCTGCTTGTGTCCGAGAGTAATTCTGCGGTTGTCAAAATCGATTGCAAGAATCACAATATCGATTTCCTGCCCCTTGTCAACAACTTCATTCGGATGCTCCACTTTCTCTGTCCAGCTCAGGTCTGATACGTGAATCAGGCCGTCAATTCCCGGCTCAAGTTCCACAAATACACCGAAGTTGGTCAGATTCCTGACAGCTCCCTTGTGCGTAGAACCGATCGGGTAGCGGTCCATCAGATCCACCCAGGGATCTTTTTCAAGCTGTTTCACACCCAGAGAGATTTTTTTCTCATCTTCATTGATGTTCAGAACCACGCATTCAATAATGTCATCTTTCTGAACCAGCTGTGACGGATGCTTGATGTGCTGCGTCCAGCTCATCTCACTGATATGGATCAGCCCTTCCACACCTTTTTCAAGCTCGATAAAAGCTCCGTAGTCGGCGATGGACACTACACGCCCCTGAACTCGCATCTCTTCAGGATACTTGACGTAGATCTCATCCCACGGATGCGGCTGAAGCTGCTTGAGGCCGAGAGAGACCCTCTTGGATTTCTCATCGAAGTCGATCACAGCCACATTCATTTTCTGATCCAGCTTCACAATCTCTTCCGGATGCTCCACGCGTCCCCATGAAAGGTCTGTGATGTGAAGTAATCCGTCCACACCACCAAGATCGATAAATACACCAAAGTCTGTGATATTTTTAACAATCCCTTCGAGAACCTGTCCGGCTTCAATGGTTTCCAGAATTTCCTGCCGCTGATCTTCCAGATCCGATTCAATAAGGGCTCTGTGCGATACGACAACATTCTCGGCCTGCATGTTCAGTTTTACTACCTGAAACTCCATCGTTTTGCCTACATAGGCATCGAAGTCGCGCACCGGACGAACATCGATCTGTGAACCCGGAAGGAATGCATCGATTCCAAACACATCGACAACCATACCTCCTTTGATACGCCGCTGAATATACCCTTCAATCACTTCACCGGTTTCATGCGCCTTCTCGAGGTTATCCCAGGCTTGCAGAATATCCGCTTTTCTGCGGGAAAGAATCAGCTGGCCTTCACGGTCTTCCACCCTGTCGAGAAACACCTCAACCTCATCACCCGGCTGAAGGTTTTTGAGAACCTTGGAAGAGAATTCGTTCACAGGAACAATTCCCTCTGATTTGAATCCGATATCTACAATCACATATTTTTCATCGACAGACACCACAATACCGGTGACAATCTCTTTCTCTTCGATTCTGCTGAGCGTATTTTCATACATTCCTGCCAGCTGATGGAATTCATCATCCGTATAATCGTCGGAAGCAGCCTGCAGCTGTGCAAATGTATAGACAGTTCCCTCTACTTCTCCGGTAAATGAGGGGATTTCTGCTTCAGTTTTTTCTTCTTTTGGTATATCCGTTTCAGCTGTTTCTTCTGCTGCTGTGTTGGCATCTGCCTGCTCCGCAGCAGTTTCCTCCAATTTTGTGTTCTCTGTGATCTCAGTCTCAGATTTCAGTTCGGATTCCTTGTTTTGTTCTTCAGTCATTTAAGTTACCTGTTCAAACACCAGCCTCCGGCTTTCGGAAGATGGGATTAGTTTAAGTTATGATTTCAAGTGTTTTGTAATAGCAGTCTTTGAAAAACTGTTCTTTTGTATAATTTCTGACATTTCATTGATCTGTTCGTCAAAGCTTTTTCCGGTTGTGTCGATTACAAGAGCATCCTCCGGCTGTTTCAGCGGATCCGCAGCTCTGTTGCGATCCATTTCATCACGGCTCGCAAGATTGTCACGAACTTCATCCAGCGTTACATTCTGACCCTTCTCCCGCATCTCCTTATATCTGCGTCCCGCGCGCTCATCCAGTGAAGCGTCCATGTAAAACTTCAAATCAGCATCCGGGAAAACTGCCGATCCGAGATCCCTCCCGTCAGCAATATAGACTCCGGTTTTAACCAGATCCCTCATATAACGGTTGATAAATTCACGGACTTCGGGTACTGCAGCAACTCTGCTCACGTGCTGTGCAATTTCGCCTGATCTGATCTTCTCTGTAACCTCGCCGCCATTGATAAAAATCCGGAAATTCTCTGCATCGGCTTCCGTTCGGATATCAATGTCTGTCAGCAATTCAATGAACTCCTCTCTGCCGGGCCTTCCCTTTTCAAGCCACCTGAGTGTAACCGCCCTGTAAAGAGCTCCGGAATCCAGAAAACGGATGCCGTGCCTTCGGGCTAACTCTTTTGCGGTAGAACTTTTTCCGGACCCGGCCGGACCATCAATTACTATGATCATAATGAGAGAACAGCTAAAATAAAATTTTATCCACTTACATACAATCCAATCTTGTAAGTCAATATTATATACCGTAATTTTTGGATCTATCTGAATATGTCTTCAACAAGAAAAATAAAAAGTAATGCCGCAGCACAAATCAGCCATTAAAAGGGTTCGACAGAACAAAAAACGCAGAGATCGCAATCGTATTAACCGGTCTCGGATGAGAACAGCCACGAAAAAAGTTTTTTCTGAAACAGAGAAGGCGAATGCAGAACTTCTGCTTAAGGATGCCGTGAGCCTGATTGATAAACTTTCTGCAAAAGGCATTATCCACAAGAATACAGCAGGAAGGAAAAAATCCCAGCTCACAACGTACGTGAACAACCTGTAAATTCCTGCCGCTTTGTCTAAAGCCCTACTCGTTATTTTAGATGGTTACGGTATCGCCGATAACCCCGAAGTAAGCGCCATTGATCAGGCGAATACCCCCTTTTTTGACTCCCTGATCGAGAAATATCCGCATTCCCGGCTCTCAGCCAGCGGTGAGGATGTCGGGTTGCCTGACGGACAGTTCGGCAATTCTGAGGTGGGCCACCTCAACATCGGTGCGGGCAGAATCGTCTGGCAGGAGCTTTCAAGAATCAACAAATCGATCAGGGAAAGAGACTTTTTTACAAATCCGGTTCTCCTTGAAGCGTTTGATCTGGCTAAAAAGAGAGGCAGAATCCACTTTATGGGGCTCTTCTCGGACGGTGGCGTGCACAGCCACAACAACCACCTTTTTGCCCTGATGGAATTTGCACGTGAAACCGGCGTTGAGAACGCCTATGTCCACGCATTTACTGACGGGCGTGACACTTCTCCACACGGCGGAAAAGCCTACCTCAGGGAGTTTGAAGAGAAAGCAGGTGAAATTGGAAAAGGGACTCTTGCATCGGTGATTGGCCGGTATTATGCAATGGATCGGGATAACCGTTGGGAGCGAACAGAACTTGCACACAGGCTTCTGACCCTGGGTGAGGGTGATCTGAGTGATGATGCAGCTGCCTCCTTTTCGAAGAGCTACGAAGAGGGAATTACAGACGAATTTATAAAGCCGATCTGCATCAGGACTGAAAAAGACAGCCGGATCCGCAAGGGAGACGTTGTTATTTTCTATAATATACGCGGCGACAGGGCACGGCAAATCACCAAAGCTCTTTTTTCAGTCGGTGACCTGCCCTTTGAAACCCCGGATCTTGATCTGCACTATGTGACTTTTACTGCATATGACGAGACATTCGACTCATTCGTAAACGTTGCATTTCCTCCTCAAAGGCTCAGGAATACACTGGGTGAATATGTAAGCTCTCTCGGGTTGCGTCAACTTCGTATCGCAGAAACGGAAAAATATCCTCATGTCACCTACTTTTTCAATGGGGGTGAAGAGACACCGAATAAGCTGGAAGACAGAATCATGGTGCCCAGCCCGAAAGTACCCACTTACGATATGCAACCGGAAATGAGCGCTTCCGAAGTAGGAAAAATCGTTACAGACAACCTTTTGCAAGGCTATGATCTGATGATACTCAATTTTGCCAACCCCGACATGGTAGGACACACCGGGGTGATGGAGGCGGCTGTACGCGCGGTTGAAACCGTAGATCACCAGCTGAAAATGGTGACCGAAACAGCTGTTCAGAATGGATATGAAGTTCTGATCATCGCCGACCACGGAAATGCTGACTGTATGCTGCAGGAGGACGGAAGCCCGCATACAGCTCACACCACAGCTCCCGTCCCCGTTGTGCTTGTCAGCAACCGGGAAGCAAGGCTAACTCCGGGTATCCTTGCCGATGTTGCCCCGACACTTCTGAAAATGATGGATCTGAAGCAGCCTGATGAGATGACCGGCCGCCCCCTTTTCTGATACAAATCATTCAGATTTCTTCTATCTTACAGGAATGTGTGAATATTCTTGCATTTACATTCACACCATACTACTTTCGTGATTGAATGAACTAAAAAAAAGGTTCAGGCGTTACGATAAAAAATTAAATAGAATTGATTCTGGTTTGGGTATGGAGGGTAATTTTTCAAGCAAAGTACGAGACGTTATTCAGTTTAGTCGTGAAGAAGCGCTGCGCCTTGGTCATGATTACATAGGCACCGAGCATTTAATACTGGGTATCGTCCGGCTCGGAGACGGTGTGGCCATACGAATTCTTAAAAATCTGAACTGTGATCTCTTCAAACTGAAGAAAACAATTGAAGACACAGTAAGGGGTACCGGAGGAACCGTTACCGTTGGAAATATTCCCCTTACCAAACAGGCGGAAAAAGTTCTCAGGATTACCTACCTGGAAGCAAAACTTTATAAAAGCGATACAATTGGTACTGAACACCTGCTTCTCTCTCTGCTGCGTGACGAAGAGAATATTGCAGCGCAGATACTTCAGCAGTTTAACATTACCTATGACGCGGTTCGGGAAGAACTGGATATGATTATTTCCGGCAATACCCGGGATATTGACAGAAATGAACCCAGAACCGTCTCATCAGCAGCAGCTCCAAAGAATCCGCAAACACCTGGAAGTTCAAGAGAAAAGAAAATGGAAAAATCTAAAACTCCTGTCCTTGATAATTTTGGAAGAGATCTGACCCAGCTCGCAGAGGATGGCAAGCTGGATCCGATTATCGGTCGTGATAAGGAAATTGAGCGCGTAGCTCAGGTACTGAGCAGACGGAAAAAGAATAATCCGGTTCTGATCGGAGAGCCCGGCGTGGGTAAAACCGCGATCGCAGAGGGTCTCGCTACAAGAATTATGGAGCGTAAGGTATCCAGGGTGCTCTATGACAAACGCGTGATTGCCTTGGATCTGGCGGCGCTGGTTGCCGGTACAAAATACAGAGGACAGTTTGAAGAGCGGATGAAGGCGGTTATGGGTGAGCTGGAGAAAACAGATAATGTGATTCTGTTTATTGATGAGCTGCACACGATTGTGGGTGCCGGCGGCGCCAGTGGCTCCCTGGACGCATCAAATATGCTGAAACCGGCTCTTGCACGCGGAGAAATTCAGGCAATCGGTGCAACTACTCTCAATGAATACCGGCAGTATATCGAAAAGGATGGAGCGCTTGAAAGAAGATTCCAGAAGATCATGGTGGAGCCTACATCCATCGATGAAACCCTGGAAATCCTAAACCAGATCAAAGGAAAATATGAGAAGCATCACAGTGTCCGATACACCCCGGAAGCGATTGATGCATGCGTGAAACTGACCGAAAGATACGTTACGGATCACTTTCTCCCGGATAAGGCCATTGATGCGCTCGATGAAGTGGGAGCAAGAGTCCATCTCGCAAATATTACCGTACCCGATCATATCATCCATCTCGAAGAGGAGATTGAAAAAACAGGTATCGAAAAGAATACGATGGTGAAAAAGCAGCGTTTTGAGGAAGCTGCACGTCTTCGTGACACAGAAAAGCGCCTGATGGATGAATTGGAACAGGCTCAGAAGAAGTGGGAACTCGAATCAGAGCATATCGTTTTTGATGTTGAAGAGGAAGATGTCGCATCTGTTGTGGCCATGATGAGCGGAGTGCCCGTGAATAAGATTAGTCAGAAGGAAGGTGCCAAGCTTCTGAAAATGCAGGAAGAGCTTAAGGAGAAAATTGTAGGTCAGGATGAAGCGATCATCAAACTGACCAAGGCCATTCAGCGAACCCGTGCCGGGCTGAAGGATCCATCCAGGCCGATCGGTTCTTTTATTTTTCTTGGCCCTACAGGGGTAGGAAAAACAGAGATGGCCAAGGTTCTCGCACGGTATCTCTTCGATAAGGATGAAGCACTGATCCGGATCGACATGAGTGAATACATGGAAAAATTCAGTGTCTCCCGGCTTGTCGGCGCTCCCCCGGGATATGTGGGCTACGAGGAAGGCGGAATACTTACCGAAAAAGTACGACGCAAGCCCTACAGTGTTGTACTGCTCGATGAAATCGAAAAAGCGCACCCGGATGTCTTTAACATCCTGCTTCAGGTGCTGGATGATGGCATATTAACCGACAGCCTCGGGCGGAAAGTTGATTTCCGTAATACGATTATCATCATGACATCAAATATCGGGGCACGTGATATCCGGAATATGGGCAAGGGAATCGGATTCTCCTCGGATGAATCGGATTTTGACTACGCCAAAATGAAGTCAACCATTCAGGACGCCCTGAAAAAAGTGTTTAATCCGGAATTTCTAAACCGGATTGACGATGTGCTTACCTTCAAGCCTCTCGAGAAGAAGGACATCTATCAAATTATTGATATTCTTTCAGATGAGCTTTTTAACAGAATACGGAATCTTGGGTATGAACTGGAAATGTCGAAGGGAGCGAAAGAGTTTATCTCTGATAAAGGCTTCGATCCCAAGTTTGGCGCACGTCCGCTGAAAAGAGCCATCCAGAAGTATATTGAAGATCCCCTGGCAGAGGAACTTCTCGGTGTGGAACATGCTGAGGGCTCTCTGATCCGTATTAAGATGAACAAATCGCGCGACGGACTCGACTTCATGTGGCAGGATCCGGAATCGAAATCCGAAAATGCATCGGACTCTCCCTCCGAATCGGAGGAAAAAGAGGCCGAGGCATGATCAGAAGGTGATCACTGCTTCCAGTTTTTTATTTAGTCCGGACACGACAAATGTACTCTCTGCGGTGCGCTTGATGGAAATATCAGGAGCACTCAGCAGAGAGAGGCTCTGACGGATATCTTCTCTACGGATCTGTCGTTGTCCCAGATGAACCGCGGTGAGAACCGGAGCAGCAATGGATCTGCCTCTCACGGTTCCTCCAAGTGCAACGATCAGCTCATCCTCAGGTGAATAGATCGCTTTGATAAGTGTGGTTCGTGAAGAAGCACTCCCGAGCAACTCTCCGGTTACGGTTTGATACACCTGTACCCTTCCCGAAGTGTAGAGAGTCAGATAGCGGCCATCCCCGGTGAGCGAAGCTCCGGTCAGTGCATCCTCACTCACCCTGGTGTAGAGTTCATTTCCAAAGCGGTCAAAAAGATGAACCCTGTCCCCGCTCCCTCCGGTTGTGATTACTGTTATAAAACTGCCGTTCTCTGAAACCTCCGCAATTTTGATCTCTTCATCTACACTCTCAAAAAAGAAATGCAGGTTCTGGTCATCACCTGCGATGGCCGCTCTCGATCCCGTACCGTCAGGTTTCAAAATGACAGGGTTATAGAGCACCACACTTGTCCCGGCCTTGTCGGAAGCCAGCCTGGATTCTCTCTCTCCCTGTGCACTGCCCGAACTGTTTGAAACTGAATAGAGCAGAGAGCCATCTGCACTGAAAAAACTGAAATTCGCAACATTGTCTCTCACAACGGTCCGACCGTCATCAAAAGAGTAAATTTCCAGCGTTTGATCATCCGGACGAAAAAACTCGAGCGGGTTAAAAGCAATTTCTCTTGCATTGCTGTCGGCGGTTCTCAGCCCAAAACCATCCCTGCTGTCAATGAAAGCGATAAAATAGCCGGAAGGTGAAACCGCCCAGCCAAGAGGTTGCATCAAGCTGAGTTCACCAAACCGAACCTGCCTCCCATCAAGCGTAAGGATTGTCCCATTTACCGGAAAGGTCTGCTGATTATGAGATTCATGTTCAGAGTGCACATGAACCGCTATTTGCCGTGCATGGACTGTCTGACAGGACAGTAACAGCGTGAGTAAGAACAGAATCACTTTCATAAAGAGTATAAATTAGTTTTATATTCGGTTGCTGGTATATCGTAAAGAACGAGAATTTTTTCATGAATTGCACAGATGCTCTTTTCAGTAATCATCCCGGTTTACAATCGTCCAGATGAGCTCAGGGAGCTTCTCGAAAGTCTGACACTGCAGAGTTACAGGAATTTCGAAGTACTTGTGATTGATGACGGATCAGAGTTAAAGTCTGACCGGATTGCTGCAGACTTTTCCGGGAGTTTGCAGTTGCGCTATTTCTTTAAAGAAAACAGCGGTCAGGGTTACAGCCGGAACATGGGTTTTGATTTGGCCAGTGGTGACTATTTTGTAGTATTTGATTCGGATTGCCTGGTTCCACCAGAATACTTTAGTGTCGTGAAAAAGTTCCTTGAGGAGAGAACGGCAGACTTCTGGGGAGGGCCGGACAGGGCACACAGCTCCTTTTCATCCGTTCAAAAAGCGATTAGTTTCAGTATGACCTCATTTCTGACCACCGGAGGCATACGGGGCAGTGAAGGAGGAACTGCGGGTGAGTACCATCCAAGAAGTTTCAATATGGGTATCAGCCGGGAGGTCTATCAAAAAACCGGGGGCTACCGGATTACCCGTATGGGAGAAGATATCGAATTCAGCATTCGGATCCTGAAGAGCGGTTTCAGGGCAGCTTACATCAAAGATGCCTACGTATATCACAAAAGACGGACATCCCTCACAGAGTTTTTCCGGCAGATCCATTTTTTTGGGAGAGCCCGCGTGAATATCTACAGATACTGGCCGGATCAGCTCAAGCCGATCCATTTTCTGCCACTTTTTTATCTGATCATCCCGCTCTTTTCTCTGCTGCTGCTTCCCCTGACTGCAGTTCCACTTAAATCCGTGCTTTTTCTTTACGGCATCTATAATTTTGCCATCCTGCTGGAGGCACTCCGTTTACAAAAAAATCCGGTGATTTCTCTGCTTTCACTGCTCGCTGTGAACATACAGCATTCTGCTTACGGGACAGGTCTATTACGCGAGTTTTGGAAAGAGATACAAAATGATGTTTGATCGATCTTTTTCAATTGCATTCAGCTTACAAAAGCGGTATTTTTTTATTCTTTGAAATTTTCACAGAATAGTACTTTGACAATTTTTAATTCGGGGAGTGGCGCAGCCCGGTAGCGCATTCGCTTTGGGAGCGAAGGGTCGCAGGTTCAAATCCT
>REDA01000076.1 GCA_007693745.1 Balneolaceae bacterium
CACCGCATAAAATTCGCTACAGTCACAGGATGGAGGGCCTCAATACAAACTGGAGCCAGCCCAACGCCAACGCTGTGGCCGATTACCGCAACCTATCCTTTGGTACCTATACCTTTCAAGTCCGGGCTATTGGCGAGAGTGGCGAATGGAGTGAACCATTTGAATACACATTTACCATTCTCCCCCCCTGGTGGCATACCTGGTGGGCGTATGCCATCTACGCCTTATTGTTTCTGGGAGCATTGAGAACGTTTAGTCTCTGGAGAGAAAGGAGATTGCGACAGGAAAAAGAACAACTACAGGTGAAAGTAGAAGAAAGAACGGTTGAGTTGAAGAAAAAATCTGAAGAACTTGAAGGCTCATTACATGACTTGAAATCCACCCAGGATCAGCTGATACAGCAGGAAAAACTCGCCTCGCTTGGGCAGCTCACTGCCGGGATCGCTCACGAAATCAAGAACCCCCTTAATTTCGTAAACAACTTTTCGGATGTGAGTCTCGAAATGATCGACGAAGCCATGGAGGAGCTGGCTATCTTAAAAACGCAGGATATTGCCTCTCAAAAAGAGACTATTGCAGAGGCAGAAGCCATTCTGGCCGACATTAAGGCAAACCTGGCCAAAATCCACGAACACGGCTCCCGGGCCGATGGCATTGTAAAATCCATGCTCCAGCATAGCCGGGGCGGCGAGGGAAAAATGGAGCCAACACCGCTCAACCCTCTTATCAAAGAATATGTGAACCTGGCCTTCCACGGAATGCGTGCCGGCAAAGATGCCATCAACGTAGATATTGACCTGCAGCTGGATGAGAGTGTTGGCGAGGTGCCGCTGGTTACCGAGGATTTTTCGCGGGTGATTTTGAACCTGTGTAATAATGCGTTTGATGCGATGCGGAGCAAGCTGACCGAAGACGGAGGGTCGGGAACCCATGAAACCTACACTCCAAAACTATCGGTTCGTACCCATCAAACCGACAAAACCGCAATCATCGAAATCGAGGACAACGGCCCGGGTATTCCTAAAGAGATAAAGGATAAAATCCTGCAGCCGTTTTTTACGACCAAGAAGGGGACACAGGGAACCGGACTCGGGCTGAGTATTACCAATGATATTATCAAAGCCCATGGGGGAAGCCTGGACGTATTTTCAGAGTCGGGACAAACGGTTTTTACGATTACAATAAACAGATAACAAACGATTTAATTTTACCAAACCCGTCAAAGAATGATCGATGATACGAGGTTCCGCAAGTTACCGAAGACAACCGGACAGCCATGGCCTTTAAGAACAGGCTTAAGGCTACCGGCACTAAATCTCGCAAATGTTTATGGATTTAGTGGAAAAATGAGCAAAACATTAAAACCAAAATAGCGGCGGCCCCTGATGAACCGATTCACAGGGATTGAATCTATGAAACACCTCCTTGACAGAGGAGAGCATAAGCATTACACTTCGAAGTAAAAGGTGAGGCAGACAAAATTGAAAAATGATTTATAAGATATGGAATACAGATTTTTAGGAAGATCAGGGCTAAAAGTATCCGCACTCTCATTTGGATCCTGGGTCACTTTCGGGGAGCAGGTAGATACAGACCTGGCTTATGACCAGATGAAAACCGCCTATGACGCAGGTGTTAACTTTTTTGACAATGCAGAGGGTTATGAAAACGGAGTCTCCGAGACGATCATGGGGGAAGTGATTCAAAAGGCCGGGTGGAAACGGTCAGACCTGGTGCTTTCGACAAAAATATTCTGGGGAGGTGACGGTCCCAATGACCAGGGGCTCTCTTTTAAGCACATCAAGGAGGGGACTGAGGCGTCACTGAAACGGATGCAGACCTCATATGTCGATCTGCTTTTCTGCCATCGTCCCGACGTCTTCACACCCATTGAAGAAACTGTGTGGGCGATGGATCAGATGATCCGTGAAGGAAAGGCTCTCTACTGGGGCACCAGTGAGTGGAGTGCTGACCAAATTCGCAAAGCCTATGATTTTGCCCGGCAGGAGCACCTGCGGCCGCCCCTGATGGAACAGCCTCAGTACAATATGTTTCATCGGGACCGGGTGGAGCGGGAGTACATGAGTCTCTATGAGGATATCGGTCTGGGCACCACAATCTGGAGCCCACTGGCCAGCGGACTGCTGACCGGAAAGTATAACAACGGTATTCCGGAAGGATCGCGGCTGGATCTGAAAAAGTATGGCTGGCTGAGGGAACTGCTGCTGGAGACCGAAGAGGGTCGCGCCAAACTTGAGAAGGTGAAAAAGCTGGCTCCGGTAGCCGAGGGCCTCGGCATCACGATGCCGCAAATGGCTCTGGCCTGGTGCCTGAAGAACAAAAACGTGAGTACGGTGATTACCGGAGCTTCCAGTGTAAAACAGGTGGAGCAGAACATGAGCGCTTTGGATGTTGTGGATAAGCTGGATGATGAAGTGATGATGATGATCGAGAAGATTCTGGACAATAAACCGGATGCAGAGCAGGACTGGAGAAGATAAGCTCATGAGTATGGCTCCCGTGCAAAAGAACAGTTTTTGAAGCCACCCATAAATACTAAACACCAGCAACCATGAAACTTTTAGTTGTAGACGATGAAAAAGATGTCGAGATGTTATTTCGGCAAAAATTCAGAAAAGAGATCAGAAATGGTGATATTGAACTTGTGTTTGCCTTTTCGGGACAGGAAGCGCTCGATATTTTAAACGACAGGCAACCGCCGGATGTGGTATATGTCTTCTCCGATATCAACATGCCCGGTATGTCAGGGATTGAGCTCCTGGACAAAATAAAATCGGATTACCCGAATATCAGAGTGAGCATGATCTCTGCCTACGGCGATCAGGAAAATTACGACAGGGCTATGGAGTCCGGTGCCAAAGCATTTTTTACCAAACCGATCGACTTTAATTCTCTTAAAGACGAAATTTTAAAACTAATCTAATCAAATTTGTGATCTGCCATGAATAGTAAATCTCGTAAGATATTGATTGTGGACGACGAACCGGATCTGCAAATGCTGATGTTGCAAAAGTTCAGGGCCAAAGTGCGAAACAGAGAATACGAATTTCTCTTTGCTGAGAATGGGGCAGAGGCACTTGAAAGGATTTCTGAAAACCATGATCTCTCTCTGGTGCTTAGCGACATCAATATGCCTAAAATGGACGGCCTAACTCTTTTGAATGAACTTCAGAAATTGAACAGAACCGATCTGAAAACGGTGATGGTTTCCGCTTACGGAGATATGGAGAATATCCGCACAGCTATGAACTGCGGCGCCTACGATTTTGTGACCAAGCCGATAGATTTTACGGATCTTGAAAAGACGATCGATAAATCTCTGAAAGAGATTCAGCACCTGCTGAAGATCAAAGAGATGCAGGAACAGCTTGAAGCGCTGAACTACGATCTCGATATGGCAGCAAGAATTCAGCAAAAAATTCTGCATCAGGAGTTTCCGGTTTTCTCAAATGACAACCGTTTTGAAATTTTCGCCAATATGATTGCCGCAAAACAGGTAGGGGGTGATTTTTATGATTTTTTCAAATATGATGACGAGCATCTTGCCTTTTTTATCGGCGATGTAGCCGGCAAGGGTATGCCTGCAGCCATCTATATGGCGGTCTGCCGTACCATGCTCAAAGCGATTGGATCAGAAGTTTTTGACCCGGCAGAGTGTCTGTTTAAAGTGAATAACATGCTGATTCCGGAAAGCGATATCTCAACGTTTGTGACGGTTTTTTATGGAGTCCTCAATTTGAAAACCGGAGAGTTGAACTACTGTAACGGGGGGCATAACCTGCCATACATCCAGAAAAGGGACGGGACGGTGACGGAGCTTGAGGACATCGGAGGTTTGCTAATGGGGAAATTTGAGGATGCACCCTATCAGAAAGGTGTTGTAATGCTATCGGAAGGCGATACCATCGTCACGTTCACCGATGGTGTAACCGAAGCTGAAGACGAGGAGGGTGGCTTCTTCGACGAGGAGCGCGTGATAGAGTTTCTGGCAAAAAACCCGGATAAATCTCTCGGTTCAAAAGTGAAAGGACTGTTTCTTGAGGTGATGAAATTTTCGGGTGCGGCGATTCAAAGTGACGATATTACCGTTCTTGCAGTGAGCTATCATCAAGATCAGGGGAGTAAATAATCTGGAATGGTTATTCTGTTCTAAATGGCCAAAAACTCTCTCTCTCAATCAGATGAAAAAAGGTCTCTTCAGGGCTTTAAAAAGAGTGCATGCATATTTCGTTCAGTGTGATATATTAGACCATGGCGACTTATCTGATTTTTTTTTACCGGGGGACTTTTGGGATCGCAACGAATGGTATTGTCCGGCAAGAAGTGCAAATCTGTTTCATCCCATCAAAAAACAACGTTTTCCGGTTTTTTTTCAGTGAAAAATCGTTGATTTTTTTCAATCATAATTCTTAAAAATTCGGGGGTTGTATGAAGTATTTGAAGTTTCTGGTTATTGCTGTAGTCATACTCTTTCTGGCAGGAGTTGCTGGATACTTTGCCTGGTTCCACAACCCCTATGAACACACATTGCAGCTGGATCCCGTTTCGGTTTATGGTGACCGGCCTGAAGGATTTCTGTTGACCAATGTCAACATCGTTGATGTGGAGTCTGGCACCCTTTCAGAAGCTCAGCATCTTTTCGTCAGGGAGGGAGTAATCGAAGACATTTTTACAGGGCCGATCCCGGATAGTTTATCGAATGCGTATCCGGTGATGGATGCTTCCGGAAAGTTCATCATGCCGGCTCTGATTGATATGCATGCTCACCTGAATACGGGTGGATTGATTCCGCCGGATGAATCCGGCCGACTGATGGCATTGGAGCAATATGCGCGATATGGAGTCGGTTTGGTTTATACACTCGGCGGACATGGCTTTAATCAGGAGGTGACCCGGGATTTGATCCAAAAACAAAAAAACAGAGAGATTGTTGCACCTCTGATTTATGCCACAGGTGATATTTTTACAGCACCCGGAGGCTATCCGATTGAAATGATCTCCATGATGAGTGGAGTATCCGTGGATAAGATTGACCTCGCGGAAGAGGGGGTAATTGTTGTTGATGATGAAACCGATCTGGTTAAACTCATTTCAATTCAGAAAGAATTGGGTATGAATGGCATCAAGGTTATGGTAGAGACCGGTTTGGGCGGCGGTCCGGAAATACCCCGATTATCAACTGAGATAATCCGGAATATTGTTGAGATAGCTTCTGAACAGCAGCTCACAGTTTTTGCTCACGTGACGCGACAGGCAGATTTTGAAGACGCGATTGATGCAGGAGTACATGTTATAGGTCATACAGTTGGCGATCAGCTTCTGACAAATGCTGATTCGTATTTTGATAAAATGAGAGAGAATCATATTTATTATACACCCACGCTATCCATTGCCTATATCCCGCAATATGTGGCTACAGCCGAGGTGTTGGATGATCCGTTCATGTTGAAATATAGTTCAGAACGAACAGTACGAAGTTTGCGAAGCTGGCTGGTAAGAAAACTAATGTTAAGTATGATAGAATTTGATGCGGAATCGGTGCTGGAGAATATGCTGCAAAACTTTGTTCTTTTTCATGAAGCCGGTGTGCCTGTTCTTATGGGAGCGGATGCCGGGAATCCGTCGGTCATGCCGGGGTACAGTGCCCACAGAGAGCTTGAATATATGGTTGCGGGAGGTATGTCTGTAACGGATGCACTACGATCTGCAACAATCGATCCCGCCCGTTTTTTGGGGCATGAGGATAGAATGGGCAGCATAGCGGAAGGAAAATCAGCCAGTTTTCTTTTGCTCGAGCGAAATCCACTGGAGGATGTCAGAAATACTCAAACCATCGAGCGGGTGATGCTTGAAGGATATTGGCTTGAAAACAAGTAAGAACCAATAGTGAGTACTGGTATAAAAAATCGGTTTGGTGGTGCTAGCCACCTTACCTTTTTTGCAGATCCTGCCGCCTGAAACGGTATGTCTGCTGCAATCTATATGGCCGCCCGCCGTCTCATCGCCATCATTTCATCAGCACTCATCTGCCTGAATTCGCGGGCACTTTTTACATTCTCTTCCAGATGATCCATCAATGAGATACCCACAATGGCCGTAGAAACAGGATAGCTCAGTGAGTAATGCAGAAGCTCTCTTGCTGTGAAGCCCTGATCCACGATTGCCCCCCGGCCCATCACCTTCATTGCGATCACTCCTACCTGATCTCTGGTGGCAATGGAGAAGAAGCGGTCCAGGTGTGTGGGATCATCCATTTCAGAGCGGGTTACATTCAGTGTGATCAGCGCACATTCATAAGGATAATCCTCAAGCGCATCCGCCAGCACACGGCTGGAGTGTCCGGTAATTCCGATATGACCGATCACCCCCTGCTCCTTCAACTCCTCAAAAGCTCTGCGAGCACTTCCGGGCTGCCGAAGCTGTTCAACCTGATCACTTCGGTTGACAAAGTGGTGCTGGTAGAGATCGATGTAATCTGTCTGCAGCCTTCTGAGGCTCTCCTCTACCAGCCGCATGGTTCCGTCGTAGGTAAGGTCGTGACTTTTTGTTGCCAGAAATACCTCGTTTCTGCGCTCCCTCATTACCTCCCCGATATACTCCTCACTGATCCCGTTTCCGTACCGATGGGCAGTATCGATGAAATTGACACCCAGATCCAGAGCCCGGTGGATGATCCGCAATGCATCCTCTTTCCTTCCCTCCTGAGAGAGTACCGACAAACCACCCAGACTAAAAAGACTGACGTTAAACCCGGTTTTTCCCAGAGACCGTTTCGGCATCTGTTCGGGTGCTGTTGCCCCGGCGATGGCATGGCTAAGCCATCCGCCCGACAATAAAAAGCCTGTTCCTGCACCGGTTACAAGACTCTGTTTGAGAAAGGTCCTGCGATTTACGTTTCTTGTCATTGTGTTCCCTCTTTTAAATTCGCATATACAGTTCCTGATTATACAAGATAGCGAAATTCAGGATTTATTTCTCCAAAACCGGGTTCTTGAAGCCGGGAAAGCAGTTGACCAACATTGGTTTCTTTCTGTGAAACTGGTGGGGATCTGATGTTTTTATGCCGATTTCAAAGCCTCCAGGACATAACTGAAGCAATGAAAAACCGGGATTACGGATTCCGCCGTAACCCCGGTATCTGCCGCAGCGTGCTCATTCGCTTCGGCACTGCTCTCCTGATGAATCAAACCAAATTGGAACCCTTTTCATCCTGTTTACCTGTAACGCCGGTTCACTGCCACCGGTCCTGCAGAAATCCCAATCACTTTGTTCCTATACAATCAATCTATCAACCCGGGGTGACAACATAGTGTCATACTACAAAGCAGTTATTTTTTTTCTTGCAAAGCGTTCCGAATCTCTTATTTTCTGCAATGGATTGATAAACCTGAACTCAAACCGGATCTGACGTGTCGGAAGAAAACAAGACCCCTCAAAATTCTGAAAACAAAATTCCTGCTTCAGACAGCAGTAATAGCTATTTCGATAAATTTTTAAATATCATTGAGACGCTGGGAAATAAGCTGCCTGACCCGGCCATGCTCTTTTTCTTTCTGCTGATTATTGTCTGGATCTTCTCTGCGATTTTATCGCCGATCGATTTTGGCGAGGTACATCCTCTGACCGGTGAAGAGCTGCAGGTTCAGAATCAGCTGACGGGGGAAAACCTGGCAGAATTCCTCGCCTCGATGGTGAGCGTGTTTGTGCTCTTTGCCCCGCTCGGCATTGTTCTCGTGGCCATGCTGGGGGTTGGCGTGGCAGAACATTCCGGCTGGATTGATACCGGGCTGAAAAAACTTCTCGGCTTTACACCCGCTTCTCTTCTTACACCGATGCTGATTTTGATAGCTATCGTAAGCCATACTGCAGCCGATGCCGGGTATGTACTGGTCATACCACTGGGGGGCGTGATCTTCTACGCCGCCGGCCGCCATCCCCTCGCCGGAATTGCGGCGGCATTTGCAGGGGTGAGCGGGGGATTTTCGGCCAACTTTATTCCCTCTGCGATTGATCCGCTGCTGATGAGCTTTACTCTGGAAGCCGCCCGAATTCTGGATCCCGACATCGCCCTGAATCCGCTGAATAACATCTATTTTACCGCCGCTTCCTGCCTGCTGATCGTGCTGGTCGGCTGGTATATCACCGACAAAATCGTGGAGCCGCGACTGCAGGGAATTAAGGTGGATGGAGACGAGGATCAGATGCCTAAAATGGAGACCGTAAGTGACCGGGAGAGCCGGGCGTTCTGGTACGGTTTTCTTGCGATGGTGCTGGGAATTGCGGGACTGATTCTCTGGGCCTGGCCCGAAAACTCCTCATTGAGAGGCCCGGACATGATTGATCCGGAAGTGATGTCGCTGGTATCATTCAATGCACCCCTGATGAGAGCTATTGTTCCCCTGATTTTTGTGCTGCTGCTGATTCCCGGCGTTGTGTACGGTTTTACATCCGGGAAGTACAAAAGTTCGAAAGATATGATCAACAACATGACCAAGTCGATGGAGAGCATGGGCTATTATATTGTGATGGCATTTTTCTGCGCCCTTTTTATCGATGCGTTTGCCAAATCCAATATTGGCCTTCTGGTCGCCCTGAAGGGCGCCAATTTCCTGCAGTCGCTGGCCCTGCCGGGTGAGGTTACCATCGTGGGTATTATAGGCCTGAGCGCGGTTGTAAACCTTCTTGTGGGATCGGCTTCAGCCAAATGGGCACTGATCGCCCCGATCTTTGTTCCAATGCTGATGCAACTGGGTATATCACCCGACCTTACACAGGCAGCCTATCGGGTTGGGGATTCTGTTTCCAATATCATTACCCCGCTGTTGCCCTACTTCCCGCTTGTAGTCGTATTTTGTCAGCGCTATGTGAAGAATACCGGTATCGGTACCCTGATCTCCATGATGCTGCCCTATTCCATTATCTTCGGAATTACCTGGACGATCTTCCTGCTGCTCTACTGGTGGCTCGGAATCCCGCTCAGTTTTGAGGCAAACTACATCTATCCGGCGAACTGAGGGGGAAAAGATTAGTAAAAAGGCAAAAGGCAAAAGGCAAAACGCAAAAGTATCCTGCTCCTTATAAAGCTTCTAAACCTAAAACGGAGAAACCCCGGCCTTGAACCGTGGGGCGGGTGCTTTGAGTGTTCAGGCGGAACGCGGCCGCGCCCATTTCTACCGGCTC
>REDA01000008.1 GCA_007693745.1 Balneolaceae bacterium
CCTAAACTGGCCTAAACTCCCAAACTCACTGCCCCAACCCCAAACCTCAACCTGTTTTCATCTTCAGCCGACTATTACATCCCGTTCTGCGTTACAGGTTACAGGTTGAACGCTGATTGATTAAGCTGTAACTTTCCGTTCGAAAAAAACAGATTCTTATATATATGTTAGACAAGATATCCATCCTGCTTACCAAGGTTTTCGGAACAAAAAGCTCAAGAGACCTGAAAAAGATCTGGCCCGTTGTGGATCAGATCAAAAGCTATGAAGAAGCGATTCAGGCTCTTTCTGACGACGAATTGAAGCAAAAAACCGCAGACTTTAAAGCTCTTATCCGGGAAAATACCGGAGAGATCACCAGGAATATTGAAGAGATCAAAAAGAAGATGGATTCGAACGACGAGTCTATCTCACTGGAGGAGAGACGGGAGTTTTCCGAGACTCTGGAAGCGCTTGAAACGGAATGGCTCGACGTTCTTGAAGAGACCCTGGAGGAGATTCTCCCTGAAGCCTATGCGGTTCTGAAGGATACCTGCCGGAGGTTTGTCGGTAAAAAATGGAAAGTAGCCGGAAATGAGATCATCTGGGATATGATTCCCTATGATGTGCAGCTTGTGGGCGCCATCGCCATGCACAAAAGCAGTATTGCCGAGATGAAGACCGGTGAAGGAAAAACCCTTGCCGCGATTTTTCCCTCCTATCTGAATGCACTGGCAGAGCGCGGTGTACATGTGGTTACCGTAAACACCTACCTCGCGCGACGCGACGCCGAATGGAATGAACCGATCTTCAACTTTCACGGCATGACCGTCGATTGCATCGATCTCTACGACCCCAATACGGAGGCCCGAAGAAAAGCTTACAGGGCCGATATCACCTACGGCACAAACAACGAATTCGGTTTTGACTACCTGCGCGATAATATGGTGATTGAGGAAGAGCAGCTTGTGCAGCGCCATCACCACTATGCCATAATTGATGAGGTGGACTCCATCCTGATCGATGAGGCCAGAACACCACTGATCATCTCCGGTCCGGTACCTCAATCAACCGGTCAGCAGAAATATCAGGAGATGAAACCAAGGGTTGAAGCTCTGGTCAATGCGCAGAAAAAACTGGTGGCCTCACTCGTAAATGACGCTGAAAAGTTTCTCGAAGAAGGAAATGAGGAGAAGGCAGGGCTCGCGCTCTTCCGTGCTGAGAGAGGGTTTCCCAAAAACGGAAAGTTCCGCAAACTGATGCAGGAAGGGCAGTATCAGAGACTTGTGCAGCAGACAGAGAGCCTTTACCTGGCAGATAACGCCAAAAATATGCCGATCGTGGACGAGCATCTCTACTATGCCGTCGATATGAAGCAGAAGTCGATCGAAATGACGGAGAAAGGTCGGGAGTTCATCACTTCCGTGAAGGAAAACCCGGACTTTTTTGTGATTCCCGATCTGGGCACTGAAACGTCTGTCATCGAAGAGGAAACCGAAAATCTCCAGAGGGAGAAAATCGCCGAAATTGACCAGAACAGTGAATTTAGTGACGATTACAAATCAAAAAAAATAAATGAGATCAGACAGGAAGTTCAGCAGACAAGAGAGAAAAAACTGAACGAACTGCACCAGCTCTTCGCAGAGCGTGGCGACCGGCTTCACACCATCAATCAGCTTCTTAAAGCCTATACGCTTTTCGAAAAGGAGGAGGAATACATCCTGCAGGACAGTAAGGTACAGATCGTGGACGAACATACGGGAAGAGTTCTTTCAGGGCGGCGCTATTCAGATGGTCTCCATCAGGCGATTGAAGCGAAGGAGAATGTGAAGATTGAAGCTGCTACCCAGACCTACGCCACCATCACCCTGCAGAACTATTTCAGAATGTACCACAAGCTTTCGGGCATGACCGGAACCGCTGCGACGGAAGAGGGTGAGTTTAACGAGATCTATAATCTGGATGTAACCGTGATCCCCACCAACCGTCCGATCGTGAGGGATGACAGGGAGGATCTGATCTTCCGCACCAAACGGGAGAAGTTCAAGGCAACCATCGAAAAGATCCGGGAGTATCATTCCAGTGGGCAGCCGGTTCTGGTGGGTACCACAAGTGTGGATATCTCCGAAACCATCAGCCGGATGCTGAAGCGGGAAAAAATTCCCCACAATGTACTAAACGCCAAACAACACGCCCATGAGAGCGAAATTGTCGCACAGGCGGGTCAGCCGGGTGCGGTAACCGTTGCCACCAATATGGCCGGAAGGGGTACCGACATCAAACTTTCCGACAAGGTGAAAGAAGCAGGCGGCCTCGCCATCCTGGGAACTGCCCGGCACGAGTCGCGCCGGATTGACCTTCAGCTCCGCGGACGGGCCGGAAGACAGGGCGATCCCGGTGAAACACAGTTCTTTGTCTCCCTGGAGGATGAACTGATGACCCTGTTTGGTGGTACCGACAGGATCGCCAATATCATGGATAAGCTCAATTTTGATGAAGGGGAAGTGATTCAGCATCCATGGGTAACCAAATCGCTGGAGCGGGCTCAGAAAAAGGTAGAGCAGAACAACTTCAGTATCCGGAAACGTCAGCTCGAATTTGATGATGTTCTCAACAACCAGCGGAAGGTGGTTTACTCCCGCAGGAGACACGCTCTGATCGGTGACCAGCTGCAGGGTGATATTTTCGACATGCTCGAGAACCTCGTCGCTTTTGTTGTGGACGAATACTATCCGAATGGTGAGTTTGAAAAATTACGGGATGAAATACTCAGGCTCCTGGCTGTAGAGGTGGAACTGGACCTCGAAAAATGGGCGGCTATGGGAGATGACGGTCTGATCGATCATATTATCGAACGTGCCTATGAAGTGTACAGAAAAAAGGAAGAGCTGATTGCGAAGCCTCTCTACCGTATCATTGAACAGGTCATGGCTTCCGATGCGGAGAAAAAGCCAACCAAAATCCAGGTCATATTTTCGGACGGCCTTCGCAGAATGCGTATCGTGGTGGATGTCGAAAAAGCCTCTAAAAATGAAGGAAGAGAGGTGACCCGCTCCCTGGAGCGATCTGCTATTCTCTCCACAATTGACAATAAATGGATGGAGCATCTGCGCGAGCTGGATACGGTTAAAGAGGGAATCGGACTCCGTTCATTCGGGCAGAAAGATCCTCTGCTCGAATACAAGAGAGAAGCTTTTGAGATGTTTAAGGTGCTGATCGATGAGATCAACAAAGAGGCCATCAGCCTGATCTGGAAAGCGATTCCTGAAATGCAGCAAGATCCCAACCGCATCCAGCAGGCGCAGCGGGAGCAGGGTAAATACGACATGGATAAAGCCAGAACACAGCATGCCGACTCCACAAATATGGGCTTCAGGGGATCACAAAGTGACGGGGCTGCTCAACCCATGGCTCCCGGAGAAAAACGGCAGCCGGTCACCGTAGAGGATGAGCCCGGCCGAAACGATTTCGTAAAAGTGCAAAACCTGAGCTCAAATCAGGTGAAAAAAGTGAAATGGAAACACGCTCAGAAAATGATCAACGAAGAGGGATGGGTGCTGGTTGAAAAATAGAATGGCAGTGCCTTTTTATAACGGGGTTCAGCCGTGAGCTGCCATTTTGTTAATCCGCTATTTTAGAGTAATTTTCATTGAGATCTTCAGATTTATGAAACCATCCCTATTTCATTCAATGCGCTGGAAACGATCCTGGACACTTATCCTGCTGATATCATTTATCGGGATATGGTTTCTTTTTTTTGATACCTACAGTCTTCTGACGAGATTCTCCCTCGAAATGCAGAAACGGGATCTGATTGAGCGAACTATTGAATATCAGGAAAAAACAGCCGAGCTGAATGAAAAAATTGAAGAGCTCCAAAACAATCCCGAGCTTCTTGAAAAAATTGCCCGGGAAGAGTATGGTATGCGAAAACCCGATGAAACGGTCTACATCATACAGAGAGAAGATTGATCACAAACCGTTTTATCCGCAGAAGAAGCCCCTCAAAAATCACCTCTTCATGCATTTGAGCAACGCCCGATACGAACAGCGGCTTGTTTCCGTTCATCCTGTCTGACCGTAATTCCATACCATGCCGGGAACTCTTTCAACATATGTTTCTCTACTTTTTGCGGCGGCACTGATCCTGACTTGCGGAATCCATTCCACAGCCCAGGCGCAGACGGTTCCAGACTCCCTTCAGATTATCCCCCCCGCTGTAACAGATACGTTGAGCAATGCAGCGGCCGACACTCTGCGGGAAGAGAACAGTGCCACGGACACAGACGCACAGCGCCGCGCACTGATCGAACAGCAACAGCAAAGTCAGGGCAGGAACAGTGGTGATCCGCGGCAGATACCCCAATCCCGGCAGACCGACCGGCAATCTGTGCAGGATGCAGTGAATTTTCAGGCCCGCGATTCACTCACGATTAACCTCAGGGGAGAGCGGATTGCCAACCTGTTCGGATCCGGGAATGTGCGGCACACCAGCGGTGAACTATCGTCTGGTAATATCACACTGGATCTAAATATGAACCAGGTGGAGGCAAGAGCGGTAAGCCCGGAAGACACTCTCTCCTACCCGGTACTCAAGCAGGGAGGAAAAGATCTCCGAAGTACCCGTATCCTGTTTAATTACGAGACAGAAAAAGGCAAGTTTGAAGTGGCAGAGATAGAAGTGGATGACGGTTACCTGATCGGTACGCAGGTGAAAAATGTGTCCCGGACAGAAGTGTTTGTTGAAGATGGAATCTATTCAACCTGTCCGCCCGATCACATGTACTATTATATTCGGGCTAACCGAATGAAAGTGGTGGATGAAGAGGAGATTTTTTTTACCAACGCCCGTCTCTATCTGCTCGATATCCCCTATCCGCTGGTTTTTCCATTCGGTTATGTTCCCGCCGGAATCGACCGGCGCCGCTCCGGTCTTCTGGAACCCACCTATCTGTTCCAAAACAGCTCAGCCAGAGGACTTGGGCTCCAGAATCTGGGGTGGTTCCAGTATTTCAATGACTACCTGACCGGCCAGGCCACCGTGGACGTCTTTACATCAGGTACTTTTTTCAGCGAGTCTAGACTTCAGTACCGGCGGACCGGGAGTTTTAACGGGAATATCACGCTTGGGTATTCCAGTGAACGGGGTCTCGAGCCTACTGATCTTGCATTTTCGGAAACCATCACGAGAAGAATTGCGATCACACACGACCAGCAGCTCAATCCTTTTTCAAATCTCTCGGCCAACATTAACCTGAGAAGCGCCGATTACTTTCGCCGCAACTCATTCGATATCGACGATCGCGCCGAAACCAGCAGCACTTCCAGAATATCTTACCGGTATTCCCATCCTGAAGGAGCCTTTAATTTCAGTGCCAGCTCCAATCTGAATCAGCAGTTCAGTACCAATGTGACCCGTCTGACGGGCCCTGAGACAACCTTTTCGATGAGGCAGTTCTCTCCTTTTAAATCCTCCACTGCCACGGGAGCCGATGAGCGCTGGTATGAGCGGATTTCTGTCAATTACCGGAATAACTTCAGATCTCAGTACAACTTCACCCCTCTGGATCGGGACTCAGCCGATGTCAACTGGTTTCAGGCGCTGCTCAATCCTTCACTGCACAGGGAAGCCACAGGGTCTGACCGCCATATTCAACTCGGTCTGATCCACCGGGGGGATGTAAGCGTCTCCCAGATTATTCCCAGTCAGTTTCTAAATGTAAGCGGCGGATTTAACATGAATGAGTACTGGTACCCCTCTTCAACCCGCAAAAGGTTTAATGAAGAGACCAACCGGGTAGAGAACGTACAGGAACCGGGATTTGTAACAGCCCGCGACTTTTCTACATCACTTAGTTTTTCCACCACCTTCTACGGAATTTCTCAAATGAAAATCGGATCCTTTGAAGGACTCCGGCATACCGTACGTCCCAATGTAAGTTTCAGTTACAGTCCCGATTTTTCGGAGGAGAGATGGGGGTTTTTCCGCGAGGTACAGACCGATACACTCGGCAATACCCGCACCTATTCCATTTTTGAAGATGAGATTTTCAGAGGACCCTCTGCAGGAGAACAGCAGACAATGACTTTTGGAGTCTCAAATATCTTTGAGACCAAACGGGTGAGACGCGACTCCACCGGGGAAGTCAAATCTGCCAACCTCAGACTGATCGACAATCTCTCTGTCTCCTCCAGTTACAATTTTGCGGCCGACAGTCTCAATTTCAGCCGGGTCAATGTTTCCCTCTCATCCCGGGTAGTTGAAGGGATACGCTTCTCTGCAGGGGCTAACTACTCCTTCTACGCCCGGAATGAAAATGGGACTGAAATCAATCGTTTCATCTGGCAGGAGAGTAACAAAATTCTGCAACCACTGAGTTACAACCTGAGTGTCTCCACAAACATCCGCAGGGGGCGGGCGGGAAGAACCAGGGTCACTACACCGGCATACCGGCCGTATGACCCTTTCGATCAATCCTTTTTTAACCCCATCGACAGCCGCTTCAATTACGAACCGGTGCAGGATTTCACCTCGACTTTTCAGATGGGACTCGATTTCAGCTATCGGTGGACCTATCAGTTCGGGCAGGATGCCCGTAAATCGGCGGTCCTGAATGCAAATAACATTCGCTTTAATTTAACGCCTAAATGGAGCTTCAGCACCCGGATCGGCTACGACTTTATTGAAGGAGAACTCACCCCTTCACAGTTCAGTTTAAGGCGGACCATGGTCTGCTGGGATCTCTCGTTTCAGTTTAACCCGTTCGGCGAGTTTCAGTACTACTCATTCAGGTTGTCTTTGTCCGGCGGACAGATGCAGAGTCTGTTCCAGAAACTGCCCGGACTCAACAATCTGGAGAGGAGTTCCGCACCCGGAGGCCGAAGACCCCCAAGATTCTGAGGTTTCTGAGATCTGATTAGTACGCCTTGACGGGGTAATGGTTCTTAGGGTAAAGAGCCATATCTTATGAGTAAATTCAGCCTGATTAAAAGCACGTTAACTTTACAATGCAGGATAAAGCACGTTTATTTGCCTATTCAACCTGGGGACTCATGATCTCCCTGGGAGCTTTATTATTTACTCAACATTTTTTCAACTACATGGCGGAGTCTCCGGCTGTCCTGATACTGGTTCTCGCGGGTACCGGGGCAATCTACTTTAATCTGACATTCGCAGCCATCAAGCGATATATTCGCAAAGTTCCGGCACCAACAAACAGTCACATTTTCCTTGCGCTGCTGATTGCAGCACCACCGGCCTTCTGGATCGTTGTGATTGATGAACCCTTCTCAATTTATAATCTTGCCGTACTGCTGATTCTGGCCTTCTCTTCAGGCGCCGGTATCATTTTCGGGAACAGGGCGGGAATCAAGGCGAGATACGAGTATGTTCAGAAGCTGAAGGAGTACCAGAAGATGCAAAGCTGATTCTGCCTGTCACCCCCCTTTAAAAGCGTTTCACTACCCTGCCCTGCTGAATTGTTAGCAAACAGCCGGTAACTTCTTCAAAAAGAAGGTTTTTCCGGTTAGCCCCCCAGATCTCCAACTGCGCATCCGATTCCGTCATGAGGCGAAAAGTGACTTTCCCACCCTCTTTTAAAATCTCCATCGCCTGTACATTCTGGTAGTGGCTTCTGTCCAATCCGTCTGCAATTCTCAGAATGGCGGCCAGCTTTTTAACTTTTTCCTTCAAATCAGCCGCTAATTTCTCATAGTGATAATGTCGCGGCTTCGGAGTGGAACGGCGGTGGTATCGTGCCACATTGGCCATCACTTCAATTTCATCCTCCGTAAATCCTCTGAGGTCCGCATTCCGGATGATATAAAGAGCATGCTTGTGATGTTTGCTGTGCGAAATATAGTAGCCTATATCATGCATGAACGCGGCATACTCCAGAAGTTCTCTGTCGCTTGCTGTCATGGTCAGATCCTCTCTGAACGCATCAAAAATCTGCAGCGCGAGTGCCGCCACATGCCGGGAGTGGTTCTCATGCCAGTCGCATTTGTGAACCAGTTCAAGAACGCTTTTTCTTCTCGGATCACCATAAAAATCGATCTCTCTCAGATCTTCAATCTCATTCCGGATGTACCTGAGAATAATCCCCTCCCTCAACGCCTGCGACGATATTTTCACATCCCGGATACCAAAAGATTTCAGAACCGTATTCACAAGGATGAGTCCGGCAGGCAGCAAACTCACCCGTTTTTCGTCGATGCCCTGGAGCTGCTGCCTCTCTGATCGTGACATTTTTATGACTTTTCCATAAAACTGAAAAAAATCAGATGCACTAAACCGAAGTTCATTGACAGACATAGCCGGTTTTTTATTTTCCAGATGAGAGATCATAACTGCGATATTCTCCATAGTTCCGGACGAGCCAATCATCATGGCTCCGCGGTGCAGGGCAAAAGACTCTGCAACATCCGAGAGATGGTTCAGATAGTGATTCTCAAGCGCTGCTATTTCGGCATCACTGATCGGGTCTTCCCTGACAAACTCTGCGGTCATCCGGGCAATTCCGAGTTTTTTACTGGCCAGAAAATAGAATCTTTTCTTGTCTGTGAGAATGAACTCAACACTGCCCCCGCCGATATCCATCACAAGAGAGGGGCTTTTGGGCAGTTTAACACCATGCTGAATGGCCAGGCCAATCAATTCAGCCTCAACTCTGCCCGGTATAGCTTTTATCTTGATACCGACCTCGTCAATAGCTCGCTGAATGAGTTCCCCTCCGTTTTCAGCCTCCCGGATTGCGCTGGTGGCAAATGCCAGGATCTCTTCAGCTCCCTGGTGATCCGATAATGTTTTTATTTTTTTCAGCGCCCCGAGGGCACGGGTCACAGCCTGTTCCGAAAGACGGTTGTTAAATCCCGTTTCGGCAAGTAAAACCATCTCCTTGAGTTTGTCGATGGTATAAAAACTACCATCGGAATAGATGTCCACAATTACTGCATGAAAAGAGTTGGTCCCAAGATCAATCGCTGCAACACGTTTCAACGATCGTTTAAGGTCGGGTTGAATCATACTGTTTGTAAATAGCTGAGGCATCCGCATAATGATACCATAAAGATCCTCACAATGCAAAACCG
>REDA01000080.1 GCA_007693745.1 Balneolaceae bacterium
CCAAATGCCTCCCCCTGAAACAGTCCAAAATCAAGTTCAGGATGTGATTCCATAAATCCAACGCGGTTTTTAAAACACTCGGGATGGATCAGGTCATCTGAATCCAGAAACATGATATAGTCCCCTTTTGATGAGTCAATGCCGATGTTTCTGCAAGTAGAGGGGCCCTTGGGTTCTCTGCTTCTCTTCAGAATACGAAAACGGGGATCTTTTTCTTTGAAAGATGTGCCGATCATCAGAGAGTTATCATCACTCCCATCATCGACTAAAATGCACTCCCAGTTTGAATGAGACTGACTGGCTACACTTTCCAACGTTTCTGACAGAAAACGGTCACTGTTGTAAACGGGAATTATAACCGTAACGAGTGGAGTTTCCACAATGCCTCCTCATTCTCTTCAATTTCCTTTAGCAGGGCCATTGCCCTCTCCTGACCCCGCAGCGCGGCAAGTGTCATTTTTAATCTGAATGATTTTCCGGTGAAGATGTGAATCAGTTTCCGCAAAGGAATAAGAGATGGCTTTTCGGCGACGGGAATGCCTTCGCCATATATACTTGAAATAACCATTCCTGAAAACGCATTGGCTTCCTGCAGCCGCAGCATGTAAGACTCTGTGAGTCTGTGGGCCGGAAGCAGATGCGTGGCTGACAGCTGTGGAAAGAGTCCTGATCCAAATCCCATTCCTGTCGCTTTAAATGCAATATCCACTTCACCACCCGAAGAGAGTGAATCACCTTTGCGGGAGAGAAACTTTTTCAGAGGATGATTCAGCGCCTCGTTTGCATATTCTTCTGCGATTACCCTTCTGAGCACCATCCCTGCACCAGAGGGCGTGGTTTCCCACAATCGTATATTTGACCAACGTTCACGCTTCACTTCACGTACAGCAAGCCTTTCAACATACCTCATGATGGTTTGCGGTGGTTCCACTTCAAATCCGCCCTTCAGGTTTCCTCCCCAGATTCCCAAAAAGGGGTACTCATCGGAAATGCTTAACGCCACGCTAAGATAGTCCGGATCCAGAATCATATCGTCATCCACATAGATCAGAAGATCTGCTGAAGTCTCCCTGATGCCTCTGACACGGGCCGGTGTAAGGCCCAGTTCCGGCTCTGTAATAATCCGGCCATTCGGATGCCAGTCGAGATTCCATCGCTTCGATACCGCTTCATCAGAAGCGTTATCCACAACTACCAGCTCCCACTCCTTAACCGGCAGATCCTGCTGTTTTAGTCCCTCCAGGGTTTTACTTAAAAACTCCTTCACAGGATTGTGTGTACAGATAATCACACTAAGTTTAAACACGATTCACCTCCATTACCTCTTCAAAGAATTCAATAATATGTTGCGCATTCTCTTTGATCTCCTTTTCCGCATCAACTTCAAGAACGGGAACCCCTTTCTCTTTCAACTCTTCACAAGCTTTGGCAAGCATTTCCAGCGTGTTACTGGTGTACTTGTAAATCGTCTCATCATCCATCCCCAGATGCAGTGAGGCAACCCTGCCTCTCTTTTTGATCCGTTTCACAACCTGATCCGCCGGAGCAACCAACCTGATCAGTGCCTCAGGTTTCGGAACTACTTTGAGATATGCAAATAACGCATCCTCGTCAAAAGAGGGTGAGTTAAGGTGCATGATCCGGCTCAGCAGCATTTCTCCATCTTTCATTAAAAACAGCCGGTCATCACCCTCTAATTCGAGAACGGTATTGAGTTGACCAACCGACCACATGATCATGAAAAAGGTCTGAAACCTCTTGTCCTCCCCGGAATAACCAACCCTGCAGTGCCTTTCCACCAGATCCATCACTGTATGAAAAAAGTCTCCGTATTCTCCAAAAAGAAACGGGTTGGAATAGCCATCAAGTTGATCCCAGATATTGTAATTCTTCAAACTTCTGCTGTAGTCATACGGCTCCTCCCAGGCTTTCTTCAGCGGCCGGAAAACCGTTCGGACATAGGTGCCCGGGAATTGTTTAGGTGTCGCAAAAATATCATCAAAAGAGACCCATTTTTCATTCGGTTTCCACCGTTTTCTCAATTCATGATAAAGAGCGGATTTGCCGATACCGGAAGGACCGAGAAGCTCAACAATTTTATGTTTCAAGTGAAAAATTCTTTTCTTTAACTGTCTGTTTCAAAAGGCTCTGAAATACTTATACCCAAAACTTTGTTTCCGTAAATTTTCAAACCTCACCAACTGCAAAGTTATTGAGTTTTAAAAATCACTTTCGGATCGATTAATACAAGATTCCTGGTTTTTTCAAAGCTCCATTCAATAAATCGGTAACTATTTTATGGCCAGTACATTGTAGCCTGTTGTGATCGCATCACTTGGAAAAAGCTTCGTCAACAAAAGGGTTATAGGCCTTTTCAGGTAGTAAACAAAAGGTACAATTATTCTCGTTAAGATGAAGGAGTGATCTGATTTGAGATAGAGTGTTCTAACCCAGAGTACATCAATTGCTTCAAAATAGCTGTTTCGTTCTGTGACCTCCACCGATTCAAACATCTTCAGCAGATTTTTCAGGCCGGTTTTGGTGTAACGCACAAAATCGTATGGATCTGCATGGACCGGAAACATAAAGGGTATTGTCACAATTAGCTTCCCCCCTTTCTTCAGCGCTCTGTGCATATTATCCACCGCCAGATGTGGAGAGTGCAGATGTTCGATTACCTCCGAACAGACAATCACATCATAGTTCTCCTCTCCAAGATCCAGTGTGCAAAGATCGCCAAGAATATCGGGATTTTTCTCCTCCACGATATCGCAGGTGGTCACCGTAAAATGGTTCTCTGCAGCCTTTTCCAACAGTTTTTCATATACTTCGCCATCGGAACCGATCTGAAGTACATTCATTCCCGGCTCGATCGATTCAAAAAGCGGATCCAGAAATTCATAGAGTCCCTGCCGGGAACGGGTTCTCGCTTTCTGGTGCAGCCGTTGATGGCTCCAGCGGGAAAACTGATTTTTCCACTTATTGACTCGTGAGGGGTACTCTTGCAGATCCTGATTCTCCATGATTTCCAAAAAAAACTTAAGGTTACCTTATCAAATGACTGATTTTCTGTTCAGCGATCTTTAAATCCACCGGATCATCTACTTCAAACCATCCGCCCTGAATGGGCTGATAATGTAAATTCCCCAAACCTGCTATATAATTTAAAAAGTCGGTCATATAAGCATTTTCAATCGTCCTTCCACTATTCCAGGCATTTTTTCGGCGGTCAGAATTATTTTTTTCTTCATGATACAATTCACGTATGATCCTGCACCCCTTCGGGCTCAATCGGGTCAGGCCGATATACTGGCTCTCAATCTGATCGGCAGATTGAGCCTTCTGACCCAGTGATTGAACTTTATTTCCCGGACTTTTGACAAACGTTTCAGCATCGCTCAACGGGTCATCAAACCGTTCACTCCAATATTTTTCCCACTCGTCATCCGCTGCAATGACAACATCGTTCAGATTGCCGATCAGTTTCTCTGCATTTTCACAGGAATAAACAATATCACCATAACAGATCAGGAGATCTCCCTCAATGAACTCCTCTGCACAAAACAGACTATAGACCATATTTGTCTCAGCAAACAGTGGATTGAACACCTTTGTTACTTGATCAGAAGTGATTTTATCTTCCCTGTAACCGGTTACTGCGACAATCTGATCCACACCTGCTGATTTTAAAATTTCAATCTGCCATTCGATCATCGGCTTCCCTTGTACCTCCACCATACATTTGGGTATATGATCCGTGTAGGGCCGCAACCGGGTTCCCTGTCCGGCAGCCAGTATAATTGCTGTCATCTTCTTGTTTTTCATATAATCGTAAAATTAACGCTCATTAGCCTAAATTCATACATTTGCCCTGCAGAGCTGAAAGAATGAATTCAACCAAATATTCGGCCATTCTTAAATACTTCCTGCCCATTTTATCAGCTGTTTTGCTGCCACATGTGAACTTTCACCAATCGAAATCTTTCCAAAATAGAGATCCCGTACATTTTTCTGAACTACTTTTTGAGCTTCCCAGAACACCTGATCATTAAGAAGAGTCTGTAGCCCTCCCCGTTCTTCAGCTTCCTCTGCTGTGAGATGAAAAAGCGTCTCACGTACCCGGATATCACTGGATCTGTTTCTGGTAACTGCTATCGTTTTATGATCGGAAAGATCCAGTAAAAGCAGTGGTGTTTTTGTGTAAAGTGCACTGAAAATTGTACCTCCGTAATCACAACAGACAAAATCCGATGCACCGTAGAGATCTGTCATATTTCGTTGCGCAACATGATCCAGTACTGCACCGGATGTTTCAAGATGTGAATAAAAATCTCTGCTCTGTTCATCCATCAGCTTAGGGTGGGGTCTCAGAATAACGTTTACGGTGTCTGAGAGTTTCCTGAATTGTTCCAGCCACTCTGATATATTCCTGCCATGTTTGGCGAAGGTTGGCAGCCAGGTAACCAGGGGTTGTTCAGGATTCAGCCCAAACTCCTCTACAATCCTGCTTCGTTCCTCTTCACGGTTCCGTGACAGTCCATCATAGCGGGGATATCCGATCGGGATTACAGGTTTCCCCGTGTTCTTCTGAATAATTGCCTGATCATACGGGCCATGGCAAAAAAAGAGATCCGGTAATTCCCGGATAGCCTTGTCCGGACTTTGCTCACTGATATCGAGACCTTTGGGAAAAAAGACCGACTGATTGGCATGCATCTGTTCCGGCCAGACCCAGTTTCGGCCGGGTGTGATTTGTGCTGCAGAAGCCGTGATGCGTTTCTGAATCCCTGTAAAACGGTGCAGTACTGCTTTCAACAGAGGTATTTTCAGTATGGCTGTACTTAAATAGTAAAAAAGCAGGGATTTCAAACGAACCGCACCAAAGGGAATCTTGTAGTAGTAGGCAAAGGTGGAGACAATCAGTTTAAACCTCTCCTTTTTTCTTAACGATTCCGAGCTGATCACATACGTGAATCCACTCTCCCCGGCCAGCTCTTTCATTTCATCAACATACCCAACGGGAAGAGCTTTCCCCCCGTAAAGCCCTCGTGTATCATTGAGGATCAGAACTGGTTCATTACCCATTTCACACAGTGCCAGAAGCAGATTTCGAAAATAGTCAAAATGGCGTTTGTCAGAGATGTAAAAAGCTATATTGGGCAACTTCTTCATCAGAATCTCAATATCTAAACTCCTCAAACCGGTAGGGAGCCCGCATGGCGACAAAAGGTCGGTTACGGCGCCCCTCTTTGCCGCAGCGGAGCCTCTCACCTGTTGCCAGATCGGTGACCGAGCCCCCGGCAGCTTCCAGGATGGCCTGTCCTGCAGCCGTATCCCATTCAGACGTTCCCACCTGCCTCAGATAGAGATCGATCTCAGCGAGTGCGATTCGTCCGAATTTCAGGGCAGAACCCACGGGCATCATTTTTTTTACATCATTTTGTTCGGCGAAGAGTCCGGAGGCTGCTGAGTTATGAAATCGGCTGACCGCCATAGAGAGCTCACTGCTCCTGTCGGCCGTACCAATTACAGAAGTTTTTCCATTTCTGACCGACCAGACAGATTCACCGGGGCCGCAACAGTAGAGTTCGTTCAGTGCGGGGGCCAGCATTACACCCAGAACAGGATAGTCTCCCTCAATAAGAGCGATATTGACAACAAACTCATCATTACAAGCCAGAAAATCTTTGGTCCCGTCCAGCGGGTCAACCAGCCAGTAGCGCTCTGCCTGTTGAAGTGAGTGATCACCCTCTTCCGAAACGAGGGGAATACCGCTTTCAGAAAGCAGATCGCGAATCACCTCATGAGAGCGCCGGTCTGCTATAGTCAGGGGGGAACCGTCCTCTTTCAGACGGGTATCGGGGTGATCCCGGTAGTGTTCCAGGATCACGCGGCCGGCCTCATTCGCTGCCCGCAACGCAAGTTCAAGAAGCGGGTTTTTTACGGGTGGCTGCAACATAGGTATCCTGTTATCCGGCAGTGAATCAGCAGATGTTTCATGCCGGTTAAGATAAGAGAATCAGAGGAGCTTTCTGAACGATTCTCTCAGAGATCCCGGATAATCTTCAGCTGCCAAAGAGGATGCGGGCCCGTTCCAGGTCCCGCTGATGAAATGGTGACTCTCTCTCCGGATGCCACATCCAGCCCTCCCATGGCAGTTTGGTGTGGGCAATCGCCTCCAGACTCTCATCTTCAGAAAGAGCGGTGACTCTGTAGCCGGAGGGCAGTGATTCAAGAATCTGGTTATGGTAGCTGTTTGCGGAGCCGCTGATCTCCCCTTTCAGCTGATGCGTGGTTCGAACGTGACCCTCTGCGGAAATCAGATGGGAACCGGCAGCCACGCCCATCATCTGCATACCGCGGCATATCCCAAGAAGTGGCAGCTTCTCTCTTTCAGCCCATTCGAGCAGTACCCTTTCTGTGGCATCCCGTTCCGGGCAGCTGTCGATATCGTTGCCACCGGAGAGCACCACCCCTGCTGCATCTGCCGCATCCATCCAACGGATCAGTGCCTGGCGTTTCTCTTTTCCAAAAATAAGCAGGTTGGGAACCGGGATCGGAAGCAGTTTGCATTCGAGAAGAAAAAGGGATAATTGCTGATCCAGGGCATCCCTTATCTCATCCCGGTCGGGATAGTAGTCCACACGCTGACTCACCAGTACTTTCTTCATGCCAGCACCTCCACCCGCCGGTTGGCACAGTTCAGCTCCAGACGGCGCGATGCAGACCAGAGCTGGTAGTTGCTCTCCCCTGCTCCGATGACAGCCGGAATCCCCAGCTCATTGGCACGGATCGCCATATGGCTGTTGGCCCCTCCGTAACAGGTGATGAGTCCGGCCACCGGATGGGAAAAGAGCCAGTCGAATCCTGGATCGGCACTCGGGATGCAGACAATTTTCCCGTCCAGTTCCTTTGTATTTCCGGAATGGATCACCTCTGCCTGTACCCGCTTCTGGGTGATAAAATTGGGTTCTGTTTCGGGCAGCTCAAAACGCCACACATCCTCCTCCGAACTGATCAGCGGTGGAAGCACCACTCTCCGGGTCGACTCATACTGCCGTTTTCCCATCTTGATGGAGCGGCTAAACACCTTTTTCGGATTTGCTGAGGAGCGGTAGAGTTCATATACGGCGTCGATCGACAGATAGGAGAGGTCGTCCCGGCTGAACCCGAGTTTCTCCCCATAGTCGGCAATCAGAGCCAGGGCATCACTGAGATTGCGTGTAAACTCAAACTTGGAGGACTCGCGCAGCTCAATCCCCGCTTTGAGAAATTCAAACAGGCCGATCACATCATCCTCCAGGCCGTGCTCCTCCAGAAGCCGGCTGATCGATTTCATCTGATCGAGCGTAAGCCTGAATGGAGCTTTCCGGTGCGGCTCTTCCGTTCGGTTCTCCCAGTCGAAGTAGAGATCGGGTGCCTCATCATAGCGTTGTGACAGGATATCGTAGGTGCCCGGACGCAGGTGGCCATACTTTTGCAAAAAAGAAGACCGGTCGAGGTGAACAAGGTCAGACGGCAACTGGCTTGAAACAGCATTGAGGCTGTTGATAAAGTTGTCGCGCTCAGATTCGGTAAGAATACCCTTTGCGACCAGAGAGCGAAGCAGGGAGACGGAGATAAACCCGGCCCGTGCCAGTCCGGCAAACGGAAGGGTTCCATACCGCTTACAATCCTCAAGCAGCCAGTAGATACGCGTCACAGGATCGGCGTCAGAAGCGTAAAGCTGTCGACGCCGTTCGGCGAGCACGTCAATCCGTTCTGCATCGCTTCGCCAGAGGCCGCTCCGTGTATTGATAATTTTGTTGGTCAGAGAACGAAGACTCTCCTTCAGCGCTGAACAATCTTCCTCCGAAAAACCGGCCTCGCGCAAGCGCTCCATACGCTCCTGCAGATCGAACGTATAGCAGGTGTACACCACGTCAAACTCAATCTTGTCGTGGTATTGCGGATTCTCTTTCAGCCGCTTCAGGTAGTAATCCACCAGGCGGTCGGCCAGCCCCTGTTCCACATCCTTCGGAACAAAAGAGTTAAAACTCACCCTTACATCCACATAGGGGAGTCCGGAAAAATCGATGAGCAGCGGGTGGCTTCGTAAATTTTTATAACCGTAGTTATTCCGCTGATAGGCCCATGTGGCGTTGGTGATCAGCTCCCTGTAGAGCGAAAATGCGAGTGGCCTTGGGCGGGTACCGATAATCTCGGCGGGATTCCAGTCGGGCATCACACCATAGAGGGTTGTGTGCCCGTGAAGAAAAGGATGGGCAGAAAGCCCCTGCCTGACCCTGCCGGCGATCTGTGTCAGAATCTCCGAGTGGGCCTGTTCGTTCAGAGGTACTTCCCTCATAATCAGCGGGCGGCACTGGAAAAGCCACAGTCCGTCGCTGTTTTCAGCAAATTCGATATCGAGTTCACGTCCCCCGAAAAGCTGCTGCAGCTCGTCCGTCAGATTCAAAACTGATTTCAGAGTTGGTGGCGGCTCTGCGGGTGACCCCTTGGCATGGTAGTAGGTTTTGGCGCCGGTGCCGGCCGTAACCGCAGTGGTATCTTCTCCCTCGGTCCACTCGATTACCCGGTAGGGCGCTCCTGTAGTGGTATCTGCCGTAAACGCTACGCCGGACCGGATCACGCCCTGCAGCATGGGCTGCACCAGAATCTGATCCTCATCGGAGCGGGTCTCCTTAAAAGAAGCGATCACCTCCTCAATGGCAGAACGGAGTGCTTCCCTTCCCTCCACATGCAGAACCGATTCGTAGTACCCGGCCAGAGATTCCAGCTCACTGTCTTCCGCCACTCCACTGGAGCGGACAATCAGAGGCTGGCCGGCCCACTCCATGCCCAGGATACTCTCCAGGAGAGCATCCGGATTCTGATCCCATTCACCGGCAGTAAAAAAGTAAAGTGGCAGAATTCTGGCTGAAACCAGTTTTCCGG
>REDA01000077.1 GCA_007693745.1 Balneolaceae bacterium
TCATCCAGATGGGGCGTAATGACCCTGTCCCAGCGGCCGGTTTCTTCATCGCGAAATGTGATGTCGATATCATAGGCATAAGGCCCTCCCTCTTTTTTCCGGAGTGAATGGAGGGCGATCACTTCTCCCTCAAAGCTCACAACTGAAGGGAAATCGGCCCAGTTTACAAAATAATCCACGGCGATACGTGTGGTTTGGGGAGCCGTCCACATCCCATCCCTGTAGGTGGTAAACTGCAAAGCATAAATATCCTCCTCAATGTTGAGCAACCAGCTCATGGAGATCAAACCGCCGGGATCGGAATAGAGAAAAGGGAAACGGCTTCCGGTATCGGCAGGGTTGTTCAGATTGAATTCATAAACCGGCTGCTGTCTCGGTTCGCTGCAGAATGTCAGAAAAATCAGGGTTAACAGAAGCGCAAAAACTCTCAGAAGTTGTTTCATAAGCGGGTGAAGATTTATAATGATTGCTGCCTTATCTTAAAGCAACAATAAGTTACAATCAAAATTTGTTTACCGACAGGAGAATATTTCATCCGGCAATAGCCTCCTGTTATTTAGTAATCTGATGCCTCTGTATGCTGCAAATTGAAAAACTCACTCTGTTTTTTGGAGAACGCCCCCTGTTCGACGGAATTTCTGCCACCATTAATCCGGGTGAACGCATCGGGCTTGTGGGACCCAACGGTGCGGGCAAATCGACCCTGTTGAAAATCATAGCAAATGAGCAGCAGGCCGATTCTGGTACAGTAGCGATGAGTAACCGCGAAACCGTTGGGTATCTGCCACAGGATGGTGTTCATCCGAAACCCGGCACCACTGTCTATACCGAAGTGGAGCAGGTGTTTGATAAGGTTTTAAGTCTGCGCGATGAGTATCAGAAGCTGCAGCAGAAACTGGACTCCCTGTCTGCCGGCAGCGATGAGCATGGACTGGTTCTCAGCCGGTTCGGAGAGGTACAGCATCAGCTCGAAGATTTGGGAGCATACAGCCTGAAAGCCGATATTGAGAGAATATTGATGGGACTTGGTTTCAGTGAATCCGATTTCGGCAGGCCTACCCGTGAATTCAGCGGTGGCTGGCTTATGCGGATTGCACTGGCAAAACTACTTTTAATCCAGCCCGATTATCTGCTGCTTGATGAACCCACCAACCACCTCGACATCGAATCCCTTCAGTGGATTGAGCAATTTCTTTCGCAATATGAAGGTGCCGTGATTCTCGTCTCTCACGACCGCTCCTTCCTCAATACGGTCTCGACCCGGACTCTCGCCCTTCACAGCGGTTCCCTGCTCGACTACGCGGGTAATTATACCTTCTACGAGAAAAAATTTGCGGAAGAGCTGGAAATGCTGAAAAAGAGAGCTGAAAATCAGCAGAAGGAGCTTCAGCAAACACAGGCATTCATCGACCGTTTTCGATATAAGGCGACCAAAGCAAAACAGGTGCAGAGCCGGATTAAACAGCTCGAAAAAATGGACCGGATTGTCTATCAGGAGGATCAGAATGGTGAAATCGCATTCCGATTCCCGCCACCTCAGCGATCGGGGCAGCGGGTTCTTTCACTGCAGGGCGTTGTAAAACGATACGGCACCAATACCATTTTCGACGGTATCGATTATGAAATCGAACGGGGTGACAAGCTGGCTGTGGTCGGTCCCAACGGTGCAGGAAAATCTACCCTGATTCGGATTCTCGCCGGTATTGAATCTATTCAGGGCGGGAAACGGGAGATGGGATACAATGTGAGTGCAGGGTACTTTGCGCAGCACCAGGCAGACGAACTCCAGCCTGAGAACAGTGTATTGGAAGAGTTGCGGCTGGGCGGTTCCAGTGAATCCGAAACCCGGCTCAGAACCATTCTGGGCTGTTTTTTATTTATTGGTGACGACGCCTTTAAAAAAGTGCAGGTTCTTTCAGGAGGAGAAAAAAGCCGGCTTGCCCTGGCAAAGATGCTGTTGAGTCCGGCAAATTTTCTCATTTTTGATGAGCCGACCAACCACCTGGATATGCAGTCAAAGGAGATTCTGCAGCAGGCACTTCAGCAGTTTGAGGGAACACTCATGATCGTTTCCCACGATCGCGATTTTCTGGATCCGATTGTAAACAAAACCGTTGAAGTGAAGCCTGGAAAGATTAAGACCTGGCTGGGCAACGTGAGCTACTATCTCGACAAAAAAAGAGAAGAAGCGATGGAACCGGGAGAACGAAGCAGTATCGTTGCGGCGGATTCCGGGCTCAACCGAAAAGAGCAGAGAAGGTTGGAAGCAGAGCGAAGGAATGCACTTTCAAAAAAACTGAAACCGCTGAAAAAGCGCCTGGCAGAGGTGGAGTCTTCCATTGAAGCATCCGAGCAGAGAAAAAGCGAAATCGAAACACTGATGGCTGATACCGCATTTTACGAGGATGCCGGAAAAGTGAAAGAAGTATCACTCGAATATGAGGCGATCAAGGCAAAATTGGCCGAACTTCTGAACAAGTGGGAAGAGCTGGCCGGCCGCATCGAGTATATTGAAGCGGATCACGTATCCGGTGAGACAACCCATTGAAAAAAATTAACCCGTTAATTCTGATCCCTGTGAATGAGATTGAGTATCCGGTTAAAACGGGGGAGAATCCGCTCGTTATCCCATGAGAAGTAGATGATCCCGGCTTTTCCGATCAGGTGATCATCGGGTACAAACCCCCAGTAGCGGCTGTCTTCGCTGTCATCGCGGTTGTCTCCCATCACAAAGTAGTAATCCTGTTTGATGGTATAGCGATTCGTTTCCACTTCATTGATGATAAATTGGTCACCCGCCCTTCGCACACTGTTCCGCTCGTACCTCTCCAGTATGTCCTGATACAGGTGCCAGTTTTCCGGTGTCAGTTCCACTTCCATGCCTTCGTAGGGAATCACAATCTCACTCATGTGATCATGATTGGAGAAACCTCTTGAAAAGTTAAATCCCCTTCGGCTGAAGGTGTCAAAAAATTCCGGCAGAACAAACTTTTCAACCGAGTCAATTTCAGGCCATTCCAGCATGGCAGCGGCTACTTCCTCCGTCATATTGATGATGTAGGTATTGTTATTGCTCTGAAGAACCGCTGCCCCTGCCTCCCTCACCTTTGTCGGGCTCAGGCGTATCCGTTCCCTCACCTCCACCCTGTGGTTGAACATGAGTGTGCCGAAATCCCCTGACGGCTCCCCGTTTATAAAGAGCTGCTTGGAATCGATGCGGACAGAATCACCCGGCATCCCTACTGCACGTTTGATATAATTGGTTTTCACGGAAATGGGTGCCACATCGATCGGGTAATTAAACACAACAATATCATTACGCTTCACCTCAGAGTAGCCCGGAATCCTGAACCAGGGCAGATTCACTCCGGGTGTATAGATTTCCGTAAAAGGTACCGAGAGCGTCATGGGTGTTCGCGGGCCGTAGGCGAGTTTTGTCACAATGAGAAAATCGCCCGTCAGCAGGGTCTGCTCCATGCTGGGCGTGGGAATGCGGTATGCGCCAAAAAAGAAGGTGCGCAGTAAAATCGCAACAACGGCCGCCCATACAAGAGCATCAAGCCACTCTCTTGCCCAGTGTTTGGCTTTCAGGTCATCGTTCTGCCTGTTTTTTGAACTCCTGTTCTCCGTTTCGGCCGACGTTGGTTTTTTCTTTTTCAAACGAACTTATTTTTAATTAAATGAAGGTCTTCGGATGTTTTCCCGAACAAATTCACCATCTTTATATTGCACAAGGTACCACTGATCTCTTTCCGGTGAAAAGAAATAGTCGGAATACTCTGCAGGATTCCCCTCCTCACCCATCAGCATCCTGTTCAGCGTACGTTTCACCTGAGGCATCCTGTCAATGTACCGGCTGGCACCTACATAGACCAATCCGTTTTCAAAGGGACCGTCCAGATCCAGAATCATCAGCGGCATCTCTCCGTCAATGATGAACCAGTACTCAAACTGGATCGCTTTCCCGGGCCGGAAATTGTTATTGATCAGATGCTGGATTCTCTGTGTCGGATCTCCGAACACAGCCTGAAGCCTGGATCGCAGCTCAATTGTTGGAATCCGGTCGATGGTTGTGGGATTGTAAAGCCCCTGCCCGGTCCAGCTGATATCATTGAAACGCTGCTGAAAACTGCTTCTTTCAGAGAGTTCAACCTTTCGGATCACCGGTTCTTCAAACTGTGCAAGAGCCTTGTCCGTCAAAATAAAACCTGTCGCCAGCACTGAAACCAGAGCGACTTTAAACCATTTTTGAATCATCATTATGTCTCCTCATCCATTGAGAGGACAGCCAGGAACGCTTCCTGCGGGATCTCTACAGAGCCCACCTGTTTCATGCGCTTTTTGCCCTCTTTTTGTTTTTCAAGAAGTTTTCGCTTTCGGGTAATGTCACCACCGTAACATTTTGCAGTTACATCTTTCCGAAGGGCCCTCACCGTGTCCCTGGCAATGACCCTCGTTCCGATCGCAGCCTGCACTGCTACTTCAAACTGCTGACGCGGAATAAGTTCCTTCAGTTTAGCACATATCTTGCGGCCCTGATAGTAGGCTTTCTCTCTGTGTGAGATACTCGACAGCGCATCCACAGGTTCACCATTCAGGAGGATATCGAGCCTTACCAGGTCGCCCCGCCGGTATTCGAGCAGTTCATAATCCAGCGAAGCGTACCCCCGGGTACCGCTTTTAAGCCGGTCATAAAAATCAAACACCACCTCCGCCATCGGAAGTTCATAAGTGATCTCCACGCGGTTGTTCTGCATAAAATGCTGATTTACATATACACCCCGTCGCTCCTGGCAAAGAGCCATGATGGGGCCGATATACTCTGCAGGAGTTAAAATACTGGCTTTGATGTAGGGTTCCCACACCTTGTCAATTTTTCCGGCATTCGGCATCTCACTGGGATTATCCACCTTGATCCGGTTTCCCTCCGTGGTGTCGATTTCATAGCGAACGTTCGGGACTGTGGTGATGATATCGATGTTGAACTCCCTGTCGAGACGCTCCTGGATAATCTCCATGTGGAGCATACCCAGAAATCCAGCACGAAAACCGAAGCCGAGTGCCTTGGACGTCTCCGGCTGATAGCTCAGAGAAGCATCATTTAACTGGAGTTTTTCGAGCGCCGAACGCAGATCCTCAAAATCTTCGGATTGTGTGGGGAAAATACCACTGAATACCATCGGTTTCACTTCCTGATACCCTTCTACAGGCGTAAGTGCTCTCCTTTTCTGATGTGTGATAGTATCACCTACCTTTGCATCCTGAAGCGATTTTACACTGCCGATTACATAACCCACATCCCCGGCTACCAGCACACCCGAAGGCTCCCGCTTTAATCGTAAATAACCGACCTCTTCCGCATCATACTCTTTCCGGGTGGCCATAAAATAGATCGGATCCCCCTTTTTCAGGGTTCCCTCCATAACTCTCACATAAGCGATGGATCCTCTGTAGGTATTAAAAACGGAATCAAAGATAAGAGCCTTGAGCGGCTCATCCATTTTCTGCTGCGGACCCGGAACCTTCTCCACTATGGCTTCCAAAAGTGCCTCCACCCCCTCTCCGGTCTTCCCGGATACCTGAAGTATATCATCGAAATCACAACCGATCAGATCCACAATCTGCTGTCCAATCCCCTCCGGATCAGCTCCGGGCAGATCGATCTTGTTCATTACCGGAATGATCTCCAGATTCTGATCAATTGCCTGATAAAGGTTGGAGATGGTCTGGGCTTCAATTCCCTGTGCTGCATCGACAATCAGCAGTGCCCCTTCACAAGCTTTCAGTGCTCTGGATACCTCGTAGGCAAAATCCACGTGTCCCGGCGTGTCGATCAGATTCAATGTGTAAATCTCGCCATTGGGACGCTTGTAATCCATGCGAATGGCATGACTCTTGATCGTAATCCCGCGCTCCCGTTCCAGATCCATATCGTCCAGAACCTGCTCCTGCATCTCCCGTTCGGTAATCGTACCTGTCCTCTCCAGCAAGCGGTCAGCCAGCGTGGATTTACCGTGATCAATATGAGCAATTATGCAAAAATTTCGGACATTATTCATCAAAAAACCGGAAACAGAGTAAATTTTTTCAGCCTTAAATATACAAACAAGAAACGGTGTTTGCATTTAAATGTTACACTGCTCTCTTGTCATATTTTTTTATTTTCTCAAATCAACTGATTAACTAATTTACCCACTGCTCCAACGAACATTCACAATCCTGAAATTCCATGAATTTACGAATACTGCTGCTTACCCTGTTCTTCATTATTCCATTCACTTCCCCCGCTCAGGTTCAATCCTTCGAGGAGGTCGTGGGTCATAAAATCGGTGAGCGTGTAACTCTGAGTCATCAGATTACCGACTATCTGTTTTATCTGGGAGAAGCCTCCGACAGAGTGGTTCTTCAGGATATCGGAATCTCTGCCGATTACAGACGACAGGTGGCCGCTATCATCACGGCACCCGAAAACCATCAGCGGCTGGATGAGATACAACACGCAGCACAGCGCCTGAACGATCCCAGAGTCACCTCACCAGCACAGGCGGAACTGCTGATCCGCAACCAGCCAGCCATCCTCTACATTGGAGGGGGAATTCACGGCTTTGAACTTTCGGGTAGTGAAGGAGTTCTGATGATGATTGAGTACATGACCACGAGCAACGACCCCGAAACGCTCGAGAAACTTCGAAATACCGTGATTGTAGCCGATCCGGTTATCAATCCGGACGGCCGCGACGCCTTTGCACAGTTTACACACCAGCACAGGGGTCGAACTGCAAATCCCGATCTGGCCGACTGGTCGAATGATTTTCGCTCCTGGGACGGGTTAAAGTATCGCACCAGTCACTACTATTTTGATCTGAACCGCGACTGGTTCGCGCATACCCATCCGGAGACACGCGACCGGGCGGCACTTCTCCAGCAGTGGAGGCCCCAGGCCGGTGTGGATGCGCATGAGATGGGAGCCGAACGTGAATTTTATTTCGATCCGCCCACCGATCCGGTTTCACCACTCTTCCCGGAGTATGCCAGCAAGTGGTTTGAAGAGTACGGTCGTGCCCATGCCGAAGCGTTCGACCGGGAAAACATCGAATACACCAAGCGGGAGATTTTCAATTTCTTCTATCCGGCCTATTTCACCTCCTACATGACCTACCAGGGTGCAGTGGGGATGCTCTATGAGCAGGGATCTTCCAGGGGATTTGCCTGGACTCTGTCTGACGGCACGGTCAGGACTCTTTATGACGCTTCATTTAATCAGTTTACCGCAATGAAGGCGATGATCGCCCTCTCCAGCGAGCGCAGGGCAGATCTTCTCAATGACTATTATCAGGCGAATGTAAGTGCCATTGAAGCTGGAAATCAGGGGAATGTACGGTATATCATCAAGCAGGAAGGCGATCCCGGGCATGTTGCCGCTGTAGTAAACCTGCTCATGCGAAACGGCGTTGAAGTGAGTCGGCTTACTCAGGATGCCTCCCTGAGAAACGTTTCCGACCGGAACGGAAGTGGTATCGGTACCCATACCTTCCCGGCCGGCAGCTTTGTTATTGAGGCCTCCCAGCCGCGCATGGCATTTATCCGGAATATGCTCGAACCAAAAATCCGGATACCCGCCGGTTTTCTTCAGGAAGCACGTGCCAGAGTTGAACGGGGCGAAAATCCGCGCTTTTACGATATCACTTCCTGGTCTCTTCCGCTGCTCTATAACCTGAGCGGCTACAGCTCATTCGATAGCCGTTCCCTGGATGCCGAACGACTGACCGGACCGGTTGGCAATCCGGGCGGCATGACCAGCAGAGTGGCTCAGTATGCCTATCTGATCGACGGGTCGCAGGCAGCTGCACTCTCAACAATCATCCCGCTGCGGGAAATGGGAATCCGTTTGAATGTGATCTACAAACCGACTCAGATCAATGGAGTGCGATACAGTTCCGGAACACTTGTGGTGCGGACTGATGGAAACAGTGAACAGGTTCATAATGCTGTTTCGGAACTGGCTGAACGGTTTGACCTGAAGGTGGACGCCGTGGACAGCGGCATGGCAGATCATGGATTTCCCCCTCTGGGAACCATTCACGGAAACCGGATCGATCAGCCGGCGATCGCGCTGATTGGCAACTATCCTGTTGCAGCCTACTCCTTTGGCTGGGCCTGGCACACACTCGACCGTGAATATGAAATACCGCATACCATTCTCAACACCACCCGGATTGCAAACACACCTCTCGAGCGTTTTGATGTACTCATTCTGCCGGAAATTACCAGCAGTTCCGAGATGACCCGTTACCTGGGCGATGCCGGTACCGAACGGATCAGGCAGTGGGTCCGGGATGGCGGTACACTGGTCACCATCGGATCCGGTACCGACTATGTGCGCACCGCACTCAGTCTGGGTAATCTGGAGTCCTGGTATGACGAAGATGCCAACAGCTCAGCCCAGCGGGTCTCTGTTCCCGGCGCCTTTGTACGCGCCGAACTGGACAGGGAGAGCTGGCTTGTCTCCGGCTATGACCGTGATCTGCCGCTGCTGATCAATTCAAACCGGCTCTACACTGCGCCGGAAGGTGCTCCCCTTGCGTCCAGAAGAACACCGGTCACAATAGCGACCGGAGATTTTCACATTGCCGGACATCTCTGGGAAGAAAATGAAGAGCGGCTTCCCGGTGTGGTATTTCTCTATGAAGAACGGATCGGTTCAGGCAGGGTGATCTCATTCGCTGAGGATGTAAACTTCCGCGGATACTGGCGGGGAGCCGACCGCCTATTCCTGAATGCTGTGCTGCTGGGACCGGGGGCGCCTTAACAGCGGAGAGGGGGGCTTCGCGCGTTTCTGGTTTCCCGTTTCCTGTTTCACTTCGTGAGAATCGCCTTCGGC
>REDA01000034.1 GCA_007693745.1 Balneolaceae bacterium
GTAAGGCGAGTTCGCGGTCAAATTCATCCTGCATATAGAGCACGCGGGAGATACAATCCACGCAGAATTGTTGCGATGTTTCGTCACTAATGTTTGCGTGGGAGTCTTTAAAAGCCTTAGAAGCACCTTCAAGTAAAGAGTTTATGTTGCCGTTCATTATGCGTATGTAATCACCCTCGGGAACATTATCTACAATATGCAGCCAACCGTTATTTGTGGCATAAGGGTCACGAATCGTCATTTCTGAATCCAGCCTGATGAGCCCGAGTGGGTAGGATTTGGCAACATCAAAGAAATTTTCAGGAGAGATTTCCACACCCGAGTGACGTAAAATTTGCTCTCTGTACACATCGAAAGCGGGCTCCCAGTTCAGGCTGATGATGGAATTGCCCTCTGTTTCTGTGACTTTAATCGCCTCGCTTACGGGCGCCCAGCCGTGGGCAACACCTATGTTAACTGTCACATCTATAACACCAATAACAGCGGCATTTCCCACCATTGTATGCTGATGGATGATGCATGGTAACGGTTTAAAACTAAGCGAGCCTGCCCCGGCACCCACATAGTTGGCTTCAGGGCCCCATGAATCATACAGCAGATCAATCATGGTGGTTTTTTCAGAGGTAAGAGCATCCGTAATACAGAATAAACTCACATTTTTAACCGCCTCCTGTTGAGCATGGGTGTGTATCGATTTTTTTATTTCAGATACATCGAGGCTCAGATCAACTAAAACAGTGTTAAGTTTATTAAAGAGGGGAAGCACTAAAAAACCGGTTTCCCGACGCTCACCATCCGCAATGATTTCCGGAAAAACGCCTCCCATCAGTGGCTTGGTAAACTGCTTCAATACAGGTTCGATTGTTTTTTTGTCCGGATGGCCTTTGTCAGCCACAAACAAAAGGACGGATTGTACTTTCGGCTGCTGTTGCAGTTCAGAGAGTGTTGATGTCAAGGACTCCAAATTGTTACAATACATGGATTTTGTTTATTTAGTAGTAATCTCACCGCTTTTGAGCAGGTTATAGATCGTTGACTTACCGATGTCAAGAATTTCAGCGGTTTTTACCACGTTGTCATCATTTTTTGAGAGGTAGTATTGTATGATGTCGTTGGTATGTTCGCGGAGTGTTTTTGTTCCACTAATTAGCATGTCACTACTTAAAGCATTATAGAAGGTGATGTCATCCGGCAGGATTTCATCACCATCGCACATGACAACAGCAAGTTCCAGCACGGCTTTAAGCTCACGCACATTCCCCGGGAAAGGATATGATGCGAGTTTTTCACGGGCACCGGACGATAGGGCCGGTGCTTTTATTCCATTTTCCTTTGAGGCTTCTGCAATAAAGTGTTTGGCAAGGAGGAAAAGATCATTTTCCCGTTCACGCAGTGGTGGGAGTTCGATAGGCAGGCCAATGATTCTGAAATAGAGATCTTCCCTGAAATTCCCCTTTTTTACCTCCTCGGCTAAATTTTTGTGTGTGGCTGAAATCAGGCGAACATCAAAGGGGATGGCCTTGTTCCCTCCAACACGAACCACTTCACGTTCCTGTAACACCCGAAGGAGTTTTACCTGCAGGTTAACATCCATTTCGCCGATTTCGTCCAGAAAAATGGTACCGCCACTTGCGTCTTCAAACTTCCCTTTTTTCATACTGTCGGCACCCGTAAAAGCGCCTTTTTCATGACCAAAAAGTTCACTTTCTGCCAAATCTTTTGGTATGGCAGCCATATTGATCGCTATGAACGGTTTTTTCCTGCGATCACTATTGTAGTGGATGGCTTTGGCAAACACCTCTTTTCCGGAGCCTGTTTCTCCCGTGATGGATACATTAATATTGGTTCGGATAGCCTTTTCGAGAAGTTTGAAGGTTTTCTTTATGGCTGTACTGTTGCCAATGATATTTTTTTCAAAGCTGTATTTGGAGCTGAGCTGCTCCTTGAGTGCATCAACCTCATCACGCAGATTTTGGTTTTCACGAATATTAATTACTGAGCGCCAAAGCAGATCTTTAGCATGAGCGTCTTTGATAATGTAGTCACGGGCACCCAATTTGAGGAGGTTTACAGCAACCGAAATCTCTTCCTGTCCGCTGATTACAACCACAGGAATTGTATTGTTTCTTTTTTGAATTTCCTTGAGAAGGGTTTCGCCTTTCATATCCTGCAGGCCAAAATCCATACAGATCAGATCTGGTTTTTGGTACAGTTTTGAAAGCATTTCTTTTCCCTTTTCGAAAAGCGTAATATCAAAATCCGGATTCAGACCAAGATGGTGCGTGAGTAACTGTCCATACCATGGATCGTCCTCAACGATAAATATTTTATATGACATAAATTCTTCAGATAAGGTTAAATAAGAGCCTTGCACAGACGCTCTTCTTAACAAACTTATCTCTAAGGATGTTGATTTCCAATTTTTAAAATGCGTCCAGATTTTGGAGGCATTACATAATCGAATGCGAGCAGCCAGTTCAATCTACTGATGCCGGTATTTGCAAATTTAAAAAAATCATCGTTTTTCCATGGCCAGCACTTTCTCTTTCCAGTCCATCACTTTGCTGTTTAAACTGAGGATCCAGGAGATCGCAATGAAGGCTGTCATTAAGGCGAGTATCATAAATGTGAAACTTGTGAGTGAGCCAATGGTAATACTCAGTGCGATCAGTATTGCGGAGACGAAGATGACCAGAAGTGTTGCGGAGCGATGCTTGATGCCAAGCTGAAGAACGAGATGGTGGAAGTGGGTCCGGTCGGCCCGAAACGGACTAAAGCCGTCTTTCGCTCTGCGCCGGTAGACACGAAGTGAATCAAGAACAGGAAGAGCCAGTACACCGATTACGACCGGAAATACCAGCCGGATCTCGGATGTTCCCTGAGCAGCCTGAATAAGGCTGATGGCTGAAAGCACCATGATCAGACCGATAAAGAGGGATCCGGCATCACCCATAAACACTTTTACCTTGCTGCTGAAATTGAATCGCATGAACCCGACCAGTGCACCAATAAGCGCCAGAAAGAGATTCAGCAGCATAAACTGACCGGTGATATATGCCATCCATCCAAAGAGGGTACATGCAACAATGGCGAGTCCGGCAGCAAGACCGTCAATTCCGTCCATCAGGTTGAATGCATTCACCACACCGGTTATGACGATCAGTGTAATGAAATACTGCGCGAGAACCGGAATTTCATAAATTCCCAGGATGCCGTGGAAGGTCTCAATTCGTATACCATTGGCAAATGCAAAATAAGCCAGTGCAATCTGAATGGTGAGTTTCATGGATGCGCGGAGATCGGATTTATCATCAATTACACCGATTACCAGTAAGATACCACCGGCAAGGAGAATGAAGGAAATGCCGGAAAATTCACTCCAGGAAGTAGTGCTTACAAGCAGTGTAAGCATAGTGGCAAAGCTGATGGCCAGTCCGCCCGCAAGCGGTATCTGTCCGTTATGGGCTTTGCGCCCACTGGGTTTGTCAACCAGCTGCAGTTGGATAGCCACAATTCTGAGAAGCGGCATTATCGTGAGTACAATGGCCAGTGAAATGGCCGGGATTATGATGAGATTGAGGGCGGACATAAGTTTCAATAATTATCGTTGTGTGTAGAATCCTTCGGTGTATTTGATGTGTGAAAGTCCCATGTCGAGTAACTGATCGTAGGACAACTCTTCAACGGATGCAGCCACTTTCGGTTTTTTACTCAGTTGCAGAGCTTCCTGAACCAGACCGTCATACTTGCCTGCAATGAGGCTCCAACGGTATCGGCGTCTTGCGATTTCACCCATGGTTCTGCCCAAATCCCTGATAGAGCTAAGCTTTGTATTTTGTATGATGGCCTTTAGCTCCGCCTCATTGTGAAAATAGAGGGCCTTGTTCTCGGTTGTAACGCGATTGTAGGATACACCAAATGCGAGCACCGGCAGATTCAGATACATGGCTTCAACCAGGGAGGGGTTTGTGCCTCCGGCAGAATGGCCGTGGATATACAAGACTGCTTTTGATCGGATCAGGTCGAGTTTTTCCTGATCATAAATGGGGTCAAGAATGGTGATATTGGGGTATGGGCTGTAGGCAGCCTTCAGGTTTTGACCGTACGGACTCTTGTCCCAGTTCCCTACCATGACAAGACGGTATTCCGGCATTTCCGAAAAGGCCTTGAGTACGATGTGCACATTATTTTCCGGTTCAATGCGACATACTTTAAACGCATAGGGGTGTGCCATGAATGGCAATCCGGGATGTGTGGTCTCTTTTTTCGACGGCAGGGTATGATCAGCACCATATTCAATAATCCGGCTTAAGGTATTGTAACGCTGCGCCGTGTAATCCTGAATCGCTTCATTGTCGGAGATATCTATGTGGGAATATTTCACAGCCAGACCCTCCGCCCAGAAAAGGTACCACTGTGCCAGCTTATTCCATTTATTTCGTTTCCATTCGATTCCGTCGATAGAGATGATGATCCTCTTATTTGTGAAAAGTTTAACGAAGGGAAGCAGCCAGGCCCCGGAAACCCCGAGAATAAGCAGTACATCAGCAAAAAAGAGGGCATGCAGGATTGACCAGGTATCATAGGGGATACTTTGCACACCATTGGCATCCAGCGGTAAATAGTGCAACCTGGCATTTTTATAGGTCTCTTTGCGTTCCTCTTTGGAATACTTTTTACCGGAGCAGTATACATGCATGGAATACTTGTCTCCAATTTGTTCTATCAGGTGTTCAGCCAGTGTTTCAAATCCACCATAATTCGCCGGAACACCAACGGTTCCAATAATTGCGACTGACTTCTTCTTCATATTTTTTGAAAGTTTAATTTCGATTTGGGCATATGAATGTTTGTTGCAACCCTTATGCCAAAAACTATTTCATGAAAAGAATCAGTTATTTACGGCTTTTTTAAAATCCTGAGATTTCCAGAAATTGGAATGGGTTTCCTGTGTCGGGAGAAGTGATTCCAGATAGAATACCGATCCGTTGACCGGCATGTGATCTGTGGTTGCTTTGAGGATGCCGGTAAACTCAAAAAAATTACGGGCCGATCGCAGGATGACAGATTTTACAGGGGAATAGCTTCGCAAAGTGAATCGGTTAGAGAACTGGCAGAGCTTATCCGGTACCATGCAGAATTTTTAAGCTGCTATCAATAAACGCTTTTTCACGAAATTCCCTGAGTTTGACAGTTGCATTTGCACTTAACTGTTGGTACAGCTGAGAATTTAGAAATAAACTCTGTACCGTTTTTTCGAGTGTGTCAATATTGAGCGGGTCTGCATGATAACCGTTAAAACCGTGTTCAACAACTTCGGTTATTCCGCCAACGGGAGGTACGATAGCAGGCATCCCGAAGGCCATGCCCTCAATAATGGTGAGCCCGAACGTTTCAACCCATCCATCGGGATGGGAGAGATTCATGATCAGGTCGGCCCAGGCGAAGTGTGGTATCACATCCCGCTGTGTGGGATAAATCTCCAGATTACCGGGGAGGTCAGTTCCCTTAAAGAATGCTTCAATCTCTTCAGTGGGTGCATTGATCACCATTCTGAAACGGAACTCTTTGAGCCGTTTAGCCACTTTTGTGAATTCGTGAAGGCCTTTATAGATTTTCAGTGAGCAGACCATGAGTACATTTTGGGGCATCGTGATATCACGCGTAATCCTGCCTGCACGGTTTATAAACTCTTCCGGAATTGCATTGTGCAGTACATGGGTTTTTATACCCTGCATGGGCTCTTTATCTGCAAGAAATTCTGATACATAAATCACCTCGTTTGCGGTGAATTTTACAATGCCAAACAGAACTTTTTTCAGAATGGCCGGCTTCATGGTTGTCTCATGAAGGTGATAGATTATCCGGCAGCCTTTCAGTTTTCCAAGAAGTGCTGCACCAAACGGCAGCACTGTATTGACATAGATAATGTCTTCTTTTTTTACAAGGGTTAGAAATCCTGGAATCAGAAGCAATTGACTCAACATCAGCGCAGCGAACCTGAGTAATTTGTTCTCATAGAATCGATACCAGACCGGATGTCGGGTTATCCATGGTGAGAGCCCCGATAAAATCCCCTGATTTTGAAAGCTGCTGCACACATGCACGTCAATACCGTTTTCATCCCAGCCTTTAATAAGTTGACTTAGCACTTTGGGACTTCCGCTGAAATCATTCAGTAAGTGAAACGCATAGATTTTCATAGGTTCATAGGTTCAAAGGTTAGCGTAGATTGATTTCAGTTGTTCACCTCGTCGGTCCCAATGGAAATAATCCATAAAGTGTTTGCGCGCTGCTTTTCGCTTCTTCTGTATCAGCGAAGGGTTTTGATAGAGAGTGCCAATACTTCCGGCCAGTTGCTGTACAGTATCTTCATAACTACCTCTTTTTACTGCGATACCACATTCCGGTGTAATGAATCCGCCGGGGCCTTCATTATCAAGTGTGATCACCGGAACCCCAAAAGAGAGTGCCTCAGGAACCACCATTCCGGCTCCTTCATGAGATGGAAAAAGAAAGGCGGAAGCAGTACGAAACAGTTTCATCACATCGCTGCGGTCAATCCAGCTGATAAAAGTTACGCAGTCTGAAATTCCTTCATCTTCGGTTATTTTTTTGAGAAACGCCTCTTCAGGTCCGCTCCCAATGATCTTCAGATGGACGCCGGCTCTCTCAGGCGCGGGTAAACTTTTTACAAACAATGCAAATGATCGGATGGTGAGATCAAATCCTTTCAAGGGAACCAGCCTGCCAACCGACATCAGTGAAAAGGAACCGGTTTCTGCTTGTTCATCCCAGCCAAAATCCTGGGTAGCCACGGATGCGGAGATAATATGCTCGTTTTGGCCGATGTCAATCACGTCTTTAACGGAGGGATTCATCGCCCAGATATACCCGGCTCTTTTTACTGTATTTTGCAAAGCCCCGGAAAAATTCCAGAACAGTTTCTTGATCAGCCAGGTAAGGCGATCTTTGATCAGATATTTTTTTGAGTATGGCTCCAGATAGGCAGAGGGTATGAGAGGATGATGCCCGATGGGGCCCCATACAAATGGTTTCTCAAGCTTCCATAAATGACTGGGTGACCAGTCATTATGAAAGTTGAGGTTATGTACGATATCAAAGTCGATATTTTTCTCCCGAATGAAGGATACGACCATTCGTTGCCAAAGAAGATAATAGAGCATTGCACCCCGCCCGCCTTTTTTCCAGAAGCGTGTCCAGTATGGGGTGTCGAAATAGAGGAACGTGATATTTTTGTAATGGTCTGAAGGATTATCCTGCATGTACGTTTCGATATGCGGACGATTGTTTTCTCTCGTAACGGCAATCACCTTATTAAAGCGAGAGATCTGCATCACAAAATTCCATCCCATTCCGTCTTCAGAACCTTTCAGAGGGTTGATTGCATACGCTGTGGCAAGAATGGTTTTCATACTGTTGAGAACCGGTTTTTTATCTGTTTCGCCGGAACGCCCCCGATGATGCTGTTTGCCGGAAACGATTTAGTTACGACCGCACCGGCTGCAATAACGGATCCATCCCCCACATGTACACCGTCGAGTATGGTTACCTTACTGCCAATCCAGCAGTTGCTGCCGATGTGAATTCCTTTTCGGTTTACACCCTGCATACGGATCGGAAGCTCCGCACTTTCATAATTGTGGTTTTCCGGGTGACAACTGAAATATTGCCCAATGATGCAATCATCCCCGATTTCAAGGCCTCCGGCGCCACCAAGATACGCGTATTCGCCGATGCCGACGTTGTTTCCGATGCGGATATGCGTGCCAATTTGATTCAGGGATGTGGATACAATCACCCGACTGTAAGCGCCGATCCCGACATTGTCGCCAATCGATATTCCTTCACTTCCGAGCGCACTCAGGAAGACCCGGTCACCAAGCTTCATGAATCGGCCAAACCTGATTTTAGCGAAGTTAAAGAAGCTCACATGTTTGCCAAGCATTGTCATCCGCGGATTGCGAAAACGAAGCAGCAGCTTCCACCCGCGAAACAGGCTTCTTGACTGAGCCCACAGAAAGCTGATGAGCGCACCGCTGTTTAGGTTTTCATCAAACCGAAACTGCGGATTCCGAAGTCGGATGATCGTTTCTGCAATCTTTTTCATTTCAGGCTGCCCTTTTTTGAGTGGTATTCATAATCGTAAGAATGGTGGCATCAAGATCGATATTTAAAACGGGCAGATATTTACCTGCAGAGGGCCTGCCGGAATCCAGTTTTCTGAATAGATCGATGTACTTGCTGGTCAGTTCAGTGATCGTTTCTTTGTCCAGTTCCTGCTTCCTCGCCAGGATGGTGGCAGCATCGGCATAGAGAAAGAAGTTGAAGTCCGGTTTCATCAGGAAGAGGTATCCGGCCCGAAGGAGTGTTTCGGGCAGATGGATGTTACTTCGAACACTGTCGTTGATAAAGTCGAAATAGTAGCGATCATACAGCACAACATCCCCGCGGAGCACATGCCGGAAATAGACAACAAACTGACCGGCAAGATAATCGGTATAATAGTAGAGAAACCGCAGCAGTGAGCTGATGACGTTCCGATTTGATCCCTGCCGCGGAAGGGTGTTGGCTGCATCCTGCTCGGCTATTACTTTTCCTTTTGTCCAGGCGCTTAAAATGGGCAGAAGAGAGGGTCGGTGCCTTAATATGACTACCCTCTTTCTCAGCTTTTTGTCAAATTCCCTGTGAATATGCTCAATGACGGTGGACTTTCCCGCACCATCCACTCCGCTGAATGTGATGATCATTCCTTTGGATCGGAAAAGGCTTTTCAGGATGTCGCGCAGATAATGAACACGCTGTATAACTCTGCTCAGTCCTTGATTGACCGATCTGCTTTCAACGCTTTCGAGAAGTTCTCTTCGGGGAATTCTGCCATCTGCATTGCCAGTTAAAATGAGCCGGGTTAATGAATCCCCGGTAGTGTTGACTGAGGTGAGATACATTGCCTGTTTATCCGGGATCAGGGATCCGTTCAGCCCATAGAAGAGTCCGAGATAGTGAACCAGATCAGACGGGTGCATCGTTTTTATCCCGTAGCGATTTCGCTGCGATCGATGCAGTACCCCTTCGGCCGACATCATCTCCAGATGTTTCCATTTGAACTGCCAGATAAGATCGAGATTCAGAATGTCATTATTTTTGAGTTGAATCTGAACAGAGGCCATAAAGGAGCTTCTTTTCACCAGCACTTTGTCAGCCAGAGTATGTCTTTTCAGGTATTCGATCAGCTGCCCGGCCGTTTCCTTTTTCAGACAGAGATCGATATCCGAGTAGGCATCCAGTTCGGAGGGTTCCTTCTCCGGAAACTTGATTGCCGAGTAGGGTTTGTTGTTCAGTTTGCAAAAGAGATCCTCAATCAGCAGACCTCTCGCTTCCCTGTTATCGGAGAGTATTTCTGAAAGTGCCTCATTCCAGGTGTCCAGGAGCCAGTCTATCTGTTTATGCCACTTCTCCTGACGGCTGTAGAGATACAGATGATTACTGATGTTCATGAAGAGGTAAAATTTCAGGCATAAACTCCAGCTAACACCATATTTCTCACTCAGGGAATGTCCCCATTTACCGGTGAGTATGTCTATCTCATTGCGGATCTCTTTCCAGGATTTATGATCAATCAGTACTCCCTTTTGTATGATAAAATGGAAGGCATCAAATCCCAGAGGGGTGGAGTCATCCGCCAGTTCCCAGTCATATACGGCAAGTTTCCCGTCGGTGATGAACATATTCCACGGGGTGAAGTCGCCATGACTCATTGTGAAAACCATCTTCGATTTTGCCAGTTCGGAACCGAGCTGTGACAGGCGGTTAATGAGGGCGCGCGGGATCCGTTCATCCCGGGTGGCCTTTGCACTGCCGAGCCGTTTCAGGCTCTTATTGAAGCCAGGGCTTTCTGAGGTTTCAAGCTTTACTGCGGTCTTTGTGCAGATCTCAGTTAGCATGGACTTGTGCAGGCCGGAAAAAATATTGGACCGGGTACCGCTGCTCCCTGCATCTTCCAGTTCGAGGATGCCATTTTCGTAAAGAGTGGCAGCCGGAATCGTAACATGTTCAGGATTTAGGGAACGAATACCGGAGGTACCTGAAAATTCACGTTCCACAGTTTCGCATGCTTCGCCGGTAACCGGAATTTTCAAAAAACGGGATCCATTTTCAGATTCAGTATAAAGAACCATTTTGTTATTTGGTCCTGGTGTTCCCGTGAAAAGAGCCCATGTATCTGTGATCAGATCTGTTCGGGGAGTTTCATCTCCTTTTGGGCGGGTTATGAACAGATGGTTCTTTTGATAGACGAAATGCTGCAGTCTCAAATGAAAAACTATTGAAGAGACGAGAGCAAATAGTTTTGAGCGCCATCCTTCCACATGGTAGAATTTTAAAAAAAGTGGTGAATCTGCATGAACAGGAAAGATCCAGCGGGGCGATCCGTCTGGATTTACGATGGTGTAATACTCCAGTTTTTCCCCTTCATCAGAAGTTGCTGTTGAGTAATTGAGTTTATTTAAAAAAGATTTCATATCAGGCTTCAAGCAGGTCAGGTCTTTTAATTTTCAGATGAAGTTTTTGTGCGGTTGTAAGCAGTGTACTTCGTTTAAATGTGATGTAAAGCAGGATCAACTGATAAAAGAGAATGCCAAAGTTGGATTCGCCGAAAATGCCAAACTCGGTAAAGGAGTTGATCATGATGGGAATCATGATGCTTAGCAGCATCATTTTTTTCTCTTCTTCTTCCCGGAAGATTCCTCTGAAGGTGAAAATCATCTGGAAGCTCACAATTACAAGACCCACAAAGCCGAGGTTCATCAGAACCTGAATGAAGGTGTTGTGAGTCATTAAACCGGGGTAACTGTGTCTCGACTGAAAGTGGTCGTTGTAGTCGATCCGCATGAAACCAAATCCGAGCCAGGGTTCACGCGGAAGCCCCTCATTGATCAGTCCCTGCCAAAAGGGAAGCCGGCCGGTCATGCTTAGAACTTCCTCAACCCGGTCAGCATCCCCGTCTTTCAAAATAACCGAGTGTACGACTAAAGGCAGGAAAAGGAGCATGGAACCGATGATGGCCAGCTTCAGGTGTATATTATCCGTTTGTTTGATGTAGTAGAGAATAATGAAAACGGCACCAATCAGAGAGGAACGGGACCCGGTAAGGTAGAGAGCGTAGAAAAGGATGATAATTTTTAAAATGGTAAGCCACTTATGATGATTTCGCTTCACATCAAATAGAAAGCCGGCAACTCCAACTCCGGCCAGCATACCGAGTTCGTTGGGATTCATGATAAAACCTCCCAGACGGGCCTCTGTACCTCCATGTGTAAAGCGGATAAAATCATCGGGGTTTAACCACATTCCGATCAGAAATATGAGAATGATTGCAAGGATTGAGTTACCCAGTATGTTGTAGAGCCGGATGGTGTGCCCCGGGAAGTATTCATCCAGCAGATAGAGACTTTTAATGAAGAAGAAACAGAAGATGAGAGTCTGAGAAGTCATGAACCATTGCAAGGCGCTTACGCCGAGATCGGATGTCCACAGAAATGATGCAAGCCCGAGCCCCAGGTAGCCGAGGTAGAGCCCGATAGCCAGAGTATTGTGTGGTTTCAGGGAGTCGATCGCACCATAGTTTACGATCTTGACGTATACCAGCCAGGAAGCGCCGAGCATTCCCATCCGTCCGATCACTTTGATAACCCTGGTAATGGTGATGTTCTCACTCCAGGAAAAAAAAGCCGCAATCATCATAAACATGATGGCGATCAACATCCAGTTGATGGTTTTCAGAAATTGAGAATGATCGGTAACATCTTGTCGGGTTCTGTTCATCTGATCAATGGTACATTTCGTCAAATTTATCAATCAACCGATCCCATCCGAACTCTTCAGATACCATCCGTGCGGCATTTTTTGAAATTTGTTTCATAGTATCTCTATCGGCATTCCTGAATTCAGTGAAGGCTTTGGTTAAGTCTTCTGCAGAGTTATTTACAAGCGCCGTGCCAGCTTTATACCGGCTCACAGACTGCGCAACGTTTGTAGCCTTTGAGACAATGACCGGGATGCCCAACCCAGCCGCTTCAAGAACGGATGCGGGGAGGCCTTCATTTCTTGAAGGATGAGCAAAAACATGCATTTGAGAAATTAATTCATCCTTTTCACTCCCGAATTTGCTCCCGTAAAAAACCACATTCCGCACCTTGTTCTTTGTGATAAGGTTTTCCAGATCAGATCTGTCCGGACCATCGCCCACAATCCATAAAGTGGATTGTGGTTCCATTTTATGGAATTCCTGGAATGCATGAATCAGGAGGTCCAGTCCTTTTGTCCAGCTAGTTAAGCGGCCTACAAAGCCAATTGTAAAACTGTCAGGATTAGGTATGACTGGAAAAGCAGCTTTCTGAAGCTGAAAACCATAAGGCAGGAGTACGTTTTTATCATTTTGATAGATCAGGCTAAGACCCTCAACTTCGCTCTGCCCGATACTGTGAATCTTGCAGGCCCGTTTGAGCAGTGTTTTTTCGAACAGCCGGAAATAGGCTTTTTTGAGCCATTTGCTTCGGTTCATGGCGATGGTATTATATGCGCCATGACCTGTAATGACAAACCGGATATGGAGCTTTTGGAACAGACCTGAGAGTGTGGTGTAGACTGGAATCCACCCGCCGTGCAGGTGGAAAACGACATTGCTGCCGGCTTTATTCCGGATGGCGTTACGTAAGAGGGAGTGTACGCCAAAAGGGTTTTTGGAAGCCGGGAACAGGAGTGTTTCAAACACTCTCTCTTCAAAATTTCGGGAAAGATCGTTGGTGATTCCCCAAACCGCAACATCCCTTCCCTGTCGCTGTTGATGAGTGGCAAGCTGAGAAACCACCTTGTTTACGCCATTCATGCGTTCCGGATTGGCTTTGCCAAGTATGAGATGAATTATTTCCATAGCAGAAAGTGCTTTTTTTGAAGTTCTGATTGCCAGTAGATCAGTAAAATGAGTTGAGAGAAAATGAGTCCGGCGATTGCTCCTGTGAGCTGAAAAAAAGAGAGCAGCAGATAAGAGCTCAGCAGCCCAAAAAGGAAGGTTAGCAGATATCCTTTAAAGAAAATTTTATTCATCACCAGTGCCCGAATGGCAATTCGAATTGGATACCCTGTAAAAATAAGCGCGTAAAGCAGTGCCATTCCTTTCACGAGAAAGCCGTATTCCCGAAACTGTTCACCGCCGGCCAGAACAATGATGAAATCTGAGAAGATGAACAGAATGAGTAAAAGCAATGAGACGGCAAAAAGAGATTGCCCTCCAATCTTCCAGAGAAACCGGCGCCCTTCATCCATAGACTTGTGCAGGCGGCTGGCTGTTTGGGGAAGTACATAGTTTTCAAAAGTCTGGAACAGTACGTTCAGCACGCCAAAAACGGATTGTACAAGTCGCAGTGCTCCAAGTGCTGCGGCTCCCAGAAAAAAACCGGATGCTACAACAAAGAGATTTCCGCCCCACCACTGAACCAGTGCTGTATAAAAGAGCCATTTACCTTCGTTCAGATGAAGTTTCAGGAAGCCGGGCCAGTGTTCAATACCGCTCCAGGTTGGTTTTGAAAAGATCAACCCGGTCAGAAAGGAGGGCAGATAGCCCAGTGCGAGCAGAAAAAGAACCGGAACCAATGAGGCAGAGCCCGCAATGAGGAGATAACCGGCTGCGAGAAGATGAGCTGCCATAAGTTGTAAATCCAGCAAGAAAGTATCGGTAACACGGTCTTCGGCCAGAAATCGTTTCCGGTAGTAATCGTGCATCACAAACCCGGCTGAGATAAGAATAGCCGGCAAAGCGAGATCTTTGTGCTGTGCGATCAGATCAAAAGGAAGCATCAGTAGCAGAGGTATCCATGTGATGAGAAAAGTGCTCAATGCCAACTGAAACCAAAAGGTAAATGAGAGATAGTCAATTTTATAAAATGAAGAAGGGAGGTTTACCTGCAGCGGCTGCACGACAAATGCACTGATCAGACTGGTGATCAGGTATAAAACAAGTACGAGCCCGGCATATACCCCAAAGTCTTCCAATGAGAGCGTTCTTGCCAGGAGTATCGTTACCAGAAAGCTGGTTCCGCTAAACACAGCCTGGTCCAGTAAGATAAGAGGGGCTTTGAAATGATTGAGGAGATTACGCATAGGTTAGTCCCTCAAATTTGTTTTTCTTCAATCCGGCTTTTTTGATGAGCCAGTTCGCAATTTCTGTTACAATGTTTGGATTGTATTGGATTCGGTTTAAAATGAAAAAGATGTTCTCAATGCTGAATTCATCTTTCAGGATGTCCACACCAGGAATCTGTTTTGCTGGTGTCAGCCGGCTGTCTGCGACAACAAAGTTGGTATCGGATGCTTTCATAATTTGAAGTGAAAGCTGTGTTTCGATCATGTCGTTGTTGATGATGGTGTTGTCGAAACTTTCGGCCACGCTTTTAATGAGTTCTGCAATTTGATTGTTTGTAAAAAAATCGTAGCCGGGATGAAGAAAATGAAGAACTGACAGCGTTTCAGTAAGGTGGTGGATCTCTCCCGGTCCGGCAGGGCTCAGTTTCATTCTGTTGCGGGCGTCTATGAGGAGAACGCGGTGGTTCTGCTGGGAGAGTGCTTCAGCAGTATGAAGAGCGTGAAAATCGGCTCCGTCACCAAGGCCGAAAGCATTGAACACGGCGACACTCTTCGGTTTTATCAGGTTCTTAATCTCAAGCTGATTCACAAGGTGTAGAAAATGTGCTTGCAGCTGTTCCTTCTTCTTGAGGTTCGGGGTTGAGGCCACAACCGCTATTGAAGAATTTGTCTGAATTGTGAACTTATCGTTAACTCTTGCTTTAATCGTATGCACAAGAAAAATAAGTGCGATTGCTCCGCCCCCGGCAAGCAAGGCAGCTACGATCTTCAGGATTACATAGTTTGGTGAGAATGGTGATTGAGGTACCCGTGCAAAATCGATAATCCGATGGAAGGAGATGGTAGCAGCACGGGCTATCTGTGCTTCTATTCTTTTTTCGTTTAGAAAATTGTACGATGCCTGATAGATCTCAAACTCACGTTCCAAAATTGTTAAAAGCCTCTCTTTTTCCGGATAGTTGATCAGCTGAAGTTCAGTGAGTTCAATATCGCGGGAGAGGTTTTCATACTTGATTTCCAGATTTCTCCGGGTGTTGGAGATGCTCTCTGTCAAGTAAGCGTAAATGTCATTCAGTTTCTCATCCACTACCGAAATGATCGGTTCCTGAGGAGTATAAATGAGGAGAAGGTCTCTTTTTTCGGCCCGAAGTTCCTTTATCTTTTTGATCAGCTCCGTGGATAAAAGATCGGTGAAAGCCTCAAAATTGGGAGCAAGTTCTTCAAATTTTTCATTGCCCTCCTGCACATAGCGGTAAAGTTCATTCATCGCTTCAAGGCTCATGAAGAGATTCGTCTGCTGAATCTTCATCTGAGAGATCTCTCTCAGAATTGTTTCTGACTCCTGCCGAATATTTGTGATCTGTTCAGCATTTCTGTAAGCCTCTATCTCCAGCTCAATCTGTGAAAGCTTCTGCATCACCTCCTTCACCTGTTCATCCAGAAAATCCATGGTTACGCTCGCAGCCCCTGATTTGGTTGAAATGTAATCCTCGATATAGGTTTTGGCCAGCATGTCCGGTAACACGGCTGCCTTTTGTGGGTGTGGAGAGGCGAAAATTAAACGGATCACTGCAACGTCCCTGTCAACCGGCAGAATGGAAAGATTGCTCTGAATCTGTGAGATGAGTTGAGGCCTGCTCAGTTTCTTGAACTGATAGTGATCGGCAATATCTGTATTGTTACGTGAATTTACATAGGGTTCGTTTAAGGAGAGAATGAGTTTGGTTCCTGAAAGATCGAGCGTATCGCCCAGAGACGCCCGGAACTCTTTTCCCCCGGGTTCGATGAGTGTGTAAGAGAGGTTGTCACGAAGATGTAAGTGAAACGGTCTGTTGTAATGAGAATTATCCGCAGTGAGAAATTGAACAGTAAACGGGGAGTCATGATAAAGTTCTGTTGTTCGCATTTTGCCAACACGAAACTTTTCAATATCAAAGTCAAGATGATTCAGGGCTTCATCGATCAGCATCTGAGATTTCAGCACTTCCACTTCAGCAGCGAGTTTATTGGCAGTCGCAAAGACATCAAAATCTTTATAAAGATTACTGTTGGGCACACCTTCATCGATATCTGCAAGGCGTAAACGAGTCACGCTCTCATATTTCGGAGTTACATAATTGAGGTATTGAGCCATGATCAGATAACCGACAATCATCGATACAGCGATCAGCGGCAGGCCTCTCAGATAGGGTTTTAATATGCGCAGGCTCTCTTCCATGTGGGGGTGTCTTATAATGCATTAAACAAGATGGCAACTGCTGTCGCAACGGATGTAAAGGGAATGATGTTGGAGAGCTGCCGGTCAATTCTTTTGCTGTTTTTTGCGGGTACAATAACGACATCCCCCGGATAGAGAGCGATATTTCGTTTCAGAATGGAATCGGATTGAGTGAGATCAATAGTGGCCATATGCACGTCCGGACCTATTTGTCTGAGTACCCTTATCCTCTTTGTGTCGGCATAGAACTCAAAGCCGTTGGCCCTGGCAATAACATCGAGAAGTCGGGACTGTTCAGTATCCAGGGTAACAACCTGCGGGTTGCGCACTTCACCCAGAATGCTGATCTCCTTGTTCATGATTTTAACATCCACTATCGGATTGACGAGATATTCTCCAAAACGGGCAGACAGTGAATCCTTCAATGAAATGACCGTCATGTGCTCTACATTGACTGTACCAAGACGAGGTATTTCAATGTTTCCGCCGGCATCCACAAGCAGCCACTTTCCATACACTTCATTCGAGTTGTAAATACCATAAACCGAACCAACACTCAGTTCATCCTGCTGCCAAACACTGATGCTTACCTTGTCATCCACCTGAATGTGGTACTGGTAATCAGGGTTGTTAAGAAAAATATTGTCAAGAGCAGATACAGACGTGTCTGGTTTTCCGCCAGGTTCGGTAAAAAGATTGGTAACGCTGCAGCCCTGAAGAAGTGCGCCTGCGAGTAAAAAGAAAATAAAGTGATATAATGGTTTCATACAATTAAACAAGACTGAAGATGGATTTTAGAATACCCGGTTTGTTGCGGGATTGCAGTTCCTTTACCTGAGCAATTTTTTCAATTACAGCATTGATTTTCTCACTGTCATTGCCCGACTTCAGGATGTAATCAAACGCTCCATGTTTTAGTGAATCTACAGCCGTCTTGATGTCCTCCTGACCTGAAACCATTACTACAAAAATGTCAGGATTCTGACGTTTGATCTTTTTCAGCACTTCATAACCGGAAAAAGTGTCCATGTTGTGATCCAGGAAAATGATATCCGGCTTCTGATCCAACGCATTGAGGCAGTCGACACCGTTGGTGAAGGTGGATATCTGCTGATATCCGGAGTTCGTCAGCTTTTTGTGGAGAAGCGAAAGGTAGAAAGGGTCGTCATCGACGAGAAACAGATTGTAAGATGTTTGAATTGTCATAGCTAAATAGATTGATTTAGGATTTACCTTATACAATCAATCCATGTGCCAACTTTCAAACTCCCAATATTTTCAATATTTTATGGGATTCACTCTGGAAAAAATCTTCCAGAAATGATTATTTAATTCCATAATTTGGAAAAGTGATCACCCCAATCCCTTAGCGGAGAATTTTCTGAATAATCTCATCCAGACGGGTGTATGAGAGGGGTTTCTGGAGATAATGATCCTGCAATCCAAACTCTTTTGCTGTCTGAAAATCAGCTTCACTAAGCGAGCTGGTGAGAATGTAGGTGACTACGGAATCGTGTCCCTGCAGCTTTCGGAAGGAGCCTTTCTGTTCTGTTTGTTCTGATCTTGAACCGGATCAGGATTTCACTCTCGTTTGTCAGCTTTTATTAAACCGTTTGAATATATTGAAGTAACTGAAGGTGAACATGAGGGGGCTTTGAAAACTGTTCTTTTGCCAGCTGTCTTTGTTGTCGCAACGTTAAAATCCTCAAGGTTGGTAAACAGGCTGCGGTTTTAAAGTTGTTTCCGCATTGATTTTGTACAAAATTCTGGTTTTTCAAAGTCCCCATGTAATGATTTTTGGTATGTTGAGTAAGAGGGGTTGTTTACCGGTTCTGTTTTTCGTTTGCCTCTTCCCATTCGGGTGCAGCAAGAGCAGTGAGGTTTCCTTCGAGGGAATGCTTTCGGTGAATGGTACAGACTTGTTTGTCAACATTCTTGGCGCCGGTGAACCGCTGTTTGTACTGCACGGCGGACCCGGATTCAGTCACGATTATTTTCTGCCCCACCTGGAACCTCTTGCAGATGATGTGAAACTGGTACTGTTCGATCAACGGGGTATGGGTCGTTCATCGGTTGAGCTGGATTCGGCATCTTTCTCACAGGATTTGCTAATTGAGGATATTGAAGCCCTGCGGGAGGAACTGGGGTTTGAAGCCATCCATCTGATGGGGCACTCCTGGGGTGGTATCATTGCCATGCATTACGCAGCCGTCTATCCGGAAAACCTGGCCTCTCTCATTTTATGCAACAGCATGCCGGCCACATCCGAGTTTGATGAACTCCTCGGCATTAATTTTGCCCGTGTATATGAACGGCAGACCACAGAGGATCTGGAACCGCTGCAAAAGGCGGTGGAAGCGGGAAGCAGGGACATTGCCCTGCATGAACGGCTCATGCAGCTTCATTTTCGCCCCTCTTTTTATGATACATCCGATGTGAACAAGCTTCACCTGAATCTTTCAGATCAGTTTTTCAGAACGCAGGCACTTCTGCCGTTTCTGGAACCCCGGGAGGAACCCCGGCCGCTGCTGCCGGAACTGAAGAAAGTTGATCGGCCGGTTTTGATTATCCGCGGTGAAATAGAAGCGATACCGCTGGAATCAGATCTCAGGCTGAAAGAGACTTTTCAAGATGCAAAACTCGTGAATATCGCTGAAGCGGGACATTTTCCTTTCATTGAGCAGCCGGAGCTGTTCAGGGAGGTGATCACAGAGTTTTTGAACCGAACGCCCTGAAACAGACCTTCGCTACTCACCGGCCGGTTTCAGGCCGATGCGTCCCCGCTCTGTATCCACAGAGGTAATCTCCACCTGCAGGATATCGCCCACGGCCAGCACCTCGTGCGGATCGGTGATACGCCGGCGGCCGCTGCCCATCTGTGAGATATGCAGCAGGCCGTCCTGTTTTACGCCAATATCCACAAAAGCCCCGAAATCGACCACATTCCGAACGGTACCCTCCAGTCTCATCCCCGGCGAAAGATCTTCCATGTTCAGAACATCCTCACGCAGAAGAGGCTTGGGCAGCGATTCGCGCGGATCGCGTCCCGGTTTGAGCAGGTTTTCCAGTATCAGTTCCAGAGTGGGCACGCCAACGCCAATCTTCTCTGCAATATCACTTTTTCCGGAACCGGCCATTATTGACTCAATCTTTTGCTTTGAGGCCTCCGGGTTTTCGATATCAATCCCAAAGAGATTGCAGAGTGTTTCGGTGGCTTCGTAACTCTCGGGATGGATGGCTGTGTTGTCCAGCGGGTGCTCACTCCCCGGGATGCGGAGGAATCCGGCCGCCTGCTGAAAACGGAATTCCCCGAGTCCGGCTACGGCCTTGATCTCTTCCCGGCTGCGAAAGCGCCCCTTTTTCTCCCTTTGTGCCACAATGTTTCGCGCCACAGCAGGTGTAAGCCCGGAGATATGGGTCAGCAGCGACGCACTTGCGGTGTTCAGGTTCACGCCCACCTCGTTTACACAGCTCTCCACCACATCGGCCAGCTTGCCCGCCAGACGTGTCTGGTTCAGGTCGTGCTGATAGAGGCCCACCCCGATCGATTTGGGATCGATTTTGACGAGTTCGGCCAGCGGATCCTGTACCCGCCGCGCGATGGAGATATTTCCGCGCTGCGCTGCGTCCAGATCCGGAAACTCCTCCCGGGCCACTGTCGAAGCGGAATAGACGGATGCTCCCGCCTCACTGGTGATGAGATAACTGAGTTTCTCCCCGCGATTCTTTTCCCGGCGCTCCTGTATCACGCCGGCGATAAACTGCTCTGTCTCCCGGCTTCCGGTACCATTTCCGATTGCGATGAGTGTCACTTTATATTTCTCAATCAGATGGTGCACAACCGCGGCGCTCTCCGCGATCTTTTTTTGTGGGGGAGTAGGATAGATGGTAGTTCCGTCGAGATAGCTGCCCGTCTCATCAATCACGGCAACCTTGCAGCCGGTCCGGAAGGCGGGATCGATCCCCATTACCACCTGATCCTTAAGAGGCGGCTGAAGCAGCAGGTTTTTCAGATTGGTGGCAAAGGTCTGAATGGCGTGTTCATCGGCCATATCGGTCAGCTCCCGCCGCAGTTCCCTCTCCAGTGAAGGCAGCAGAAGCCGTTTGAAGGCGTCCTCCACGGCGTCCTGCAGCCATGGGGTAAAGATGGAGTGATCGTTGGTGATCACCACATTATCCAGCTGATCGAGGGTTCGTTCTTCCTGCAGGTCGAGCGATACAAAGAGAATCACTTCCCGTTCGCCGCGATTCAAAGCCAGGGTCTGGTGCGGTTTCAGATGGGGGATCCGTGCCGAAAACTCGTAGTAGTCTTCATAATTGGAGCGCTGCTTTACAGCCGGGTTCTTTTTCGAGGAGATCAGCCCGTGTTTGCGGATGATACCGCGCAGGGCATCCCGTACCGGAACCGATTCGTTGATCCACTCCGCGACGATATCGAGGGAGGATTTCAGGGCTGTTTCTGCATCGGGAAGATCGTGTTCCTCACTGATAAAAGGCGTTGCCAGTTCCATAGCATCACCTTTTTCTGTTTTTTGCTCCCAGATCAGCAGAGCAAGCGGTTCGAGTCCCTTCTCCTTGGCCATATCGCCGCGCGTTTTCTTTTTGCGCTTGTAGGGAAGGTAGAGATCTTCCAGTGTTTTAAATTCGGTACAGGTCCGGATCTGCTCTTCCAGTTCAGGTGTCAGTTTCTCCTGTTCCCGGATCGCTTTCAGGATGGTCTCCTTTCGCTCTTCCAGAGTACGGTGATAGTCGAGCAGTTCCCGGACCGAGCGAAGCTGCTCTTCATCCAGTCCGCCGGTAGCCTCCTGCCGGTAGCGGGCCAGAAAAGGGATGGTGGCACCCTCATCCAGAAATCCGGCTACGGCGGAAATCTGTTTCAGGGAGAAGGAGAGGTTTTTGGCGATCAGGGAAAAAATGGCGGAATCGGTCATACGTAAAGAGAAACAGTTTTTGAATCAGATTTCGGGCGAAAGATACAGAGAATGTGGAAACCTGTGGAAAAAATCTGATTCGAATTCGGGCTTTGGCAGAGTTTGATTCTGAACAGTAGAAGGAACTCCGCATCCATCCGGCTTTTCTACGTAAACTCTCTGCAGTCCATCCGGATTCAGCACATGAATCTTGCTGCCGGCGCATTCCCTTATCATCAACTTAAATTTGTGGTTGGGGTTCTTGGATATACTCTTCAGCAGTGGTAATATCCGGCGATATAATGCATAAATCGATATACCATGATGGGACACAAAACCGGAAAAATTGCAGTACTGGCAGGAGTTGCGTCACTTCCATCTGCATTTGCAGGGAGTTATCTGGGCCTTCTTCTTAAGAAATTTTTAAAATAACTTGCCGTCAACTCTATGACTCAAAATCATTTAACACCCTCCTCTGTCAGAATTGCATTTAAATTAGAAAAAGTTCTGATTATAATTCTTTTATGGGCCACATTATCCGGTCCGGGCTTCGCACAAAACGGCTCCGAAACACTTACCGTCCCGCTGATTGTGGACGGTCAGGCACAGATCATTGAAGCCTTTTCAGACCCGGAGAGCTGGATTCGTCACGATCTCTGGGTGGAAACCGATTTTGACACCGATGGCGATGGGAAACCGGACCGGATGCATGTAGCTGTGACCCGGCCGGCTCAAACCGAGAGCGGGGAGCTTCAATTGCCTGTGATCTATGAAACAAGCCCCTATTACTCCGGAGTGGCCAGCGATCTGACCGACTTTTTCTGGGATGTGCGCCATGAGCTTGGCGAAACACCTCCTCCCCGGAATGAGGCGCCACAGGTGATTCGGACCGGTACGCGTCCGGTGATCTCCAATAGCCACATCCGAAGATGGGTACCGCGTGGGTTTATTGTGGTTCACTCGACATCACCGGGCACGGGATTATCCGATGGTGCCCCTACCGTTGGCGGACCGAATGAATCCCTGGCTCCCAAAGCGGTGATCGACTGGCTCAACGGACGTGCGCCCGGCTACTCCACCCGGGATGGATTTGAACAGGTTGAGGCCTTCTGGGCCACCGGTAAAGTGGGAATGACCGGAACTTCCTACAACGGAACCCTGCCGCTGGCTGCAGCAGCAACAGGTGTGGAAGGGCTCGAGGCGATCATTCCGGTTGCACCCAATACCTCCTATTATCACTACTACAGAGCCAATGGGCTTGTTCGCTCCCCCGGAGGATATCTTGGAGAGGATATTGACGTACTGTATGATTTTATCCACAGCGGAGATGAGGAGAAACGAGAGTACAATAACCGAACCGTACGGGACACCGAGATGGCTCAGGGTATGGATCGAATCACAGGAGACTATAACGACTTTTGGGCAGGGCGTGACTATCTCAACCAGATCGATTCGGTTCGGGCCGCTGTTTTTATGGCTCACGCCTTCAACGACTGGAATGTGATGCCGGAGCATAGCTACAGAATTTATGAAGCGCTGAGAGCGAGGGGCGTGCCTTCAATGATCTACTATCATCAGGGAGGACACGGCGGCGAACCGCCTCTTGAGTTGATGAACAGATGGTTCACCCGCTATCTTTTTGGGGTTGAAAATGGTGTGGAGGAGCTGCCGAGAGCCTGGATTACCCGGGAAGGTGACGAACGGGATCAGCCCACTCCCTACGAGGACTATCCCAACCCCGCTGCATCTCCGGTGACGTTTTATCTCACTCCGGGAGCACCGGAGCGAGGCGGGCTGGTTACAACCTCAACAGCGGGTAACGGAACCGAGACTCTGATGGATAATGTATCTTTTTCCGGTTCGGCACTGGCAGAGGCCGAATGGACAAACCACAGGCTCATCTATCTGACCCCGGAGCTTACACAAGATCTGCATATCTCGGGAGTGCCCTCTGTAACGGTAACACTTGCAAGCAGTAAACCGGCGGCAAACTTGTCGGTCTGGCTGGTGTCTCTGCCCTGGAATCACGGAAGAAATGCTCAGATCTATGACAACATCATCACCAGGGGCTGGGCGGATCCGCAGAATATTCACTCCATCTCCGAAAGTCAACCACTAAACCCCGGCGAGTTCTATACCCTTACATTTGATCTGGAACCTGATGATCAGATCATCCCTGCCGGGCAGCAGATCGGAATGATGATTTTTTCGAGTGACCGGGAATTTACCCTCTGGCCCCGGCCTGGAACCGAACTCACCATCGACCTGGACAGAACTCATCTGACTCTGCCGGTAGTGGGCGGCAATTCTGCGCTCTCCTTTGAATAGGGGGAAAGTTTAGTCCGACGTCCTGCATACCGCCTCCGCAGACGTTCCGATTTACTTCTCCAGCTGTTTCCAGAAATGGGCAGTAAGATCTTTGATCCCTGAAATCGTTTCACTGATTCGGCCGGTAGCTGCTGCATTCTCATCCACCTGCTGCATGTTATGATGTGACAACGAAGTGATGGATGCCAGGCTTTGATTGATTTCATCGGCTGCGTAACGCTGCTGCTCAACGATATATGCCACTTCCTCACTTCCCCGTGTAATATCTTGCAGAGTGGTGAGTATTTCGTCGAAAATGGCCACCGATTTTGAATTCTCTGTGCTGCTCTGCTTTACTTTTTCCTGCGCATTCTCCATCATATTCACAGCGTTTTCCATGCCGGATTTAAGCTGATGAATAAAATTTCCGATTTCATCGGCAGATGATTGGGTCCGGCCCGACAATGAGCGGACCTGATCGGCTACTACTGAAAAACCTTTACCTGCAGCGCCTGCGCTTGCGGCTTCGATGGTGGCATTCAGTGAGAGCAGACGGGTCTGCTCGGATATTTCTTTAATGACATCAAGGATTGTGGTCACGCCATGGGCTATTTCAGCTACATCTTTCACGGCCTCAGCGGCCTGTGTGATGTCATTCTTGAGGTAATTCAATCGCTCTGCATTGTTATCCAGTACCCTTTTGCCGTGCCGGGTCTGCTCCAGACTGCCCGAGGCGGATTGAGAGGTTCTTTGGGCATTGTCGGAGACATCCCTGATTGTAGCTGACATCTCTTCTACCGCTGCAGCCACCCGCTCAATATCCGAGACCTGCGCTTCGCCGCGATCCCGGGCTGAATTCATTGCCTGATCCAGTTCCATCGCAGAGGCTGAGAGTCGTTCAATCATGTCATCAATACGGCCAATAATCGCCATTTTCTCGGATTCAAGGATATGGAGTGCCATCTCAATTTTGCCGGAGTCGTTGTTCTTTCCGGTAAATGCAAATCGTGCAACAGGATCATCAGCAATTTGGGATGCACGGTCGATGACTTTTTGAAATGGCTCAAAGATGGAAATTACGCGATGATACATGTATCCGGCAGAGAGCAGAATCAGCAAGGCCACCATCCAGCCGGCCGGAAGAATCAAACTGCCAGCTGCACAAATTGCCATGGGTAACAGAGTGTTCAATAATAGTGATTGGCGTAAAGGAGCTTCTTCCTTCAGTTCGGGGGTGGGTTCCCCCCGGGTGAGTTTACCATAGAGTGATTCAGCTCGTTTTACTGATTCTGCTTCGGGACGGCGACGGACTGACTGATATTCTGAGATTTTATCCTGCTTCCGGATCGGGCTTACAAAAGCATTCACCCAGTAATGATCTCCATTTTTACATCGGTTCTTCACAATACCGGTCCAGGAGCGGCCGGATTTAATTGTGTCCCACATACCCTTAAATGCGGCAGGGGGCATGTCCGGATGTCGTATGATATTGTGCGGCTTACCAATCAGCTCCTCGGTGTCAAATCCGCTTACATCTGTGAATGTGTTGTTGACAAAGGTAATTTTTCCTTTCAGATCAGTCGTGGAGAGGATGTTCGCATTAGCCGGGAACATCCGGTCTTTTTGGGTGACGGGCAGATTCATTCTCATAACTGTGAGATTAAAGATGGTTTATAGTTTATTGGGTGGTTCGTTTGAGTGCTCTGAGAAGCAGATGGCTGCCTGTTGAAGTCAGCAGTGGTTTTCTTTTTATAAAAAACTGTCCGAAGGTGGCGCATTTCCTCCAGATCGAGGCTGAAAGCCGCTACTGTTTCGGTGGATCCGATGATAAGTGCACCGTCGTCTTTAAGCAACAGACCCATATTTTGAAATAATTTATGGCGGTCGTCCTGATTAAAATAGATACCTACATTTCGGCAGAAGACGATATCAAATTTGCTGCTCACAGCCATGGGTTGCAGTAAATTTCCCTTTCTGAAGCTCGCGAGAAAGCGGAATTCATCCTTGATTTTATACCCCTCAGGAGTGGGGTTGAAAAAGCGTGAAAGGCGTTCCGGACTCAGCCCGCGGGAGACTTCCATATTCGAAAAGATACCACTGCTTGCCTGTGAAACAGCACGGTCTGATATGTCTACTCCTGTAACAAGGATATCGTATTCATCCAGATTCCCCAGAAGTTCTTTTAGTGTAATGATTGTGCTGTAGATTTCCTGGCCTGTAGAGCAGGCTGCTGAGAAAATCCGTATGGGTATTCTCCGATATCCCTCACGGGCCCGTCGGTCGATCAGATCAGGGATGAGCTTATTGCGAAGAAGCTCGAAGGGGGTATGATCACGGAAAAAGGATGTTTCGTTCGTAGTTATGGAATTGATAAGTTCATTTCTGAGTTCTCCGCCGGCATCGTACCGGACTTTTTGCAGCAGCTCTGACCAGCTGTTACTGCCGGTTTTTCTCAGGAGTGAGCCTGCCCGGGACTGGATGAGGTAGGCTTTGCTCTGATCCAGAAACACGCCGCTGATTTCCTGAATAAACCTGCTCCAGGACGCCATTTCGGAGGAGCTGAGGGGTGGTATTGAAGCATAACCCTGCTGCATAATCTATGATCTTTTCATAATTCGGGTTATGGTTTCTGCAATTCGGTCCAGAGGCAGAATGAGGTCTGCCAGGCCTGCATCCGCTACGGCTTTAGGCATCCCGTAAACAACGCTGCTTGATTCGTCCTGCACAAGAGAAATGCAGCCGGTTCGCTTTAGCAATCGAACGCCAAGTGCACCATCGCTGCCCATTCCCGTTAATATTACTGATAGTGCACGTCCCGGAAAGTGCTGTGATACGGAGCGGAAGAGGTAATCAACGGAGGGACGGCAGTTGTTTTCAGCAGCATCATCGGTGATTTTTATGGTGATCTCCCCTGCGGCACCCGGCTGAAGACGCATATGGCTACCGCCAGGAGCGATGTAAACACAATTTGGTTTGGCCAACCCGTTATGCACTGCCTCGGTTACTGTAAGAGCCGATTTTTTTTCCAGGCTGTTGGCCAGCGACTGAGTGAACAGCGGGGGCATATGCTGCACGATGAAAACCGGCACGCCGATTGTATCCGGCAGCGCCGGGATGAGAAAAGCCAGTGCGTTGGGGCCACCGGTAGATACGCCAATAACAATCATCTCCGGTTTGATGGGTGCTATCGGTATGGTTCCGGGTTTTACAGGTATAGAACCTTCTGAAGCGGAATGAACAACCCGGTGTTCTTTCCATGCGAATGGTGATCCATTGGTATTCTCCCTGATTGCGCCATCTCTTCCTGGCGAAACGTCCGGCAGCTTGGCTCCGGTAGGGTCACCTGAATCAGGAACCATCGGTTTTCGGAGTATGTCCCTGACATTATATCGCAGTGACAATGCCCTGACACGGGGTTCCATAGCTGCTTTTAGCTCTTCCCTGGCCGAATCCATGGAGCCTGTCTGTGGTTTGGTGAAGAAATCGAACGCTCCCAGCTTCAGAGCTTTAAGTGTGAGTTCTCCGCCACGTTCAGTAAGTGAGCTCACCACAAGTACAGCGGGGGGTTTTGCCACTTTGCGAAGAGCCTCGAGAACCTGGAGTCCGTCCATTTCGGGCATTTCCATATCCAGCGTAAGGATATCCGGTTCAAGCTGTTCAACTTGCTGCATGGCAACCTTGCCATTGTGAGCCTGCCCGACAACAGTGCATCCTTCGAATGTACCTGCCACGTCGCTCATCAGGCGGCGGAAAACAATGGAATCGTCTGCGATTAAAATGCGGGGCATCGTCTTATATCGGTGGTATCATAGAGGCTTTTGAAAAACCCTGATTCATGAAGGAATCCGGTGTCTGTATCAGAGGGAAACCGGCCGGATCCCGTTTAACTTGCATAACTGGCCGTTCAGGTAACGGCAAACCGGAACTTGTTTACCATAGACTTTAGCTGATCAGTCAATCTGGTAAGTTCATGCGCACTCATCTCCACCTGTTCTCCACTTGTTCGGATTTCATCAGCTGAGGTATTAAAAAGCACGATATCTTCGGCTGTTGCTGTTGTCAGATTCGCTGTTTGGGCTACTTTTTCATTGGCATCCTGCACACCAAGACTGGCCTGAGAAATATTCACAGCCACATCACGAGTTACAACCGACTGCTCTTCAATAGCTGAGGCGATACTGTTCACCAGATGTCCTACCTCTGCGATTACATCTGTGATGTTATGGATATCTTTAATCGCATCAGAAGCCGACAACTGAACCCCTTCAATTTTACCCCGGATGTCTTCGGTTGCTGAAGCTGTTTGGCGGGCCAGTTCCTTGATTTCATTGGCAACTACAGCAAAGCCCTTGCCGGCGGCTCCGGCGCGGGCAGCTTCGATGGTTGCATTCAGGGCCAGGAGATTGGTTTGAGATGAAATATCTATGATGGTATCTGTAACCTGTCCTATTTCCTGCGCAGACCGATCGAGTCTCTGCATCAGGTCTGAAACGGTTACTGCACGATGAGCAGCTTCATTACTGATCGCCCTCGCTTTCTCTGAGCTGGACGCAATTTCACCAATAGTTACGCTCATCTCCTCGGTTGCCGTGGCTACCGACCCCAGATTCGCACTTGCCTGCTGCATACCCGATGCCACCGACATGGCATTGGAACTTGTTTCCTGGGCGGCGGCGGCAACAGCAGAGGTGCGGTCACTCATTTGCTGTACACTCTGTGAGGTTTGTGCACTGATAGCGGAGAGCTGTACGGCCGAAGATGCTACGGATTCTATGCCGCTGGACATTCCTGTCAGGATATTCCGGGTACTCTCTACCATACCCTGGATTGCTCTGCCCAATACCCCCAGTTCGTCCCTGAGATCCAGGACCGAGCGAGGTAAATCCGTTGAAAAATCGCCGGCTGCTACGGCGTTCGAAAACTTTACCGTTTCTAACACGGGTGTAACCACACTTCGGTTAATCAGGAAGCCCAGTCCTGCTGCAATCACGACTGCGAGCAAGATCATCACAGCGATACCAAGAGCAAAATTTCGGGTCATTGCATTGTCACTTATCAGCATTTGGTCGGTAACGGTCGAATTATGGTTTATGAGCGAAACCAGATTCGAAGCCAGAGCCTCTGAGTAAGGGATCATTTCCATAACCATTCTGTCGTATTCTGAATAGAGCGGATCCAGAACAACCGGGTCGGTGGTCTGTGTCATCAAATTCATGATTTCATGAAGTTCCGTATAGACGCTGCGTAAGCTTAAATAATCTTCTTCCAGATCAGCAACCATCTGCCGGCCTCTATCGGTTGCTCTTGGCATGGCCAGGATCCGGTCCAGAGCGGCACGGGCCTTTTCCCAGCTCTCCATCTGCTGTCTCTGCAGTTCATGGATTTTTTCCGTCGCCATTTCATGGCCTCTGATCTGATAAACGGAAAGTGTCTGTGCGTGAATGGCCATTCTCTCAAAATTCAGATCGGTCATTGAGCGTACTCCGGGAATGCGTTCATTGCTGATAACATTCATGTTGTTGGCGAGCATTCTGTTGCCGGCCATGCCCAACCCACCGGTTATCAGTAACAAGAGGATAATTGTACCATAACCGAAAGTTAGTCTGGTGGCGATTTTGTAGTGATTCAGATTAAACATCTCAGGTCCCTCATTGTGTTCTGTTAAAGGTTTTGTAGTATAAAATCAGTGCAATCATTAATTTTCATGAGCTTCCGGCCAGCAAAAGATTTCCTGGTTATCAAGTATGGATACCATCTCGTTTCCATTGCGCCAGAGCCCCCGAAGCCGTTGTGCGAAATCAGCATCAAGATTTCCGGTTGGCGGAGCAATATCTTCTTCGGGAATCAAAACGGCCTCAGAAACGCTGTCGACCAGAAAACCGTACGAGTCACCGTGATGATCTATCAGGATGAGGCGGTTGTCAGGATTTCGCTGATCCGCTTCCACTCCGAGATGGGTGGCCATATCGATAACAGTGATGATCTTGCCTCGTAAATTGCGAATTCCGACGATATCAGCAGGTGCGCCGGGTACAGCGGTGAGGTTGCCAACCCTTACCACTTCCTGAATCAGTGTAGTATCAAGCCCGTAAAAGGATCTCCCGATACGAAATAGCATAGTAAGGGTGGTATTATAAGTAGTTGAATGATCGTTCCAGGTGTTCATAGTTCTATCAGATAGAGAGGATCATGATTGGGAAAAAAAGTTTATGCCATTGAAATTTCAGCCAGAGAATCAATACTGGAGAGTAGTTTTTCGCGATCCAGTTTGATCTGATATTCAGTTACACCGGCCTCTATTCCCCGCTCTATGTCTTCGTCGGCAGCAAGGGAACTGACCGCAATCACAGGCAATGTGGCTGTGCGGTGATCCGAGCGGATTCGGCGGGTCAGTTGAAGTCCGTCGAGGAGTGGCATTTCAACATCTGTAACCACCAGCTGAATTTGGTGCAGGTTTTCAAGTAAAAGTGCCCAGGCCTTTTCACCATCCGGAGCTTCGATAACGTGATACCCGTTATCAGTTATGCTCTGCTTGATTTTGGATCGGAAAAAATCGGAATCCTCGGCAAGAAGTACAGCTCCTCTCAGAGCAGTTATATCTTCAGATTCGCCGGAAATTGAACTTTCGCCATTTTGATCAGAAGGTTCCTTAACCGTACGGTTTATCCCAGGGATTAAATCACCGGGCTGGGTGGTGCTCTGCTGCACGATTTCATTTATATCAGCCAGCAGAGTGGTTCGTCCCTCGATTATCATAGATCCCCGTATTCCGGTCTGTCGGTGCATAACCGTGTTCAGATTCGGTTCCAAATGCACAACATTCACCGGTGTGGTTCCGAGAAGACCGATCGTTTTGCCTTCAGTGTGAGACACCACCACGACCGGAGTTGCTTCTCTATCAGGAGCCTGAACGTTAGCCACGTCATCGAGTGTAAACAGTTCCAGCAGGCCTTCACGATACTTCATGGAACGCTTGCCTCCAAAATATTCGACATCACACCATTGAATCCGCTCGATTCGTCCTACTGCATCCAGAGGTATGGCAAATTGCTCTCCGGGTCCGTTCCCAAACAACAGGAAAGATGTTAATTCACTGGCTTCTTCATCTGCATCAAGACCCCTTTCCTGCTCAATTTCTGAGGCAACATGGCTTACCCTGCCTTTTGCCGCCAGGCCGTTCACATCCAGAATCAGAGCTACTGAGCCGTCACCAAGTATTGTGGCTCCGGAATATTCGCTCAGGTGTTTGAGGCGACGGCTCAGCGGCTTTACCACCACTTCTTCCGTATTTTCAAACCAGTCTACCTCAACAGCAAAATTAATTTCACCGTCTGTTACCACCACAATCTCATTTGCGTTTTTATGTGCGCCGGCGGTGTTGGGGGAATCGATTCCGGCAAGATCCCGGAAACGGAGCAGTGGCAGTGTAGTGTCCCGCAGAAGAAGTACTTCTGAGTTGCCGATATACTCAATCTGGTTTGTATCCTGATCTTTACGCAGGCTGATGAGTTCCCGGATATTTGACTGTGGAATGGCAAATCTTTCTGTGCCCACCAAAACAATCAGAGAAGGAATAATCGCTAGTGTAAGAGGGAGTTTAATTCGGAAGCTGGTACCAGATCCCGGTTCAGAATTGATTTCAATCTGTCCGTTCAGCCGATTCAGATTCGTCTTCACTACGTCCATACCGACCCCTCGCCCGGAAATATCCGATACTGCTTTGGCTGTACTTAGTCCTGCATGGAAAATCAGGTAGAGTTTTTCCTTCTCTGACATCTCCCAGGCCTGTTGTTCAGTGATCAGGCCCTTTCGTACAGCTGACTCGGCTATAGAGCCGCCATTCAACCCTTTTCCATCATCGGATATCTCGATAATTACCTGACCGGCTTCGTGTTTTGCTTCAATTCGAATCGTACCGGTTGCACTCTTGCCAGCCTTCAGCCGTTCGTGTGTTGTCTCGATACCATGATCCACTGCATTTCGAACCATATGCATCAATGGATCTGAGATTCCTTCAATCAGAGTCTTGTCCAGCGCCACTTCCTTGCCAACGATATCCAGCTCAACATCCTTGCCCATCTGCTTCGCCAGATCCCGCACCACTCTTGGAAACTTGTTAAACACATTTCCAATAGGCTGCAGGCGCGTCTGCATGATTACATCCTGAAGTTCCGTTGTAACCTGATTGATCCTCTGTTCAGCAGAGTTTAGCAGATGGGTGTTATCCTTCGATACAGCAGAGCGCAACTGATTCCGGCTGAGTACCAGCTCACCTGCCAGATTCATCAGATTTTCGAGCATTCCCACACTGATGCGAAGTGTCTCATCCGACAAATTGCCGGGCTTGGAGCGGGCAGGGGTGTCTGTTCGCTTCAGGCTCTCATCTGCAGGTTTTGAAAGATGATCGGGATGCTGTGAAGAGTCGCCGGAGGAGCCGTTAGTACAGAGTACCCCATTCTCCTGCTGAATATCAGGACCCCGATTCACCATGCTTTCCTCTTCATCTGCCAGCCTGATCGTGTTCGATTCTGACGGGTCGGAACTACCTTCCCCGGATTCGGAAACGCTGCCTGAAGTACGATCCGGGAGGTCAGGATCTGATACTTCTTCACTCTCTTCAGGATGGCTGCCCCTATCCGATTCTCCGGGTTCAGTCTGATCAGAAGAGGAAACAGATTCGAGCCCCTCCATGATTCCGGAAATATCTGTTGTGGAGACTGAATCCGGACTGTTCACCATGTCGCGCAGTTGATCAAAAGCTGCGAGAAGCAGGTTCGTAACCTGATCATTAGCGATAATTTTCCTGGTTCGGAGCAGATCCAGAACGGTTTCAGACTTATGAGCCAGCAGAGTCATGTTCTCCAGCTCAAAAAAACCACTGCCGCCCTTTATTGTGTGCGCTGCCCTGAAAACCTTATTGAGCAACTCATCATCGAGTGCTTCACCTTGTTCTTCAAGGGTTAATAAATCACTTTCAATACCATCCAGAAGCTCTAAAGCCTCATCAGTAAATTCCTTCAGGAAATCATCATCAGTCATATGTATATCTATTTTAATATCACACTATTTACCGGTGACAAGCTCTTCTTTACATTTTATTTATGCCAGCCAACATATCAGAAACCGTCGGATGCCGGTTTAAATCTATTTCTGATTTCTCTCCCCAGTCTTTATTATATGACTGAAAGAAATAGAGTTATCGGACTTTTGTTTTTCTACTTAAATGGAATTGTGGCGGTGATTTAATTTTAAGATGAAGTGATCAATTCCATCTGTTTCCCGGGATATCCGGGACACCGGTCATGGAGAATTCGGAAACAGGATCTGCTGTGGCGGGTACAACATGACCCGTAACCTTCATGCACGTATTTATCAGCACGTTACCGGAGAAACAAGTAGCCGGATCGTATATGAAGGCTTATAATGCTGCGTGAAAGCTCTTGTATAACTTGTCGCAGGAGAATATATTGGCAAAAAGACAGTACTGTCAGGGCCGGATATGGATAATCAGAACCAAAGGAGAGAATCATGCAGGAAAAACAAAACTTCACTGTGAACCCAGAGCGTATAAATGAACTGGCACAGCTTATTCAAATGCGTATTACCAATTCAGTGAAACAGATTGATGATATTAACCTGGAAACAAAGTTGCTGTCGATCAATGCTCAGGCAGAGGCCGCCAGAGCGGGGGAGGCCGGTCGCGCATTTGGTGTTGTAGCTTCTTCAATCGTTGAACTTTCTGAGAGTACATCTGGTGTTGCAAAAGGTCTGATTGATGATGTACAGCCTGTGACCAGAGAGTTGCTTGACATCAGTAAGCGGTTGTCTTCCGATGTTCGCGGACAGCGGCTCACGGATTTAGCACTGAACAATATCGAATTGATCGACCGAAATCTCTATGAGAGGACCTGTGATGTGCGCTGGTGGGCAACCGATTCAAGTTTTGTAGAAGCATGTGAGAATACAGAGGATCGGGCCGGAACAGACTTTGCAAGCAAGCGCATGGGAGTTATTCTCAATGCCTATACAGTTTATTTTGATCTTGTTCTCTGTGATACAGCCGGCCGTGTGCTGGCCAATGGACAGCCCATGTCTTACAGTTCAGCCGGAAAAGATGTTTCCAATAGCCATTGGTTTCAGGAAAGCTTGAAATCGGTATCCGGCGATCATTTTGGTATGGAATCTGTCCACCGGTCTGAGTTAACTGATATGAAACGGATTCTTGTTTATTCTTGTGCCGTCAGAGCCGGAGGAGAGATGAATGGGAAAATTATTGGCGTGCTTGGTATTCTTTTTAATTGGGATTCTCTGGCGCAAACGATCGTCAAACGCACTGCTATTACCAAAGATGAGTGGAAATATACCCGCGCGATGATTGTGGACGATAACGGACGGATCCTTGCGGATACGGACGAACGTATTTTGGA
>REDA01000078.1 GCA_007693745.1 Balneolaceae bacterium
CTCAATGCACCCGCCCCACGGTTCAAGGACGGGGTATCTGAGGCTAAGGCTAAGGTTAAGGATAAGGTTGAGGGTTGCCTGACATGTTGAGTGTACTCTTTTAAATTACGGACGAGTCGGTATTCATTTGTGCTTATCGCACGCATCCGCTCTCTTAAACCGCAAATCAAGCGCTCGCTATGCTCACGATCTACGGAAAAAGACTGCGTGCCTGAAGGCACTTGTGTTTTTCCTTCGATTCACAGGCAGGGATATTGAACCTGGATTGATATATTGTAGCCCATCCGGAATGGAACACTACATCCCTGCCCTAAAAGGGCAGCATCAATGTAACCCTGATGGATCCATCATTTCCCTTGCGCTGAAAGTGCAACATCCGTGAATAATTTAACATCGTATTCCTATGCCAATGAGAGCAACATTGATGCACCCCCATCCTTCGGCGAAGCCACCCCAGTACCTTAGGATTGCCCCTGCCAGAAACCAGAAACCTGAAACCTAAACCGCCCTTGAATAGTCTGGCGGGTGTATTTAGTGGAGGGAGCAGCCGCGTCCGCAGCCATTTCTACCGGCTCTTCCCATGCGCTGGGGCTGCCCGGTATGGACCTTAAATGGGTGCAGCGGCAGCTCCCGGAACGACCCGCCATACTATTCATCGGCTTGATTTTTTGGTTACTTTTGCATCAAGGCAAAAGTAACAAAGAAAGAATCTCTATCATACATCCATCCATCATCAAGCCAAAAGTAAGAAGAAAAAACTTCACCCCCTTCCCCTTACCCTCGACCAGACCATCCCTGCATATTCATTTACCGCGCGGTGCGAATCGAGAAGTGCCCCCGGAGACCATATGAAGTATGTGTGGAACTTCTTTGGCGGACCCATCACTACCTGAGAATGCCGTGTGGGAGCCGGTATCGGATCCAGACCGGTTTTTTGAAACAGGAGCATCGATCGGGTCATGTGACGGGCAGATGTTACAAGTATCAATGGCGTATCTCCTTCGCCAAACAGCAGTCTTGCCACCAAAACAGCCTCCTCTTCCGTGTTGGTAGCGTCCGGAAGAAGCAGAATCTGTTCTGTGGACATCCCGATTTCCTGCAGCAGCCTGAGCTTGATCTCGCCGGTGCTTTTCTCCTCATGTTTGTTTCCTCCCATAAAAATCAGGCGGGAACCTGGAAGCGCATGATGGACCCGCAATCCCTCTGCCATCCGGTACCAGGAGCTCTGTCCCATTTGGGATGTGACTGGGAAGTTCCCTGTGGTGTAATGTCCGCTGGCCAGTACTACAATCACCGGAGCCTGTTCCGACTCTGCAATCAGGGGGTGTTCAGCGGGATCAAGAAGAGGCGGATGTTGCAGCTCCAGCGGTTTCAAAAGGGATCCGGCAATAAATGAATTCCCAAAAAGATAGAGTAAAAGGAGTCCGCTCCAGAGAAAGATCTTCCCGCTGAGGTATTTCTTCCGGTGGATCTGTATCAACCCGATAAAAACCATAATCAGGGTAAAAGAAAAGGGCATGATCAGAAAAGTGAGGAGGTCTTTTAGCATGGGATCAGGGTTTCATCTTTGGGGGTTTCTGGTTTCTCGTTTCCTGGGGGCTTTGAAAAACTGTTCTTTTGCCCGGTATCTTGGGTGTCGCAATTTTAAAATCCTTACGTTAGGCAAACATGCTGCGGTTTAAAGCTGCTTCTGCCTTGAGCTTGTGCAAAAGTCCTGGTTTTTCAAAGCCCCCGTCTTGTTAATCATACGATTTTTTCTTTTTGCTAATACAGATAAACCGCGTTCAAGTATCTCAATTTCCATGAACATTAAGATAAATGTAAATAAAATATCAGGAATGCGAACCGAAGAAAAATTATAAAATGGTTCCGGAAGTAAGATGTTGCCTCTTCAGGGCAAGGGATTCAGGGTTTCAACCGGTTCCTGTTGATGCGGCTCATTTATGGCCGGGAATTTGGCGTATCAAACGGGATCCTATTGATGCCGCCCCGTTTGGGGATGGAATCCTTCGGAGATATCTGAATTTCACTTCGCTACGTGTCGTGAAATAAAAAGGGAGCATATCTCAGTCCGCTCCTTATTGAGCTATACATAACAGTCAACCCTCAACCTTCGGCGAAGCCACCCCGGTACCTTAAGGTTGGCGCACACCAGAAACAAGAAACCTGAAACCAAAACCGGCCTTGAACCGTGGGGCGGGTGGGTTGAGTGTTCAGGTGGAACGCGGCCGCAGCCATTTCTACCGGCTCTTCCGCGGTGCTGGGGCTGCTTGTTATGGACCTTAAATGGGTGCAGTGTTCCACCTGAACACGGCCCGCCACACGGTTCTAAGCCTTGATCTTTTGCTTACTTTTGCATCAAGGCAAAAGTAAGAAGGAAAGAATCTCTATTACCCACCACCCCCATCATCAAGGCAAAAGTAAGAAGGAAGAAAATATGGATTAGGTATGTTATTTTGATGTCGCGTCTTCAAGACAAGAGCATGTGAGTAATGATTTGATCTAATTAATTTATCCCATACCCACCATATATCCCCTCCCTCCCGATATACTCTGCCACAGCCTCCGGCAGATCCACTGACTCATAAGTGCCGGAGCCATCTCTGATCTGCCCTCTCACCCCCGTAGAACTGACATCCACCGGATCATGATCTGCAAAAATCGCCTTCTCCGGAATCTCCGGACGGGTACAGGAATAATCGGTTCCCGGCCGGGCAGCAACGAGAAGAGTGACCCGTTCCAGGATCTCTTCCCAGCGAACCCACTCGTGAAACGTTGCGAGGCTGTCCCCTCCCATGCAGAGATAGAACAGGGTCTCCGGAAACCTGTTCTGTAAAAAAACAACGGTATCAATCGTATAGGAAGGCCTTCTTTGTCTCTCTTTTTTAACGTGTTTTTCGGTCTCCTGATTGTATTCCCTTCCGGCGAAACCTTCCCGTTCAATCTCCTTCCGGATCCTGATTTCATCCTGATCCATCTGCCGGTTCAACCACATTTCTCCCGCCACTTCTGATAGATCCTCAGATCGGGCGTCCTTATCCTCATTACCCGTTCGTACAGCAAGAGATTCATCCTCTGTTTCTTCCCGAAGGCCGGGCTTATCGGCAGTGAACAGGTCATTTCGGGTGGGATCGCTTCCTAAAAACTGCATGAGATTCGGCGGGAGCGGGCTGTTGCTCTCTCCCGGATCGGGTTCCGCTGACAACAACTGCTCCAGGTCACTGATGAGTACCTCTTTTTGGCCTGAAAAAGCGAGTAGAAGCATCTCCAGCCTCTGCCTGAATGAGGCCTGTACCTGACCCGGTTTGTGCGGCGGCAGGGGTGCCGGCAGGATGAGAAGCCGGTCAATCACCCTGCTCTTGAGGAATGACTCAGCAATCTTCAGGTGACCCCTGTGCACCGGGTCAAAACTACCGCCAAATATTCCGACTCGTTTCATCATTCTCCAAATATATCAATTGAATCTGATCCATAGTAATGGATCCCGGAACCGAATTCAAAAAACAGGATCTTTTCGGCCAGGTTGATGCAAATTTCCAGGTATTTGGCTTCTTCCCTGCCAAAAGTGATCGGAACTGTACTCCGCCTGCTCACTATTTATCCGGGGGTTTTTTTAAAAAACTGTTCTTTTTCCCACTATCTTCGCAGTCGCAAATTTAAAAGCATCATGTATGGCAAACAGTCATCATGGATTTTTTATCCAAATACTACAACCAATTTACCATGCATGTAAAGAAGTGGTTGGTAGGATGCTTACAAACAGTCTGCGATTTTACATTTACTTTCGCCTTCATCCCGTGCAAATCCCCGGGTATTTAAAGCCCCCTGCTTTTGTAACCCTGTATCTGATTGAAGCAGGTATTGCGGATGATAGCCCTAAGGAGCTGTCCTTTGCTTCACTTTCTTGAGCTGTATGGTTCTCACAGTGAATGTTACGTCACATTTCATGGTCTCCAGCCGAAGCCGCGCCTTCTTTCCTTTCACTTCGACAATGATCCCCTCCATCTCACGAAGGGATCCCGAATCAATCCTCACCCGCTGCCCCTCTTCAAATGTTTGAATCTCCACATCATCGGGTTTGATCTCTTCGAGCAGAATCTTGATATCGCGGATCTCCTCATCCTTGATCACAGCCGGTTTACCCAGCCAGGTTACCGTTCTCGATACCGAAGGGTCTTCCAGAAGTATCATTCTCTCTTTTTCATTCACTCTGGCGAAAAGGTAACCGGTAAAGAGCGGTTTTTTTACCTTCTTGACCCGGTCACTCCACTGAACCCTGGTCTCCACAACCGGACAATAGACTTCAAATTCATCCTCAAGCCGGTCCGCCGCCTTCTTTTCATGCCTCGGGCGGGTATAAAAAGCTCTCCAGATCCTGTTTTGATCTGCTTTGTTTTTTTGATCGTTCACTTTACAACTAAATATTCATATACATTTCAAAAATCAACTTTTTTGAATTATTCCTTCTTATAAATCTTAACACAAATACACTATTGGTTGGAAAACAATACATAATTTTCTCTTTTAAGTACATTCCGGAAGATTGGTCTCAGCATTTTAATAATTGATTTTTTATTCAAGGCCCATCCAAAATAATATTTATACTGACTTTTCAAGGAAAAATGCACTTCTTTAAGTCCTGCTATTTTTCCCATTTCTATAATTGAATCTCTTTTGAAACAATTTATATGCTCAAGCGGTGCTACGGCGTTAAGTGATTTCCTGGTTCCCTTCTTTGCTTGCCAGTTCATTATCCTGAGCCTTGCATCTATATCACCTGAGGGCGGAACGCTTACTTTCAAAAAGCCACCCGGCTTTAATGACTGCTTTAAGTACTGTAAGGTTTCTAAAGGATCAGATATGTGCTCAAAAACTTGTTCTGTGTTAATAAAGTCAAAAGAATAATCCGGAATCTGATCCCAACTCAGCACGTTTATCCCATTTGATTTTGCATAGTCAATTCTCTCTTTGGAAAGCTCAGAACCATATGGAACACAACCAAATGCCCTGGCCATAAATAACCATTTCGACCATCCCATTCCGAAATCAAATACCTCAATCTCATCTGGATTATTTTTGAAATGAGATAGAATCTGTAATAACTCTAAAGCATAATCAGAATAGAAATCAAAATCATGAGATCTGTTTTCATCCATTCTTGCCAACTCAGGATCGATCCAAACTTCATAAAGCCTTTTCATTAACTCATCCCCAGGAATAAATTTTTGGAAAATCATTCCGCAGAAACTGCATTCACCTAGAGAGTATTTTTCACCTTCTAAATACTCGAATTCAACTCCTCCTTGTGGGTCATAAAAATCGATCAGATAATCTTTTATTGGAGTTTCTGTATAGGATGATTCATAGATCTCCTTATATGATTCTGAATGGCAACCCGGACATTTATTTCTTTCCTTAAAATAACTTTGTTTCATTCTGATGGTTTTTTTGAGAGAATGGATTTAAAAATCATCTGTTTATCTCTTTTCAAGCAAAAACAAACATCGCTAAAATTTTACCGAATCCAACTTTTTGTTCTTACTATATAGTGGAAACCGATATTTTATCGATGCAAACCTCAAGTACCCCTACCCCTCCGCCACTTCACTTCGCCGGAGGGCTGTGTTGAGCCCGCGGTTGGCGCGGTCATACAGTTCTTCTACCCTGCTTCTGCTTTCACCCTGGGGAAAGAGCTGGAGATAGGTACTGTAGCTGTCGAGTGCCTTGCGGAATCGCTCTTCCTGCCGCGCCTGAACACTGTTCTCAGCAAATAGAATATAGGCCTCCATCTGACGCATCACTGCCCGTTCTGCCCAGTGGGTTTCGGGGTACTGATCGAGCACTAATCCAAAATAGATCGCAGCGGAATTGTACCGGGTGGTTCTCATGTAAAATTCGGCAGCACTGAAATCTCTTTGTGCCAGCTTGGTTCGCAACTCTCCGATATATTCTGCCACTTCACCGGCACGCTCGGAATTGGGATACCTCACATTGTACAGTCTGAATTTTTCTATGGCGGTGAGCGTATTGGACTGATCGAGTCGGTACCGTGGACTCATATGATAATAGCTGATCGCCTCTTTGAATTCGGCCTCCTGCCGCCGGGGCGAGTTGGAGTGAAACTGCACATAGCGGCTGAATTCAGAAGCTGCAATGAGATAACTCCGATTGCGGAAATGACTTTCAGCAAGAAAAAACTGGGCGTCCTGACCAATATCAGTTCCCCGTCCGATTGAAATCACCGTTTCAAAGGCGCGGGCTGCATCACTGTAATTCTCATTATTGAACTGATTGAGCGCCTTGTCATAGGCAATCTCAAGAGTATCGCCCGGTCGAATCAGCTCCTTGCTCTGGCAGGAAGCCATAAAAGTTAGTGCGGCGATCATGAATAATAAACGTTTCAGCATCTTAATACTCCCGGTTTTTTAGAAAATGAATAAGTTTAGTAAGATCTTCTTTATATGTGGAATCATCAAATGTCTTTACCGCTTTTTCTGCTTTCGCATAATAGCTGCCCATCATCTCCCGTGCCGATTCAATTGCCCCGTATTGATGGTACAGAAGTGTGATCCACTCAACAAGCTCATCACTGAGCGGTTTTCCGGCAATGGCTGCCATAATACGCTGCCGCTCATCAGCCTTACACCGTTCCAACGTAGTAAGCATCAAAATTGTTTTCTTCCCCTCACAGATATCCCCTCCCTGCTTTTTTCCGAATTTCTCCGGGTTGGCAATCACATCCAGCAGGTCATCCTGTATCTGAAATGCCAGCCCGAGGGACTCCCCTGCCAGACTGAGCTGATTGAGCTGTTCTTCTCCGGCACCTCCCACTGCGGCACCCATCTGAAGTGACGCAGAGATCAGTGCCCCTGTTTTACCCGCTATCATCCCAAGATATTCGTCTGCAGTAACATCGCTCCTCGTCTCGAATTCCATGTCCAGAGCCTGTCCCTCGCACACCTGGTTGATACCTTCTGTGAATAGATGATGTATCTTCCGGAAGTCAGCTGACGGATCGAGGCGGTGCAGCTGCCGGTAAGCCTGAACAAACATGCTGTCGCCGGAGAGGATCGCAGTGGCGAGATCCCATTTCACATGCACCGACGGCCTGCCGCGACGGCTGTCGGCATCATCCATGATATCGTCGTGGATCAGGGTAAAATTGTGAAGCAGTTCCACTGCAAGGGCTGCAGGAATGGCTTTCCGTGGATCATTCCCTGTGAGACCGCAGCCAATCAGTACCAGAACCGGACGGATTCGCTTCGCTTTTCCGCTCAGGGTGTATCGCTGGGGTTCGTAGAGGGTTGCAGGTTTTGCCGGGAGATCGAGATCGCCTAATCCGCTCTCGATCAACTGGATGTAAGGTTCAAGAAATTTCAAATGAATCCGCTTTAATTTTTAATCGGTAAAGATAGGGATTTTTTGATTTCCTGGGGGATATCTTTTGTCATAACGTGGTAGCATTAACGGAATCGGATTGATATTGTTCTTGTGGGGTTTGGTTTGATGGTGGGGGGGGAGTGAGTGATAGAGATTCTTTCCTTCTTACTTTTGCCTTGATGCAAAAGTAAGCAAAAGATCAAGGCTGTGAACCGCGTGGCGGGCCGTGTTCAGGCGGAACGCTGCACCCATTTAAGGTCCATAACGAGCAGCCCCAGCACGCAGGAAGAGCCGGTAGAAATGGGCGCGGCCGCGTTCCGCCTGAACACTCAAAGCACCCGCCCCACGGTTCAAGGCCGGGAGGGTTGTTGAAGTGAGATTGTCCCTCTTATTCTATTGCCCCAACGGGGCGACATCAATAGGTACGGTAGAAATGGCTGCGGCCGCGGCTGCTCCCTCCACTAAATTCACCCGCCAGACTATTCAAGGGCGGATGGGATGCTTGTTCTACTGGTAACCCCCTGAATATTCAACGCACGTGCTACAGGGTTTAAGGTCGGTTAGTTTGGATACTGATTGATACAGTTTTACTTTGCCCTGAAGGGGTATCATCAATAGATACGGTATTCATTTGTGCTTATCGTGCGCATCCGCTCTCTTAAACCGCCAACCATTCAAGGCCGGGGTGTCTGAGGTTAAGGATAAGGTTGAGGGTTGCCCGGCATCTCGGGCGCAATGAGGAGCCCGGCGACGAATGAAGTCGAGACATCTCTCTGCCCCAACGGGGCTGCATCAATAGAATCGGAATGCTACACTACACCCCTGCCCTGAAAGGGCAGCATCAATAGGAACCGGATGGATCCATAGTCTCCCTTGCGCTGAAAGTGCAACATCCCTAAAAATTTTGATTTCATATCCCTATACCAGCAAGGGCAACATTGATACACCCCCAACCTTCGGTCAAGTGACCCCGATACTTTAGGATTATCCCAGCCAGAAACAAGCAACAAGAAACCAGAAACCAAAAGCGCCCTCGAACAGTCTGGCGGGTGCCTTGAGTGGAGGGAGCAGCCGCGTCCGCGCCCATTTCTACCGGCTCGTCCGCAGTGCTGGGGCTGCCTGCTATGGACCTTAAATGGGTGCAGCGGATGCTCCCGGAACGACCCGGCAGAGTGTTCACAGGCTTGATCTTTTGGTTACTTTTGCATCAAGGCAAAAGTAACAAGAAAGAACCCTGATTCAACCCCACAAGAAACAAGAAACCTGGAACCAGAAACCAAAACCGCCCTGTGAATCGAAGGAAAAACACAAGTGCCTTCAGGC
>REDA01000081.1 GCA_007693745.1 Balneolaceae bacterium
CGTTCATAATTTGTAACATTGGAACCCTCATAATCAGCCAGATCATAACGCCCGTAATTGTACGCACGGTTCCAGACGAGTTTTCCGGTAAACACCAGGGAGTCATAAACCATTAAAACAGAAAAACCGCTATTGAGATCCACACGGTGTCTGTAGAAATCACCGAACTCACGGTGAGGAGATAGTCTTGCGGAACCCTTTAAAAAATGGAAGTTATCATTGTTCACAACCCGCTGCAAAAACAAGCCAACCCTTAATCTCTCCCTGTACGCCTGCAGTTCAACATACTGGCTGTTCGAACCGGGGCCGATGGCAGCACCCAGTACCTGTCCACGGTTTGTATGTCCCTGCTGTATCCGGGAGTGGGAATAAAAATAAGCCTGAGGCCTCACCTGTTGCAGCTGTGAGGTAGTCAGATTCGTAAACTCAACATTCAGATTATAAAAATCGGCTCCCGGGCCACTCATAATCTTCTGCAGGCCTATAGCGTAACCGCTGTTGTGGTGTGGCTGCTGGAGAAAATCCCGGAGATCAAAACTGTGGTCTTCCCTGAAAAATTCGCCGTAGATTTCAGCTCGGGCGCCCGGCAGCCTCAGGTGAGCATAGGCAGAAATCATCTGATTACGCTCCTGCCTCTCCTCATCACTGCCTTCAAGACGAATCAGCCTCACTTTCCGAACAGGTCCCAAAATCAGCGCAGCGTTAGACAGAGAGAAGCCATCCACTTCATAAACGTGAAACATACGGGTAACCCCAAGCGATAATTCCGGGATAAAAGAAGGGTTCCAGGCGACATTGGCTCCATTCATAAACCGTCTGTCTTTCTGATTGAATCCAATATAATAATCCGAATCCTGCGGGTATCCAAGTATCCACCGGAAAGAGATGTGGCCGATCAGAGGAACAGGTGCAGGGTGTCGGGTTCCCAAAAAGAAATGGGAGATTCCCGGAGCGTTATTGCTCATCATCAGCGGGTATTTTACAGCAGGACCCCACCAGAGCGGCTCGGTACTTAAGCCGGTCTCCATTGCTCTGTAGAAAAGTCTGGCTGAGGAGTGACCGGGATCCAGAACCGTAAAGGGATCAGGGCCAAAGCGGTAGGGCAGATCTACTTCAGCGGCATATTCCTCTGTTTGGAAAAAGCCCGGTCCGCTACGGCTCAGCACAAATCCCGGCGCAGGAAAATCCCGGTTCTCATGAATCACAAGATGCGGCTGTACGGAAAGTGAAAAAAAAGAACCCCGGGCAAAAAAACCTCCGCTAAACTCGCGGTTCCAGCCCCTTCCATACCAGGCAGCCCCATTATTTTCGCTCAGAGGGTGGCGGCTGTTCAGTGTAAAAAGAGTTGAGACGGGCAGCAGTCCGGCTTCGGTGTCACCAAAGGAGAGCAGCGGACGCGGGGCATAATTCCGGTTCCACCAGCCATCGGGGTGGCTGTTATTGAGAACAGCGTTATACTCGGAAAAAGAAAAAGGCCTGTTGACTACTGAAAAAGAAGAAGAGTCACTTAAAAGAGCCTGTAATCTCATCTGCTGATCCGGCAGGGATCCCACAGGCAGAGTTTGGGAACTCAGAGATGCCGGTAGCAATAACATACCAAAAAGCAGAAATTGGAGTAAGCGCATATATGCTGAAATTGACAAAAAATAATGGTATGCTGAATATAGCGGATAAACCTCAAAACTTTAAGCAGAGAATTAAGAGGAACAAGGGGCATAACGACTCTGAAACGGATACTTTCACATCTGGGTAAATCGGACTTTAATCACAAAAAACCGATACATTTCTTCTCCAAGAACCTTACCTTGGCAGATTGAGAAAAGGCAGATCAAAACCGATCCAATCCATGCTATCAGTTTTTAAAGAAATCAGTTACTACTTTTCGGTTTTTAAAAAGCGCATTGGCGGCCGTATCTATATTGTCTTTATTCTCGCAGCTCTTGCCGCAGCCACGGAAGCGCTGGGTATTGCCCTTCTGCTGCCCCTGATCGAGCTGTTTGATTCCGAAATGGCAGCGGAGGATTCAGCCATAACACAGCTGATGCAGCAGATACTCAATGCTCTCGGCATAGGAGGATCCATTACCGGTGTGCTCCTATTTATAGGCACCGTTTTTCTGTTAAAGGGAGTGATTAAATTCAGTGAAGAGGGGTATAAAACCGTGCTTGCGGCGAATCTGCAGAGAGAAATCAAAGGGCAGTTATTTCAGCTCTACAGTACCATGGATTACCGCTTCTACACAAAACGAAATACCGGTCATTTTGTCAATGTAATCGTTTCTCAGGTGAATAAGCTGATCCGGGCGTTTCTCAATTTCAGTATGTTTCTTTCCGAGATTATTGTCACCATTGCCTATCTCACCTTTGCCTTTCTCATCTCCTGGGAATTCGCTACCATGGCAGCTGTTGCCGGTATTTTCATTCTGTTCCTCTTTACAGGGTTAAACCGTTATGTGAAAAAACTATCCCGCAAGCAGTCGCAGGAGCTCGGTAACCTCAATAAAATTATAGTACAAACGCTTCAGTCGTTTAAATACATTTCGGCAACAGCACAGTTCAGGGTGGTTCGGGAGAGTGTTACCCGAAGTATATACAAGCTTACAGGTTATACAAGGAATACAGGACTTGCAGATGCATTTACGCAGTCTGTGCGGGAGCCGGTATCCGTCTTTGTGTTGCTCACCATCATTATCATACAGGTGGTGTGGCTCGAGTATCCGCTGGCACCGATTCTCGTGTCACTGATCCTGATCAACCGTGCGGTGAGTCACATCATTAAGATTCAGGGCAGCTGGCAGCAGACACTCGCGAGTGTAGGGGGGCTGGAGATCGTAGAAGCTGAGTATGAAGCGATGGATGGAGCGCAGGAAAATTCCGGGGGGCACTTGTTGCCACCCTTCGAAAAGGAAGTCACCCTGAAAGGGGTTTCTTTCTCCTACAGGGAAGAAGACGGGCCTGTACTGCGCAATCTGAACCTGGCCATTCCTGCCAACTCCACGATCGCATTTGTTGGGGAGTCGGGAGCAGGGAAAACCACTCTTGTGGATCTTCTCTGCCTGCTGCTTAGCCCCGATGAAGGAGAGTTGACCATCGACGGGGTTCCAACAAAAAACATTACACCGGAAAGCTGGCGGGGTCAGATAGGGTATGTATCGCAGGATACTGTGGTATTTGATGAGACGATCGCCAACAATATCTGCATGTGGCAGGGAGACCCAGCCAGTGACCCGGATCTGATGAAACGGATAGAAGAGGCTGCTAAACAGGCATTCGCCCACGAATTTATCGACAAGTTACCGGAAGGATACCATACGATGGTGGGTGACAGGGGTGTGCGGCTTTCGGGCGGGCAAAAACAGCGCCTCTTCATTGCAAGGGAGCTCTTCAAACAGCCCCGTTTTCTCATTCTGGATGAGGCGACAAGTGCACTCGATTCTGAGTCTGAGAGATTTATAAAAGAGAGTATTGATGCTTTAAAAGGCAAAACTACGGTGGTGATTATAGCCCACAGGCTCTCTACAATCCGGAATGCAGACAAGATCTATGTTTTGGATGAAGGAAGAGTGGCAGAGGAGGGTACATACCGGGAATTGCTGGATAAGAGGGATCTTTTCCAGAAAATGGTAAATCTTCAGACACTTTGAAAAAAGTGCAGCAGCGGAAAATTTATTTTTGAAAAGCATCCTAAATGAGTAATTTGTTTACTCAATTTTGCACCATTGAATTCCCAGTTAGTTACAATGTTGATGTGACTGAGAAGGGCGGAGCTGTGTTTTTTTGGTTGAGAGGTTGAGAAGTTTACAGGTTTAGGCGTTTAGAGACGCTGTGCGTCTTTTTTCGTTTAGGCTCGTTTAGATATTTATAAAATAAGAGCTAAACGTTAAACGTCACTAAACGACAAGCTTGCAAAGCAAGCCTAAACGACACTCAACCCCTCAACCCTTCCCCATCTATTTTCATGCTCGAAACACTTATCTCCAATAAAACACGGATTAAACTACTGCTTCGCTTCTTTTTGAATCCGGAGGTGGAGTCTTATTTAAGAGAGTTGGGCAGGGATTTTAAGGAGACCAACAATGCTATCAGGGTAGAATTGAATCGCTTTGAAAAGGCCGGAGTAGTGGTTTCCTACAGAGACGGAAACCGAAAATATTATAAGGCAAATCTGGACTATCCTCTTTTTACTGAATTTCAGCAGATGGCAATGAAGCACTTTGGCCTGGATCAGGTATTGGATCAAATCGTAAAAAAACTGGGGAAAATTCAAAAAGTCTATCTGACCGGGGAGCTTTCAAATGGTCTTAACAGTCAGATTATCGACTTGGTAATTATTGCCGATGAAATAGACCGGAATTATCTGGCGGCACTCACTACAAAAGTAGAAGAAGAGATAAGCCGGAAGATAAGATCGTTGGTTTTGAGTCCTGAAGAAGAAAATCTGGTTCCGGTACCGAACGTTCTTCTATTTGCACAGGAGTGAATAGAACTAAAGAAATAAACCGCCCTTTTTTCTTATGGATTTGCTGAAAAATTGTATCTTATTCCTCTTAAGCATTTAAACCTATTTTTTACTCTACGTCCCACTACATAAGATGAACCCATTCATGATTCCAAAAAGCTTTTTTTTATATCTCCTTTTCGCACTTCTGGTATCGGTTACAGCCAGCAGTGAACTCATTGCACAAGGCAGCTTGACCGCTTCCAATCTTTCCGATGTGAGAGCCTCAGAAGTAACGGAAGCAGAGTTGCAGCGTTTTGTAGGCAGGGCGCAGGCACAGGGTGTTACGATCAACCAGGCACTCCAGGTAGCACAATTAAGGGGATTACCCGCTTCGGAGGCCGCAATACTGAGGGAGCGGATTATTGGGATGCAGAGAGGATCTCGTGAAGAAACGACGGATTCAGAATCATTTGAAGAGAGCAGGGCAGATACAGCAATGGCTGATATGGAACGTTCGGACATCGAAAAACTGGATCAGGAATCAGACCGAATGAGACGAACATTCGGTACATCCGTATTTCATACGGAGATTGGCGAATTGACTCCGCCTCAGAACATACCAACTCCCACTACCTATATATTAGGGCCTGGGGATCAGCTCAGTGTCACTGTATGGGGCGACCAGACGGCTTCCATCGGGCTTACACTTGATGCGGAGGGAACTGTTTTTTTTAATAATTTAGGGCCTTTAATGCTGAGCGGGCAGACTCTGCAGGATGCTGAAGAGCTTATCCGTGTTAAATTAAGGCAGCAATTTGCAGGAATGAGAGCGGGAGATGGAGAACAGACTACCTTTGCACGGGTAACCCTAAACCAGATTCGTTCCATCCAGATTGCGATTACCGGTGATGTCGTGAATCCGGGAAGTTATACAATGTCATCCGGATCCACTGTATTCAATGCTCTTTACAGAGCAGGCGGCCCTGCGAAAGGAGGTTCTTTCCGTAAAATTCGCCTTATCCGGGACAATCAGGTAGCCTCTGAAACGGATTTATATGATTTTTTAGTAGAAGGGATCCAAAGCGGTAATCTGAGCCTCAGAGATGGAGACGTATTACACATTATGCCATATCAAAACCGGGTTGAAGTGGTCGGTGAAGCGAGGCGGGGTGATATGTTTTTTGAGACAGTAGAAGGTGAAACACTTGCAGACCTTTTGCATTTTGCAGGCGGATTTTCTGAAAATGCTCATGCAGGCCAGGTGCGAATTCATCGAAATACTGCTACAGAGCGAAGAATTTTAACAGTTGGAGCAGATGAGTATGAGCAGACTTTGATTCAGAATGGAGATGTAATTTTTATCGAAGAATTGCTGGATCGTTTCATCAATCGTGTTTCGGTGAGGGGGGCGGTTTGGAGGAGCGGAGATTATGAGATGCGTGCAGGAATGACCTTGCTGGATCTTATCGAAGATGCAGGGGGACTCAGACCCGATGCATTGATCACAAGAGGGCTGGTAAACAGGCTCAGAACAGATTTTACACTGGAGCAGATCTCCTTTGATGTGGCCGCACTGCTTGAAAACCCTGCACAGTACAATATTGTGCTTCGGGCAGATGATGTGGTATGGATTCGAAGTATTCACAACCTGACCGACCGTGAGACGGTAGAGATTAATGGAGCGATACGAAACAGTGGAACCTATGCATTTCGCGAACATATGACGCTGGAGGATCTCATCCTGAAAGCAGATGGATTTCGTGATGGTGCTTCTGAATCAAGAATTGAGGTTTCACGCAGAGCAAGCTTCGAAGGCGAAACCACGGGACGATCCAACATCACTGCAGAGGTGTTTACCTTTTCTGTGGACCGGAACCTGAGTATCAGTGAAGATGGTGCGCGGTTTGAACTTCAACCCTTCGACAGAGTACAGGTTTTCCGCAGGCCTGATTTCAGGGAGCAGATTACAGTGACTATTGAAGGGGAAGTGCTTTATCCCGGAACATACACGATCAGCAGCCGGAATGAGAGAATATCAGATATCATCCGAAGAGCAGGTGGGGTGACCAGCGAAGCCTATCTGCCGGGTTCCAGGCTAACCAGAAAACTCTCGGCTTTTGACCGGGAAGCTGCAGAGTTAAATGTGATCATGCCATTTCAGTTTGGTCAATTTGGAAGTTTGAATGATGATGACTCAAGGCAACAGCAGGCGAACCGCAGAGAGTCTTCAAGCCGTCCAGCAGAAGTAAACCGAAGCCGTGGAGAAAGTGAGAGAACAACACCGGAGCAGAGGGTTTCTCTTAATCAGATGAACAGGCTCGAAGCCACAAGCCAGGAAAGGGGCTCGGAAGATGAAGAAGTACGCAGAATCGGTCTGGATCTGGAACAGATACTCAGAAGGCCGGGGATTTCTGAAGATCTCTTTGTGAGAGACGGTGATGTAATCCGGGTACCCGAAAAAGTACAGACAGTCGCAATACTGGGTGCTGTGATGCAAGATGTTGAGGTAAGGTACATTGAAGGACAGGGATTTAGTTATTATATAAGCCGGGCGGGCGGGTTTTCGGAACAGGCCAGAAAGAACCGTGCCTATGTGGTGTATGCCAATGGAGATGTGGACCGCCGAAAGAGTTACCTGTTTGGTTTGATCAAGTCAAACCCTTCCATTGAGCCCGGTGCTCAGATCGTGATTCCGGAGAAACTGCCCGGTATGGGTCTCACACCGGGAGAAATTATTTCACTCACATCCAGTGCAACCACCACGGCATTGTTGATTTTGACGCTCATTGACCGGCTCGGTGATTAAAAAAGATAACACACGGTAACAGATTTAATGAAAGAAGAAGAAACTCAAAATTCTCACATCGAAAAACCGGAACAGGAAGTTCAGTATGTGCCGGTTCAATATGCGGATCGTTCTGATGAAGAAGATACAATTGACCTGATCGAAATGGTTGTTCTTCTCTGGAATTCGAAAAAAACGATTGGGATTATAACAATTCTATTCTTTCTGCTTGGAGTTTTTCATTTCAACACGGAACCGGAAGAATATATCTCTGAAGCGATATTGGTAAAAGATGAACAGGAAATGACAGGATCCCAGTTGCGCCTTTTCCAACAATTTGGCGCGCTGGGAGGGCAGCAGGGAAGCTCTTTAGGGGGCGGTATTTCAGCAACACTGCCGGAAATCATTGAGAGTATTGATTTTCAGATGTTGCTTTTGCATCAGGAGGTGAGGTTTGCCAGACATGATACCACGATGAGTCTCTATTACTATTTTGATCATTATTATGAGAGTCCTTTTCGTGGCACTGTTTACGGTTTCATAAGAGATTATACAGTGCTGCTGCCTGTTACTCTCTATCAAAAAATTCATCGGTTTTTCAGGCAGATTGGCAGTTTATTCAGGACGGGCGATTCATCCTCGCAATTCACATTGGAGCATTCAAATGTCGGGGTTGAAACCACCGAAACCAGAATATTGGAGGTTACACCTCATACCTTAAATATTCTTCAACTGATAGGCAGCCGAATAAACACTGAATCGGAGGGGTCACTGATAAAGGCCACATTTAGATTACCAGATCCGGTTGCAGCCGCTGAAGCCAATGCGATTTTTATTGAGAAAATTCAGGAGTATCTGATTGAGCAGCGAATAGAAAAAGCTAAAAGAAACCTCGATTTTGCCTTAACATTATCCAAAGAAGCACATGAGCGTCTTAATCAGGCAAGCCTTGATGTCGCCAATTATGTAGATGCAAATCCTGGAAATCTTACTGCTTTAGCGACTATCGAGTTAGACAGGTTGATTGCGGAACGAGATCGCTTATCCAGTGTCTATGGAAGTGCACTGATCAAAGTTGAAGATGCAAGGATGAGAGTACAGGAAGATACTCCTGTTTTTATTCTGTTTCAGAAGCCATTGCTTCCAAACAGCCGGGTTGCCCTGTCACCCCTTTTCTTGTTAGGATTCATATTTTTAGGTTTTACGCTTGGTGTATTTTGGGTATTTACAGTAAAAATATATCAAACAGTTAAAGGAAGAATTCTGTCATCTTAATCTAATTTCCAATTTAAGAATCGATTCATTTTGAAATACTTTGCACTTACAGGGCTTGCCGGATATATAGCTCCCCGTCATTTACAGGCCATCCAGGCTACGGGGAATCAGCTAATTGCAGCGGTTGATCCAAATGATTCCGTAGGTATTATCGACAGTTTCTTTCC
>REDA01000025.1 GCA_007693745.1 Balneolaceae bacterium
AATCGCTTCGCTCGGTGCGCTTCGCGGGAATCGCTTCGCTCGGTGCGCTTCGCGGTTCTACGCTGCGCTCCGAATCACTTTTCACTTTTTCTCCTTCTCATTTCCAGATATTTATTCGTAAACCCGAACTTTTCGTACAGCTGGCGGGCCGGGTTATCGGGTTCGACGTGAAGGGCGATATCGCCTTCGGCCACTTCAATCACCCGTCGCATCAGTTCTTTACCCACACCCATCCCGCGGGTTTTGGGATCTACTGCAATATAGACAAGAATATGTTCCGGTATATAACCACCCATGTTGGTATCGTTGATAATGACCGCCCCCACAATGTTCTTCTCATCATGAGCCAGCATCACAAATCCATCCTGACCGGTTCCGTCACCGTAGGCATAGGCGATACATTTCAAAATGGATTCTTTTTCGTCCCCGTACTGTTGCAGGGACCTGTACAGAAAATCAGCAACCTCCTCTCTGTTAAAAACAGGGGTTTCATCTCTGTCGTTATGGATGAGTGTGTAGTGAATATTCATATACTTTAACGTTTTGTTGTGAAATAACTTACCAAAACAAATGACAAGGCTGATGCGGTCATACCAAAGAGGCTTGGATCCAGCTGCCACGGAATCAGCACATCGGAATACCGCAGAAAAAGGGTTGTACTGCCACCCAGCAGCATAGCAGTCATCGCGCCCGCGGGAGTACTTCCTTTCCAGTAGAGGGCGCCGATCACCGGCACAAATAGTCCGGTTACCATAAAAGCGTAGGAGTCGAGCATCAGATCCAGGACGTTACTCATTGACGTTGCCAGAATGAGTGCAGCAAAGCCGATGATCAGTGTAATCATCTGCGAGAGTCGCACAAACTTCCGGCTATCTTCAGAAAAGGGCAGAAATCTGCCGATAATATCAGAAACCACGTTACCGGAGGAGGCCATCAGGCAGCTGTCGGCCGTTGAGAGGATCGCTGAAAAATAGGCTGCCATCATAATGCCCAGCAATCCGACCGGGAGTACGGTTCTAAGCAGCATGGGGAGACCTGTTTCGGGATCTGTTTCAGAAATATCAGCCGCACCGAGAAAAGCGAACATTCCCTGTTCTGCAGCCACTCTGGCAAACAGCCCCAGAAGTACACCAAGAAATGCCATCACCGGCCACTCAAAGAGACCGGCCAGATACCAGGCCCGTTTGGCTGTTTGTTCATCTTTACAGGCGTAGATCCTCTGGTAGAGTGTCATGCCCACAAACCAGATGGGGATAATGGTCACGGCCCAGTAGAGCAGGTCCTGCCAGGAGACATTGGTGAGGGTCAGCATTTCCGGTGGGAGTGAAGAGCGGATAGCATCCATACCTCCGATTTCAAAAAAGGAAATCGGTAATCCTACAAAAATCAGTCCGATCATCAGAAGTGCCCACTGTACAGTATCCGTGTAGATCACAGCTTTGAGTCCGCCGAGAACCGTGTAAACAATGGCCACAATCCCCATCAGCCAGAGAGCGCTGGTTTCATCCAGTCCGACAAATGTGCCACTGGCAAGTTTTGCGCCGGCCAGCATCTGAGAGCTGGTGAATCCTGCGTAACCGATGGCAGAGATGATGGCGGCAACCAGGGCAACATTTGCAGAATAGTAGTGCTGAAACAGCTGCGGAAAGGTGTAGGCTTTGTCAAATGCACGGTTTCCTTTTACTTTCGGAATCAGAAAGACGGCAGCAAGCCATGCGCCAATGAGACCGGTGAACAGCATCCAGGAGCCGGATAATCCCATCACAAAACCGAGTCCGCCGAGTCCGATTGAGAAGCCTCCCCCCACATCAGTAGCCACCACAGAGAGTCCTACGTGGTGACTTTTCATGTTTCGGCCTCCAACGTAGTAATCATCTCCCGATTCATTTTTCCGGAAAAAGAAATAGCCGAAAGCGAGGAGGCCGGCAATGTAGATAATAAAGATGGTCAGGTCTACGGGATGCATAGCTGCCATGTTGGGGTCCGGGCGATGAATAAGGTTATGAGGGCCTGCTTCACGGAAACAGGCCGGGACCCTGCCAGTTGATGTCAAAAATTATAATGTGCCTTAAGGTAAGGCGATTATGCGCGGGCTTCAAGCTGGATTGCGGAAGCGCTCTGCTTGCGGCTCATCAGGCCGTAGAGTGCGATTAGCAGAAAGCAGACAAGCGGAATCCAGAAAGAGATCCCGATACTTCCGCTGATATCAGACAAGATTCCCTGCAGTGGTGGCAGAACGGCTCCGCCTCCCAACGCCATCACCAGGCCGGAACTGCCGATCTTGGTATCCTGACCCAGGCCTTTTGAAGCAAGCCCGAAGATTGTGGGAAACATCAGCGACATAAAACCAGAGACAGAGATGAGTGCGATCACTCCGGCCATTCCCCCACCGGTAATGACGAATAGTGTTGCAAATGCTGCGAGCAGTGCCGAAAAAGCGAGCAGGGTTTCCGGACGGAAAAATTTCATCAGAAACGTATTCACAAACCGGAAGAGTGCAAAAATAACCAAGGCTGCCACATAGTAGCTCGATGCTTCTGCTTCACGCACACCCAGTTCGGTCATTACATAGCGGATGGTGAATGACCAGACGCAAACCTGTGCGCCTACATAGATGAACTGGGTTGCTACTCCGAACACATAGTTTTTATTGCCGAAAAGCCTTCTGAGAGTGGGGAGAAGATCAATTTTTGTGGATTCGGCTGACCCCTTTGGCATTTTTGTGAAGGCAATGGCCAGCCATAAGAGCAGCAGCAGAAAACCGATGGTTACGTAGGGTCCCATAACAGCGGAGAGTTCAGCCTGTTGAATGGCGGTAAGCTGTTCCGGAGGCATGAGCGCACGATCGGCAGCGTCGGCGATGTCGAGTTGAGAAAGAATAAAAAATTTACTTAGCAGTACTCCCGATACCGACCCGATCGGGTTAAACGACTGCGCCAGGTTGAGCCGCCGCGTGGCCGTATCGGGATCGCCCATGGCAATGATGTAGGGATTGGAGGCCGTTTCAAGAATGGAGAGTCCGCCTGCAAGAATAAAGAGCGCAAGAAGGAAAAAACCATACTGCATCAGGATACTTGCGGGGTAGAAAAGCAGTGCCCCGGCCACATAGAGGGCGAGGCCCAACAGAACCCCGGCCTGATAGGTAAAGCGCTTGATAAAGATGGCGGCAGGCAGGGCAAGGCAGAAATAGGAACCGTAAAAAGCCACCTGAATCCAGGCGGTCTCAAAATCGGACATACTCATAATCCGCCGAAATGCGGAGAGAAGAGTGTCGGTCAGATTTCCGGCCACTCCCCACATAAAAAAGAGGCTGGTAATCAGAATAAAAGGCAGGAGAGGTGTACGGATACGGCCGTTTACAGCCTCCGTTCCGGTATGTGATTCAGGCATCAGGTTTCGATATCGTTTCTCAGTAAAAGGCGGTCATCTCCCGCAACTGAACAGATTTGAATACGTCGTTTAAGGGCAATATTCACTGCCTGTGTGAACTGTGGCAGCGTCTGTTAACAATCATGAGCAGAACCCACTGCCTGCACACCCGCAAAGAGGTGGCAGACGGGTTCATGAATGAAATTTAATCGGGCAGGAGCCTGACCTTTATATTTCTGTAGTAGATACGGCTCTCCGGATCGTGTGCCTGAAGGGCAATGGTGCCGCGGCTCAGGCGGATGGTACCTTCACGGTCGTCGGGTTCGGTAAACTGATTGACCACTTCCCCGTTGATTTTAAAAGTAATCTCCTTACCGTCCACCCTGATATAGTAATCAAACCACTCGTTGTCGCTGTGCGGTGCGATGTCCATCACATCCTGCACGGCATAGAGGCTGCCGGTTTTACGCGGGTCTCCGTGTGTGGCGTTCACCTGAGCTTCGTAGCCTATGCGGGGCCATCCTGTTTCCTGATATTGGGTGTGGAAAAAGATCCCGGAATTGGCTTTGGGATAGGTATAGACCTCCGCTTTCATTTCAAAATTCAGAAAATCGCCTCCGTTTGCTACCGGCCCTTCATAAAAGAGATGGGATCGGGGACCATCCACTACAATTTTGCCATCCTCTACCGAGAAGGAGTCCTTGTTTTCACTGGCACGCCAGCCGTCGAGGGTTTCGCCGTCCCAGATAGAGATCCATCCCTCATCCTGGGAACTGTCTGCGTCTGGCTGACCGGATGCAGGATAGAAAGCGAGGGTCGTGGCTGTCAAAAAGGTGGTAAGAAAAAATAAGGAAAGCAGAGAAAATTTATGGCTGAGCGACATTGAGCAGTTCATAAGATTGAGGGTAAGGTTGAGGTTGAGGTTGAAGTGAGGATCCGATCAAAAAAACCGTGTTTTTTTTAAACCCGTGTTCGTTTACAGTCCCTCTAATGCAAGTCAGATACAATCTAATTGATTGATCTGTAATCTGAAAGTAAAACATTGCGGTCAATGTTTGTATCCGTTCCTGAAATGTATCCGATTGATAATCAAACCTATTCTGGTGGCGGTCAGTCACTCAGAGAAATTCCGGGGTGGTGGGTCCCAAAAGAAAAATCAGAAATGTGGTTTTTTATATTAAAAAAATACACTATAATCAAAAACAAATGTACAGGGTTAAATAAAAAGATGAGTGATTACTCATCTTCGGCACCAAACTATTAACATTCATTCCTTTTTCTCATGCTCAGAATCGAATCTATTGTAATTCTACTCTGTTTCTTCAGCTTTACGGCGCTTCTATCCTGCAGTGAAAAAAGTGAAGACCCTTCATCAGAAGATTCATTAAACAATTCTGAAACAATGGCTGATTCTGAACTTACACTTATCTTTATAACTGAAAATGACGAACCAAATCAGCACTGGGAATCCAGCAGTGCAGATTCATCCAGAGTCCGAAAGGTCACAATCACCCCTTCCTTTATAGACTCTGACCCTTCAGATGAAGGGAATCTTTTCTCTTTGAATATCTATCAGAATGAGAACCTGAGTGTAACAATCAGCAGAGTTTCGACGGATAGTAATCAAATTAAATCCATTACTGGTTCGATCAGCGAGGACAAGGGAAATTTTATCTTTTCTGTATCTGACAACATTCTAACCGGCCAGATTTACCTAACAGATCGAAATAAAATTATTGAGGTCAGGAAAAGTGAAGATAGCGGTTATTACACACTTACTGAACGCCTCCGGAGTGAACTTGACGTACTCCCCGGGTCGCGTCCTCTTCGACCCAACCGGGATTAAAAAAACAGAACTAACCGAAAAACGTCTGGCACTCCATATGAAAATTCAAAGAAGATTCACTTTAATCCTGCTTACACTTTTGATTTTTTTGCCCGGTTATGTTTCGGGGCAGAGCAACTATTCCGATCTGCTTTTTGAAATCATTGAAGAAGGTACACTATCTGACAGCAATGTACTTACCGCAACGAGCAGACTGAACACGCGAAACGAAGTCAGGCAGAGTTATCTGATCTCTGTATCAGACGAAAGGCTGCATCAGCTTCGTAATTCTGTTGCTGATTCATTTACCATGTATGATGTGAACGGTAATCTGATCTCCATTGAAGTAAGTCGGGTCATTGAACACTATAACGGTGACTGGTCTCTTCTTGGATCTGTAAACGGAGACCCTGTCAATTCGTTCACTCTTTCTTATTCCGGCGGAAAACTTTTGAGTGTGATCAATCACATAAGCTCCCATTCATTTATGGAGATCACATACAGTGCTGACAACGGGCAACACTATCTGCTGGAGATCGACCCGCATCTGACTGACCGATTGTCTTGCGGGGTTGATCATTCTGCTGATCGCTTCAGAAGAGAAGGCTCACCGACGGAAGCCAGTCTGTCACTGCCCCATTCAACAGGCCGGGCGGTTATTGATGTTCTGGTGGTTTACACACCTGCGGCTGAAAGCTGGGCAAATACAAATCAGAGCGGTATTCAGAATGTGATCAATCAGGCCATGGCGATAGCACAGACATCGGCAGACAATTCCGCTCTTGACCTTGAGTTCAGGCTGGTTCATTCGGCCCGAGTAGAATTTGTCGAATCAGGAGACTCCGGGGATGATCTTGAAAAACTGACCGACGGGGAGATCCCGGGCGTACACGAATTACGGGATCAATATGGTGCTGACCTTGTTGCTTTATTTTCGGATACTGACGACACGGGAGGCATCGCGTGGATGCCTACGAGTAATATCGCCACTGCGGATGATTTTGGATTTTCGATTACCAGAGTACAGCAGGCGCATAATACAGCCACTCATGCCCATGAGATGGGTCACAATATGGGAAATAATCACAGCAGGAATCAAAAAGATTCAGCTGCTGAAGAAGAGGGTGGAATCTTTGAATATTCAACCGGCTGGAGGTGGGTAGGAAATGACGGAAATGGTTACCACTCTGTAATGACCTACGACGAGAGAGCTGATGATGATGAAAACGGCGATCCCATTTACGATATTGAAGTTTTTTATTTTTCGAATCCTGATGTAACACATCAAGGGCAGCCAACCGGTTCCTACCAGGGAGAATACGCTCCGGCTGATATTGCTAGAAGCATGCGTGAGGTAATGCATGCTGTGAGCAACTGGAGGACTCCGCAAACAGTTACAGAGTACTCACTTACAACTTCAGTTACCGGCAGCGGATCCATCACCCCTTCAGCGGGTACCTTTGCGTCCGGAACTGCAGTAAATCTGACTGCCACTCCTGCAGAGGGATGGCGATTTACTGTATGGGGCGGAGATGCTTCGGGAAGCGGGAATCCGGTGACTGTCACCATGAATTCAAACAAGAACGTAACCGCAACGTTTACCGAGGTTACTCAGGAGTACACTTTGTCCGGTACGGTGACCGACGGTTCAAGCCCGATGGAAGGGGTTACAGTAACTGCCAGCGGCGGCTTCGCCCGGACTGCATTGACCAGCGCTCAGGGACAATTTTTGATGACAGGGGTGCCCGGCGGAGTTGAGAATATCACGATTACCCCTTCTCTCAGCGGATATTCATTTGAGCCTGCACAGAGGGTGGTAACCGGTCCTGTTAATGCAAATATCACAAATTTAAACTTTACGGCTCAGCAAGAGTCCTTCAAAAGACCTGAAAACCTGACTCTTGAGTACAGTGATGGCACGGTGAATCTGAGCTGGGATCCCATTAGTTCCGGCTCCCTTATCGGGTATGACATTTACAGGTCAACCCGCCCCAATACGTTGGAATTATATGAGGTTGTTGATTCGGAAACTACAGTTTTTCAGGATACCCCGGATGAAACCATGTTTTATGCGGTAAGTGCCTATTATGAAAACGATATCGAAAGTTCACTTTCCAACGTGGTAAGTTTTTATACAAAAGAGATCACTGTAGGAGATGGCTGGCAGTTAATTTCAATACCTTTAAATAATGGAATCAATACCCCATATCAGTCCGTCTCATTTGATGGAGTTTACACAAGGGTAAATCGTTTCACTCCCGGGCGGGGTTTTTGGGTTCGTCACAACTCTCAGGAAATTTTCCGGGTGGCCGGATCGGGTTATACGAGTGCTGAAATAGAGATAAAAAGCGGATGGAATTTACTTGGTGGTCTCGCGGATTCTTTTTCACCAGGTGACATCCTTGATCCTGGAAACATCTTGAGTGGTGCACCTGTCTATGAGTACAATGGAAGTACATACAATCCTGTAACCTCCTCCATTGGATCCGGAAATGGCTTCTGGATCCACGCGGATCAGTCAGGAACCATTTCATATCAGATCGGCGGATCACAAACGGGGAAAGTACCCGCTAAACCGTTCGTTTCCAGTACAATTGAAGGGTTGCATCGCCTTGAATTTAACAGCAATGGTGTTATTCAGAATATCTGGATCAGTGAGGATGAACTGGAGAGGGATGAGTTAGTCAACTATTTAATGCCTCCCATGGCGCCTAACACTATACTTGACATCCGGACTGCTGATCAATATTCGATTACTGACCAGACTTCTGTTAAAATCAATCTCACAGCGAAGCACTATCCGGTTACGGTAAACTTCTTTCACGGCCGTCACACACAAAACGAAGACTCCTACAGGTTGACAGGGTTCAAAGACAATGAAGAAATCCATTTAAAGCTGGATGGAAATCAATCGGTGATCCCCTATCAGATGGATTCACTGGTTTTGGAAAAGGTTAGAGCAGATGATTTCATCAGTACATTCAAACTCTACTCCAACTATCCGAATCCTTTCAATCCTGTTACTAATATTCGTTATGAACTGCCGCAGCAAAGTCCTGTACGAATTGAGGTCTTTGATATTTCGGGGCGCAGAATTGCGCTCCTGCTGGAGACAACACAGCAAGCCGGGATATATACCATCCAATTTGACGGGAGCGGGATCTCATCCGGCCTCTACTACCTTCGATTCCAGGCAAGCGGTTACAGCGCCATACAGCCGATAACACTCATTAAATGACAGCGAATCCGATGCACATGAAAACTTTTTCAGCTCTTTTATTTATGATATTGATCTTCAATGCCTGTGGTGCTGATGCTGAATTTGAAGATGATTTTGAAAACACACAACCGCCTCCGCCCCCTACGGAAGATACGAGAGCGCAGTATTCAGTTACACTCTCACTATCGGATGGAATAAGAACCATTCAGCTTCAATACGGGCAACATTCCAACCCTTCATCGCAGGATGAACAGATGCCACCTGCTCCACCTGAGGGATCACTTCACGCCTTTTTTACCAAAGATTCAAAGTATTTTTGGAAGGATTTCAGAAGTGAGAACAGCAAGAGCGAAGATTGGTTTTTCTCATATCAAACCGGTTTAAGCGGACCGATTGAACTGAGCTGGGCAATTCAAAGCACAAGATTACCGGGTACACTGATACTATTTGATCCGGATAATGAAACAGAAGTAGAGATGGGCAGCACCGGGAAAGTGGAATTGCCCTTAACGGATAGTGGAAATCTGATATTTGAATACCGATTTGATGAGTGAAAGATCCTCATCATGCAGATTCATCCCATACATACCAAAAAGGATTACCAAAGAGCATTAGAACGGATGAAAGAAACTCCTGATGCACTGGTTTACAGTCAACCTCAGAGTGAATAACATTCTAAAGAGAGAAAACAGCGACTTTGTTTTACAACAGTTTTACCATAGCAAAATAAAAAAGGGATTAAAGCTAATTTTTACAATTCTTTAACCCCTTTTAAGAAGTGGCGGGGGCAGGATTCGAACCGCGAAGCACTGCTTCGCAACATTCGAACTCAGATTTTAATGCCATTCATAAATACCCCAAGGAGTAGCTCAAATAAAAAAAGCCCGATATGTGCATATCAGGCTTTTATTGTGGCGGGGGTAGGATTCGAACCGCGAAGCACTGCTTCGCAACATTCGAACTCAGATTTTAATGCCATTCATAAATACCCCAAGGAGTAGCTCAAATAAAAAAAGCCCGATATGTGCATATCAGGCTTTTATTGTGGCGGGGGTAGGATTCGAACCGCGAAGCACTGCTTCGCAACATTCGAACTCAGATTTTAATGCCATTCATAAATACCCCAAGGAGTAGCTCAAATAAAAAAAGCCCGATATGTGCATATCAGGCTTTTATTGTGGCGGGGGTAGGATTCGAACCTACGACCTTCGGGTTATGAGCCCGACGAGCTACCAGCTGCTCCACCCCGCGATGTTTATAAGATTTTTAAGATAAGAAGATTATCTCCCCGTGTCAATTGTTTTGAATGAATTCACTCCTGCAGTTATTTTGGTGTTCTGTTTCTCCCATTACAGTTTCCTGCCCTCAAATGGCTCCGGATTTTCCACCGAATTGTAAACGATTGTATCCGGTTCTTCGTATTTTTCATGATCCTGATACACAATTCAAGTTTAAAGCAGATCTATGTCAATAAGCAGCTTGCAGGCTATTCAACTGGAAGAACAGTACGGAGCCCATAACTATCACCCGCTGCCCGTTGTACTTTCACGTGGCAAGGGCGTTTATCTTTGGGATCCCGAGGGAAACCGCTATTTCGATTTTTTATCTGCCTATTCGGCTGTTAATCAGGGGCATTGCCATCCGCATATCATTGAGGCTTTAAAAACGCAGGGGGAGACACTCACGCTCACTTCGAGAGCCTTCTATAACGACGTACTGGGTGAATTTGAAGAGAAATTGTGCCGTATGTTTGGTTTCGAACGCGCACTACCGATGAATACCGGAGCAGAAGGTGTGGAGACCGCCATCAAACTGGCCCGTAAATGGGGCTATGAAATCAAAGGGATCCCGGAGAATCAGGCTAAAATTGTGGTCTGCAGTGCAAATTTCCACGGCCGCACAACAACCATTATCTCTTTTTCGGACAGCCCGGAGGCCAGGGATCAGTTCGGACCACATACCCCGGGCTTTATAAAAATCCCTTACAACGACACGGAGGCACTTCAACGTGCGGTTGAAGATCCTCATGTGGCCGGTTTCCTGGTGGAACCGATTCAGGGTGAGGCGGGAGTGAATGTCCCGGATGATCACTACCTGGCCGCAGCAGCTGAGATCTGCCGAAGGTTCAATGTGCTTCTGCTCTGCGACGAAATTCAGACAGGAATTGCCCGTACCGGATCCCTCCTCGCTTCATGCGGGGAGTGCAGCTGCACCGGCCGGTGTGAACAGCAACCTGAGAGTTACATAAAACCCGACATCCTGATCCTTGGAAAAGCTCTTTCCGGAGGAGTCTATCCCGTTTCCGCCGTACTGGCCGATCACGCAGTCATGGACGTCCTCAAGCCGGGTCAGCACGGCTCTACGTTCGGCGGGAATCCTCTTGGGGGACGTGTGGCCATTGCCGCCCTCGAGGTGGTTGAACGGGAGAAACTGGCCCAGAATGCCCGGCGGCTGGGTTTGATTTTCCGGAAAGAGATGGAAGATCTTATCCAGGAATGCAGCCTGATCCATTCAGTACGTGGCAAAGGACTGCTCAATGCTGTGGTAATTAACGACTCACCCGAGAGTGAAACAGCATGGGAACTCTGCGTCAAACTCAAAGAGAACGGTCTGCTCGCCAAGCCCACACACGGCAACATTATCCGATTCGCCCCGCCTCTGGTAATGACTGAAAGCGAACTGATGGAGTGCATATCCATCATCCGGAAAACATTTCTCGAATATGCCCGGTAATACATTCGGGCTTCGGGTTATTACCAGGGGATTTCCTGATTGTTTGATACCCTTTCAGTTTTAGTGATTTTGCCTTTTAGCGGCCTTACTCATCCGCCATGAATCACAACAAAACGAACTTGTATAAGATTTTCCGTTTGCGATTCATTTGCGCTGGTTTCCTAAAAACTAAAATGCCCAAACCCGCATCTTCCTCTACCATTTAAAGGAAACCTTTCTTATCCTGAAAAGATAAAGGAAATTCTTCGAACACTTTTTATTTTACCTCTATGTCTCTTTTTACCGCCCCGTCTGACGTACACTCAACTCTTAAAAAACACATCCTTGCCGACGGACTTGACATGGTTCTGGACCTGAAAAAAAGCAAGGGGTTGTATCTGCACGATTCTTCCAAAAATATCGACTATCTCGACTTTTTTACTTTTTTCGCCTCCAATCCTTTGGGGATGAATCACGACCGACTGGCCGGGGATCCGGAATTTGTTCAGAAACTGGGTTATGCTGCGATCAACAAGCCTTCCAATTCGGATGTGTACACACAGGAGATGGCCGACTTCGTGGAAACTTTCTCGCGTGTAGGCATTCCGGGTTATCTTCCCTACGCCTTTTTTGTGGCGGGAGGTGCAGTAGCCGTTGCAAATGCATTGAAAGTGGCTTTCGACTGGAAGGTTCAAAAGAATTTCAGAAAAGGGTACCGTACCGAAAAGGGCCATAAAATTCTTCATCTCGACAAAGCTTTTCACGGACGCACCGGATATACACTTTCAATGACTAATACTGAAGAGGGAAAAATCCGCTATTTCCCCAAATTCGACTGGCCTCGTATCCATAACCCCGCCATCCGCTTCCCGGTAAATGACGAAACCCTGCAAAAAGTGATTCTCGAAGAAGAGCAGGCGATCACACAGGCGCGGCAGTACTTTGAGACGCACAAAGATGACATCGCTGCCATTGTATTGGAACCGATCCAGGGTGAGGGGGGCGACAATCATTTCCGGCCGGAGTTTCATCAGGCACTCCGGGACCTCTCCTACGAATTTGACGCCCTGTTTATCTACGATGAGGTGCAGACCGGCGTGGGCCTAACCGGAAAATTCTGGGCTCATGAGTATTATGTTGAACCGGATATCCTCGCCTTTGGAAAGAAAGCGCAGGTATGCGGACTTCTGGCGGGTAAACGGGTGGATGAAATTGAAACCAACTGTTTTCATGTCTCCTCTCGCATCAACTCCACATGGGGCGGAAACCTGGTGGATATGGTTCGCTTTCAGCGCATTCTGGAAGTGATTGAGGAGGATCTTCTTGTGGAGAATGCCGCCATAACAGGTGAATACCTGCTCAGTGAATTGCAGAAAATGGCTGATGAACATGAATACATCAGTAACCCCAGGGGCAAGGGGCTTTTTTGTGCCATCGACCTGCCCAACACCCATTCAAGAAACGCTGTCTTGAAGGAGTGCATGAACAACAGGCTCATGATCCTTGGATGCGGAACTCACAGTATCCGCTTCAGGCCCCCGTTAACAACAGAAAAAAGTCACATCGATGAGGGCCTTCACATCCTTAAAAATAGCTATAAAACAGCCCTCGAAAAATGTCCCGTGGCTTCGTAGTTAAAATGAAGCATGTCTGCAGATCCTGAAAAGAGTTCTTTCCCTGTTCAACTGATTGCCATTCCTGCAGCAATTCTGACGGTGATTTTTACCGTCATTTTTTTGATTACTGAATCGGACCGGTTGCGTATCTATCCCCTCACAGAGTATGATTTAGTGATTCCAGCCGACAGTATCGCTATAGAGCATGGCCGCCGTGTTTATACGCTGCGCGGATGCGTGGACTGCCATGGTGTAAATCTGGAGGGAAGAGTGGTAGAATCGGGACTCCTGACAGGCGTGATCACGGCTCCCAACCTCACCCCCGGAAAAGGCAGCGCAATCCGGGACTACAGCACGGAAGATTTGGTCAGAGTCATCCGCGAAGGGGTTAAACCAAACCGTCGAAGTGTGATTATGATGCCTGCTCATAAATTTCAGGTGATACATAAGCGGGATGTTGAATCGCTGATTGCCTATATGCAGAGTGTGGATCCTGTGGATCGTCGCCTTCCGGCTACAAGGCTGAACTATCCTGTGCGGCTCTACTATTTTGTGAACCGTAAGCTGGGCTTGTTTCCCGCAAATATGATTCGCAGGCCTGTTGAATTCGCTGAGGATAATCTTCAAACGCGCCTTGAAAAAGGCCGGTATCTGGCCACATCCTGCGTAGGTTGTCACGGTTACAGGCTTGAAGGAGGACGTGTTCCCGGTGCCCCTCCCACGTGGCCGGTGGCCGGAGACCTGACACCATCCGGCATTGCCGGCGACTGGGAGAAGGAAGAGTTCATCCGGAGTATGCGCGAAGGCTTGACTCCGGACGGCCGCCATCTTGATGCCCGTTACATGCCATGGCAAGCCTTCGGTCAGCTGACCAACGAGGAATTCGACCTGCTGTGGGAATACATGAGGAGTCTCTGAAAATCAGACCATCTGGTGCGATTCAGGCTGGATCACTATCTCATTCAGAACAGATTGTCCCGGCTGGGATGCAGCATAGTAAACAGCCTTGGCCACTTCAGCTGCTGTGAGCATCTTTTCTTTCTGAACCCTCATATCGATATTTGGATTTTCCCAAAAATCGGTGGCTACGCCGCCCAGGTAAAGAAGTGAAAACTTGATTCCACTCCGTTTGTTCTCTTCTACCAGAGCCTTTGTAAATCCGGTTACCGCATATTTTGAAGCGGAATAGACGGATGAATTTCTCATCACCGCCTTCCCAAGAATACCCGGAAACATGACTACTGTGCCCTTCTTCGCCGTAGCCATGTAACGGGTTACGGTCTGGGTCACCAGAAATGTGCCGTACACATTTACATCAAACACCTCCTTGGCATGTTCCGGCTTGATATCCAGCAATGGCTGGATCATCCCCATGCCAAACGCATTGACCAGAATATCAATCTCTCCCAGATTCTCGGTCACCTCCCTCGCCATATCCGATACAGATCCCAAATCGGTTACATCCACCCCGATTACATAGGCGTCACCACCATTTTCATTGATTTCCTTCGCTTTCGCTTCTGCTTTCGACTTGTTACGGGCGGCCAGCACCACTTTGGCTCCGGCTTTCGAAAAGAGATCGGCACAAGCCTGGCCTATTCCGCCTGACCCACCCACGATGAGTACTACTTTGTTTTCCATGTCTGAATTTGATTTTTCAATGTTGTTTGCATATTCAAAGAGGTAAATCAGATCCGGTCAAAGATCGTTCAGATCCCGGTTTATTGGAATTTGACTCCCTTTAGATTGCCGGCAAAAATGATTCGGAGCGCATCATAGAACCGCGAAGGACACCGAGCGAAGCGATTCCCGCGAAGCGCAGCGAAGTGAAAAAGTGAAAACGCAAAACGCAAAAGTATCCTTCTCCTGTCAAAGCTTCTTACCCTTGAAGGGTCTTATCCTGAAATAGGTTTATACAATTTACGGAGTCAGCCGATGAAAAATAAGGGTAAAAAATCTCAACCCACTTACAGTGATAGTTTTGTTCTTGCCCCTGCAGGGCAGGGAATGTAGTGTACCCATCCTGACTACTGGCAAAACACATTTTGAGATATGGCCGTCTGAAATCGAAATCCACGTAGATGAATTGTAGTCTGAGGAGTCAAAAGTACCCCTGTTTGTATTTTTAAATTTAAAATTGTACAATGTTAAACATGTATCATATTTAGCATAACCAACTCTAAGACAAGGGGATAGACCAATGAAGATTCTTAAATGGATGGGAATGGCAGTTGGTGTGTTACTTTTGATGATAGCTATTTTAGCTACAATACTGTTTTTGATAAGTAAAAAACACGAGAATACAATTTATCAGATCGATGTAGCCGCTATCGATTATCTATTTGAAGATGAAGAAGAAATGCTCTCATGGGGACAGCATGTTGCGACAATAAGAGGGTGTGTTGATTGCCATGGTGGTAATTTGGGAGGAGATATTTTTTTAAAGGACCCTGTAGTGGGTGTGCTCACTGCGACAAATTTAACCACAGGAACGGGTGGCATCGGAAGCGAATATAGTGATGAAGATCTGATCCGGGCAATTCGTCACGGGGTGCGCAAAGATGGGAAATCGGTTATTTTCATGCCTTCTCACGAGTACAACGTCATTGACTCCAAAGATATGGCTGCAATGATTGCATACATCCGCAGCATGGAACCGGTTGATAGCAGTCACCTCCCGGAAACCAAAATCGGATTTCCGTTCCGGCTCATGTATGTCCTCTCCGGCGATGATATACACCTTTTCCCTGCACGATTAATCGATCACACACTTCCTTTACCCGATCCGGTCGAAAACCGAACACCGCGGGAACTTGGCGCCTATTTGGCCACTACCTGCATGGGTTGCCACGGCAATAACTACGGTGGCGGGAGAATACCGGGTGTTCCGCCTAACTGGCCGGATGCATCCAATATCACGATGGGTGGTACTCTTGTAAATTACGCTTCAAAAGATGATTTTATTAAAACCATGAGAGACGGTATCACCCCTCTTGGTGCGGAAATGGACTCTGAATTTATGCCCTGGACGGTTTTCGGCTACATGACGGATGAGGAACTGAGCGGCTTATTCGAATACCTGCAATCTCTCCCCCCAAGAGAAACGGGGAGTCGTTAACCTTCATTCTTTACTGACTCATTGCATCTGAAATAGCGCCTTCATACGAGTTTTTCAGATCCTCAACCTTCAAATGAATCTCTGAATCAATCAAGAGCTCATTCCCGCCTGCAACACCAATGGTTTGATAGGGAATTGAGCTCTTATTCAGTAACTCTTCAAACGCCTTGCTTTTCTGAAGACTTGCCGTCACCACCACTCCGGATTGTGCTTCGCTGTAGAGTGTCTCGTGATAAGTTGCTGCTTCAAGGCCTTTCACAGACAGCGCTGCTCCCAACCCTGAAAATATCGCCATCTCTGCAAGAGTAACAGCCAGGCCGCCGTCAGACAAATCATGGGCCGCTGTTATCATCTGTGATTTGATCATTGATAGTAAAAAATCTTGCAGTTTCACTTCGAAATCGAGGTTGATGTCCGGTGCATCCCCCGTAGTAAGTCCATGGATGGCCTTCAAATACTCCGAGCCGCCCAAACCTTTACGATCCGCACCCAAATAGTAAATCACATCTCCCTCTTCCTTGAAACCCGGTGTCATCGTATGTTTCTCTACATCCTCCACGATACCCAGCATTCCGATCACAGGAGTTGGGAAAATGGCTCCTTTCGGATTCTCGTTGTATAAACTCACATTACCACCGGTCACCGGTGTGTTTAAAGCCCTGCATGCATCTCCCATCCCACCTAACGCCTCCTTGAATGTCCAGTACACTTCCGGTTTATAGGGATTGCCAAAGTTAAGACAGTTGGTAATCGCCACCGGCTTCCCTCCGCTGCAAACTACATTCCGGGCCGACTCAGCGACAGCTATCTGTCCGCCCTTCCGCGGATTGAGATAGACATAGCGGCCGTTACAGTCTGTTTTCACAGCCAACCCCTTTTTTGTGCCCTTGAGACGGATGACGCCTGAGTTGGTTGCTCCGGGCGCATTTACCGTATTGGTACGTACCATGGTATCATACTGCTCATGTACCCAGCGTTTGGAGCAAATATTGGGAGATGAGAGCAGTTTCAGAAGAATCTCATTGTGGTTTTCCGGATGAGAGAGTGAGCTCTCATCAAAATTTTGCACCTCATCCAGATAGGCCGGCCTCACCGCATCCCGCACATACCGCGGAGCGCCACCGCCGAGCACGAGGGAATCGGCCGGAATCTCCGCCTTAATCTCCCCGTCTTTCCAGTAGGTCACCTTGTCGCCCTCCACCACTTCACCGATCACCACGGCATTGAGATCCCACTTCTCGTAAACATCAATAATCTCCTGTTCCCTTCCTTTCTCGGCCACAACCAGCATTCGCTCCTGACTTTCACTCAGCAGAAGTTCGTAGGCGGTCATCCCCTCTTCCCGCATGGGCACCTTGTCCAGATCCATACGCATCCCCTCGCCTCCCTTGGCTGTCATCTCAGACGATGAGCAGGCGATCCCGGCCGCACCCATATCCTGCATTCCGACTACAGCGCCGGTTTTCAGGGCTTCAAGACTCGCTTCGAGCAGCAGCTTTTCAGTAAAGGGGTCGCCCACCTGCACACTCGGTCTCTTGGCTTCGCTCGCCTCACTGATATCTTCAGATGCAAACGTAGCTCCGTGAATTCCGTCGCGTCCCGTACTCGACCCTACGATCAGAACCGGATTCCCGATCCCTTTAGCAATGGCTGAGGCCGTTTCACCTACCTTCACAATCCCTACACTCATGGCATTGACCAGAGGATTGCCCTCATAGGATTCATCAAAATAGATCTCCCCGGCAACTACAGGTACCCCGAATGAGTTGCCGTAATCAGAGATACCCCGTACCACTCCATCAAGGAGATAGCGAACCCTGGGATTCTCCATGGAGCCAAATCTCAGTGAGTTGAGTGAAGCAATCGGCCTCGCTCCCATGGTGAAAATGTCGCGGTGAATCCCCCCTACTCCTGTTGCAGCCCCCTGGTATGGTTCAATGGCGGAAGGGTGATTGTGACTTTCAATTTTAAATGCACACGCCAGTCCGTCACCGATATCCACCAGACCTGCATTCTCCTCACCAGCCTCCACGAGCAGTTGCTCCCCTTTACGCGGAAGTTTTTTGATCTCCAGAATGGAATTCTTGTAGGAGCAGTGTTCACTCCACATTACGGAATAGACCCCCAGTTCGGTAAATGTGGGTACCCGCCCGAGGTAGGATTTAATCATTTCAAACTCCTCTTCCGTGAGTCCGTGATCGAGTACCAGTTCCAGTGTGACTTCAGGTTCTTTCGGGGATGCGGCTGCCATAATGATGTTCGCTAAGTAGTGGATTGTTGTGTCTGTGCCTCATGCCGGATCATTCATCCGGGCACGGCACGAACTGCCTCAGGCGATCAGTATCCCATGATCTTTACAACCGGTTCAGCTGCTCCCGCCTGAAAGCGCTCATGCTTGTAACGGAACAGATGAAAAGTACGAAAACATCTGTAGTGTTGCCGATTGAAATATCAACAGCAATCCTCTTTTCTTTTTGCAGACTTTTTCTCCGTGCCCTCCCATTCACACCGGTTCAACCGGTCTGCTGAGAAACCCCGGGTCAGCTTTCCGCTGATCCGGAATCGTTGATCAGCCGCATACTCCGCTTATGCACTTTCCGTTAAAAAAATAATGCAACCCCCTCTGCATCTGGCACGACCCGTCAGACCGGAATCAGGATTTTCCGATCATTTGGTTGATTCCGGAATCAGATAGCCGACCAGATCGGGAAATTGGTCAAAGCTGAAATCAGCGGTTTGTCCGCTTGACACTACTGAGGTATAAGCGGTATACCAGGCGGTGCTCCAGCCTGCATTTCTACCGCCCACAATATCCGATGAGTAGGAATCCCCCACATAGACAATCCGCTTGCGGGATGTGTCTGCTTTTTCCGTGGCCAGATCAAACACTTTGGGATGGGGTTTCATCACACCCACCTCTTCCGAGATGATAAAGATGGAGCTGAATCGCTTCAGATTCAGAAAATCGATCTTCCGTTGCTGGGTCTCCAGAAACCCGTTGGTAATAAAGCCCACCGGATACTGTTCAGCCACTCTCATCAAGGCCTCCTCGGCCCCCTCAATCCAGCCCCAGTAATCGCGATACACCTCCATATAACGTTTCCCGATCTGCTCACTTCTCCGGGTATCAATCCCGAGCTTCTCCATACTCTCCCTGAAACGTGTTTTCTGGAGTGTATGCCGATCGGTTTCGCCTTTCTGATACTCGAGCCAGAGCCTGGTGTTAATCGCTTTATAGGTGGCAAGCCATTGATCCGTATCTACCTGCCGGAGTTCTTCAAACAGGCTGTGGATAGCACCGTGAGCACTCTTTTCTGCCGCGGAGTGATCGAGAAGTGTATTATCCAGGTCAAAAAAAACAAAATCGTGTTTCATAGTTTACTGCCGCATCTATACTTCGTTCCTTTCCCTGCTTTCATGCAGAAGTTCGGAAAAATCTGAGTAACTGTTTCGGATCGGGATCGATTTTTTTTCCCGGTTGAGCCACTGCTGAAGCCGTTCCGGCACCGGTATCTCTTTTCCGGTGACCGGTTCTATCACATCCCTGAACTTAACCGGATGCGCCGTGGCAAGGGTCACGACCGGATGGCCGTTCTGCTCTTCTTTCTGGTACTCAGCGGCTGCCCGGAGGCCTACTGCTGTATGCGGACAGGCCAGGTAGTTCTGCTGCCGGAACAGGGTTTCCATCGCGGACCGGGTTTGTGCGTCGGAGTAGCTATAGCCCCGAATCTGTTTACGGATCTCGTGGTCATCCATGCCAAACAGGTGCCGGATCCGAACAAAATTGCTCGGGTTGCCAACATCCATGGCATTGGAGAGGGTCTGAACGGAGGGTGCCGGACGATACTCCCCGCCGTTGAGGAACACGGGAACCACAGCATTCCGGTTGGTTGCAGCAATAAACCGGTGTACCGGCAGGCCCATCCGTTCCGCCAGGAGACCTCCTGTAAGATTCCCGAAATTACCGCTGGGCACACAGAAAACCGGGGGTTCCACTCCCTCTTTCATCAGCTGACCGGCTGCCCAGCCATAATAAAACGATTGAGGCAGAAGGCGGGCTACATTGATGGAATTTGCTGAACTCAATTGCATGCTGCTTTGTAGTCCGGAATCAGTAAATGCCTGCTTCACCAGTGCCTGGCAGTCGTCAAATACACCGTCAACTTCCAGTGTGGTTACATTCTCACCGAGTGTTGCCATCTGCATCTCCTGGAGCCTGCTTACCTTCCCCTTCGGATAGAGCAGAAATACCTTTACCCCGGGTACTTTGTAAAACCCGTGCGCAACGGCGCTTCCGGTATCGCCGGATGTGGCGACCAGAATGTTCACAGTCTTCTCTTCCCTGTCCGCTATTTCAGAAAAGAGGCGGGCCATAAACCGTGCGCCAAAATCCTTGAAGGCAAGTGTGGGGCCGTGAAAGAGTTCCAGCACGTACTGGTTTCCCGCCAGTGGTACCAGTTTCAGTTCAAAGTTAAATGCATCCTCTGCCACGGAGAGGAGTTTCGACTCGCTCAACTCCCCCTCAAGCCAGGGTTTTGCCAAATTGTATGCGATTTCAGTAAACGGGTACCGGGACAGATCTTTCCAAAAACCCGGTTTCGGCATGGGAATATGTGACGGCATGTAGAGTCCGCCATCCGGTGCCAGACCCGTTCTCATCGCTTCCAGAAACGATACCGGAGGTGCGTGGCCGGAGGTACTGATAAAAGATAGTGCCATGGCAGGGTCTGAGGTTTGGATATTGGAAAACAGTTCAGCGGATCAGGTCGTTACCAAACAGAAGGCTGTTCTCATTTTTCGGAGATGACTTCCGCTCCAATGGTATTAATTTTAGAAATATGCAGGTCAAAATCGAGATCAAGGGTTTTTAGCACTTCTCCCATTTTCATTCCGATCCGGTGAGCCTGCGATTTGGATCTGCTTAATGCAAAGAGAGAGGGGCCCGATCCCGAGATGGAACAACCCAGTGCCCCCTCTTTCAGTGCTGCAGCCTGCATCTGATAAAACCCGGGGATCAGCATGGATCGAACCGGTTCTATCACTTCATCCCTTACTGCTCTTCCGAGAAGGGCATAATCTTCCTCGTAAAAAGCTGCCACCAGTGCACCCAGGTTTGCCCACTGCTTCACTGCATTTTCAAGGAGAATCTGCTTTCTGAGAATTTTACGACTGTTTTTAGTCTCTATTTCAATATGTGGGTGGATAATTGTACAGTGCAATTCCTTCGGAACGGGCAGGGAAATCACATCCGGTGGATGATGTTCCCGTACGAGCACAAATCCCCCCAGCAGGGAAGCGGCCACATTGTCGGCATGGGCCGATCCGCTTGCAGCCAGCTCCCCATCCACCGTAAACGGCAGAAGCATCTGCTTTGCGAGCGGAGAGCCGATCAGTGCATTTACCGCAACCACCGAAGCGACCGAACTTGCAGCACTCGATCCGAGTCCGCTGCCAAGCGGCATCCTCTTTTCAATATCCAGGCAGATCCCCCTGTTCAGATCCCAGCCGGTATGGTGCAGGAGTGAGAGAGCAGAGAGTCCGGCCGTATTTTTCTTTACCTCCAGCGGAAGCCTTCCATTCTCCCCTTTGACAGAGCGGATGCGCAAGCCGGGCTGATCATCAAAGGTTGCTGTAACCAGATCTCCCGGACCCTCAATGGCAAAACCCAGTACATCAAAACCACACCCTACATTGGCTACCGTAGCGGGTGCAAAGGCCTGGACACTGATCTGTTGAGAAACCTTTTTCATTTCAATTTCCGGAATTGCTGATTGCAGTGGTATTTACCAGTCTCAGAATATCAGCAATAATCCCCGAAGCCGTGACGGCGGCACCGGCGCCGGGACCTTTAATGACCATGGGATTTTTATCATAGTTATTCGAGTAGATAGCCAGAATATTGTCGGTCCCTGACAAGCCGTAAAACGGATGATCCCGGTCAATTTCTTCCAGCTTAACCACGGCGCTTCCCTCCTCATAGCGAGCGATATAGCAGAGTTTTCGGCCTGCATTCATTGCCTTTTTCAGCATCGCTTCAAATTCAGTGTCATGCTCTTCAAGAAGCTCCAGGAACTGCTCCGTATTTTGTGCGTTCCTTGCCTTTTCCGGAACCAGGTTTTCCACATCAATTTCATCATATTCCATCTTTTTTCCGGCTACACGGGCCAGGATGAGGAGTTTTCTTCCCACGTCTTCTCCGCTGAGGTCGTCTCTTGGATCGGGTTCTGTAAAACCGGCTTCCCTGGCCTGTTTCACAAGCCGGCTAAACGGAACAGATCCGTCATAGCTGTTAAAGAGATAGCTGAGTGTGCCGGAAAAAACCCCTTCAATTTTCTTGATTTTATCCCCTGTGGAAACCATTTCATGCAATGTGCCAACCACGGGAAGTCCCGCACCAACGTTGGTCTCATACCGAAATGCAGCATTATACCTTCGCGCGGTATCATGAAGCTCATCGAACAGTATCTGAGCCGATGAGTTCGCTTTTTTATTCGGGGTGACCACAGAAATACTGGAGGCGAGGATCTCCTTGTAGGCTTCTTGTAAATCGGGACTTGCCGTACAATCGACAAATACCGAATTGGTTAAGTTCATCCCCCTCATCCGCTCTGTAAACCGGGATAGAGAAGAGACCTCACCTTCATGATCCAACACCGAACGCCAGCGATTCAGCGGAATCGGTTCGTCACTCACCATCATTTTTCTGCTGTTTGCTACTCCTCTGAGATTGAGGTCAATCTGATACTCATTGTAAAAGATCTCAGCCTGCTCCTCCATGATATTCAGAAGCTTGCTGCCGATCAGTCCCGTACCCACAAGAAACAGATTCACACTCTTAACTCCGGCAAGGAAGAAGGCATCATGCAGGGTGTTCATCGCTTTCTTTTCATTTCTTCGGTCCACCACAAAAGAGATATTCCTCTCCGATGATCCCTGAGCAATGGCCACAATATTGATTCCGTTTCGCCCCAGAGAGCTGAATACCCTCCCCGCAATACCCGGAATTTGTCTCATATTATCCCCGACTACCGCAATTACGGAATAGTCGCGTTCCAGAAGGATCTCATCGATCATTTCTGTGGCCAGTTCCGTGCGGAATTCACTACGCAGCGCAGAATCCGCTTTCAACGTATCGGAGGGGGCCACGGCCAGTGTGATGGTGTGTTCGGAAGAGGACTGTGTGATCAGGATAATATTGATTCGCTGTTCTGCCAGCGCAGAAAAAAGCCTGGCTGATATTCCGGTTACACCGATCATCCCACTGCCCCTTAACGTGATCAGAGACACTTCATCAATCGAAGACATACCACGGACAGACCCCTGGTCCGGCCTGGTACTGTTGTGGATCACGGTTCCCGGATGAGCCGGTTTGAAAGTGTTTTTGATAAGGATTGGAATACCGGCTTTCAGGGCCGGTTGTATGGTGGGCGGATAGATCACCTTGGCTCCGAAATGGGAAAGCTCCATCGCCTCTTCGTAACTCGCTTCGGGTACTGAAAACGCCCGCTTCACCTTCCCCGGATCGGCGGTCATGAGTCCGTCCACATCTGTCCAGATTTCAATGGCTTTTGAAGTGAGTGCCGCGCCGATCAGTGCGGCTGTATAATCAGAGCCTCCCCGGCCAAGTGTGGTGGACTCCCCCTCTTCTGTGGAGGCGATAAACCCGGTAATCACCACCGTTTTCTCACGGCAACGGCCCATATACTCACGGATATTGTGGAACGTCTGAGCTGTCAGCACCCTTGCATTGCCAAACTCCCGGTCTGTTTTGATCAGATCGCGCGCGTCACAGTTACGAGATGAAATCCCGTAATGGGAAAGAAGAGCGGAAAGAATCAGCGATGAAAACCGCTCCCCAAAACCAACAATATAATCAAGCGTTCGGGGCGAAAGTTCACGGATCAGAAAGACTCCCTGCAGCACATCCTCCAGCTCGTTGAGAAGAAGTTTAACGGACGTCATCCATTCACTCTGATTTTTTGCCGGAAAGAGAGTCAGTATCGTCTCAATGTGTCTCCCCTCAATCGAAACAAATTCCTGCAGGTAGTATTCATTTCCAACGGAAGCAAGATTTGCTGCCTGTATCAGCTGGTCCGTAATACCACGGAATGCAGATACAACAACCACCAGCCGTTCTCTCTCCGTTTTTTGACCAATAATCTCAACGACCTGTTTCAGTGCCTCCGGAGTACCAACCGAACTGCCCCCGAACTTCAATACATTCATCCCGTTTACCTGTATAATTCAAATTATGGGTAAACTTCAATTTTACATATTCATACCTCCCTGAACAAGTTTATTTTCAGCCATATGGCGATTTTTCGCCGAATTCACTTTCCAATATTGTTATTTAGCTGAACTCACTCAGCGGCATCTGTTCGGTTATCACCGGCCGAAAAATTCTCATGGTATTGATCCAATGTAAACTCATCAACCAAAATTGCGTCGAAGCGTGCTTTTTCAGTTTGCCGCACCTTCTCTGCCTCTTCACTTGTGATGATGCTTTTCGAGAGCGCTTCCTGAAGCTGTTTCAGAGGATTTCCCTTTTTCAGTTCACCTGATTTCACAGCTTTGTAGAGCTTTTTATAGATGGGAAATGACTCCTGAGTCATGTTTAAAGCATATTCATACTTCGCCAGCGCTTCCGTTCTGCTCTCCGGCATGTAGATCCCATGTGTGAGCCGATCCCTCTGCTCACCGGCCTGTTGCATCGCCTGTGCAACTTTATTACCGGTACTGTCTGAGGGTCGCTTTCCGATACGGTTCATCCGTGACCACAGTGCAACAGGTCCCCGGAAAAACCAGCTAAGTCCCGGCACTTCAATCTCACTGAAGATTTCATCAAATGCCACCTGAATTCTGTGAAACGACTCTTCCACAGACCACTCCAGAAAGGGAAGGTCTTCGGGTCTTCTCCCCTCTGCCTCATAGCGTCGCAGTGTGGCAGAAGCCAGGAACATCCAGCTCAGGATATCGGCATAGCGTCCGGCGAGCTTCTCTTTCATCTTGAGCGCACCCCCGTACGATCCAAGAGCCATATCTGCCATGAAGGCAAACGATGCGGAACTCCAGGCCAGTTTCCGGTGGTATTTGGCAGCCGCTCCGGAGACAGGTGAGGAGACAAGCCTTCCACGGCTGACGCTCAGAATCAGAGTCCGGATCATCGTTTCAAAAACGTGGCCGACATGTTTCCAGAAATGTTCATCAAACTGTACGGAATCCCCATTCATGAGTGCCTGAATCTCTTTTAATGCGTACGGGTGACTCCGGATGGCTCCCTGCCCGAAGATCATGAGGGTTCGTGTGAGGATGTTGGCACCCTCTACGGTAATGGCGATCGGGGTGGCAATATAGGAGTGAGCCACAATATTACGCGGCCCTCTGGAAATACCGGCCCCTCCGAGCACATCCATGGCATCATTTACAATTTCGCGCCCCAGTTCCGTAAAGTTATATTTGGCAATGGCTGTGACCACAGCCGGTTTCGCACCTGCATCCAGTGCTCCGCAGATGTATCCCCTTGCTGCATCCATCAGATAGGTATAACCGCCAACACGTGCCATCGGCTCTTCAATTCCCTCAAACTTACCGATGTTGAGACCGAACTGTTTCCGGATGGCAGCATAGGCTCCCACGGTTCTGACCGCCATCTTTGCCCCACCGATCGCCTGTGCCGGCAGCGAGATACCGCGCCCCACAGCCAGTGACTCCATCAGCATCCTCCACCCGTTGCCTGCTCCATCAACCCCACCGATGATTGCATCCACCGGCACAATCACGTCCCTGCCCCGCGTGGGACAGTTGTAAAAGGGCACCCCGAGGGGATCGTGCCGCTTACCCAGCTCCACTCCCTCTCTATCGGATGGAACCAGCGCAGCGGTAATACCGGGGCTCTTACCCTTGCCGAGCAGGTTATCCGGATCATACAGCTTGAAAGCGAGACCGATCACCGTGGATATGGCCGCCAGGGTTATGTATCGCTTGTCCCAGTTCAGTTTCAGCATCAGTTCACCATTTGCATCACGAAACACCTCTCCGCTGCTCTCCATGGCTCCCGCATCGGAGCCGGCATTGGGTTCGGTGAGCGCAAAACAGGGCATCTCCTCACCTCTGGCAAGTCTGGGCAGATAGTGATTCTTCTGAGCTTCCGTACCGTAATGCATCAGCAGTTCGGCCGGACCCAGCGAATTAGGCACCATAACGGTAGTTGCGAGGGGTCCGCACCGGGAAGCCAGTTTGGCAACAATCAGACTATGTGCGTTGGCCGAAAAACCATGGCCGCCATATTTGTCAGGGATAATGAGTCCGAAAAACCGTTTCTCTCTCATGTATCGCCACGCCTCCGGAGTAAAATCTTTTGTGCGGAACACCTCCCAGTCGGATACCAGAGAACAGAGCTCCTCAACGGGTCCATCAAGAAACTCCTGCTCCTTTTCTGTCAGATCCGGATAGATTTCACTGTTGAGTCGTTTCAGATCCGGTTTGCCGGAAAAAAGCTCTCCCTCCACCCAAACCGTACCGGCATCAATAGCTGTCTGTTCTGTTTCAGAGATGGCCGGAAGTATCTTGAGCGCATCCAGCAGCTTCATCAACGGAGCGGAGAGCACCACTCTGCGCAACGGTTTCAGGTTTAGCAGAATGGCCGGAAACAGAAATATGGCCATCAGCCAGACGGGTGCTCCGAAACCGATCAAAACTGCAAGGCCGGCAACGCTCCAGAGCCACAAAGGTACACCCCGATAGCCAAACAGAAATAGGATCAGAACCACAGATCCCCAGCTTAACCAGCCGGGCAGTGAGATGAAAAAAGCAGACGACTCCAGTAGTGATTGCATAAAGTCCTCCGGTCAGGCCGGCGTTTTTTGAATGATAAACCCCTGAATGATGTGCTCAATCGCCTGATCAATGAAACGATCCCGGGGAATGCGGATATCAAGCCGCCTGCTCAGAATCACAGTCACAACACCGTGCAGCTGTGCCCACAAAGTGTAGGCACTTATCAGGGGCTCGGCAACAGATAGCTGTTCCGATCTGGCGGCCTCCTGGATAACTTCAGAGATAAGTTCATACACCGATCGAACTTCCCTGAATTTCTCCTTCGGATAGCGTGGCATCTCTTCCGGCCTCACCATGTAGATGATTTCATACTCCTGGGGATGGTTCAGAGCATAGCGTATATAGGCGCGGGCGAGATCTTCAAGCTGCCGCACGGGTTCCTTGTGAACTTTCACCTCAGAGATAAGAGCCTGCTTGAGCTTTTCGATACTCTCTTCAATCAGCGTAAGCAGCAGATCGTCTTTATTCTTGAAGTAGAGATAGATACTGGTGGCCGATACACCGGTATTCCTTGCAATACGGCGCATCGACATTTTGCTGAAGCCTTCACGCACGAGAAGCTCCTTGCTTACATCCAGTATATCCTGCCTGAGTGACATTCAGATTAGGTTAACAGTGTTAAGTTATCTCTAATCTATAAAAATTTCGCAGATTGTCAAGCAGGTTTTTTCCCTGATCAGATACTTCGCCTCGGAAGTGCCCTGAATTCACCTCTTACCCGTATGCTTCCGAGTACCTGGCAGTCGAAATTCTCATCAAAATCTTCCTTTACGGCTGTAAAATCGAAGGACCCTCTCACCACAGACGCTGATGAAGCTTCCAGTGTAAGGGTCCCGCCGGCTTCACCGGTCTCGCAAAGTGAGAACGTTGAGTATTCGGTGATATCGAAGTTCCCCACAATATTATCGAAAAATGCATCGAACCCACCGTTCACTTCCCCCAATGAGTACGCTCCTGTCCCCGGTTGCGCAAATTGTTCCGTGTCAATTTTCAAAAAAACAAGACTATACGTCTGAGGATTTAAATCATTTAACGAGATCTCCCATGAATGGATTTGTCCGGTCTGCATCCCATCGAAGTCAGCCTGACCACCTGAAACGTTTTTCTCAATATCTCCGGTTATCGTTATGCTGACATCGCCGATGTCCAGATCCGTTCCGGTCGGATCGTCCGAGCAGCCCGTGAGCCCCAGCACTACTGAAATAAAGATGAACAGGAAAAATGAATGGATTTGATTACACATCATGAAATAATTGATTTAACGTTTTTTATCACGAAACACCTTTAGCATTTTCAAGGTTAAGAAAGGGATATATCCAATAAAATCAAAAAGAAATCTGAAAAGAGAGATAACGGATCCTTTTTTCCGCTTTCAGATGGCTTTTTTCGTAGAATGTCTGAATCGTGAGCAGATCATCTTCGGGACAGTCACTGTAGATATCATCAACCCTTCGAAGAATTGACCCGCCTGTCTGTTCTACGGTATCGATGGTAAACTGAAACAGAATGGCGGAATCGGTTTTAAGATGGATGATGCCACCCGGTTTCAAAATTTTCTTGTAGATATTCAGAAACTTGGGCGAGGTGAGGCGGTTGGAACGCCTCGACATCTTTTTGATAAAAGGATCCGGAAAGGTAATCCAGATTTCATCGACTTCGCCCGGTGCAAAAAAGTGATCCAGATGGTCAATGTAAGCCCTCAGAAAACGGACATTGGAGAGATTTTTTTCCAGCGCTTTTTTTGCTCCAAGCCAGATTCTGGGGCCTTTCAGATCCACACCCACATAGTTTCGATCCGGATTTCGCTGTGCCAGATTCAGGGTGTATTCACCCTTACCGCATGCGAGTTCAAGCGTAAGTGGTTGCTCTTTCGGAAAAATATCCCTGCCCCAGCGGCCGGCGGGAGGTGCATCGGACTGCAGTTCTGTATATTGCAGCACATTCTGAAAAGAGAGAAGATCTTTTATCCTTCCCGTTTTATTCTTTGCTCCCATGAAATTGTCTGCGGATCTGTTCAGCCCTTACCCGAAATAAGCGGGTTCATTTCCTTTTTTCCACTTGATATTGCAGCCAATACTCGGCTTCTGAACGGAAGGGGCCGGCTTGCCTTCCAGCAGAAGGTCGGTAGCTTCACGAAGATCTCTGCCTGTGGGTTTGATTTCATTTTTCGGACGGGCATCATCAAACTGACCCCGGTACCAGAGTTTCATCTCCCCGTCAAAAAGATACAAATCCGGGGTACATGCCGCTTTGTAAGCCTTGGCCACTTCCTGGGTTTCATCATAGAGATAGGGAAAGGTGTATCCAAACTCTTCAGCATCCTCTTTCATCTTTTCGGGCCGATCGTCTGGATAGTTCTGCACATCATTGGAGGCAATAGCGATCACGCCAATTCCCCTGTCGCTGTAGTCGGAGGCGAACCGGGCCAGCTCCTTTTTAATCAGCTTAACATAGGGGCAGTGATTGGAGATAAAGAGCACAAGCACTCCCTTTTTCCCTTCGTAATCCTGCAATGAAACGGGTTTACCTGACACAACATCAGGGAGTAAAAAGTCCGGTGCTTTGGTTCCGAGCTCAAGCATTGTTGAAGGTACAGCTGCCATTTTATCAAGTTTTCTTTAGTGATTCAACCAGTTTTCCGCAGAGAACAACGGGGGTTTTGCTCAACCTTAGTTACATCCACTCAATTGTAAAAGCGAGAGAATAAACGTACCTGAAGAAATATCTGACAAGGATTCCGGTTTGGTTATCTGTCATGGAATATACAAATTTTTGGATTTGGCTTCATCTGCCACTACATGCATCCAAGGCCAGCTCTCTTCACCTGAATATTGCGCAGACAGTACCATGAATCGCATGAGCTAAAAACAGAGAAGCACCCTCAGCAGTGAAGGGTCACTGCCTGTTTAATGAGGTGGAGTGACTTTGCCAGAAGATCATTTTCGATGATCAGCGGCGGGGCAAGACGGATCAGGGAGTTGGAGTGGAGTGTCCATCCCAAAATCAGTCCTTTTTCAAAACAGTCTTGCACCACTTTCCGGGTCAAATCCGAATCCATTAGCTGAAGACCAAGCATAGCTCCCCTTCCCCTCACCTCAAGGATACCCTCGCCCTGCAAAACTTCCCGGGCCTGATGCTCGATATTTGCTGCTTTTTGTGCAAAATCATCACCGAGCAACACGTTCAGATTTGCGAATGCAGCGGCGGAACTAAGCGGATGTCCGCCAAACGTGGTCACATGATTCAGAGGCGGATCGGATTTGAACACTTCGAATATTTCGGATGAAGAAACAAAAGCCCCCATTGGCATGCCACCGCTCATCGCTTTCGCCAGACAGAGCACATCGGGTACCACCCCATACTGTTCGAAGGCAAAAAGAGTGCCTGTGCGGAAAAAACCGGATTGAATTTCATCAAAAATGAGCAGAGATCCCGTCTCATCACACCTTTTGCGTACCGATATGAGCCACTCCTTTTCAGCCGGAATAATCCCCCCTTCTCCCTGTATGGGCTCCAGTATCACAGCAGCGGTTCCGGTGTGTATGGCCTCCAGAGCTCCGGGATCATTGAAACCGGCAAATGTTACACCCGGCAGCAGCGGTTCGTATGGATCCCGGTAAACAGCACGGCCAGTTACACTGAGAGATCCGTGCGTATCCCCATGATAACTGTTGTGAAAGGCGGTAAACTGATGCCTTCCTGTATATTTTTTGGCAAGCTTTAGTGCCCCTTCATTCGCCTCTGTACCGCTGTTGACGAGATAGACACGGTCCAGATTCGGAGGAAGCTGTTCACAGAGAAGAGCTGCAAAACGGCTTTGCGGTGCCTGTATGAACTCACCGTAAACCATTACATGAAGATGGCGGTCCAGCTGCTCCTGAATGGCACGGACTACCTCAGGATGACGGTGTCCCAGACTGCTTACGGCAATGCCCGAAATAAAATCTGTAAACGTACGCCCGTCTGTGGTGTGTATAAAGCATCCCCCGGCATGAGAAATCTCCAAACCCATCGGCAGATCACTGGTCTGGGCGATATGACGTTCAAATGCGTGTCGGTCCGGAGAGATCATTTCGTTGCCATCCAGGGTTTTGCGGGACTTGGATCAGTTCAGGGACCACCGCTGAAGCAGTGCAATAAATTCCGTCTGGATACTTTCAGTTCGATCCTCAGCATACCATTTGTGCAGTTTTTCAGCGATCTGCTGATACGGAAGATCCTCTTCTCTCCATTCATCATACACCTTTTGTGCTGCTTCCGGGCGGGGACCCCAGGTTCCCAGAACATCGAGCGTTTTGGAATCAAGGCAGACCAGTTTGGGAACCGAGCGGCTTTTCCCGTTTGTCAGAAACTGATCCATTATTTCCAGGTTTTCATCTCTCAGAATATATTTCGCATGAATTGCAGAAGATTCATCTGCAATTTTTTGTATCACCGGCAGGGATTGTGCAGCGTCACCGCACCAGGCTTCTGTAATGACAAGCCAGGTCTGGTGTTTGCCGATCGACCCGGCAACTTTTTTCAGTTCATCCAGCAATTCAGTGCGCCTGTCGAGCCGGCTCATCCGGTGAACATTCATTTTTGTGTAGTGCAGCATCGCCTCGGAATGGTTCTCTCCGGTGGTCTTTCCTTCAGAAAGAGCCTGATCAATCATCTCCCTGTATTCCCGGTAGTTGTATGCATTCTCAATCAGGTCTCTGGTAATCTGTACTGCTTTAACTTCTGTCATAATAATTTTTGTTCACATTGGATTTATCCTCTGTTCAAAGATACGACTTCTCTTCATCCAAACCGTAATCAGAAGCTTTTTAGTTTCCTCCGGATCACATTACCCTGAAAGCGACTTTTTTTTCACGGGTGTGAACCCTGAGTATATTGCCATTTATTGGACTCAGAATATGAACATCATAAGTTTAATAAAATGAGTTTTTTTACTTCTTTAAAAATAGCCTCTCAAAAACGTCTCTCCAATCCATTCGTACCGTATTGAATTGGCAGCAAGAAGAAACAGTACAAAGGAAAGTGAAGCAAAAAATTTAATGGCCATCACCCGGGGATATTCCTCTTTTACTCCTTCAAGCTTCCCGATAAAAACAGAAAGCAGTATATATGAGAGCAATCCGGTGAGCAGCAACAGAGCCCCCGGAATCGGATAGATCTGCCAGAGATTATACGAGAGCAGCAAAAGCCCGCACAGATAGGCCATGCTGAAAAAAATCTGCACTCCCTTTTTTCCAAAACGAATAAAGAAGGTCTGGTCACCCCTTTTACGATCTTCCGCTGCCTGAAAAATCTGGGAGACCGGATAGAGACTGAGCAGAACAAGAGCCGCACCAATAACACCTGCATAAAGAGCCCAGTTCAATGCTCCTCCAGCTGCGAGAAATCCAAGCAATACCGAATTTGTGCCGGTACTCACAGCGATAGCGAGAAGGCTGAGCAAAGGATGCCCTTTCCACCGTGCCAGCGGTGTGGAGTAGAGCCAGAAGAGGAGCAGGCTGATTCCAAAAACGGAAAAAAAGATCCATCCGTATAAAAAAGACCAAAACCAACCGGAAAACATGAATAACAGGGATGCTTTCTGCATCCAGGGAGTCATTTTCGGCGGATTTTTTAACCCGCCAATCGGCCCTTCATCACGGTCCCAGTAGGAATTGTAAGCAGTCGCTCCGCCAAACAGAAGCAGATGCACATTCAGAAACTGAAGCCAGAAATGGAGTGTATCCATCTGATCGGCAAGGAGTCCCCCCAGCAGATAACCTCCTGAAAGGATGAAGAACTGATAGTGAAGCCTCAGGTGCAGGAAAAAGTGATATATCTGACGGGGCATAGGGTTTTGGATTTTTACAATATTCGCAAAGATACTGACATTTTACAAGTGAGGAGGTTGGATCTTTTGTCATGAAAGGGGGGGAGTGATAGAAAGTTTTCCTTCTTACTTTTGCCTTGATGCAAAAGTAAGCAAAAGATCAAGGCTGTGAACCGTATGGCGGGCCGTGTTCAGGTGGACCGCTGCACCCATTTAAGGTCCATAACAAGCAGCCCCAGCACCCAGGACGAGCCGGTAGAAATGGTTGCGGACGCGTTCCACCTGAACACTCAACGCACCCGCCCCACGGTTCAAGGCCGGTTAGTTGGAATACAGATTGATGCAATATATACTTTGCCCTGAAGGGGCTGCATCAGTAGATACGGTAGAAATGGCTGCGGACGCGGCTGCTCCCTCCACTAAAAACATCCGCCAGACTATTCAAGGCCGGGGTTACTGAGGTCAAGGTTAAGGCTAAGGTTGAGGGTTGCCGGTCATGTAGGGCGCTCCTCTTTTGTATCACGAAGAGAAGTGTAGCAACTTCAGACATCTCCTGAGGGTTCCATTGCCCCAACGGGGCAACATCAATAGGATTAAATTGGTACCCAACACGCCTTGCCCTGTAAGGGCAGCATCAATAGAACCCGGATGGATCCATCATTTCCCTTGCGCTGAAAGTGCAACATCCGTGGAAAAATTTGATATCGTATCCCTATGCAAACAAGGGCAATATTGATGAACCCCCCATCCATTCAAGGCCGGGGCGTGGCTCAGAATACGATTG
>REDA01000044.1 GCA_007693745.1 Balneolaceae bacterium
GGTATTGGGTTTGAGGCAGGTGAAACTCCTCTCCCTTTTTAATGATAACAAAACAGAACATAAACCATGCCGTACCGATGGGTCTATCCGGAACCCCTGAAGGAGGAGGCTCTGTCCGCCCTTCAGGCTCAGCTCAATATTCCCCGGGAAATCGCCCGGCTTCTTGCACAGCGTAATATCACAGGATTCGACCAGGCGAAATCTTTTTTTCGCCCCGATTTCAACGATCTCTACGACCCCTTCCTGATGAAGGATATGGAGAAAGCCGCCACCAGGCTCTCTTCGGCTATCCGCAATCGAGAAAAGGTGGTCATCTACGGGGATTATGATGTGGACGGAACCACGGCCGTAAGCATCCTCCATCTCTTTCTGCAAAGTTTTGGCCTGGACGTTGAGTATTACATCCCCCACCGCTTCAAGGAGGGGTATGGTATCAATCACGACGGAATCCACTTTGCAATGGACCGTAAGGCCGATCTTATTGTGTCGGTCGATTGTGGAATCACCGCCGTGGATGAGGCCGCCTATGTGAAGGAACAGGGGATCGATCTCATCATCTGCGATCACCACACGGTGGGTGACCAGCTTCCCGATGCGGTGGCCGTGCTGGATCCGAAGCGCCCCGACTGCAACTACCCCTTTGAGGGCCTCTCCGGCGCAGGGGTTGGATTTAAACTGGTACAGGCCACAACACAGAAACTGGGGTTGCCCAACACCATTACGGATTCCTATCTGGATCTTGTGGCGATCTCCATCGCCTCGGATATCGTGCCGATTGTGGATGAGAACCGGATTCTGATGCGTCGCGGACTGGAACAGATTAACAGTCAGCCACGCACCGGGATCAAAGCACTTCTCAAACTTATCAACAGCCGGGCAGGCTCTGTATCCACAACCCAGATTGTCTTTTCTATTGGCCCGCGGATCAATGCTGCCGGGCGTATGGGGGATGCTACCACTGCCGTGGAACTTCTGATTTCCGACGATGAAACCAAAGCCGCCCGCTATGCGAAACAGCTCGAGGAGATCAATCTCAGACGCAGGGATACCGACTCCGAAACCATGACACAGGCCGTGGAAATGCTGGAACAGGAACACAACCTGAAAGAGATCTCCGCAATGGTTCTGCACCATCCCGAATGGCACCTGGGTGTGATCGGTATTGTCGCCTCCCGACTGGTGGATGCGCACTACAGACCGGCAATCATGCTGAGCACGGTGGAGGGAAAAATCAAGGGGTCTGCGCGCTCCATCAAGGGCTTCAATATCTACGATGCGCTAAAGGAGTGTGAAGACCTGCTCGAACAGTATGGCGGACACGAATTCGCCGCAGGGCTGACCATGGTAAAGGAGAATCTGGAAGAGTTCCGAACACGGATGAACTCGATCGCCTGCAGAATGCTGGCTGAAAATGATTTTCAGCCGGAACTGGAGATCGCGGCTGACCTGGAGCTGAATCTGATTGACATGAAGTTCTGGAAATTACTCACCCAGTTTGAGCCTTTTGGTCCCGGCAACCCGAGACCCGTCTTTGTCAGCCGCAACGTCTGTATCGAGGGAGTCCCGGCCATTGTAGGAAACGGTCACCTGAAAATGCGGATCCGGCAGAACGGATCGGCCGTATTTGATGCGATCGGCTTTAATATGCACGGCTACGAACCCAACCTGAGAAACTGCAAACATGAAAAGGTGGACGTAGCCTACGTTCTCGAAGAAAACTTCTGGAACGGAAAACGAACCATCCAGATGCGACTCAAAGATATCAAAGTGGAAAGCCAGGGTTAAGGTTTCACGTTTTTTGTTTCTGGTTTGTTGATGCCTGCCTTTTATGATTTACTTGCAACGTTTGATTTTCGGAGAGGATCGTTTATTCGTTGATAGGTTTATCCGTTTATGGGGTTGAACGTTGGCACGTTGCAGTTTGGCGTTTACCCCATCGCGGCTCTGCGCTGAGCTTCAGCTTTTCATCCCGACAGGTTTGTCGGGACTGTCGTTGCGCTCCAGCTTTTGCCTTTTGCCTTTTGCCTTTCACGTTTTCCCTTTCACGTTTTGCCTTCAAGGGTAAGAAGCTCTGACAGGAGAAGGATACTTTTGCCTTTTGCGTTTTGCCTTTTGCCTCCCCTTTAAAAACCTGTTTCTATTTTCACCGTTCCGCAGTATACTCTCAAAATGAACGCTCGTTTTGTGATATCTCTGCTTATTTTTCTCTGTCTGGCAACGCAGGCGCAGGCACAGATCTATTCCACGCAGTTCCGTGCTCCGGGACAGGAGTGGATGGAGCTTCGTACCGACCGCTTCCGGGTGATCTACCCGCTGCGATATCAGCAGGAGGCCTACCGTACACTCTCCATTCTCGAAAGTGATTATCCTTCCATTCAGGAGCTGGTTGGAGGTTCCCTCCGCAGCTTCCCCGTTATTCTCAATCCGGACAACGACCTCTCCAACGGCTTTGTTTCGCCCCTTAATTTCCGCTCGGAGATTGAGATCGCCCCGATTATCGGCAAGAGCATGAACCCCCGTTCGGGCGACTGGCTGGAACTGGTGGTGCCGCACGAGCTGGTGCATGCCCTTCATTTCAGTGTCAACCCGCGTTCGTTTACCCGGGCCATCGGCCTGCTCTCACCCGACCTGCGCCGTTCGGTGCATGCCGCGGCACCGCTGGGTGTTTTTGAGGGTATCGCCGTGCATCATGAGAGTCATGGTTCCGTGCCGGGCGCCGGCCGGGGCAACCACCCCTATTTCCGAAACCAGTTTAATGCCCTGCTCGAATCGCGTCAGGAGTGGTCAATGGGTCAGCTTCTCCACGTAACCGACTACACACCTCCCTTCGACCGTCACTACATCGGCGGATATGAATTTACACACTGGCTTCTGCACGCCTACGGCGAGGATGCCGTTAAGGATGCGATACGGTTTCATTACAGATACCCTTTTCTGGGATTTGGAACCGCCCTGCGGCACACCACCGGAAACTGGCCACGCACTCTCTACAGGGAGTTCAGCGCCTCCGCAAATGCCCGTGAAGCCCTGAGGCGATCTGCCATTGCACCTGTTCACGCTGATGCTGTAACTGAGCTCCCGTTCGATGCCAGCTGCAGCCGGCTCAACCGGCCGGTCTGGACGGCTCCCGACCGCCTCCTCTTTCATGCCCGCTCCTGCAACCGTGCTCCGGGTTTCTATCAGATGGATCTGAGCAGTAACCGTCTCTCCCTGGTGTATGAAGTAATGTCGGCTCCTGATCATCTCTATAATCTTTCCGGCGACCGCTCAGAGCTCTATTTTTCCCGTTACCACCCCCATCCCCGATATGACAATCTGCTCCGCGGGGATCTTCACCGGCTCGACCTGAGTTCAGGCACCTCTGAACGACTCTCCCTCAACGCGCGCCTCTATTCGCCCGACCCGCTTCATCAACGACTTCTTGCCCGGCAGGTTCAGGCCAATGAACTGGCCCTCGTGGAACTGGATGAAACCACCGGCGAACGGATCCGGGAGTTTGGCAAACCGGAGGAATCGAGTGTGGTTCAGGCTCTATCACACCCTCATAATCCAACTCTCGCCGCGATTATCGGCAGAGTGAAAAGCGTTCAGGCGGTCTGGTTAACCGATCTGGAGGCTGAGCCCACTCTCTTTGAACGGCCGCCCGATATCGTTTTTGCAGAAGGCTCTGTCTTCGATCTGGCCTGGCACCCTGCCGGGGAAACACTGCTGTTTGTAACCGACCACACGGGCAGCATGAATCTCTATGAATACAGCCTGCGGGATCATCAGGTCGTACGTATCACGAACAGCCTCTTTAATGCGTATGAACCTTCCTACTCCCCCGACGGAACTCAAATCGCCTTTGTAGGGCAGGAGTTGAATGAGCAGAAAATCTATCTGCTCGACAGAAACCTTATCCGCCCGGAACGGCTTCAGGAGGAGGAGTGGCAGTACAACCCGGCCATTGCCGCCCTTCTTGAACGGCCGCTGATGAACCGCAGTCCGGAGGATCTGCCGGATCCCTCGGAGTGGGAACCCCGCCCTTACAGAACCAGCACCGAATGGCTGAAACCACGCCTCTGGACTCCTGTTTTTGAGCAGGAGGCCGGGCGTGAGCGAATCGGTGTTTCACTCGAAAGCGTGGATCCGATGAGCCGGCGCAGTTATCTGCTGGATCTGAATCACTATGCAGACCGGACATGGTACAACTTTGAGTTCACCAGCAAGCGGTTCTATCCGGGATTCACGTACGAGCTTTTCAACACTCCCAACTTTACAGCCTTTCGGGTGCAGCTGGAAGATCAGACCGAAACCCTTCCCGTACTTCAGCAGTCGCGCGGCGGGGCTCTAAAGGTGCCGGTTCGTATCCGCTTCGACAGCAACGCCCGTTTCAGCTCCCTGCTGATTGAGCCCCAGTATTACCTGAGTCAGATTCGTTTTCTTGATGCGGCGGACACAGGCAGGGAATTGTCCGGTTTCGGTACACGCCATACGATCGGGCTTCGATCGGTTCTGAACCTCAATGTCCGGCAGTTCCGCCGCGACCTTCAACCCAATAGCGGCTGGGTGTTTTTTGCTGAAACCCGATACGGACTCAATAGTGATGAGCTGGAAATAGACGGAGGCAGATACACCCTGACGGCCAACCTCACTCAGAGAAAAGGAGTGAGGGCAGGGGTGATCAGCTATCTCGCCCCTCTGCAACGATGGAATCAGACACTCAGACTATCTGGGCAGGTGATCAGTCAGACCGACGTGCCCGTATTTAACCTGAACTCACTCTACTCAGACCTCTTTTCTGAACGCCCGCTCGGCGCAGTGAACAGTGCCGCAATTTTGAATACACGTTATACGATTCCTCTCACCTATCCGGATCAGGGCGGACTCCTGCTTCCTGTCTATCTCTCCAATATCTATCTGGTACTCTTTACCCAAACCGTGAGCGACCTGGATGCGCCGGATCTGATGGCCGCCTCCAGAACGCTTTACGGTGCCGGCATCCGCTCTCGGTTCCGCCTGAGCAACCTCGCCTTCGATGTCGGCATCTCTGTCGGCTGGGAACCCACCCGAAATGAAGTCACCGGATTTTTTGGGACGTTTTAAAGCAGAACTTCTCCGATCTCAGGGAACAATTTCAGGCTAAAATTCCTTATTATTGAGTAGGGAACGTATTCACAATTAAATAAAACTATATCAGGATGGTAAGTGATCAAACAATTAAAGATCTGATTGAAAAAGAAGGTGAACTTTTTGTAACCATCACCCTGCCAACACACCCCAGGGGCGAAGAGTCGAAACAGGATCCCATACGGTTAAAGAATCTGCTGGGCAAGGCTGCTAAAAAAATCGAAACCTTCTCCGGAAAAAGCGGCATGGCCGACCGCCTTCTTGCCAAGGCTAAATCCCTTTTGGAAAAACCTCTCTTTTGGTCACACGTAGACCGTGGACTGGCTATCTACATTGGAGAAGATCTGTTTGAACTTTACAAGCTTCCTTATGAAGTTCAGGAAAATGTCTATGTACATGATCACTTTCTGATCACACCGCTGCTGCCCATGACCAGCCTCGAGGGCCGGTTCATGCTTCTGGCTGTAAGCCGGCAAAATATCCGGCTGCTCTCCTGCACACGCGATGAGGTGACGGATGTGACTCCGGACGGACTCAACCGGTCGGTGGATGATTATCTGGAGGTGGATCCTGAAAAACAACTGCAGTTTCATTCCGGAAGCCGCGGTCAAAAAGCGGTCTATTTTGGTCATAATGCCAATGAAGAGGATAAACAGATTGTGGTGGAGATGTTCTTCAGAGAGGTAGAAAAAGGAATCACAATGGAATTAAAAAAGGAGGGTTATCCACTCGTTACAGCGGGTCTGCCCGAAAATCTGCGCCTTTACCGTCAGATTAACAGCTATCAGAGACTTGTGGATGGGGTTGTCACCGGAAACCCTGATGAATTGAGCGACAAAAATCTGCGGGATGAGGGCTTTTCTGTGATTCGTGACTTCTTCCTGAGTGATATGTACAACTCTCTGAAGCAGTTTAGCGGCTCTTCGGCGGACAAGTATTCCAATCATCTTGGGCAGATTATCGAATCTACGGTAATGGGTAAGTCTCAAACGATTTTCATCGCAAAAGGGGAGACGAAATGGGGGTATTACAGTCCTGAAAACCATTCCGTTGAATATGCTTCCTCGCCCGGCGAAAACGATGTTGAGCTGCTGAACTGGCTCTCCATTACCGGCTTCAAAACGGGAAGCAAAGTGTACATTCTTCCGAAAGATGAGATGCCGATCCGCTCGACAGTTGCCGCGGAATATCGTTTCTGATACGCTTTTTTTAAACCAGTTTGGTACAATGCTGCGCGCCTTCCGGCAACTCAGCGGGGAGGTGCGCTTTTTTTTAACATTTTGTTTCTTTAGATACTTATGCTTGTTTTAGTTATTAATTGCGGCAGTTCATCGGTTAAATACAATCTCATCGAAACAGATCAGGAGAGGGATGTCTGCAAGGGTATTGTAGAACGAATTGGCGCTGTTACTTCGATTATAAAACACGACCAGCCCGGCAAACCACTCATCAAGGATGCCAAAGTCATCACCACTCACAGTGAAGCCCTCCAGGCGATTCTCGATTTTCTTCTCAACGAGAAAAATCAGATTATCAGCTCACCCTCCGACATTCGCGCCGTGGGACACCGTGTGGTGCACGGAGGGGAGATGTTCAAAGACTCGGTACTTATTGATGACGTCGTTAAGGATGCCATTGAACAGGCGTTTGATCTGGCTCCGCTCCATAACCCCCCAAACCTGAAAGGAATTGAAGCCGCACAGGAGCGGCTGCCCGGGATACCCCATGTGGCGGTCTTCGATACAGCGTTTCACCACTCTCTTCCGGATCGTGCCTATCTCTACGGGATACCGAACCGGCTCTACCGAAGGCATAAAATCCGTAAATATGGATTCCACGGAACTTCACACTACTATGTAAGCCGGAAATATTACTCCCTTAGCGGTATCAACCGGGAAAAGAGCAGGGTGATTACATGCCACCTTGGCAACGGGGCTTCCATAGCAGCCATTAAAGGGGGTGAATCCATAGACACTTCCATGGGTTTTACACCCCTTAGCGGAATGGTGATGGGAACCCGAAGCGGTGATCTCGATCCATCCATACTCTTCTATCTGGTGGAGAAGGAAGAGCTGCAGCTCAACAGCCTGCACTCCATGCTGAACAGACACAGCGGACTGCTTGGTTTAAGCGGGTATGCTGCCGACATGCGGGATCTGATAGAAGAAGCGAAGAATGGAGACCGCCGCTGCCAGCAGGCGATTGATGTTTTTTGCTACAATGTGAAAAAGTTTGTCTCCACTTATATTGGCGTGCTGAATGGTTGCGATGCCATCCTCTTTACAGCCGGGATTGGAGAAAACTCACCCATGATTCGTGAAAAGTCGCTCGAAGGAATGGATGGAATTGGAGTGGAGATTGATCCGGAACGAAACCGGGGTGCCAAACCGGGTGAAATCACCAAAATCAGTACGGATGCATCAAAAACCGAAATCTACGTCATTCCCACAAATGAAGAGCTGGTGATTGCCATCGACGCTGCAAAGATCGCCTCAGCTAGCGGACAGTCACCCTGGATTTAAGATTTTGTTTCGTTTGTTCGGGATATCACTCCGTTTCACTACGTGGGAATCGCTTCGCTCGGTGCACTACGTGAAAATCGCTTCGCCCGGTGCATCCCGGAAAAAACCACACCCTTTCTATTCCTCAATGGAGAACTCATCCTGCTGGGGAACGGCGGTTTCAGTCTGTGAGGGAACTGTAAAATCGGAACGCTCTATCGGATCGCCAAACCCGCCCTGCTGCTGAATGGTACTCTGTGAAGTACCCGTTCTGTCAATGGCAAAGTTGGCAAGTACACTGAGGCTGAGAAACAGTGCGGCCAGTATCGAGGTGGTTTTTGAGAGCAGATCGGCCGTTCTCCTGGCACCCATGGATGCTCCTCCGGCCATGCCGGCTGCGAGTCCGCCCGATAGCCCCTCTTTCTGTCCGGGCTGTAAAAGCACGACGATAATGAGGAGAACACAAATCAGAGTAATAAAAGAGATAATAATTCCGTAAAGCATAACTGTAAGGGTCGGTTATTTTCAGAATGATAAAAATATCACTATTTACAATCTTAACAAAATAGTATCCTGATAACGAAATCGTGCTTATTTTATTCCGTAACCACTGGTACCATACGCACCGTTAACCCTATACAGCCAAACGGGCAGGTATTCTGAGATAATCTGCCTGAATACTCAATCTGATCAGACAGTTTTTTTCAACATTTCATCTCCATCCACTGTTCATAATGGCAGAAACTTTCACAACCCTTACCGATCTCCTGCTCAGCAACAGCTATCTGCATCAGTCCAAACTGTTTGAAAGTCTGTTGATTGTTATGCTGCTCATCATTACCCACTTCGCGATCAAACGGATTGTGGCAGCACGCACGGAAGACGACACCATTCGCTACAAATGGAGGAAAAATGTCGCTTATATCCTGAGTTTCATCGGCTTTTTGCTCATCGGCAGGATCTGGTTTCAGGGAATGGCCTCCTTTGCCACCTTTCTGGGACTACTCTCTGCCGGACTCGTCATCGTTTTTCGGGAACCTCTTTCCGATATCGCAGGGTGGCTTTTTATTCTCTGGAGAAAGCCGTTTCATGTGGGCGACCGGATTGAGATAGGGTCCAACAGGGGTGATGTGATCGACGTGCGTATTTTCAAATTCACCATTCTCGAAATCGGCAACTGGGTGGCCGCCGATCAGAGTACGGGGAGAGTGATTCACATTCCCAACCATTCTGTTTTTCGGGAACCGATTGCCAATTATACCAGCGATTTCAACTTTATCTGGAATGAGATCGCGATTGTGATCACCTTTGAGAGTAACTGGCGAAAAGCAAAAACCATCATCTCTGAAATTGTAATGAATCACATGGAAGATTATGTGAATGATGCTGAACAGCAGATCCGGGAGGCAAAAAAGTCCTATTTGATTGTTTATCAGAATCTGACGCCGATCATTTATACAGAGGTTGTGGAGAGCGGTGTGAAGCTGACCATACGCCATCTTTCACACGCCCGAAAGAGGCGGGGGGTAACCCAGCTGATCTGGGAAGATGTACTCACCCGTTTTGAGAAAGAGCAGGATATTCAGTTCGCCTATCAAACCCTGCGGCTGTTCCAGAATCAGATCGAAGGCAAAACCGGGGTAAAGAGTGCCCCTACTTCGGAATAGGCTGAATCAGCTCCGGTCTGTTTTGGGATGGATCATTCACTTTTTTACTGACCCTCAGAACCGAGTAGTCTGTCAGCTGATAACCAGACCCCGATTTCTCCACCAGCTCCTTCACGGATATTTTAGCTGCTCTCCATTTCACATCATATTCTTCTGTGAGGAGCAGTGGCATTCTTTCGCTGACAGGATATATCAGTGGGTTGGAGTCCACTTCGATCATTGAAACAGAGGGGTGATTCCCCCGAAACAATATTGCTGCCACCCTCAGCAGTGGCTCCTGAAGCAGCCTCACAAAAAACGGATGCTCACTCTCCCGGCCTTTTTTCCAGATATAGTAGCCGTTGATCAGTACAACAGAGGGCTGGGCTATGCTGCGCCCGATGGAGTCCTCTGCCATCTCTGCCGTGACGGATGCTGCAGCCCCGCCTTTTTCGTCAGCCGCTCCCCATGGAATCATTTTCAACTGTGGCAACCCGTCATTCCGGGAGTTCAGTAATACAGGAAGTTCAGCAGATACTGACAGGTTATAGTGGGCGCTGCGCAATCCCTCATGCTCCTGCAAGCCAGGTATCAGCGTTCGAATCTCATTCTCATCAGAGTAAAAAACAACTCTATTTGTCATATATCGTTCAAAATTGAAATGGTGTTAAACCTGAAATTCAAAATAACGAAAGAAAACTAAAAAACAGGATTGCAAAAAAGCGTATCACTGCTTATTTATGAGGGGTCTGAAAATTGTTTCTGATTTTGAATCCGCAGCAATCATCAGATAAATATATTATAACAGCAGAATAGCCAATCCGTATATCCGGACAGTCTACTGATCGGTAGTATATCACCCGATGAGTCCGGGTCAGAACTGATTGATATTTTGCAATATAATCCATGTGGACAGGCTGACATTGGCGATGTGGACGGAAGAGTGATTACCGTACCCGCAACAACTGTCCGGATAACTTGAAAATTTGAAAATTTGACGAGGTAACCCATTGTCGTTTAATCAATTTCGGCTGAGTTCTGAAATTTTGAAGGGATTGAAAGACACAAAAATTGATCATCCCACACCATTACAGAAAAAAATATTCAAGGCCGTACAAGAGAAAAAAGATCTTGTAATCAACAGTACTGCTGAAGAGAAACCTGAAATCGGTTATCTGCTTTCACTTCTGAATGACCTCTCCCGGTCGCAACGAAAGCAGGGAACACGCGCCATCATTCTTACATCCGATCCCGAAAGGGTAACGGCTCTGGATGAGTGGATATGGGCGATCGGATATCATTCTGATACCGGTTCAGCCAAATTCACTGAAGAGGGCTCTTTGAAGCAACAGCTGAACGAGCTCTCTGCAGGCCCTGTCATCATCGTGGCCACCCCGGGGAGGCTTGCCGAGCTTCTGGAAAACGGTAAGATGATTTTCCGTGAAGTGCAGCAGATGATTGTAGACCGGGCCGAGCTTATCGATAACTGGAAGCAGGTCGAGGTTATTTCCAACAGAATTCTCGGAACCTGTCAGAGAATCTTCATTGCAGCTAAAGACAGCAAGGTGCTGCGTGATGCTGAAAAACTTCTGCTTAAAGAACCGGAGCTGGTCACAACCCGGAAAAAAGATGCCGTACCTGAACCCGAAACCAAACAGGACACCTCACCGGTTTTGAAAGAGATCACACAGTACTACATCAATGTGCCTCCCCGTGCAAAAATCACTACCCTGATGAATCATCTGGAAAATCACAGCTCCGATTCGGTAGTAATCTTCACCGCGTCTCGAAAGACGGCCGACCGGCTCTATAAAGTGCTCAGAAAAGCAGATAAAAGGGCGGTAAGTGTACACAAAGGGCTTGAGGAGAAGATCTTTGATGAACGTTTTGAACGATTTACTTCCGGAGATGTACAGAACCTGATTGCAGGAGAACTCTCCGCCGGGGAGCTGCCTCTTGAATTCGCGTCTCAGGTTGTCAATTACGATATCCCGGAAGAGGTGGAAGAGTACCGCCTGCGGGCAGACCTCATTGGCAGTGGTAAAGCTGCCCGAATTGTGAGTCTCGTCTCCCGCCAGGATCAGAAAGACATGAGTACAATCTCATCCTCACTGGGTCATGCACCCGAAGAGATTCCGCTGCCTAAAGCGGTTAAGAAAAAAATCACACCGGTCGAAAGTGAGAAAAAATCTCCCAAAGAACCAAAAGCCAAATCAGCAGGAAAACAGAAGACGGGAGGAAAACCCCGGAACAAATCCTCAAGAAAGAGTTCAAAACCTGCGAACAGCGACACAAAACTCCGGCAGCTGCCACGTCCAACCTTTGATCAGCTGGAGGGCGGCCGCAGCGGAAAAAAAGAGAAAAAGGGTATTTTTGGATTCATCAAGGGTTTTTTTGGAGGGAATAGAGAGGAGTGAGGAACCGGCAAACTTGAAACCTCAACCTTAGTCCTCAACCTTTTTGCTTCAATTTCTCTATCTTTCACCCTTGCAGTAGCTATGAGGATTTATTAGTATATTTAACTGCATGCAGAATTTGTATTCAGCTGAAACAAAACGATCAGCAAGGATTTGAATACCAAGTGAATGAACAATACATGAGGAAATGATAACCGGAAACGGGTATAGCAATCTCTGTTTTCCGAATCATCTCAGACCCAAACCAATGCGCACCGTTTATGAAATTTAATGTATCCAGCAACGATCTGAATCAGGGACTTTCTGCAGTGATTGGGGCCGTCCCTTCAAAGGCAACCCTTCCGATTCTTGAAACCATCCTCTTTGAAAGCGAGGACTCCCGAATCAAAATCACGGCAACGGATCTCGAAATATACATTACTGAGTATATCGAAGCCGATATCGAAGAAGAGGGCTCTGTAGCCATACCGGCCCGCCGGCTGCTCGAGACACTGCGGCAGCTGCCGAACATTCAGGTCTTTTTTGAGGTCGATTCCAGTCATAATGTGGAGTTTAAAACAGACAAAGGAAAATACAAACTGGTCGGTGAAGAAGCAGATGACTTTCCAAAAGTGCCTGATATGCAGAGCGGTACAATCCTCAATACCGAAACCGAACTAATCCAGAAAGCCGTAAACAAAACGATGTTTGCCGTTTCATCCGATGATCTGCGTCCTGCAATGATGGGGGTTTATTTTGATATCGGTGCCGGCGATTCCACTTTTGTAGCTACAGACGGCCACCGCCTGGTCAGGTATAAAAACAGCGATTTCAAATCTGACAAACCGCTCTCTTTCATTGTTCCGGACAAAGCTCTTAACCTCGTTTCCAAATCTTTGGACGGGGACGACTGTGAACTCACCGTTTCGGCCGAACACGCACGGTTCAGCAGTGGAAACACCACCGTCATCACCCGGCTGATCAACGAGCAATATCCGAATTATGAGTCTGTAATACCGCGCGACAATGAGAAGGTTCTGCTGGTGGATAAGGCGCAGATCCTCTCTACCGTACGCAGGGTCTCTGTATTTTCAAGCTCCACTACAAGACAGATCCGCCTTCTGCTGCAGAAGGATAAACTGACGATCCGGGCCGAAGATCTGGATATGAGCAGCGAAGCCAAGGAGACGATCTCCTGCGATTACAACTCTGACGAGATGGAGATTGGATTCAATGCCCGTTATCTGGCCGATGTTCTGAGTAATGTGGATGGAGATGAAGCGCGTTTTGAATTTTCATCCCCCAACCGCGCCGGGATTGTCAAGCCAGCCGGTGAGAAAGAACATGAAACGATGCTGATGCTTGTGATGCCCGTGATGCTGAACAGTTACGGTGCGTAGAGCGGAGGCATGACCACCCGTCCCATTATTACACTGACCACCGATTTTGGCACCAGTGATCACTATGTAAGCTCGATGAAAGCGGTCATCCTTGGAATTAATCCGGATGTGCGAATCATCGATATCTCACACGACATCCCTCCACAGGATGTGATGGCTGGCGCCTGGGTGGTCCGGAACGCCTCCATGCTCTTTCCACCCGAAACCATCCATGTGGTCGTGGTTGATCCCGGAGTTGGCACCAACCGAACTCCGGTTGCCATTCGTATCAAGGACCAGCTCTTTGTGGGTCCGGATAACGGCATCTTCTCTCTTATCGGTGAAGACTTTGAATATCAGGCTATCCATCTCAACCGGGAAGCATTCTGGCGAGATGAACGATCCAACACCTTTCATGGGCGGGATATTTTTGCGCCGGTAGCCGCTCATCTTTCGGGTGGAACACCCTTGCATGAACTCGGTTCACCGATTCTTAAGCTGGTTACTTTTCGCTGGGCTGTTCCAATTGCCGACAGAGACGGAATTCAGGGGTGGATTGTGCATATCGACCGTTTTGGAAATTTGATTTCCAACATCTCGGAGAAGATGATCAGGGATCATGTGGATCAGGGGCGGACATTCCGCATCTATGTTGGAAACACAATACTTGATACCATACATACTACCTTTGCTTCGGTTCCCGACGGTGAACCGGTTGGATACATCGGCAGTACCGGCAAACTGGAAGTTGCCATCAACAGGGGTAACGCAAGGGAAATGCTCGGTGTCGAAAAGGGGGCTCAGATCTCCATCATCCTGCAAAGATAGCGTAACATCCTCAGCCATACCTCCGTATGTATAGATGAACGATTGCCACCGGTGCCGTTGTTGTTTCGATTCGCTCTTGATTCCGTCAAGTCACTTTGGGCTTGAAATCAAACCGTAAAACTAAACCATATGAACCTGCGCATCCGATCACCACTTCACGAAGATCAGTCGCTGACCCTGCCGGCCGAAATGGCAGAACTCTCTGTCTCTTTTAATGGCAGCGTCTGTTCGGAAATGGGGGATGAGTATGCGATAAAAAACAATATTGCGGATCTTCTTACGCGGGACAACCGCTATACCATTGCACAGAGTACCAACCACTGGAAGATCACAGCTGCCGTCTATGAAGACATCTGGCGGGTTCGCTCTCTTTCCCTGCTCTCCGGAGAACTCTTCCCGATCGAAAAAGAGAAACAACTGCTCAGGAAATGGATGGAACCCGTGCCCGGAAACCTCTATCTCGATGTGGGTTGTTCTACCGCACTCTATGGCCGTACCATCAAAAAAAATGAACCCGGCTGTCATGTCGTTGCTCTCGATTTCTCCCTTGCCATGCTGCAGGAGGCAAGGCTCAAGGCAGAGGCGTCAGAAGTCAGTCTTTTTCTGGTACGCGCCGATGCACGCGAGATGCCTTTCTACGCAAATACCTTCGACGGACTTATGATGGGAGGCACCCTCAATGAGCTGAGTGATGAAATGAAAGTGCTGTACGAATGCCGAAGGGTCCTGAAAAAAGATGGCGTCTTTTTTATGATGCACCTCATCGAGTCGGAAACCTGGTACGGACGCGTTCTGCAGAACTCTGCACAGTGGAGCGGTATTCAATTCTGGACTCTTAGCGAAAGCAATGCGCTATTCGAGCGGGCCGGGTTCCGGATTGCCGATCAGTTCACAAAAGGCATCGTCTGCTTCACAAAGCTGGTCGTGAGTTAAGGTTACGGGTTTCTTGTTTGTTGTTTCTGGCTGCGCTCCAGCTTTTCGCTTCGCGGTTCTACGCTGCGCTCCGAATCACTTTTTCCCAAACCTATCCCGGTCCACCCATCAGGGGTTCATTGACAGCACGGATACTGGCGTTGGGGAGTCCCTCCGGATTCTGCTTCTTGCTCATCTCCAGGGCATCGATCACAATCCGAAGATGCATTTCCTTCGATTTTTCATAGAAACTTTGGGCTGCACCACTTAATTTCGGTTTGCCGTGCAGCGGCTTATCGCTAACGCAAAGGAGTGTGGCAAAAGGTACACGGTATCGGTAGCCGTTTGTCGCCACCGTTGCCGATTCCATATCAATGGCCACACTGCGGCTTACGTGGATATCCTGAACGGTACGCTTCATCATAAACTCCCAGTTCCGGTTCGCCGTGGTATAGACCGTGCCCAGCCTGTACTTCAGGCTGTTTTTGTCCAGAATCTCCTTCAAAAAGACATTCAGCATGTGATTCGGGGTAATCGGTATGTTGAGCGGCAGCAGCTCATCCAGAATCCCGTCGGCCCGCATAAACCCTGTAGCCAGGACAAAATCCCCGATTTCCTGATGATTACGCAAACCGCCGCAATGCCCCACCATCACCATGGCATCGGGACGCAGCACAGCCACATGGTCTGAGATCGTTTTCGCATTGGAGGGACCCACTCCAATATTCACAAGGGTAAACCCTTTATTGTCAGGCAGCTTATGGTGATAGGCCGGCATCTGCACCGCCCTCGCCGGCTTTACACAGTCCGGGTAAAGATTATGAAAAACTTCCACGTGCATATCGTAGTTGGTAAAAAGAATATAACGCTGGAAATCCTCCGGCCGGGTTCCCGTATAGTGTTCCAGACGGTTGAGTGAGATGTCAATCCGCTCCGGAGTAAACAGAAACAGTTTTTTCTGCGTGATATCCCATTCATCCTCATCAGCACTTTCAAAGAGCAGCGGATCGTTCAGCTGCACCCTGGGCCTCGAAGGAAAGATTCGCAGCTCAGCTTTTTTGGTCAGCAGCCGGCGCAGTTCTCTTTTGAGATACCACCGATAGGCTGAAGGAACTGCGATTTCACCGGTAATAATGGGGTTATGCTCCGACCAGGATCGCTTTACCATCAGCTTTGGATAGTCGCCCTCGCTGTAGATGCTTTCCATCAGATCACACGCCTCCTCCACAATTGCATCTAATTCCGTATCATTTGAAAAAGAATCGGGCGTAATGTCCATTCGTTGATTTATACTCATTGTCTGTTATCTATGTCAAACTCATTTCAATTTACCAAATCCCGCTGGGACGTCCTGCAAGATAAGAAAGTCTTTGAAACTCCCGTCTTTTCCCTGCATCAAATCGATCTGATCCCCGAAAACAGGGATAAAACCGTACCGTTTTATGTACTGAAAGCTCCTGAATGGATCAATGTGATTGCACTTACTGCAGATGAGCAGATCGTGCTGGTAGAACAGTACCGGGCCGGGATCGACGCTCCTTCGGTTGAAATACCCGGCGGCATGACCGATCCCGGTGAAGATCCTCTGACGGCTGCGAAGCGGGAGCTCCTTGAAGAGACTGGTTATAGCTCCGGCCACTGGACAAAAATCGGAATTACCAGTTCTAATCCTGCAATTCTCTCCAACTATACCCATCTCTATCTGGCTGAATCGTGTGAGCAGACAGCAGAACAGATGACTGACGGGAATGAAGATATCGCTGTTCATCTCCTTCCTTTTTCTCACTTTCTGGATTTGATCCGTGATGGAACCGTTCATCATGCGATCGTGCTGGCGGCAGTCAGCCACTATCTTCTCTACAGAGAAAGAGAGAGCTTCTGATTGAGCTGTGAGGAGTTACAGCAGAGATTGGAGTTGTTCTGTTTCTCCTTTATTGCGTATAATGGCAAACTGTATTGCATTTTATTAGAACGAAACAGACTGTTCATTCGGTTATAGTACCCCAACCGAAACTAAATTCACGATACGATGATAGAGACCGGAACCAAAATCGATACCTCCTTTACGTTGAACGTAGTACATAACGGTGAGGAAAAAGAAGTCCCTTTTTCTGAACTGCTGAACCGTCCGGCGATCGTTTCCGTCTACATGCGCAACAATACCGGCGGATGCGACAAGCAGAACAGCAGCCTGGCCGAACATGCCTCCTGGTTTGATGAGAAAGGATATAATCTTATTGCCATCAGCAAGGACAGCTGCGGATCCCACAAAAAATATGCGGAGAAAATGAACATTCCCTACACGCTGGCATCGGATCCTGATTTTGCATTTTCCAAAGCCACGGACTCCATTGTTGAGAAAAAAATGTACGGCAAAACATTTGATGCCCCCTCCCGTTCCGCATTTGTGATTGCAACCGACGGCACCATTCTGGGCATTATCGAAAAAATTGATACCAAGGCTCATGCTGAAGAACTGAAAGAGCTTATTGAAACCCTTTAAAAGCAGTGTATGAAATCTCTGGTTATTGTAGAATCACCAACCAAAACCAAAACCATCAGTAAATATCTGCCCAAGGGGTATGTGGTGGACTCCTCCATGGGTCACATTCGTGATTTGCCCTCCTCCGCGAAAGAGATACCGGCCAAACTGAAGAAGGAACCGTGGGCCACACTGGGTATCAATGCGGATAATCGTTATGAAGCGATCTACGTGGTTCCGGCAGGCAAAAAGAAAATTGTAACCAGACTGAAACAGCTGCTGAAAGATGCCGATGAGCTGATTCTGGCGACGGACGAAGACCGTGAAGGAGAGGCGATCTCCTGGCATCTTGTAGAGCTTCTGAAGCCCAAGGTACCTGTAAAGCGCATGGTGTTTCGGGAAATCACAGAGGAAGCGATCAGGGAGGCGCTGAACAATGTGCGCGAAATCGACATGAACCTGGTCTTTGCACAGGAGACCCGGCGGATTATCGACCGGCTGGCGGGATATACTATCTCCCCTCTGCTCTGGAAAAAGATCTCTCCGGGCCTTTCAGCCGGCCGCGTACAGTCGGTAGCCGTGGAGTTTCTGGTGACCAGGGAGAAGGAACGGATGAAATTCCGGAGCGGTACCTATTACGACCTGAAAGCGAAACTCTCCAAAGAGAAAGAGAAGCAGACATTTGAGGCTCAGCTTTCGCATCTGAACGGAACGAGGCTTGCCAGCGGCAAGGATTTTGACGAAAACACCGGCAAGCTGAAAAAGCCCGATAGTGTTGTACTGCTTGATGCACCGAAAGCATCCGCTTTGAGGGATCAGCTCGAAAAAGCCGACTGGTCAGTGACGGATGTGGATGTTAAGATACAGAAACGGAGTCCGGCACCCGCCTTTATCACCTCCACGCTTCAGCAGGAAGCGAACAGGAAATTTGGTTTTTCTGCAAGAGACACCATGAGCATTGCGCAGAAACTGTATGAAAACGGGCTGATTACCTACATGCGAACCGACTCGGCCACGCTCTCGGGCCAGGCCATTCAGGCGGCCCGAAACGAGGTTGAAAAACAGTACGGCAAGGAGTATCTCTTCGATCGGGTGCGCAATTACGGTAAATCCAAAGGCGCCCAGGAGGCACACGAGGCGATACGTCCCGCAGGATCTGAATTCATCCATCCGGAAGCGTCCAGGCTAAGCGGGCGGGAACTGAAACTCTACGATCTGATCTGGAAGCGCACCATCGCCACACAGATGGCAGAAGCAGAGCTGGAGTTCACCAATGTGACCCTTACCGCAACCGAGGGAGAGACCCGTGCAGATTTCAAAACCAGCGGCAAAAAGATCCTCTTCCCGGGTTTTTTCCGTGCCTATGTGGAGGGAAGTGACGATCCCGAAGCCGCACTTGAGAATCAGGAGCAGTTTCTTCCCCCCATGACGAAGGGTGATACAGCCAGCCTCCATGAGCTGGAATCCATCTCGCATGAAACGAAACCCCCTGCACGATACACGGAGGCCACACTCGTCCGTGAACTTGAAAAACGGGGTGTGGGACGTCCCAGTACCTACGCTTCCATCATCAGCACCATTCAGGACCGCGGGTATGCGCTCAGTGATGGCAAAACACTCATCCCTACGTTCACTGCCTTCGCCGTTACCGATCTGCTCGGTGAGCACTTTCCGCATCTGATCGACAGTGAATTTACATCGAGCCTCGAAGACCGGCTGGATCAGATTGCACAGGGCACCTTCGATCCGGTGAAATATCTGGATGATTACTACAAAGGGGAAGAGGGGCTCAGGGCCCGTGTTGAGGAGCGGGAGGATAAGATCGATCCGCAGAAGGCGAAGGTGCTGCAGCTGCCGATTGAGGGACTTAACGGTACACAGGTTCATGTGGGACGTTACGGACCCTACCTGAAGAGTGAGGAGAACGGGGAAGAGATACGCACCTCGCTCCCCGAGGGACTCCATCCGGGCGAGTTAACGCTTGAGAAGATCAGGAAACTGCTGAAGGCGGAACAGGAGGGCCCCTCATCACTGGGCAACCATCCCGAAACAGGTGAGCCCATACTGTTGCTGAACGGGCGCTACGGACCCTATGTACAACTGGGTGAAGCCACTGAAGAGAATAAGAAACCGAAACGGGCCTCGCTTCTGAAGGGAATGAATCCGGAGGATGTGGATCTCGACACGGCTGTATCGCTGCTCACACTGCCACGCACACTTGGAATGCATCCTGATACCGGAAAGGAGGTAAAGGCAGGTGTTGGACGCTTCGGTCCCTTTGTGGTTCATGACGGATCGTTTACATCCCTTCGAAAGGAAGACAATGTGCTGGAAGTAGGCCTTGAGCGGGCGCTGGAACTGATGAGTCTGAAAAAAAGCGGCGGGGGTTCCAGGGGCAGTTCTGCCATTCAAGACCTGGGCAGCCATCCGGAGACCGATCAGCCGGTGAAAGTGATGAGCGGGCGGTACGGACCCTATCTTAAATATGGCAAGAAGAATATCTCTCTGCCAAAGGGGGCGGATCCGGAATCCTACACCATGCGCGAAGCGGTGATTCTGATCGAATCAAAAGAGAAGAAGTAAAGGCCGGGATTTATTTTCTCAAAGGATTTACCGTAACGGACTTTTGCTGCTTCATTTTTGCCGTGAGCGAACCGTGAAGCTGATCCAGGGTGGATTCCATCTTCACTGCGCGTTCCGTGAGCGGTTTCTGAAACAGTTCCTTCAGCTGATCCTTCCCTTCGGCATTGAGTCCGGGCAGGCGATGAAACCAGCGCCATGCCGTTGTGCCCCGGGCCAGCGGCTTATCCACCATCACAAACAGAGCCTCCATCAGCAGTTCGGTATATACAGCACAGAGATAGGCCTGCAGGGGTTGGTCGGCCTTTCGGATTGCGGACCGCAGTTTCATACGTGCCTCGCCGACCCGGTAGTGAATATCCTTCACCGTGGAGGCAGTGTGCCGGAATGAGTTGAACCGCTCCCGGGCATCCGTTATCAGTTCAGCTACCTTTCCCTCCGGATCCCGAACCGGGGTTGCATCCATCAGCTGATACACATAGGGTCCGCCGGCCGCAATGTCGAGGGAAATTTCATCCAGAGTGCGCCAGCGGACTTCCACCCGCCTGACTCCGTGAATCCGTTCCAGAAAACCGTGATACTCTGAGGTCAGTATGTAGAAATCAACATCCGACTCCGGGGTCATGCCTCCATAGGAGGCGCTGCCCGACACATAGCAGCCCAGCACATCCGGGTCGGCGGCGTAGAGATCCATCAGTTCATTGTAGAGGGCTTGCAGTTTCATAGCATAAAGATAGGGAAACAGGAATAATTGTTATGTATTATGCTATCTGTCAGTTACGTTAAAAAAATTCCGTCCTGGAATCTGAATTATCAGGGCAAACAGGTTTTTATTTGATACGTGATTTCACATTTTCAGCTCTCAGAAACTCCTCTGCACTTGTCCATTGGATTGCGGAATATCTCTCATTGTCATATTCCTGAAAAATAACTCTCTTCTGAAATCTAAATTTCGGTTTTGGCCATCAATCAGGTTCGTGAAGTCGATGGCTAACCTCTTCTTCTTTCGCTCTTTTTCCTTACATTCATGCTATGGTACTCCCGATTAAACAGAATGAACTCTATGCCGGTCTGGCGGAACTGAACGGCCTGGTCCGCATGGAAAAGGACTCCCTTGTTCTCGAATACAACCTCAAGGATGATGTGCTTGGGATGTTCAACTCGGAACTGAAAGTCCTGAAAATCCCTTTTCACGCCATTGAGGATGTCATTGTAAAAAAGAAGTGGTTTTCTGCTCGGTTTGATCTCTACCTGAACCGGCTTCCCAATACCGACAAAACCATCGATGTGAAGGGAAACTGCCTCTCATTTATCATCAAAAAGGCGGAGCTGGAGAAAGCCCGTTCCCTCCGCTCTACACTTATGCTTCGCGTATCCGAAGAACGCCTTCGGCGCATCGATGAAGAGGAAGAAAAGAACGAAACGGCTCCGGATCCCTCCGGTTTCCAGTTCTACACACGTAAAGAGACCCCCGGAAGCGGCCTCAAAAATATGCTCCGTGAAGAATAGGGACAGTGCAGAGAAGAAAACAGGCATGAGAGCCTAAGCCCTGATTCATACATCAACCAGCTTGTAAAGCTTATCCGACGCCCTGACTTTTTTCTCTATTTTCATCGAAAAGAGATCCCCTTTTTGAACCGAGTCCACGGGGTGATCCTCCAGGCGCATTTCGCCTGCAACGGTTTTGATTACTCCGGTTGTCGGGCCGCTGATCATGATCTTGTCTCCGCTTTTCAGCTCGCCAGACTGCAGCTGAAATACACCTGCCTTTGGTTTTGCATACCAGGTTTTGGCCGGACCCAGGTAGACTTTCTTTACAGTTGCTTTGGAGCCGTGCACATCATTCCACTCGCCCATTTTTTGCCCCAGGTAGTAGCCGTCCCAAAATCCCCGATTGTACACCTCCGACAAATCCTCTTCCCATTTAAGGATCTTATCGAGGGTAAATTCGCCCTTATCCACCGCGGTCACGGCCTCCCGGTAACAGCGTACCGTCGCCTCCACATAGTCGGCCGATCGGCCACGGCCCTCTATCTTCAGCAGTGACGCGCCGGCGGCCAGAATCTGATCCAGAAAACGTATGGTACAGAGGTCTTTTGCACTCATGATGTACTCATTCTCCACTTCCAGCTCCGTGCCGGACTGCTTATCCGTTACAACATAGGGACGGCGGCAGTTTTGCAGGCAGGCACCACGGTTTGCAGAGGCGTTTTGTGAGTGCAGGCTTAAATAACATTTTCCCGATACCGCCATACAGAGAGCACCGTGAACGAACACTTCCAGCCTCACCGGCTTTCCGGCCGGACCACAGATCTTCTGCTCCTCAATCTGCCGGGATATTTCGGCTACCTGTTTCAGGGACAGTTCCCTGGCCAGTACCATCACATCTGCCCACTGCGAATAGAAACGCACCGACTCGATGTTGGTGATATTACACTGGGTGGAGATGTGTACCGCCAGGCCAGCCAAACGGGCGGTCTGCATCACAAACGGGTCGGAAGCGATCACAGCATCCACTCCGGATCTTGCAGCGCTCGCCACCAGGGAGTTCATCCGGCTCATATCCTCATCAAACAGGATGGTGTTGAGAGTCAGATATACCTTTACCCCCCTCTCACGGCACCGGGCGGTGATAACGGGCAGATCCTCCGGTGTAAAATTGTTGCGGGTACCCGATCGCATGTTCAGTTTACCCACACCCAGATAGATGGCATCCGCACCCGCCTGCAAAGCGGCTGTCAGTGATTCCTCTGAACCCACCGGCGCCAGGATTTCGGCTCTGCTGTTCACTTCTATCCGAGCTCCAGTTTTCCGCCGTTGGTGAGTTCCTCTCCCTCAACCCACTTGAGTTCTATTTCAAGCTCCCGTTCCGGGCTTTTACCTGGCTTCTCTTTTCGGGTGGCCTGGAGTTCAAATTTCAGCGTCTCCGGAAGTTCTACCATCACCTCTTCCCGGCCCTGCCGAAGCAGCACATCTCCTTCGGCAATACGGTCTGCCAGCTGCCGCAGCAGATCAGCGACCTCAACACGGCTCATCTTCTCCTTACTTTCAAATAGTTTGGCAGAGTTACTCATCGTTACCCTCCATATTAGATTGATGTTTACAGGGTCTCTGCAGAATTAACGCAGATAAGGCTCAGCACTTGCACAAAAATTACATTTTTTAGAGATAGTTTGCAGTTTGGAAATGGTAAAACCCCTCTCAGGCGGGTTCTTTTTTAAACTCCAGCCAGAAGGTTGCCCCTTCACCCGGTTCGCTTTCCACCCACACGTTTACATTCATCGCTTCTGCCACCCGTTTGACGATGGAAAGACCGAGTCCGACCGAAGACTCGCCGGCAGTCGGTTTCGCAGAGAGCCTCTGATATTTCAAAAACAGCTTTTTCTTATCGGATTCAGTAATACCGGGTCCCTGATCCTTCACTCCCCACTTCACGTGGTCTTTATGGTTTTCGATCAAAATATTCACAATCGTCTTTTTGCCGGAATATTTTATGGCGTTTGATAACAGGTTATCCATCACCTGATTTTTAAGATAACCGCGATCGGCCGTAATCAAAATCTCTTCTGCATTTTCATCAAATCGAAGTTCTATCTCTTTCCTGCCTGCCACACTCCTGTACTGATCTACTATCTCACTCGTCAAACGGTTCAGATTCACCTCTTCCATTTGCAGATTGATCTTACCCGACTCCACCGATTCGATATCCAGGATTTTCGAAACCATCTTCAGCTGATCCTGAATCATCTCTTCAAGAGTGTCAAAAAGTTCTTTCTGCTGTTCAGCCGGCATATCGGGCCGCAGGCGGATCAGATCTATCACTCCGAGAACGGAGGAGAGGGGACTTCGGAGATCGTGTGAAACAACTCCAATCAGACTGTTTTTCTCATTATTCAGCTCAATAAGCTCACTGTTTGATTCCTCAAGTTCCCTGCTCTTCTCAAGAATGGTTTCTTTCTGTTTCTCAATCTCATTTTTCTGCACAGTAAGCAGCCGGGTCTGTACCTCAAGCCTCTCATTCCTTGTAATCAGCTCTTTACGGCTCTCATTCAATGCGCTGGTCCTCTCCAGTACCTGCTGTTCCAGTTCCAGATTCTGTTCCCTGATTTTATAGTTTCGATACCTCACATAACCAACAAACAGGAAAAGAAAAAACAGTGATACTACAACCTGAAACCAAAACGTCTGCCAGTAGGGCAATCGGATCACAACAGGCAGTTCTGCAATCTGCTCATTCCAAACACCAATACTATTGGTTGCCATTACGCGGAAGGTGTACTCACCGCCCGCAAGATTGGAGTAGTTGGTAAAATTGCGATTGCCTGAAAATACCCAGTCACGATCCACCCCTTCCAGCATATAGGCGTACTCGATCCGGTTTGCATTTGCAAAATCGAGGGACGCGAACTCGAAAGTGATCTGATCATCTCTGTGTGTAAGTACGATCTGACCGTTCGTATCTGGAAAAGCGTCCCGATTATGAACTCTCACGTTGCTGATTACGATAGGCGCTTGAAAATTAACTTCCCGGATTTCAAGCGGATTAAAAATGGTAAACCCGAAAATACTTCCAAACATCAGCCTGCCATCCGGAGATGCATAGGCCGATCCCCACCAGTATTCGTCACCCGGGATTCCGTCTTCCCGGTTAAAGGTGATAAAATATTCCGTTTCCGGATTAAAGCGACTCAGTCCGTTGTTCGTGCTGAGCCAGAGGTTTCCTTCAGTGTCGGGAAGTATCCCAAAAACCACATTATTCGCAAGCCCGTCGATCTGTGTATAGGTAGTGATCGTATCGGTGGCTTTATCCAGCCGGCTTAACCCGCCGCTAAAGGTGCCAATCCAGAGGGTTCCCTCTCCATCGTCGTATAGTGAGATCACCCGGTTTGATCTGAGGGTACCCGGATCGTTGAAATCCATCAGATAGTGCCGGATCGTATGGGTCTCCGGGTCATACCGGTTCAGGCCACCCCAGGTGCCGATCCAGAAGATCCCCTCTTCATCTTCCACAAAAGCGAGTGACTGCAGGCTGTTCTGACTGAGTGCAGGAGGGTTGTCGGGGTCATTCAATATCCTGGTAAATCGTTGCTCCCCGCGGTCAAAAATGGAGAGGCCATTTTCAGTCCCTACCCAGAAACGGTCCGCCGAGTCGATGTACAGAACCTGAACCCGGTTGTCGGGGATGGAATTTTCATCTCTTGCATCATGTACAAAGTGGGTAAACCTTCCGGTATCCGGATCGTAGTAATTGAGCCCGCCGCCCCACGTTCCGATCCAGATCCCCCCATCAGGATCCCTCAGAAAGCGGGTAATTCCGTCATTTGAAATCCTGTAAGGTACGCCCGTCTCTTGCCGGATCGACCCGGTTCGTTCAAGTGTATTTGCATCCAGTATGGTGATCCCGGCCTGATCCACAGCCACCCACAACTGCTCTTCATCCGGCATAAAAAAAGTCCGGACTACCGATCCGGTCAGCCGGCCGGGCTGTTCAGGGGTATTTCCAACATGAGTAAATTGAAGTTTCCTTTGAAAACTGTGTACTCCGCCATATTCATTTCCAACCCATATCAGTCCGCTGTTATCTTCATAGACCACGCGAATGCGGTTATTTACCAGGCCTGTCTGATTTAAAGGCTCGTAGGTGTAGTGATAATGAATCGCCATTTCCGCTGTATCGAAAAGAAGCAGGCCATCTTCCGTTCCTGCCCATAAAATCCCGTCATCATCCAGGTGAAAATCATACACATTGGTATTCTCCAGTTCCCGGTGACGGATCAGTGCCTCCGGTTTTTCAAGGCTGCCACTCCTCATATCGTAGCGGTAGAGTCCACCCGAATAACTTCCGACCCAGAGTATTCCCTCGCCCTGATAGAGAAGAGCGGTGACGGAATAGGACTGATCAAGGCCCGGATCATAATGTGGGATGGGTATCTCTCTGTAATTCAGCTCTACACCCTCATCAGAAAGATGAATGAGGCCTGAAAAATTGGTGCCCGCCATCACCGATCCGTCGGGTAGTTCAAGAACCGTCAGGATCATGTTATCGCGCCTGTTATTCCTGTAATTGATTTTCAGGCGGCTGAATTCTTCTGTTTCCACATCAAAACGATAGAGCTCCTCTCCACCGCTCGCCGCCAGCCAGAGCCCGCGGGTTCCACTGCCCGAGATTGTGGAAAAATCGAACGGTTCAAACGGGATTTCATCCGGAAGAAAGGTCTCAAACGAGCGGTTTTCCGGGTGGTATCGGCTTAACCCCCGGTTCCTGACAGAGAACCAGAGAGTCTCTTTCGAATCCTTGTATGCAGCGTGGATATGGGTACCGGGCACACTTTTGGAGTTGGAAGGATCGTGCTGAAACGGCAGCACTGACTGACCGTCGAATCGAAACAACCCGTTTTCCGTGCCAAACCATACAAACCCTGTTGCATCGTGCGTGATGGCGGTAATGTTTTGCCTCATAAACTGACGCTCCTCCACCCGGCTGATCAGATAGTCATCCTGGCGGGCATACCCTGCCTGAATCTGCAGAGTAATCACTATGAGCAAAGCGATGCTGCTAAAACGCATGATATTCAATTGATGAACTGCAGTAAGATACTCCCTAAATTCCATCCCAAACTATAAAAAGATATTAAATTCTCCCGATATAACCCATCAAAGCCTGATAATTTCCCCTCTCTGTCCCTTTCGCTTTTTATACCTCTTCTATTCTCCGTTTTTAGCTCCGCAGGGCAACTGTTTTCTGACTTTGTTTTACTGCGAAATATCTCTTTATTGCCAATGGTTTTACTTCACTTTCAACCGTTTTCGCTGTTTTTTCACTTTTCGCTGTAGTGTGGAAACAATGTTCCTGTTGTGGTACATTACATAGGAGAATATCGTATACCGGGAACAGGAGAAACAGCTGACCCCATCAGGCTTGCTGACCTTATGGATCACCGTCAATTGGGACAGAGGCAGACCATCCATGCAAAAGAAATCCGATTTTATTTTTCGTTATCCGCCCAATCTGCAGGAGCTTGATCTTGCAACCATGGTTGGAATGTATCGCGACCGCGGTGAACCCCGCCGCGCTGCGCCGGGGAAATATCTTGCCTGTTCTGTTACCCATAAATTGCTCCGCAATGCCAAATGGTGGTTTGGTCTCTACTACTCTCAGGGAGCGTGGGACCAGCTCCTCACAAAATCTTCCGAAGGATACCCTCTTACAGAAGCGGAACTGAACCTGCTTGGGCTTGTTATGACCTGCGACAGAGAGCCTCTTCACCGGGAATTTGCAGAGAAAAATATCGGCGTGATGCCCAAGCTTGGTTACCTGATCGTCAATGATACCCGTCAATTTGGATTCATCTATGAGAATGAGCACGGATTTCTGCAGATAACCGCCGCAGGCGAACGGGCTCTTCAGGGGATCTGCAGGCGATTGTACGGCAAGCGTTTCCAGCCGGAAATGCTCGAGATTTTCCATTATGACCTCAATTTTGTGAAACAATATCTCTCTGAACAAAGCACTGACCAAACTTCTCTTTTCTGACGTAATTTCTCCATGACAGGCTGCATTGAAAAGCGTTATCTTATCAGCTGATTGAAACCAAATACATATTCATGGAGAACTATCTGCAGAATAGTTTACGAGAGGCTTTAGCCGGGCTGGGACTGGATGAAAGCCAGATGCCCGAAATCCGAATTGAACAGCCGCGGGACCCCTCTCACGGTGATGCTGCCACCAATGTGGCGATGCTGCTGGCCAAACCTCTTAAAAGGAATCCCCGTGCCATTGCTGAGGAACTGATCGCCTCCCTTGATCTGGATGTGACAAAAATCAGCGGGGTTGAGATTGCCGGACCCGGATTTATCAATTTCAGATATTCCGATCTCTATCTTTATGAGGAACTCCGCCTGATTTTGAATGCGGGTTCCGATTACGGTAAATCAAAACACAACCATGATATTCGCTGCCTTGTTGAATTTGTAAGCGCCAATCCTACCGGTCCCCTCACCGTGGGTCACGGCCGCAATGCCGTACTGGGCGATACCGTGGCTCGCCTGCTCGAATGGACCGGGGCTGAGGTGCAGAGGGAGTATTATTTTAACAATGCCGGACGGCAGATGAGAATGCTTGGATTGAGTGTTCAGGCACGATACCTGGAGATTGCAGGCGCTGATTTCTCTTTTCCCGAAGATGGTTATGAGGGAAATTACATCCGCGATATTGCAGAAGAACTTTTCCATGAAAGGGGAAGTGAGCTTACAGAGCAACCTGATGAAAAGGTGTTTCGGGAGAAGGCTGAGGAGGTCATTTTCAGAGATATTCAGTCAACCCTGAAGAGGATGCATATCGAAATGGACTCCTACTTCAATGAACGCACACTGTATGAGAACGGGTCAATCGATCATGTGATACGAACGTTCAGGGAAAGGGGCGTGGCTTATGACAAGGATGGCGCGGTTTGGTTTAAAACCACTGCTTTTGGCAAGGACCAGGACACCGTACTGGTAAAGAGTACAGGTGAGCCAACCTACAGGCTGCCTGATATCGCCTATCATGCCGATAAGCTCGATCGCGGATTTAACCTCTGTCTGGATATTTTCGGCGCCGATCATATCGATACCTATCCGGACGTGCTTCGCGGATTGGACGTGCTGGGGTATAACCCAAAACTCGTGGATGTTCTTGTCTATCAGTTTGTGACTCTGGTTAAGGAGGGAAAACCGTTTAAAATGAGCACAAGAAAGGCAAATTTTGTGACACTCGATGAACTCATGGATGAAGTGGGTGAAGATGTGACACGCTTTTTCTTTCTGATGCGATCACCCAACACGCATCTCGAATTTGATGTGGCACAGGCCAAGGAAGCCGGAGAGAAAAATCCGGTTTTTTATCTGCAATATGCACATGCGCGGATTCAGTCTATACTTAGAAAGGCCGGTGAGATTTCCACTCCTTCAGGCGAACCTGATTTATCACTTCTAACCCACGAAGCTGAAATATCCCTGATCAAAAAGCTGCTGACCTTTTCGGATGTCATTCATTCTGCTGCTCAAAACCGGGAGCCACATCGTCTCATTACCTGGCTGAATGAACTGGCATCTGCATTCACACTATTTTATCACGACTGCCGCATTATTGGTGTGGATGAAGAACTGATGTTTGCCAGGAAAACATTGGCTGAAGCTACTGCCAGAGTTTTGGCCAACGGGCTTGGCATTCTGGGTATTCATGCACCTGAAAGGATGTGATCACCACATTATTTGATTCACCCGTCTTCCATTTGATGTCAAGACAACCGCACCTGAAAGGCTGGTATAGAGCTGCTCGTTACTGTGAATGGCCAGGCGGTTCACGGCATCCCGGCCCGGGTGACCAAAACTGTTCCTGAATGAAAGTGAAGCGACACTGTAGTACGGTTGGACATACCTCATGATCTCCTCCGTTGAACTGGTGTTGCTGGCGTGGTGTCCCGCTTTATAGACTTCTGATTTCAAGAAATCACCATACCGGTTTGCCATTTCACGCTCCTGATTTCTCTCTGCATCTCCGGTAAAAAAGAATGATGTTTCTCCATACACCATTTTTATGGCAACGGATCGGTTATTTGGATTCCGGTCCCTGAACGGTCCGGTTTCCGGTCCCACTACAAAAAGCCGCAGTGCGGGATCTGATTCGATGATATCACCGGCAACAGGGAGAAATACCGGAATCTCAAGCTCTTCTGCAAGACGCTGAATCTGGCGATAGAGCAGTGAGTTATGGGTCGCATCACTCTGGTAAATTCTTCCGATCTGCATCTCATGCATCAGTGCAGGCATACCGCCAATATGGTCAGCATGAGGATGGGTTAAAATTACTGTATCCAGCCTGGTGATCCCGTGGTACCTGAAATAGGGGATCAATGTGCGGTCACCGGAGTTTGAGAGTGGGGACCATCTCCCTGCATCAATCAGGAGATGATAACCACCGGGGGTTTCAATATGAATGGCATCCCCCTGTCCTACATCCAGAAAGGTTACTTTTACGCTGGACGTATCAAACGCACTCATTGCTTTTTCACATTTCCAGATCAGAATTGAGATCAGAAAAACGATCAGCATTTTTCCGCGTAGTTGCGGAATCTGAAATGCTGCGAGACACAATGTTGATGATATCCAGACCAGAAACAGTGAAATTTCGCTGCTTTGCAGAGACAGCGCACTAAATTTCGAACTACCAATGGTCTCTGCCACACCGGCGATCCATTGCAGTGACCATTGAACCGGCAGAATCAACAGATGAAATGACTCCGGAATGTACGGTGCTGAAAGAACCGCAAGGAGCCCTGCCGGCACCGTAAATGACAGCAGGGGAATGACCAGTGTATTTGAAATCGGTCCCGTAATTGAAAATTCATTAAAGTAGTGGATCAACACGGGAAAAAGTCCTGCCTGAACCACTATGGAGATCATTACAACAGAGAACAGGCTGCCCTTTACACCGTATGACCATTTTTGGGGTATGATCTTTTGAAGCACCGGCATTACCAGTAAAATAACTGTTACCGCCGAAAAAGAGAGCTGAAAACCCACTTCAAAAAGTTGAGATGGATTCACAAGAGTTATTATCAAAGCTGCTGTACCCATTAAATTGAGTGAATTGCGTATTCTGCAGAACAGTTTTCCATAAGTCAGCAGCCAAAGCATAAGAGAGGCTCTGTTTACCGATGGTGAAAAGCCTGTGATGGATGCGTATCCGAAAAGAAGAAGGGTCAGCAGTATCAGGCCCAGAAATTTCCCCCTTCTTGTACGCCAAAACCAGGGTATGATCAGCCAGAATGGTGCGGCAATAAACCCTACATGCAGACCGGATACGGCCATTATATGAGAGAGTCCTGCTTTTGAAAAATGATCTCTGGTATCCGCCGTTAACTCAGCTTTATAGCCCAGAAACAGCGCTTTTGCAAGTTTCGCCTCCTGCTCAGGAAATAGAATTTCAGCCTGATCCCTGATTTTTTTCCTCACCCTTTCTGCTGAAAAACGCTGCAGGGGACTTCGTTCATGAACCGCGATCAGTTCGCCGTGAGTTGCGTAACCGTTTCTATGTAACCACTTACCATAGTCAAAATCGTGAGGATTTCGCCTTTCTGGGAATGCGTAAATTCGAATGGTACACTCAATTCTATCCCCGGGAAACAGTTCAGTGTCTGTTTCAGGGTTTTCATAGAGTCTTATCCGATAGTTTTGAGGCCAGATTGTTCCATCCAGATAGGAATCTTTTATCTCCACAGACAGTACGTTTCTTCCTGTACTGCTTTGACCTGATTTTGCGACATAGCCGGTTACCCTCAGTTCTTCCCATGCATACAGATTAAGCGTTTCTGTGAGATCAGTATTCACCCCGTGATAATATTCCCTTATCAAAAAGAGAAACGAGGAAGAGGTAAAGAGGAAAAGGAGATAGAGAGTGGTTGCTATTCTCGCTGCCTTTATCGGTTTTATTTTACGAAGCAGAAACTCGGAACAGATCCATCCCATCAATAAAATTACATTGACAATACCCGTTAACCAGATGGGAGCAAGAGCTGATTTAGCGGTTAATGTGCCTGCAAGTACCACAAGAAACAGTCGCACTGCGGGGTATTTCGCTGCGGGAAAGCGATATGATGAAGTGTGCTGCATGTTCCTATGAACAGGCAGCAGGGTATGCCTTACAGGATCTTAGCTTTCAGAATTTGTGCCGATTTTTTTGCAGATGGCAGCAAACTGGATCTTCTCCTCTTCCGTCAGAACACTAAATTCCGCCTTAATCTTCTCGAGATGTTTTGGGAAAAAATCATCTATAAACAGTTTCCCTTTCTTTGTCAGATGTACCAGAATCGCTCTTCGATCATCAGGATCCTTTTTTCTGACCACATATCCTGTTTTTTCAAGATTATCTATTACCATGGTGATATTTCCGCCGCTCTTCAGCAACTTCTCACCAATGGTACGCTGATTTAGCGGCCCCAGATGCTTTAGTACTTCAAGTGTACCAAACTGGCTTGTGGTCAGGTTCACTTCAGACAAATGCTTATTCAGACGTGTATTCAGAGATTCTGTACATCGCATCACTTTAATAAACGCATTAAGCGTATTGATCTCAGATGTACTGCCTTGGTAGTTGGTTCCCATGCGATTTGAATTCTATAAGTGAATTATCTAAGTACAAAATAGATTAATTCTGCATAAATAAAACTTAAAAAGTTTTAATAAAACTAAACTTATGTGCAAACAAGACGGGCAAATTTTCTTTTTCCAACTTTCAGATTGTAATGATCTCCTTCACTGAATCTGATTTCAAAAAGAAAATCCTCTATTTTTTCATCATTCAGCGAGACTCCTCCCTGTTTCATCAGGCGTTTTGTTTCACCGTTACTTTGCGACAAACTGGCTTCGGAAATAATATCCATCAGTTTATGAACGGAACCCTTTTCAAAATTCAATTCGGGAGCATCCTCGGGGATATCTTTGCGAATCACCGTTTTTTCAAAGTAGCGCCGTGCTTCCATAGCGGCAGAGTCATCATAATAGAGACGCGTGAGAGTATAAGCCAGGTCATGTTTGGCGTTTCTCGGATCTGATTTAATCTTTTCCCTCTGTTCAGTCAGTTCCGCTTCGTCAAGATCCGTAAGCAGCTCAAAATAAGTATAGATCAATCCGTCCGGAATAGAGAGTGTTTTCCCGTAAATTTCGTTTGCCGGTTCATCAATTCCGATATAATTGTCATACGACTTACTCATTTTCATCGTGCCGTCGGTTCCCTCCAGCAGGGGCATCATCAGGCAGACCTGCGGTTCCTGGCCATCGGCCTTCTGCAGGTCACGGCCAACAAGAAGGTTGAATTTCTGATCTGTTCCACCCAGCTCCACATCAGATTTCAGATAAACGGAGTCCTGTCCCTGTGCCAGAGGATAGAGAAATTCATGGAGTGAAATCGGCTCGTTACTGGTAAACCGTTTTGTAAAATCATCCCTTTCTATCATACGTGCAACTGTGAGTCTGGAGGAGAGATGTACCACATCCATGAATGACATCGTACCGAGCCAGTCGTTGTTGTTTACCACAACGGTTTTCGTTTCATCCAGTATTTTTTTTGCCTGATCGATATAGGTATCGGCATTCTCCATTACCTCCTGAAGTGAAAGGGGCGGGCGTGTTTTATTCTGACCGGTCGGATCACCGATCATTGCCGTGAAACCTCCGATAATGAGGATTGCTTCGTGACCCAGATCCTGAAACTGGCGTAACTTTCGTAAAATTACTGAATGACCCAGATGGAGGTCCGGCCGTGTGGGATCCACTCCAAGTTTGATTTTTAACGGTTTTGCCGTCTGAATCGACTTTTTCAGTTTTCTGATCAGTTCTTCCTCGGGTACAATTTCTACAGTCCCTCTTTTTATCAGGCTTAGTTGTTCCTCAATTGGTGGAAATATCATGGCTCAGTTTTTTCAAACAGTGGAAGATTACGGAGTGTATTGTTATCCATGATCGCTTGTTCGATCGTCTCAATAAACGAGCGGGCTTCCGGCCAGAGGGAAGCAAACGCATCATACATGGCCGGCGCGACAGGTAAAATAATGGGATAGATTACTGACTGCTCTCTCATCTCTTCATTCGGGATATCAAAGCCTGAAAGAAGCAGCATGGCTACGCTCAGGATTACAGATGCGTAGAACGCTCCAAACAGAAACCCTGCGGTTCGGTTGATAAAATTCAGCTGAATAAATGATACCAGGGAGTCGATCCAGGAGGCCAGCAGGTTCACGATGATCATCGTAGCAACAAACAAGAAGATCGCAGCCAACAGCACGGCTGTATCTCTGCTCTCAATCCATGTCGTAAACAGGTTTGAAACAGGTGACATGTAGTTGAAGGTTATATAAATGGCAAGAAAAAGCCCGGCAATCCCAAGTATCTGTTTCACCAAGCCGGTCATAAATCCTCTGACAGCAATCAGCAGCAGTGGAACGAGTAAGATGATATCAAGCAGGTACATTACGAATCAGCTGAGTTCTTCTTTTACGATCCTGCTGATCAGTGAGCCATCTGCCTTTCCCTTCAGCTCACCCATTAGTGCTCCCATAATCTTACCCATATCTGCGACAGATGATGCTCCCATCTGTTGAATCCGGGATTGAACCTGAGCGCGAACCTCATCCTCACTCATCATTAGCGGCAGATAACTTTCAATAACAGAGAGTTCCATTTCTTCTTTTGCCGCAAGATCTGCCCTATTGCCCTGATTAAACTGCACAATTGATTCCTTTCTCTGTTTGGCGGCTTTCATCAGCACTTCTGTAATCTGTTCGTCACTCAGCAGAGACTCTCCATCCTTGCGTTCACTGATCTCTTTTTCAAGAATTTTGGCTTTCAGTGAACGCAGTACCAAAAGCCGTTCTGCCTGCCTGTTTTTCATGGCCTTTTTCAGATCTTCCAGTATTCTTTCCTTGATTGACATCTGTATTTTCTTTAGTTAACGGAGGAGTGTCGTACAGACACAATGGATATGGGAGTATATGAAAATTCTCTTTCAGTCCCCCTCTTTAAAGGAAAATGTACCTGGAACCATACGCTTTGCAAAAACACTCTTCACGCCAGGAGATAACCTGATTGTACTCAAGCGGGGACTTTAAGGAACTGTTCTTTTGGCCCATATCTTTGTAGCTGCAAATGAAACATGCACACGTCTCGTAAAAACGCATTTCTTTCAATTTTTTTTTTACCACGCTTTTTACAAAATTCCTGGATTTTCAATACCCTCCAATCAATTGTACGTGTTTTAAAACATATCTAAAAGAGACTCTGATTAGTAAATCCTCATAAAGGCTTGTCTTTTTTTCAAAAAAAAAGGTTTCATCCGTAAAGATGAAACCTTTCAAACTGTGCGACCGGATCTCAGACTTTATTATTTTTAATAAAATCCGTGACACTTTCCTGGTCGATCATCGTCTCTTTGTACGAGAATTTACCCGTTTCATTTTTTTTCGAGATGATCACTTTAGCCATTCTTCTGTGGGCAAACTTAAGCGATTTCGCCTCTTCTCCAAATACCTGTTTCTTTGCCATAGCGGAGTATTATTTAATTTCTTTGTGAACGGTATGTTTTCTTAATACCGCATTATACTTTTTCAATTCCAGGCGCTCCGTAGTTGTACGTCTGTTCTTGGTGGTAACATATCGTGAGCTGCCCGGTTTTTCCGTACACTCGAGAATCACCTGTATTCGATTACCTTTTGCCATCGATTATACCTCTTTTAAAAGTGTTCCTTTTTCCCTGGCTTCTTTCAGAACAGCATAAATTCCTTTCTTATTGATCGTTCTGATCGTTTTTGTAGAAACCTTCAATGTCACCCACCTGTCTTCTTCAGGGATATAAAATCTTCTTTTCTGAAGATTCACCTGAAAACGGTGCTTCGTTTTATTGTTTGCTTTAGACGAACGGTAACCATTCAACGCTCCCCTGCCGGTAATATCATCTCTGCGTGCCATAATGATAACTTAGACTAAAATTTAGATAGACCACAAAAATAAATCTTTATCAAACGAAATACAATAGTTACTTCACACTTAATTCCAAATGGTTTTAACCGCAGCCTGCTTGCCAACCGTGTGGATTTTAACGTTGCGACAACGAAGATATCGGGCAAAAGAACAGTTTTTCAAAGCCATGCTTTGATAACCCGGTTGCCGGTTCCTATACAGATCGTACACTTACCTGTGCTTACGTCATGGCCTTATATTTTGATTTTATCGGGTGATCTCTTCTCCTCCGAGAAAAATCATTCTTTCTTTGAAATGGCTTACTAAAGCGCTATTTTTAGGCGTCTAAGAGGTCATTTACAACCATACTCATCCCCCCATATATGTCGGCGAAAAAAGGATCGGACTACAAAGCGTCCAATATTCAGGTTTTAGAAGGGTTGGAGGCTGTCAGAAAACGGCCTTCCATGTATATTGGAGATACTGCACAGCGCGGACTGCATCATTTGATCAATGAGGTAGTGGATAACTCTATTGATGAAGCCCTTGCAGGTCACTGTGATTTTATCAAACTCATGATCCATGAAGACGGATCGATTACCGTTGCTGATAACGGGCGGGGGATTCCGGTGGATGAGCATCCGAAATTAAAGATTCCCGCAGTGGAAGTGGTTTTAACCAAATTGCACGCCGGGGGTAAGTTTGATAAAGACAGTTATAAGGTTTCCGGCGGCCTCCATGGTGTGGGCGTTAGTTGTGTCAACGCGCTGTCGATTTTCTTCAGCGCTGAGATTCACCGTGATGGTGAAATCTATTCGATGGAATTTGAAAGGGGGGCAACAGTTAAACCGCTCAAAGTGATTGGAAAAACTGAGGAAACCGGTACAACCATTCGATTTAAACCGGATACGGAAATTTTTACACAAACTACAGAGTTCAAATTCGAAATTATTGCCGACCGAATGAGGGAGCTGGCGTTTCTGAATCCCCAGATTACGGTTCAGATTATCGATGAACGTATTGAAGATCCTGATTTGTCAACCGTTCAATTTCATTTTGCCGGTGGGGTAAAAGATTTTGTGCGCTATCTTGATGAGAGCAGAGATTCCTTTATGGATGAGCCGATCTATATTTCGGGTGAAATTGAAAACGTACCTGTTGAGCTGGCACTCGAATATAATAACAGTTACACCGAAAATGTTCACTCCTATGTGAACAATATCAATACACGTGAAGGGGGAACGCATATATCAGGATTCCGCAGGGCCCTTACCCGCTGTTTTAAAACCTATGCGGAAAAGAATAATATTATAAAAGCCAACAGCAAGATTCAGATATCAGGTGAAGATTTCCGGGAGGGACTAACCTGTGTTTTAAGTGTTAAGGTGGCTGAACCACAATTTGAGGGGCAGACCAAAACCAAACTTGGAAACTCTGAAGTGCAGAGTGCCGTGGAAGTGATTGTCTATGACAAGCTCACTGAATTTCTGGAACAGAACCCGAAAACATCCAGAAAGATTCTCGAAAAAGTGGTTCTTGCTGCGGAAGCAAGAGAGGCTGCCCGTAAAGCCCGTCAACTGATTCAGCGGAAAAGTGTAATGAGTGGCGGCGGACTCCCGGGCAAACTGGCCGACTGTTCTATAAAGGATCCTGCGCACAGTGAGATCTATCTTGTGGAGGGCGACTCAGCCGGAGGTTCTGCCAAAATGGGAAGAAACAGAAGTTTCCAGGCTATCTTGCCTCTTCGTGGTAAAATCCTCAACGTTGAAAAAGCGAAGATCAATAAAATTCTTGAAAATAAAGAGATTCAGGCGATGATCACCGCACTCGGAACCGGTGTGGGTCATGAGGAGGAATTTGAACTGGAGAAACTGAGATATCATAAAATTATCATCATGACGGATGCCGATGTGGACGGCTCTCACATTCGTACTCTCCTGCTTACTTTTTTCTACAGATATATGCATCCGCTTGTGGATCATGGTCACATTTATATTGCAACTCCCCCGCTCTACCGTATTACTGCTTCAAGGGGTGAAATTCAATACTCATGGGATGATGATACACGCGACAAAATTATTCGTGAGTTGAAAAAATCCAAGAAGAAATTTGATGTTTCCAGATACAAGGGCCTTGGTGAAATGAATCCGGATCAGCTTTGGGAAACCACTATGGATCCTGAAACAAGAACTCTTCAGCAGGTTACCGTTGAAAATGCTGCGGCAGCCGACAAGATGTTCTCTACATTAATGGGGGATGATGTTGTTCCCCGGAGGGAATTCATTGAACGAAATTCAAAGTATGCTAAACTCGATATTTGATAATTGAAAAGCTGGAGCAGAGCGACAGTCCCGACAAACCTGGCTGGGTGATAAGAGATAGGTGGTTCAACATAGCGTTGAGCCGAAAAGCGCACAGAACGAAGCGCTCCACTTTTATCCCACGCAGCGTATCGGAGTCAAAAGTGAATAGAGTTGTAATGGAATTGTGAGTTTAAGCAATGAATGACAGGGGCATTTGGACATACTTATAGCGTTCATTTGTAATAAATTTATCAACTACATATATCATAAGAATTATATCTAAATAATGGCCAGCGAAAAAATTATTCCCATTACCATAGAAGACGAAATGCAATCATCCTACATCGATTATTCGATGTCTGTGATTGTATCGCGGGCACTCCCGGATGTTCGCGACGGACTGAAACCTGTTCACCGCCGTGTTTTATATGGAATGAGTGATCTGGGAATGCTCCATAACAGAAATTACAAAAAGAGTGCCCGTATCGTTGGTGAGGTTTTGGGTAAGTATCACCCGCATGGTGACTCGGCAGTTTACGACTCCATTGTCCGGATGGTTCAGGATTTCTCCCTTCGATATCCGCTGGTTGACGGTCAGGGTAACTTTGGTTCTGTGGACGGCGATTCTGCAGCTGCCATGCGTTATACGGAAGTGCGGATGCAGCGTATTGCCGAGGAGTTACTTACAGATATCAATAAAGACACCGTTGATTATCAGTCCAATTTTGATGACACGCTGAACGAACCCACTGTTCTTCCGTCGATGCTTCCGAACCTGCTGCTTAATGGTGCTTCCGGTATCGCTGTGGGTATGGCAACCAATATGCCACCTCACAACCTTCGGGAGGTAGTTGACGGAACTATTGCTGTTATTCAAAATCAAAGTATTGAAACCGCAGAGCTGATGAAACACATTACAGCTCCCGATTTTCCAACAGGCGGTATTATCTATGGTTATGAAGGTGTCAAGGAAGCCTACGAAACGGGTCGCGGAAAAGTAACCATGCGTGCCCGGGCCAATACAGAGGAGCTACGAAACGGCAGGGAACAGATTGTGGTAACCGAGATTCCCTATCAGGTGAATAAGGCTACACTGATTGAAAAAATTGCAGACCTCGTTCACAACGATAAAATTACGGAGATTTCTGAAATACGGGATGAATCGGATCGTGACGGTATGAGGATTGTGATCATTCTGAAACGGGGCGCAAATGCAGGTGTTGTACTCAATCAGCTGTACAAGTACACGCAGATGCAACAGACATTTGGTGTCATTAATCTGGCTCTGGTAAAGGGTCGCCCGAAAGTGATGCCGCTCAAGGAACTGATACAGCATTTTATAGAGCATCGTGTTGAAGTCATCATACGTCGTACTATTTATGATCTGGATCAGGCCGAGGCAAGAGCCCACATTCTTGAAGGTCTCAAAATCGCGCTTGATAACCTCGATGAGGTAATCAAGACGATCAGAGCATCCAAAAATCCTGCAGAAGCGAACATTCAGCTAAGGAAGAAATTTGCATTTACCGACATCCAGGCAAAAGCGATTCTGGATATGCGATTGCAAAAATTGACCGGTCTCGAACGGGAGAAAGTTGATCAGGAATACCGTGATATCATCGACCGTATTACAGAATACCGAAATATTCTCTCCAACAGAGAAGAGCAGAACAGGATCATTGTCCAGGAATTGACTGAACTCAAGGAGCGATACGGAGATGAACGCCGGACACAGATTGTTTACTCGGCTGATGATTTCAGTATCGAAGATATGATTGCGGATGAGGATGTTGTCGTCACCATCTCCAATAAAGGGTTTATCAAGAGAATGCCTGTAAGTGGCTATCGCAGACAACGGCGTGGCGGCAAGGGCATGAAGGGAACTACCACAAAAGATGATGAATATGTAGAGCATCTTTTCGTGGCTACGAACCATAACTATATTCTTTTCTTTTCTGAGAAAGGGCTCTGCTACTGGCTCAAGGTGTATGAAATACCGGAGGGTTCACGGCTATCCAGGGGACGCGCTATTGTAAACCTGATCGATATTCCAAAAGATGACTGCATCAAAACATTTGTCCCGGTCAAGACACTTGATGATCATGATTACATTAACAATCACTACATCATCATGTCAACCGTTCAGGGTCAGGTGAAGAAAACTTCGCTGGAAGCCTACAGTCGTCCAAGGCGGGATGGTATCATTGCCATCAATATCCGCGAAGATGACATGCTGTTGGGCGCTTCTCTTACAGATGGTGACAGTACGATTATTCTCGCCAGTAAAAAAGGCCGGGCAATCCGCTTTGATGAGAGTGATGTGAGAGAAATGGGCAGAAATACGTCCGGAGTCAGGGGTATCACTCTTGGCAAGGATAACGAACTGGTGGATATGGTTGTCATCAAGAATACGCATGAATCGACCGTTCTTGCCATTTCTGAGAACGGCTATGGAAAACGATCGCTTGTAGATGACTACCGTGAGCAATCAAGAGGCGGAAAGGGAGTCATTACGTTGAAAGTCACTCCCAAAACCGGAAATCTGATCGCCTTGAAAGAGGTTTCTGATCAGGACGATCTCATGGTAATTACCGAACAAGGTAAGGTGATTCGTATGCAGTGCAAAGGAATCCGTACCATGGGCAGAAATACTCAGGGTGTACGAATTATGCGACTTGATGATGACGGAAAAATTGCAGCGATTACCAGGGTGGTAAATGAAGAAGAAGATGAAAATGAAGCGCCGATCGTGGAGTAAGTCGCGCACTTTTTTCTTAGCCACAGTGGATCACTTCTAATTTCATGGCGAGCATCTCATTATTGCGAAGCACGATGAGGTTTGAATTTTTCAATCATAAAAAGGCGGCGGAATTTCCCGTCGCCTTTTTTATGTTTCCCAGAAAAATTTAGCTGAACAGATCTGTTTTATCTTTTCGCTTTGTACTGAGATTCAATCTTACCCACTTATCCTTTATTGCTCACCTGCGGCCGGTGCTTCCTCTCATTCAATGTTCTTAAATCGGATCATCTGTTTTCTGAGTCATTTGTAAACAGCTACAATTCACTGATCATTTTATTGAGCAGTTCTTTTCGCATACCGATCAGAGAATCGGGAGAGAGGATTTTCACTTTATCCCCAAATTGCAATAGCCAGCTGTTCATGTATGACGGATTATTGAAAAAGAAGCTAACCTTAATTTTTTTAGTAGAAACCCGCTCTTCCTTAAATATTTTTGTTGGGAGATTTGCCCTGAACGCACGATCTGCAGATGAGTCGACTAACACCTCGATTAAATGACCGGCCTCGCCAGAATTAAAAATAAGCGCCTCTATGTTCAGATTTTTATCGGGGCTGAAATTTTCCTCCATTATTTGAATATTTTTCATTCGGTCGAGCATAAAATTCCGGATTGCATCTCGTTCGTGTGAATAGCCGATCACATTCCAATGGTCCTGGTAAAAAACCAGCAGATAGGGATCAATTTTTCTGATCTCCTCTTTCTCATCACTCTCTCCCCTGTAGGAAAATTCAATCCTTTTCGTTTGTGAAATGCCGCTGCTGATCTGATACCAGTTCCCACCTTCTCTTTTTTCACCGCCAAAATGAAGGAAGGGATCGACGATGGTTCGGTTCTCGAGAGAGGTCATGAACACTTTCAGTTTCTCAGGCAGTACATTTTTAATTTTCAGCTCCACTCCCCTGGCATCCTCAACGAGTTGCTTATCCACCTGCGACTTCACAAAATTTAGGCCAACCATAATCGTTGCCAGTTCCCGGGTAGTAAACATCAGGGGCGGAACTTTATAACCGGGCATAATACCATACCCGCTGTAGTGATCGTGCGTAACCGGCACCTGAAGTTCCGATAAGGCATTGAAATCTCTGAATATAGTACGCCTGCTGACCCCAAACATCTCTGCAAAATCGTCCACATTCATTTTCCTTTTAGGATCCTGAAGCATCAGGATCATTTTCATTCTTCGCTCTGAACTTTTGAGTGTGGACATACGGTATCGTGGATAAGATTTAGATTGGGTTTAGCCGGCTTCTTCATCAGCTATTAATATGCATAAAATAGATGGGAGCTTATTATTAAGATCCTTTTCCCAATATATTTATTGTCGCGATTTTAAAAGATCCTCACAATGCGCAAATTCGTTTCGGTTTTAACATTTGCTTTCGCCTCCATCTTGTACAAATTTTCGGGTTTCAAAGCCCCCGATACATGAAAAATATTCAGGGTGGATCATGATACAACCGGAGACCGGCAATCACGTCGCGAAATCTACCCCTTCCTTCTCAACATCAGGATTCCCTTTCCCTCATAAAAAGACTCCGCTGAACCAAATTCAAGCCTGTAGAGATCCGCTTTAATTTCGCCGCGTATTTTACCAACTTCCTCTCTGGCATCCTTCACACCTTTCCATAATATTATGGTCTTCCAGGGCTTTCCTTCAAGTTTACGAATCAGATCATCCGTTTTGAATGCGTGTTTTGAAACGATTCCTGTTCCCGGCTCAAGCTTTACCAGGGATACACTCCCCGTTTCCGTTCTCACATTTTTCAATTTCAGCTCTTCAATGATCGAGTCGATCACCATCATTTTCTTTCTGATATTATCATTCAATACCCAATTCATATTAGAATTGATAATGGAAAGCGGTATGCCCGGGAGGCCCCCGCCTGAACCCGTATCGAGCCATGTCGAATGACCGGACAGCAAGCCTAAACCCTGTACAAGCAGAGAGTGCGTGATATGTTCCCGTACTGTTTCACGTGAAACAGTACGGCTGACCAGATTGATTTTTTGATTCCATGAAAGCAATTCATCCAAATATCGCTCCAGTAGCGGATTGAAATTTTTCTGTAACTCTCTTGTGATTTTTAAAATCCCGATTCCAACCGGATGCTCTTCAATGATTATTTTTGGATGTTTCACGTGAAACACTAACGTTTGAGATAGACCATCAGAACAGCAACATCGCTTGCAGAGACACCACTTATGCGGGATGCCTGCCCAATGGTTTCAGGTTTGATCTTTTGTAATTTATCCAGTCCTTCTGCAGAAAGACTCTTTATGCGACTGTAATCCATGTGATCCGGAATCACGGCATTCTCCTGCCGGGCTATTTCCTTTACCATTTCAAACTCTCTTTCAATATAGCCCTCATACTTAATCTGTATTTCAACTTGCTCATGTACGTATCTGTCCCCGGTGATCGCAAAAGCCTTTTCTCTCAAATCAGAATCTGCATCCAAAAGATGTGAGAGATGCACGTGAGGCCTGGGAATAATTGTTCTGGCTTTCACCGGCTGACTAAGTGGTGATGTTCCAAGTGCAGAGAGCATAGGATCCATTGATTCAGGTCGGACTGTATATTCTGACAGAAGATTGAAGAGATCATTTACCTCCTTTCGTTTCACTTCAAAACGATCATAACGTTCGCTTGTTACCAATCCAATTCGATGTCCAGGTTCCGTTAATCTAAGGTCAGCATTATCCTGTCTAAGTAAAATGCGATGTTCCGCTCTTGAAGTAAACATCCTGTAGGGTTCCTCCGTACCCTTATTGATTAAATCATCAATCAGTACACCGATGTAGGCTTCCGATCTTTTAAGAATAAATGGATCTTTTTTTGCCACAAACAAAGCTGCATTAATCCCCGCCATTAATCCCTGACAAGCCGCTTCTTCATATCCGGTTGTTCCGTTTATCTGCCCGGCAAAAAAGAGTCCGCCTACCCTCTTCGTTTCCAGGTTTCTCTTTATCTGATATGGTGGGAAATAATCGTATTCAATGGCATATCCCGGACGAAGCATCACTGCATGCTCAAATCCCGGTATGGTACGTAATGCATGATACTGTACATCTTCAGGAAGCGAAGTTGAAAACCCATTCAGATACATCTCGTAGGTATTCCATCCTTCCGGTTCGAGAAAAAGCTGATGCCTGTCCCTATCTGAAAAACGATGAATCTTATCTTCAATACTGGGACAGTAACGCGGGCCTATGGATTTAATTCGTCCATTAAACATCGGGCTTCGGTCAAAGCCGGTACGCAGAGTATCATGCACATCCGGGTTGGTGTAACCGATCCAGCAAGTAAGCTGTTCGTCCACCGCAGGCAAAGAGTCTGTCATGAACGAAAAGGGAGATGGGTACTCATCCCCATACTGAATCTCAAGTTTGGAGTAGTCAACCGAACGGCCATCTATTCTCGGGGGCGTCCCGGTTTTTAAACGACCCGTTTCAAAACCCAGATCCTCCAAAGATGCCGTAATACCAACGGAGGCTTTCTCACCGGACCTCCCTCCCCCATACTGACTATCACCAATGTGAATCAGACCGTTCAAAAAAGTTCCGCTTGTAAGGATCACCGATCCGGTATAAAAAGTCTGACCGGTTTGCGTCATAACACCTGTAATTCTCTCCCTCTTATCATCCGTAAGAATACCAACAACATTGTCCTGTCTGAAAAAAAGATCGGGAATCTTTTCGAGTTCCTCCCTCATGATTTTAGCATAGAGCATGCGGTCACTTTGACAACGCGGACTCCACATTGCGGGACCTTTGCTTCTGTTGAGCATACGAAATTGCACACCACTTCTGTCACTAACGATGCCACTCAACCCTCCGAGAGCATCAATCTCCCGAACTAACTGTCCCTTTGCAACACCTCCCATGGCCGGATTACACGACATCTTGGCAATGGCATCCATATTCATCGTAATCATCAGCGTTTTTGCACCCATACGCGCTGCAGCACCGGCGGCCTCACTACCCGCATGTCCTCCGCCAACGACAATAACATCATAGGATGGATAGATATTCATTTCTATTTGTTTTTATTATATTTAAGTACTTAACTATGAAACAAATCAAAGACAAACCAAAGACAAATTAAATAGCCTATATCTTATTGTTTTTATTGTATTACTATATTCACTGAAGAATCCGAAAGAAGCAACTCTGTAAACATCAAATCCAAAGCTGGCAAACATCAGGGACCTTTTAAAAACTACTCTTTAGCCAATAATTACGTTGCCGCCATGATGTTGAACAAAATCACTGTTTATTCAAAGCTCCAATCAATAAAGATTAGCGAAATAAAAGAATAGAGCAGAAATACAGACTAATATAGCCTTCCATCTATTCAGGCAAAAGATACACACTCGGGATACACTTTAAAAAAAGCCTTTACAACTGGTGCCGCCGATAGATTGATATCAGATAAACACGCAGTTTGCAATCGTCAACAAAAAGTAATATTGAGAGATCAAATAGAAGGAGTTCTCCCGTTCGAGTGCAGCATGTGAAAATGAAGAACGCACAAAAGTTACGAACCGTTATGAATTAAATGAACCGGCCAGGGGCTCAATGAGTCAATGGACAGTGATCTCACGTTCTCAGTTAAAAAAGTGATTACTTTGTTCCTGATTGAAAGAACGGTTTTGTAAACATCGCGCAACAGAATACATTGAGAGAAGATTCGAAACAGGAAACTAGTTCATGGAAATGGAGTTAAATAAAACAGACTATTTTACGGAGGAGTGGATTGCTAAATGGCGCAGTTCAATCCGCAAAAGTGACGATTACAAAAAAAGAGCCCGGGAGTGGAATGCCCCCATACTCTTGAAATTTGATCCGGTCCCAGAGCAACTGAAAGAAAAAGGTAAAAATGGCATCTTTCTCGATTTACAATACGGGGAATGTCATGCCTTGCATTTAGGTGATCAGAATGACGAAGTGAAAAGTGACATCATACTCACAGCAGATGAAGAGACCTGGATCCGTCTGATCAAGGAGAAAAAAGATCCGACGATGATGATTATGAAAGGAAAGCTAAAACTTGAGAAAGGGAGTCTTGTCTTGCTATCAACGCATCGGGCTGCAGCAAAATCGCTGTTGGAAACAGCGCCGCTTGCAGAAACTGTTGGCTTATTAAAACCCAGGGATGTAGAAGTGAACGAACAGACTTCATTCTGGAAAATGGTGAAAAACAGAGTGTCACAGAACGCCAAAAAAGAGACTCCAGTTTCAATATCGAAGAATACCACTCCTGTGACCCGGCAGCATCGCGGATTTGTCTCCACAGGAAAAGGATTAGATTTTGACAGTTTTCCGATGCAGCTATTTCAGAAGGCCAAAATATATGGTATCTGGAATCCTGCAACGATAGATTTTACCGAAGACAAAAAACAGTGGGAGGGTCTTTCTGATGAAGAGAAAGAAATTCTGATTCATCTGTCGGCACTGTTTATGGCAGGTGAGGAAGCCGTAACACTCGATCTGCTTCCCCTGATAATGACCCTGGCCAAAGAGGGGCGGATTGAGGAAGAAATTTTTCTAACATCATTTCTCTGGGAAGAAGCAAAACACACTGAATTCTTCTCACGATTTATCAATGGTGTGCTATCAGAAAAACCAGACTTTGAGCGATTTCATAAACATTTCTACAGAATACTATTCTATGAAAAACTGCCCCGTGATCTTTCACGCTTAGAACAGGACTCCTCACCCCTGGCACAACTGAAAGCTTCCGGCACTTACAATATGATTGTGGAAGGAACCTTGGCAGAAACAGGGTATGCGGCATATTACAAAATGCTTGAAGAGAATGACCTTCTGCCCGGACTCAGAGAGGGGATTACGAAACTCAAACAGGATGAGTCGCGCCATATCGCCTTCGGACTCTATCTGATCAATCGTCTGCTGGTTGAAAATCCCGAATATAAAACCGATTTCGAGAACCACCTGGAGGAGTTGCTGAATGACGCAACAAATGTAATTCATGAAATCTTTGAACCCTACGACATCGTACCCTTTGGTCTGGATAAGGAGTGGTTTCTGGACTATGCAATCAAACAATTTCAGCACCGAATGAATAAACTAAACCTGAACCAGTCCTGACACATAAACGACATTTAAGAAAAAGCTATGCAACAAAATTGGTTTTTTTATTCAGCTCACTGATAACTTAACCAGCTGCACAAAAAATCATATCAGGCCATCCAATCTAATAGCAAAAGATCTTTTACACATTTAGAAACAGGATACCAATCCATAAGCAAAGAATACTCAATGGATTGTATTACACTATTATTATGTAATACATAGAGGGAGTTTCCCTACAGATTTTGATAAAGAGTCTCACACTCACAACGTAAAAAAACTAAGTGCTAAACCCAGTACATAGACGCGGAAGCGGCTTCTACCAACTTGTCGATATCCGTGCTGTAAACCTCACCGATATTCCCGACCCTGAAACAGTTATATTCCGTTACTTTTCCCGGATAGATTACAAAACCCCTTGCCTTTAGATGATTATAGAATTTTTTAAAATCATACTCCGGATGATCAGGAGACAGGAAAGTGGTGATGATGGGTGAGTGAAGTCTGTCATCGAGCAGTGTTTGAAAACCAATCTTTCTGAAACCAGCAACCAACTGCTTTTGATTTTGAGTGTACCTCTGATGTCTATTCTCAATACCACCTTCTTCATCAAGTTCCAGCAAGGCCTGACGAAAAGCTCTGACAACATGAGTCGGTGAGGTGAACCGCCATTTTCCATTGGCTGTCTCCATGGTTTTCCACTGGTCGTGCAGATCAAGCGAGTGTGATCTTGCAAAACCCTTAATGTTCTCCATGGACTCCCTCTTTGCAACAACAAAACCAAATCCAGGTACACCCTGAATACATTTGTTGGCACTGCTAATCAAAAAATCAATACCCCATTGCTCCATATCAATCGGTATGCCACCGAAACTGCTCATTGCATCCACGATAAAACACAAAGCATATTTTTGGGCGATTTCACCAATTTGCTCAATCGGGTTCAGCATGCCGGTTGTGGTTTCACAATGTACCATCACAAGATGAGTAAACGAATCACTCTCGAGAATCCTCTCAACATCCTCCGGAATCACTTCTCCGGTATCCCCCCAATCAAGAACAAGATGATTAAGATGCAGCATTGAGGAGATTGTAGCGAGCCTTTTCCCGTAAGCACCATTTGCCAGAACCAGAAGCTTGCCGCTGTCTTTGGGCATCACAGAACCGATCACGGACTCAACAGAAAACGTACCGCTTCCCTGCATCAGAACAGAGGTGTATTCTGCACTACTGCCAGCAGCAAGATTAACAATGGCGGATCGTATTTGCTGAACGATCTGATTATAATCATCATCCCATGTACACCAGTCCCGAAGCATTACATCTTTGACCGTGCGGCTTGTAGACAGCGGACCGGGAGTCAGGAGCAGATAAGGGTTCTCGGATTCAGGCATGGATCAGAAATTTAATCGAACCGATCTTATTCATTCACAGGCATTTCTGCCTCATTCATCACCTGAAGTAGTTCATCCGGAGAAGAGATCAACACATCATGATCAAATTTTTCAAGCTCCTGCTCACTATGTGTACCGTAAAGCACCCCTACCACAAGACCGCACCCGGCAGCTCTGCCCTCCAGTAAATCCGAAGGAGTATCCCCGACTTTCACAATAACGGAATTGTCACTTATATCAAATCTTCTGGCAAGTTCCTTAATCATATCTGAATGAGGACGTCCATTCTCAACTTCATCGCTGGCAATAAGATCGTCAATCAAAGAATCCCGAAGCCAACCCATTCTTGAGATAATAATATCTGTAGTGGATCTGCTGAATCCTGTATTCAGTGCAATGTGAATTCCAAGTTTTTTCAGATCTCTGAAGAGATTTGAAACACCCTCAATTTCAGATATATCAGCATTCTTGTAGTGTTCATTTAAAATATCCAGAAAACGGTCATGAATCTTATCAATCGTTTCAGAAGTGTATTCGATACCCTGTTCATCAAGAAGCATTCGAATGGCTTCAGATTTCTTATATCCCATTACTCTTTTAACAGAAACAGGCTCCACTGTCATCCCATGAAGTTCAATCGCTTCACAAAAGGCGTTTGAAACATCATTTTCATTATCCTGCAGTGTGGTCCCTGCAATATCAAAAACTACCAGTTTGAATCTCATATAATTTCGGTATTCGTTAATTGAGTATTTGTATAATAAAGGAAAGTTACCATAAATGAAACACGCTAATCATAGCCAATAAAGAGTTTTTGTCTGTCTCATTGTAAAATTTTCAGTGAGACCATTTCAGAAAGGATGTTGTCCAATACGGGCTTCAGTCAGTGAACAAGCGTTGAAGAATCAGAGTAACATGATCTCAATACAGAGATAGGCAAGAAACATGCACAGGGGTATTATCAAGAATACAAGAACAGTTAAGATTCAGCCGCTGCGCACTAATAACAGTGGGTTCAGGCTGCAAAAAAGGTCACTTATCAGGAGTATAGATAAAAAGCGATCATCAAACACTCTAAACCATAAGGGTTCTTCGGAACATGTGCCAGACGTCCGTCAAAGAAAATGGAATCGCCCTCATTTAATGTAACCGATTCCCCGTCAATGATATAATCACATCTTCCCCGAATGATATATTTAAACTCAAATGCATCCGTTTCGACGGTTTCTCTCTTACAGTCAGGAGCCAGCGTAAGGAGTACAGTTTCAAATCCAATAAAATCCTTTTCATTGGAAAAAAGAGAGTGATACGTAAATCCCACTGCTTCATCTTCTCTTTCAACAGTCTCAAGTTCAGAATTTCTGATCACATAAAATTTTTGATCCTTTCCTTTTCCGATATTTTCAAAAAAATCAGAGGGTTCAATTTCAAGTGCATTGATAATCGATAACAGGACGGGCACAGAGGGGATTGTTCTGCCATTCTCAATTCGGGATATTAATCCGTTACTGACATTTGCCCTTTTGGCTATTTCACTCGCATACAGATTTTTTTCCTTGCGAATAGTGCGGATTTTCTTACCGATCCCAATAAGATATGAGTCCATTATACATTTATAATTTATTAATAGGGGGCTTTGAGAAACCAGGTATTCTGCACAGGATCAAAGCGAAAGCAATTTTTTAAAACCGCTGCGTATTTGCGATATATGAGGATATTTAAGTTACGACAATGAAGATAGTGGGCAAAAGAACAGTTTTCAAAACCCACAAATAACCTTTCAATTTAAAGAGTTACGAATAGAAATACCTAATGATATTCTCAGATCAGGCAGCCAATTTAACACAGTCAAAATTGAATGAATGAAGGCTTTCATAAAACAGCATTTCCGGATGTGATCTGTGTGAAATCAAATTTAAAACCTCATCGGATTGACTATATATAAATTTTTGAAATATGAGACTATGAAAATATTTGGAAAAAACATTTATACAAATCCCACATAAATATAATGTATTTAGACTCTTAGTCTGATTTACGCCATTCCACTCACCAAAAAAACCTGCCAGACCCTTTCATTTGTTAATAATATTTTAACATTTGTTAATTATTTACTATATATATTGATAATTCATTTGAGCAGAATCCATCAGGAAAGATTTTTTATTCCTTTTTCCTATTATTTTTTATGTATTTATGTATCTTTAATGATCTCAATCCATTTATAATGACCTTTCTTATTTTTTACTAATAGTCAATTAACCATAACCACCATACTATGAAAGACAAACGCAACTATTTGTCAGTCATCCTTTTATCAGGATTACTATTTTCACTTTCCTCGATAACGGCGATTGCACAGACAATAACAGGCAGTGTAACGGACGCAGGTACGGGTGAACCCCTTCCTTCTGTATCCGTTATGATTGAGGGGACTCTCACAGGTACAATTACCAATCTGAACGGCGAGTATGAAATTACAGTCCGCTCAGGAGAGGATGTTCTTGTATTCAGCTCAATCGGTTTTGAAACAACCCGAATTCGTGTTGGGGATCAGACCCGTATTGATGTCAGCCTGAATGAAGATACGGTAATCCTGGACGAGCTTATTGTTACAGGTTACACAATTCAAAGACGGGCCGATGTTACCACAGCAATATCATCAGTACCAAATGTACAGCAACAACTCAACCGGCCGATCACCAATGTTGCGGATATTCTTCAGGGTGCCGTACCGGGGGTCACTGTCATACGTGAGGGTGGTGATCCTACACGTGAATCAAATGTCATTATCCGGGGTCAGGGTACTCTCGGCTTTACAGCTCCGCTGTGGGTTGTTGATGGTGTACCGTATGATGGACCCCGCCCAAATCCCCGTGATATTGAGAGTATAGAGATCCTGAAAGATGCTGCGGCAGCGGCTATATACGGAGCCAGGGCTTCAAGTGGTGTGATATTGGTAACAACCCGAAGAGGCGAATCAGCTACACCCCGTGTTGAAATCGACTATATGAGAGGGTATGCCCAGGCCGTGAACCTGCCCTCAGCACTCACCGCTCCGGAGTATCAGGCAGCCCAGACCAATGCCCACCTCCATGCAGGAGACCCTCCACCTGCCGGACACAATCCGCTTCTGAATCCCTGGGGTGCGGTTCAGCGGACCGACTGGATGAACGAGATTTTCAGAACAGCTCCTTACGACAATCTGAATGCACGTGTGAGCGGACAATACAGTAACCTGAATTATATGACCTCTTTCGGATATCAGGGAGAAGAGGGTATTCTGAGGAATACTTATAACCAGAGGCTTAGCTGGAGATTAAAAACCGATTTTGATGTAAACCAGTGGCTGCGATTCGGGCAGAATTTCTATCTGAACTACGGGAATTTCAGAGGCACCAATACAACCAGCGATTTTAGTGGTGTGGTTACCGCTGCAATTTTTATGAATCCGGCTGCACCGGTCTACGATCCGGTCACAACCTTCCATGGAAGTGTCCCTTTTGAATTATCTCAATTTGCCGGAGCCTACGGGGATGTGTACAATCCGGTGGCTCTTCTGGAGCGCGATGAAGGGCAAAGGGAAAATTTCACACTCACCGGAAATGTATATGGTCAGGCCAATATTATGGATAACCTCCGGTTCAAAACCACATTCAGCCTTCTCAGACGCACCAACTCTGAAAAACGTTTCGATCCGATCCGTTTGGAAATCGGCCGAAGCACACCTGAGAATGTTCTAACCCACTACGAAGGAAAACAATTTAACTGGCTATGGGATCAGCAGCTTGACTATCTGCAAAATTTCGGACGCCATAACGTATCGCTTACAGCTGTCTATTCAGCCGATTACCGCTCATTTGAAGATTTCTCGGTGAACTTCCGTGGATTCGATAATGAAGCAGACTTCTTCCGCTATATCAACAACGCCGGGGATACGAGCCGGCCGGGTAGTGCAGGCGCATGGGAGGACATCATGCTCTCCATGGTTGCAATCGGTAACTACAGTTTTGATGACCGCTATTTTGTGGGCGCCTCCATTCGCCGGGACGTCTCATCCAGGCTTCCGGAAGGAAATCGAAGCGATATTTTTCCATCGCTTTCCGGGGCATGGAAAATATCCTCCGAACGCTTTTTTGATGTTGAGTCCATCAACATGCTGAAACTGAGGGCCTCCTGGGGTGAAATCGGAAACATCAACTCTGTAAGCCGTACCGCATTTGCGAATCCGCTGTCAAGCTCATTATCCCATCTTGGAGACCCCCCGGTCAGGCCACTATCTTTTTTCGCCAATACAGTGGCGAATCCGAATTTAAAATGGGAGAGGACCGAAACCTATAATGCAGGGATTGACCTGCATATGTATCGCGACCGACTCATTTTTACTGCTGAGTATTATGAGAAATTTACGCGGGGTGTAATTTTGAGAAATGCACCAAACACACATCAGGGTATGGGATCCGGTCCGCTGATTAATGCAGGAGATGTTTCCAACAAGGGAATTGAATTTTCGGCCACATACCGCGGACAAATCAGGCAGTTTGCCTACAGTATTGGCGGTAACTTCTCCAAGAACAACAATGAGCTGCTCACCTTCGGTGATTATGACGCGGATGTGATTCGTCATGGGGATGCCGTGAGAGGTGTGCTGTTTCCTTTCCAGAGTGAACCCGGCCAGCCACTCAGGTCGTTCTTCCTGATTCCCTCGAACGGAATATTCCAGTCGCAGGCTGAAATAGATAATTACACTGGTTCGAATGGCACTCCGATTCAACCCAATGCCCGGCCCGGAGACCTCCGGTTCGTAGATGTGAATGGAGATGGCAGAATTACAAGTGCAGATAAAATCTATATGGGTAACGCCATCCCTGATATAACCTACGGATTTAATATCAATCTGAATTACAGGGATTTTGATTTCAGTACGTTCCTTCAGGGTGTAGCCGGTAACAAGAACTTCTTCGGTTACAAGTACAACGCCTATCAGGCCGCTATACAGCCCTACAATATGGATCGCAGAGCGATGGATGCGTGGACACCTCAAAACACCAACACAAATATTCCGGTGATGTCCACTCAGGATCCAAACAACAATTACGGCACCGAATCTGACTGGTATCTCTACGATGCAAGCTATCTCAGAATCAGAAATGTAACCTTTGGATACACAGTACCACACAGCATCTTGTCACGCGTGGGTTCAGGTGTAACGGCAAGGTTCTATGCAAGTGTTGACAACCTGCACACCTTTACAAGCTATCCCGGAATGGATCCGGAGATTGGAGACAGAATCGACAGTGCGTTCTATCCACAGGGCCGTACGTTTGTATTTGGCGTAAACCTCGGATTTTAAATAGAACACAAGTAATTCTAACTGAAAATGAACAGAACAATGAACAGAATTCAACGCTTTTTATTCACAGCACTTCTGAGCGGCGTCATGCTGTCATCCCTCACGGGTTGCGGGGATGATTTTGTAGTGACCACACCGCAGGGATCTCTTACCGATGCCGCCTTCTGGCAGACGGAAGCGGATGCTATATCCGCCTCAAATGCACTCTACTGGAGGAAGTTTGATAATAACAACATGTATGGGCGGGGGATTATGTGGTATATTAACGCCTCTGATGATATGGTGACCGGCCGTGCCGATGCCGCTTCCGCCCGCCTTCGCGATTTTATTGCGGACGGCTCTGAAAGCAGGGTTCGGGACTATTATGGCTTTGCCTATCAGAAGATTCAGTACGCGAATAATATTCTCCGGAATGTACCGGATATGGACATCAGGGAAAGCCTGAAAAACAGGATACTCGGTGAGGCTTATTTCAGCCGCGGATACTTTCAGTTAAAACTGGCAGGTTTGTATGGTGACCACAGGGCTGGGATTCCGATTGTAACCGAGGAGAATATGGAAGAGGATTTCTTTCCGAGAGCGACTCATGTCCGTGAAAACTACGCAGCGGCCGCCGCAGACCTGCAGAGAGCAAGCGAGCTTCTTCCCTACTTTACCTCCTACAGTTCTGAAGACCTGGGCAGAGCCCACAAAGATGCAGCCAATGCGTTTCTTGCAAAAACCTACCTCTACTGGGGACAGTATGACGACAGCCAGTGGAGTAACGCTGTGCAGGCGGCAGACCGGGTGATCAGTTCACCCACCAACCGCGGCCTGATCAACACCGGCACTCCGGAAACCGATTTCCACAGTGTCTTCTGGATCCGAAATAACTGGTCATCCGAATATATCTACTCTATTGTGAGTGGCGTACAGACAGGCTCAATCCTTCCGGGAGTCATGCTCGAGCAGGTTGCATGGGGTATCTACAACGGATGGGGATACTTCCATCCCACACTTGATCTCTATGAGCATTTTGAAGAGGGAGACCACCGCAAAAAAGCAACCATTCTTGAGTTCGGCGATGAGTTCATGTTCAATGGGCAGCCCAGACGATATTTTTCCAGCAATTCATGGACCGGTTTTCAGTTCAATAAATATATGGAAGGATACTGGGAAGATCATAGTATCAACGTAAACCCGAATGGAAACAAGCCGACAACCAATCTGAATATCCCTCTCATGCGTTTTGCAGAAGTAGTATTGATTAAAGCGGAAGCTCTTCTGATGCAGGGTCAGAATGCAGATACGGAAATCAACATGATCCGTGAGCGGGCCGGACTGGCTCCCATCAGCAATGCCACTATGGACGACCTGAAAAGAGAACGTCGTTCGGAACTTGCCGGTGAATTTTCTGACCGTCACCTCGACCTTGTTCGATGGGGAGATGCTGCGGAAGCGTATGCCAGGCCGGCACTCGGACGAGCTCATTTTGATACCAACGACCCCGATTCGGGTTATGAAATCATTGAAGCCTGGAGAGCGAGGCCTAATTTCAATCCCTCTGTTCACCATGTATGGCCAATCCCGACCCGGTATGTAGAAGCTTCCGGAATCGAACAGAATGAGGGCTGGTAATCATTTCCCACTTAAAAAATTAAATAGACTGCTATGAAAAAAATAGGATCAATAATTGCACTCTTTGTTGCTCTGGCCTGGTTCACAGGCTGCAGCGATGAATTTCAGGAGATGGATACCCGTTTAATTGACCGTGAGATTACCTTTTCCTTCCTGAATCCGCAAACCGGTGAGCTGGTAAGTGGAGTAATGGAGGGTGCTTTCCGACCGGAAAATAACCTGCAGGTTCAAATCTCTTCAGATTATACCATTGATAAGGTGGATATTGTCAACATCAATACAAGAACCGTACTCGGCAATGTAGCGGTAGGAGGTAATCAATTCAGTTACTCTACACCGGTAGCCGAAATGGGAATTCCATTCGGACAGGCAGTCAACATCGCCTTTCATGTCTATTTTGCGGATGCCGGTGTAGATGGCTTTAACCATGCTTCCATGCGTTCGTTCACCTTCCGTGTGCAGGATGATATCCCCTCCAATGTTCATTTTGTACGCTCGGATGGTACAATGCTTGAACTATCAACCGAAATCATCAATGCGGCTCAGGTCTATGATGACCCGGTTTACGGGATAGTCACCTCCTTTAAGGGCGGGGAAAACTCCTTTATGATTGTAGAAGACAATCCTCTTCTCCGGTTTGGAGCTAACAGAGACTTTACCGTCAGCTGGTGGATGAAAAGTGATCATAACATCAGCGATCCCGCCGTGATGGGAACACAAAACTGGGCAAGCGGCGCCAATACCGGCTGGGTGGTGGCTTGGTCACGTGGGAGATTACGTTTTGTTGCCTCCTCACGTGAGGATGGAGTACGGAATCAAACTCCATATACCAGCGAACAGAAGTTCGACCTGAGACAAGACAACCCGCTCTGGGCAGACAATGAATTCCATCATGTAGTGCTTACTGCTGTAAGGGGCGAAGGGATGTACATCTATATCAATGGAGAAGAAGAAGGATTTGGAAGCATGGAAGCAGTGAGCCTTGACAACGAAAACCAGATACATATCAATCAGGATGGAACCGGTAACTACGGAGGTACCAATCCCGATAGAAAACTAAGGGCAGAGTATGCTCAGATCCGGTTTTACGACCGTGCCCTAACTGCAGCGGAAGTCCGCGAACTTTACAACGAATAAACATATATCTGTTGCAGCCCTGCTTGAAAACAGGGCTGCTCTTTTGTCCCGGAACTAAACCTCATCCCGCAAAAGGTTCTGCATTGGATAACCTGCGTCACACAATTCCCTGACCTGAAACGATTTCAAACATCAAAAAACTCTATTCTGTCCCTCAAACCCAAACCACCGCTCAGGCGAGGCTGAATCAATGATCACAAAACCACTCCTATTGACACTTTTTTTCTGCCTTCTGATAACAGCGATGCTGATGGAAACCGCACTGGCGGATGACAGAGGAGAGATACATGTTCTTGAACTGACCGGAACGATTACTCCTTCTGAAGAAGGAACGTATATTAAAATCCCATTTACTGTCCCCTCTTCCACCGGTGCCCTCGAAATTGAGTTCGAATATGAAGGCAGAAGAATCCACTCAGAAATTGAAATTGGTCTCTTCGATCCAAACGGCTTTCGGGGAACCAGCCGTTTTTCAAAAAGCCGCTTCTATCTCAGCCGTCACCGAACCACACCCTCCTACTTCCCGGGTCCTGTTGAACCCGGCGAGTGGCATGTTTCCCTGGGATTCCCAACGATCAGACAGGAATCGGCATACAGAGTCAAAATTACAATGATTCCAAAAAGTCACCCGGTTTATACCGGACCCGACAGTGAGTCGCTGCAGGATTCTCTAAAGTGGTACAAAGGAGATTTTCATACACATACCGGCCACAGTGATGCGTTTGGATGTCACGACACACGCGGATTACGATCACCATGCCAGGTCTATCAGGTGGCTGAAGCCTCCCATCGAAACGGACTGGACTTTGTCTCAATCAATGACCACAACACTGTGAGCCACCATCAGGATATATTTACCATTCAGCCAACCTTTCCGGATCTTTTACTCATACGCGGACAGGAAGTAACCACATTTTTTGGCCATATGAATGTGATCGGCACCAGTGAACCGGTTGACTTCAGAATCGGTTATGAGAACTACACTGTATCTGACATTCAGGCACTCTCCAGAGACCTGGGATCTCTTTTTGTGATCGCCCATCCAGGACGGGAAACCGGCCCTTCATGCACCGGTTGTGGCTGGAGTGCTGAAAATACAAACTTCGATCTTGTGGATGCTATCGAGATTGTGAATGGTACAAATGTTGAAACAGCCATAGCAGGGATCCCTTTTTGGCATGAACGCCTCAATGAAGGATACAGGATTACAGGTATTGGAGGAAGTGATGATCATGGAGCCGGCTTTGGAAGAGCGCAGCCGGGAACACCCACAACCATGGTTTACGCGGCTTCTCTTTCTGAAAAAGATCTGATCGACAGCGTTCGCAAGGGGCGGGTATATCTCAAAACCAGAGCCCCGGAAGGGCCTGAAATTCGCTTTTACGCCACAATGGGGGATAAGAGATGGGAGATGGGAGATGAAATCAGAAGTAAAGAATTAACAGAAAAAGAAATAAAATTTTTCATAGAATACAGTCATTTTGAAGAAAATGAAGTTGAGCTAATCATAAATGGTGAACTCGTGAACCATTCTCTGATTGATCGAAACCCATCCGGGCATTTTGCAACAAAAGAGTTTTCTCACCCGGCAAATGAAACGGGCTGGATTCGGTTTAATCTGAGAGACCCTGAGGGGATCACCGTAATATCAAATCCAATCTATATCCGTTAATCAAAACCGATATGAACAATTATTCCCGGACTGTTGTTCTCATTTCTTCCATCCTTCTTCTCATTCTCAGTGGTTGCCGGATACAGGACAGCCTAAACGGGCGGATTGCATCCCATGTCATTATTATTGGATTGGATGGTGTAGGCTCCGATGCGATGCAACTCTCACATACCCCGCATCTCAACCGGATCATATCCGAGGGCTTTATCGCACCTGAGTGCCGGGTGGTGATGCCCTCCGTAAGTTCATCCAATTTCAAGACCATGCTAACGGGTGTGGGACCATCCGAGCACGGCGTAACGTCCAACAGCTGGCAGAGAGACAACCGGCTCATTGATCCGGTCGTTACAGGGTATGAAGATCTATTTCCAAGCATCCTCAGCTGGACACGCGAACAGCTGCCGGATGCAAACATTCATTTCTTTTATGAGTGGGGTTCGCTTGCCCGTATGTTTGAACTCTCCGCTGCAGACAGAGCCGAACATGAAAACGACGGAGAAACCAATTTCCGAAATGCAATGAATGCCTTTTTCGAAGAACTACCCGATCTTCTTTTTCTGAATGTGGATGAGACAGATGCCTATGGTCACCGCTACAGCTGGGAAAGCGATGAGTTTATGGAACGCGTCAGCTTTTACGACGCTCTGATCGGTGAATTTGTAACCCGGCTGGAGGAGAACGGGCTGAAAGAGAGAACCCTTCTTCTGATTACTGCCGACCACGGTGGGATCAATCATGGCCACGGAGGGGAAAGTGATGAGGAGATGTACGTGCCGATTATCCTTTTCGGAGCGGGTGTACATCCCGGTAAGGTATATGACGAAACCTGCTATCTATATGATGTGGCTCCCACAGCAGCCTATGCCCTGGGAGTCACCCCGCCCACTGCAGTATTTGGCCGGCCGCTAAAAGCAGCCTTTTCAGCAGAAAGCAGCAACAGAACCTATGTGCCACTCCCGAAAATACGTCCTGCCGCGGGGTTCTATACCGATCCTGAAGTTGAGGTGACACTTCGAGCTGATCATGAAGAAGCTGTGATTCATTATACTATCGACGGAAGCCAGCCTGGAACGAACTCAGCTGTTTATCAAGAACCCTTTTCAGTTTCCGGACTTACACTCATTCGGGCGCTTACCCAGCTCGGGGGTGAAGTTAGCCGTGAGCAATCGGTTTTTATCCGGACAACCGATGAAACCTCCGGGAGGTTTGTGGAGTGGACATACATTGAGGGTGAATGGCGGCAGGTTCCCGACTTCAGCCGCTATCCCGTCGTGAAACGGGGTACAAGTTTTGAAATCTCACTGGATGAAATACCGCACAGGGAAGATTACTTTGCGGTTGCATATACCACTCATATCGAAATCGAAACAGGGGGAACCTATACGTTTTTTACCAATTCTGACGATGGCAGCCTTCTTTTTATCGATGGAGAACTCATTGTGGATAATGATGGCACTCACTCAACCAGAGAACGTTCAGGAACCATTGAACTGGAATCCGGAATCTATCCTCTGGAAGTTCGTTACTTCGAAAATTATATGGGCGAACATCTGGATGTATCCATTCAGGGACCCGGAATCCCGAAACAGATTCTTACAAACCGTTTCTTCCGACCCCAACCTTAATTTTACGTTTTCACAATCTGCTGCCTGAACAGAGAACCATAAACAGTTTTCGAGGCATAAGGTTAACCAGTAAAAAAATTCATAATCAGCCACTATAGTGCTGATTTCAAGAATTCAAAGCGGTTACATCAACACACAATTGAGGTTACAGCGCCGGTCTGTAAGGGGCAGCATTCATAACACAGGATACAAGCATTACATTTTTTTTTGTAGCTTACAATTCACATTGCGGCCTCTGCTGATAACAGGGTCGTGATCTCATTCCAAAACAACATATCATGAACCGAAAAGAGTGGATAAAAAAAGCAGGTTTATCCGGTGCTGCACTGGCTGCCACACCTTTTACCATCATTGCATCTGACAAAAAGAAGAGAACCCTCAACCGTGCATTGCGAATCGCCCATATCACCGATCCGCACCTGCATGAGGGTGGGGATTCCGAAGCGTGGACCCGAACCTGCCTGAGAACCATACACTCTATGGAAGACCGCCCCGATGTGATCTTCAACGGCGGGGATACGATCAATGATGCCCTGCGTCAGCCAGAAGAGTCGGTCACCGAACAGTGGTCCATCTGGAACCGTATCAGGGAGGAAGAGATATCCATTCCGATGGTCAGCTGCATCGGCAATCATGACGTTTGGGGTCTTCCGGAAGTTAGCGGGGATCCCAGATACGCCAAAAACTGGGCCGTCCGGCAGCTGGGGCTCTCCAACCGTTACTACGATTTTGAACAGAATGGGTGGCATTTTATCGTACTCGACAGCACACACAGACAAGATGATGGCAGCTGGTATATCGCCCGCCTGGATGAGGAGCAGTTTAGCTGGCTGGAAGCAAAACTCAATGAAATACCGTCCAACAGACCCGTATTCATCTTTTCACATATTCCAATCATGTGCGCGGCTTCCTTTTTCGACGGCGATAATGAAGAGACGGGCAACTGGGTAATCCCCGGCCAGTGGGTGCACATCGACGCCCGCCGCATCGTAGAGCTCTTCTACCGGCATAAAAATGTGAAGGTATGTATCAGCGGTCACATCCATCTGCTCGACAAGGTGGTTTATAATGATGTTACCTATTATTGCAACGGTGCGGTTTCCGGTAACTGGTGGAAAGGAAATTACCATCAAACCCAACCCGGCTTTGCAGTCATCAATCTCTACGAGAATGGCACATTTGACCGGGAGTATCTGGCCTATGGATGGCAATAGCACTCATATTATCCTTTAGTGACTCTCCATTGAATTCCCGAAGTCAATCAATCCCTTCAACGACGAACCATCCCCGGTCATGAGAACCGCTATACTCCTCGCCTTGCTTCTGATAACCGCCCTGCTGCCAAACAGTGTAACGGGGCAGCAGCCCGGGGTTCCCGATGTTTATCTGATCGCTCACCGTGGGGGCGTTGTAGATGAAGAGCACGCCGAAAATTCACGCGCTGCCATCTTAACAGCCTTAGAGAGGGGATACTGGATGCTTGAAGTGGATATTCGTGAAACCAGGGATGGTAGAGCCATTCTTCATCATGATGTGGATTTCCAAAGATATTATCATGACCCCCGCCGTGTTGAGGAGATGGACTGGAAACAAATTAAACAACTGCGGTCAGATATTGATGGAGCCAGGCCACTACTTTTTTCCGAAGCTGCCGAACTGGTTGCCGGCAGGGCAAGACTCATGCTTGATGTGAAGGGAAATGATCTTTCAGAAGGATTTTACCGCGAAATTGAAGAGGCTCTTATCCGGAACGGCCTTTTGGAAACCACCTTTATCCTGAGCGGCAGGCAGGCTACAGAATATTTTCACGATCGCACTTCACATTCCATCAGCTACACCAGGCTTTTGGATGCAGCGGAGGCAGGTGAAGATGTCAGCCGCAGATACCATCTTTTTATGCTTGCCAGTCAGCTGACCGAAGAGATGATTCAAAAAGCGGATGAGCTGAATGTTCTGGTTGTGGCGGCTGTAAACGAATTTCGATATGATCAGGCCAATGTTGATCCATGGGAAGGCGCTCAAAAGGATATAGAACGGCTGCTGAGACTGGGAGTGAAACACTATCAGATCGATTCGATGTATGAACCACTGTTTCCTCTGTAAATCCTGATCATTTTCTCCTTTAAATTTTATACTCAGAGAGAGGACACTGTTTTTTTAAACAGGCGTAATTTCACCCGCAAATGAGAGATTGTTTCGAAATACGAAAAAGCCATTGATCGATAAACTGGCTGTACTTGATGGGCTGATTTTACCCTTTCCCGTTGCCTTACATAATTTTACACCCATCTAAAAACCATTGACAATCTATCTGACCTGATCGTTGTTTACAATTAATTAACAATTATTTAACCATTAGTAAACATTCAGAGTGCAGAATTATTGCGACTTTGTGGTAACGTTTTCAGCCGATGTTTAAATCTGAGAAGAAGGCACCGGCTGATCCATAACTTCAAACAACCACCAGACCAGCAATGACACGACCACTTAACTCATACTCTAAGGTTTTTCTTCTGAGCCTCATGATTTCTGTTCTCTTCGGAGGATGGTTACAGGCACAAACGGTACGCGGTACAGTCACCGATGCAGATACGGGTGAACCCCTGCCGGGGGTGAACATCCTTCTTGAGGGAACTACCTCAGGCACCTCGACAACTGTGGATGGTATTTTCGAAATTTCCGTTCCTTCACTCGACGGAACGCTCATCGTGTCATTTATTGGATATGAAACACAAAGAGTTGATATCCTTGGCAGAACAGAAATTGATGTATCCCTCAGGATCAGCCGGATACTTGCCGATGAGGTTGTCGTGATTGGTTACGGGACACAAAGACGTGCCGAAGTAACCACCTCGATCAGCACTATCAGTACGGAGCAGTTTAACCGGGGACATACGGAGTCGCCTGAACAATTAATGCAGGGCAGAATTGCAGGCGTGAATATAACCTCCGTCAGTGGCCAGCCCGGTTCTCCGCAAACGATTACCATTCGTGGCCCCGGAACACCGCGTGCAGGAAGCGGACCTCTCTATGTGATCGACGGCGTGGCGATTGATAACAATGCAGATACGTCACCGGGTGGTCGGAATTTTGGCCCCGGAAGCCCAAATAACACAAATCCACTCTCCTTTCTGAATCCTAACGACATTGAATCAATCACCGTATTGAAAGATGCTTCTGCTACTGCTATTTACGGCTCAAGGGCTGCCAATGGCGTAATTCTCATCACAACCAAAACAGGGGAGAGAGGAGTTGCCCGCCTCAGCTACAACGGATCTCTGACCATCTCCGGCATTTCCAACAAACTGGACATGCTGAGTCCGGATGAATTCGCTGATTTTCATCGTTCCATTGGTCAGCCCGAAGTAGATATGGGAAACCGAACCAATTATTTTGATGAGATCCTCCGAACAGCATACTCCAACAGGCACTCCCTCTCCTACAGCGGAGGATCCGAAACGATGGATTATACTGCATCACTCAACTTCTCCAATCAGGAAGGAATCATTATTGCCAATAATCTTCAAAATTTTGGCGGGCGAGTCAGGCTTAATCAGCGGTTTCTGGAAAATCGCCTCAATGTTGGTTTCAATCTTTTAGCCGACCGCCAACGCACCGATTATGTACCGGTAGCCAACACAGCCAGTACGAATCTGGGTGATATGCTCACCAACTCACTGACACAAAATCCAACACAACCCATTTACAATCCTGATGGTTCTTTCTACGAAATCCGCAGTGACGGGATGAATCCCGTTCAGGTGCCGGAGATCTTTACTGATTTTGGAGAGGTAACCAGAATACTCGGAAAGCTGAGTGTTGACTTTGAAATCGTAGAAGGATTGATGTACAGATTCAACACGGCCATTGATAATTCACAGGGAAGCAGAAGTTCTCAGGTAAGTCCCCATAACAATCAGCGTATTGATGCCCCGAATGGTGCCTATAGTTTTAACAATCGTGAAAACAGTATGTTCCAGACAGAAAGTACGCTGAACTATCTTTTCTCGGTCGAAAACCACAGTTTTGACCTTCTCGGAGGTTTCTCATATCAGTCCTTTTTGAGAGAGGGACGCGGTTTTTCCATTCGGGACTTTACCACAACGGAAATCAATGCATTTCATAACCCCGGTATCGGATCCAATGTGACCCTGGCCGACTATCCAAACGGTTTTTCTGCCAAAAACGAGCTGCAATCCTATTTCACCCGTCTGAACTACAACTTTGCCCAGCGCTATTTCGTGACAGCAACCCTGCGGGCAGATGGTTCATCACGATTTGGAAATGAAAACCGGTACGGCTATTTCCCCTCATTTTCAGCCGCATGGCAGATCTCTGATGAGAATTTCTATAAACTGAGTACTCTGAACTCCTTAAAACTTCGAGCCGGATGGGGTCAGACCGGTAACCAGGACATTCCGGACGGGATTACTCAGCAGAGAATTAATGTTCAAACAAGAAGCGGATATGAGCTGAATCCGGGCACGATCACTCCCGGAATTACCTTCATCCGAACACAGAATGAAAATATACGGTGGGAAGTATCTACCCAGGCCAATATTGGAATCGATTTCGCCCTGTTTAATGACGCGCTGAACGGGAGTATCGATCTCTATCGCAAGGTAACCAGTGATATTCTCCTCGAAACAACCTCCGGTGTAGATCCGGTAGTAGCTTCCAGTTCCTTCTGGAGCAACTACGACATGGAAGTTGTGAACAGAGGAATTGAATTAGACCTCAACTATCGACGTCAGCTGAGCCCCTCATTTAGCTTTGATATTGGCGGAAACATCTCCTTCCTGGACAACGTGGTTCAGAACCTTCCGGTTGAACAGATTCTTACCGGATCCATTGGTGGCCGCGGTCTTTCAGGCGAAACGGTTCAGGCATTCAGAAACGGCCTTCCCTTTGGCTCTTTCTGGGTATTTGACTTTCAGGGGCTGGACGCAAACGGAAACAACGTTTTCCGTGATGTGGACGGGGATGGCATCATCACCAATGCCGACCGTATTTCTCCGGGCAGCGCACTTCCTGATTTTACCTACGGCCTTTCAGCGAACATGGCGTACAGAAGCTGGAACCTCGGCCTGAATTTTAACGGGGTTTCAGGAAATATGATTTACTGGAATGATCATAATGCCCTTTTCAATATGCCCCAGCTTTATGCAGGAAATAACATTGCAAGAGTCGGCTTTGATCCGGGTGAAAGCTCCACAAACCCTGCAACTGCATCTTCACGGTTTCTGTATGACGGCAGCTATTTCCGTCTCAACAATGCCACTCTCAGCTACTCTGTGAACAGTGCAAACCTGCCGGTCAACTCTATGCAATTCGCCATAACCGGCAGAAATCTCTTCACCATTACGGATTACCCGGGCTTTGATCCGGAAGTTGATAAACGAAGGGATGAAGGTGGTTTCCGGTCTATTGGAATCGATGGATCGAGATACCCGTCTGCCCGCTCAGTCACCTTCTCTGTTACTGTAACACTATAATCTTCGAATCATTAATTGAACTGAACTTATGAAAACCTCAACAATCACACTTTTTATTACGCTTATCGTTCTGCTCAGTTCCTGCACGGATTTGGGTGAAACGGTGAGAGACACTGCCTTACAGCAGGAAGCCCTGGACAATCCTAATGCTTCAGAGCAGATACTGGCTCCGGTATATGAGCGTATGCTTGAACCGCTTGAACGCCACAACTGGTTCAATAACCTGCAGGGCGTCTCCTCTATGGAACAGATCGTCCCCTTCAGAGGCGGAACCGACTGGTTCGATGGCGGACGATTTATTGAAATGCATCAACACTCCTGGACCCCGACACACACAACCATTGGCAGCGCATGGAGAAACCTGACACAAGGTATTGGCAGGGGTGCCATAGCAGAAAAAACGATACAGGATCTGGGTGGAAATCAGGCCTTGATTGCAGAGGCCCGGGCATTGAAGGCGCTCTATAACTACTGGCTTCTGGATCTGTACAATGTCTCATTTGACAAACAGCCCGAAGATGTGGGAACCCCGGCACTTTCTGAAGTTTTCAGAGGTGCTGAGGCAGTAAACTACATATACAGCGAACTAAACGCAGTTCAGGGACTTCTTCCTGCGGCAAGTGTGAATGAGACACGATTTAACCAGGACGCTGTAATCGCTCTGAAAGCAAGGCTGCTTCTGAATAAAGCTGTTTATTCGGATCGATACGCTACAGCCTTCAACCACAATCCGGAAGATCTGAATGCTGTCATTCGATATTCAACCGAACTGATCAACAGAAACTATCTGCAACTGGAATCAAATAACTATTTCTATCTGTTTGGTAAAGAGAATGAAGGAAACACTGAAGTGATCTTTGCTTTTAATCAACAGCCTGAAACCGGTGGCGGCCACAGATTATCCTACTTCCACGCTTCAAGAAACAGACATGGAAATCCCTGGCACCCCAGCAAAACAGGCAGTGACGGTGGTGCATTGACTCAGGACTTCTATGATCTCTGGGAAGGAGAACGCGACGACCCGCGTTTTTTCCACCGCTTTTTGCCTGACGAAGGTTCTGTGACACCGGAAGAATTCCGATGGAACCGCGGTGTTCAGATCGGACAGCAGTACGGCATCGTGCCTGATCCTAACAGTTCCAATGTGTATCAGCAGGATGAAGACGGAAAATTGTTGATTCTTCCACTTGTGGATTTTGCCAGAAGCGGCCAGCTGATGAACTACACCCGGGAAGTGGGCCTCGAATCTGACAGGGGACATCTCGCCGGAGCCAGGTCCATCAAATGGGATAACGATAAATATCTTCAGGGCAGTCAATCTTCCATCAATATTCCTGTACTCAGACTGGGTGAAATGTATCTCTCCAGAGCAGAGGCGAATGCAAGGCTTGGCAACTGGGCTGCAGCGTTGAATGATGTGAACACGCTAAGAGCTGCCCGCGGCGCCCGTCAGCTTTCCCAAAATGAACTCAGTACTCTCGAACAGCTTCAGCGGGAATGGATTTTCGAAATGTATCAGGAACACAAAACCCGAACCATCCAGATCCGATTCAACACCTACACGGAAGGAACCTGGCGTGACAAAGGGCCTACTGATGTAATCAGGAGAGTGTTTCCTATCCCGCAATTCGCCATCGATGCTGCCCAGATCGAAGAGGGGTATCTCGTTCAGAATCCGGGATACTGACACTGTTTCAAATGTTGAATAACAGAGTTAGTTAATTAACGGATACGTGTAATAGTCTCATCCTGCAAAACGGGATGAGACTATTCTTTATATTTCTGCTTGACTAACATCTCTTCAAATGGGTTATACTTGTGAAACCCTTCAATTCTATAAACATAAAATCAATGCTTCTATGAAAAGCCTTCTCCATAGCCCGAACCGAACGGATATCTCTAAGCTGCTGAATGCAGCCTTTGTCCTGACCATCATGTTTTTCATGAGTTCCTGCGGACAGGAAAAGCAGCACTCCGCTGTCCAGCCCGATTGCACTACTCTCACTGCTGAAAATGCCGACGACTGTATTCGCCTCAACCAGATTCAGGTACTGGGCACTCATAACAGTTATAAATTGGATCTGCCTGAAACGCTGATCGAAGCCGTTAACACATTCCTGCCCGGCTGGTCTGAAAACATCGAATATGGCCACCGCCCGCTTTCCGAACAGCTGGAACTGCTCGGCATCCGGCAGTTTGAAATCGATATTTTTGCTGATCCCGAAGGCGGACTCTTCGCCCGACCGCAGGGTGCGCTTATGTCCGGAGACAGCCTCTTCATCGACAGGGAGGAGATGCTGGAGCCCGGATATAAGGTCCTCCACGTTCAGGATATCGACTACCGGTCCGTCTGCCTGACATTCGTGAGCTGTCTTGAAGAAGTGAGAGAGTGGTCGATCGCAAACCCGACACATCTGCCCATTATGATTCTCGTGGAGCTGAAAGACAGTCAGGCCACGTCCAGAGGTGAGTTTGCGCTTACACAGCCCGTTGAAATAACAGCATCCATGATACTGGATGTGGATCAGGAAATCCTAAGCGTTTTTGACAGAAGTCACCTGATCATGCCGGATGACGTACGCGGGGAATTTGAGACGCTGGAACAGGCAGTGACCGAAGCCGGATGGCCAACCCTGGCTCAAAGCCGTGGAAAGATTCTTTTTGCCCTGGATAATACCGGCCGCCACAGAGACGATTACATCAGCCACTCGGAAGATCTCTCCGGACTCGTGATGTTTCCAAGTTCAGCACCCGGTGAACCCACGGCCGGGTTTATCAAGATGAATAATGTACTGGCGGATGCGGAGTTGATCCGCTCCTACGTTGAGCAGGGTTTCATTATTCGAACCCGTTCAGACATACCCAATCAAGAGGCCCGTTCCGGCGACACAACACGGCGTGATCTGGCATTGGCGAGTGGTGCTCAGTATGTAAGTACCGACTATCCGGAAGTAAGCCCTTTCGGTTCCGGCTTTATTGTCACCTTACCGGGTGCTGAAGGGCCTGGTATCTGTAATCCCGTGAATGCGCCGGAAGGATGCCACAACAGCTGGATCGTTGAGTAGTAACTCAGTCCTGCTTTCCATCTCCCAGCAGATTATGAGAGTCCTGCCGGGAGTGGAAATGGAATAAATACCCTGATTGATTCCTTTTTTTTTGACTGATATAGCGTAAAAAAAGCCGGCTTCAAACGAGCCGGCTTTTTTAATTCAGGTAGTTAGTCCCAAAGCTCGTTTCTCCAGTAAAGAGGTGGCCTCTCTTCCCTCACTTCAATGGTGATCCGTTCCGTGCTTTGGCGGCCGTGACGATCTGTGCTCACAACTCGCAAAGTGTGGACACCCAGGGGAAGCTGAGGAAGCTCTGTTCTCCAGAGATGCATATTCCGGTCAGCAACAGAGCTTTGGGGCTGCGGAGGTGCAGGCCCAAGACTGCTTCCCCTGAAGAGCTCGTGGCCTTGTGCACGTTCGTCTCCTGACCGGCTCTGATAACTGTAGCGGGCCACAGAAAGCTGCCGGGATGTCGCAAACGGATCAGCCCACTCAGCTCCCATTTTGGCTCCTTCACCCTCTCCCTGCTGGGTACGTTCGAGCTGCAGAACCGTTCCATCCGGGAGATGTGCCTCAACAGAGGTTTCTGCCGAACCGCCCCATACATTGGCTGTCAGCCATACCCCTTCTTCAAGGTCAGCCGGTTCAAGCAGGCGAAGATCCCCCAGATCCTGGATTGAGTAGGGTGGTACCGGATCCCTTTCAGCCGGCGGCTCATTCAGCCACTCCCGAATGGCATTGTACCAGACTCTGTAGTGTGGTGTATTAAGGCTCACCCATTTGGTTCGCCTGGGGTCGAGTCCGGCGCCTACATAGGTTTCCACATACTCATTCCCTGCGAAATCGATCAGAAAATAACCCATGGGCGCCCCCATTCTCTGAAGAGACATGGGCACACCATCGTGGTTGTAATCCCCCTGATACCAGGCTCCGGATCCGGCGCCGGCAATAATATGCCTGAATGGCAGGGGTCCTGCTCCTGTAGCTTCAGTCCACCCTTCGAAGAGCTGCCCGGGCGCATGATTTTCGGTGGTATGGGTATGGCCGGACAGCGACAGAACCGGTCGCCCTTCAACCATGTCATGAATTCGGTAGAGTTGATCGGTCTGGTGTTGCAGGCTTCTGTGATCCACAAAAGAGACGAAAGGAATGTGATGGTTCAGCACAATCAGCCGGTCCTCAGGAGTTTCCCGGATCAGTGTCTCCAGCCATTGAAGCTGTGTCTCTGTAACACGCCCGTTGTACCTTCCATCCTGTTCGCAATGGGTTCGCCCCAGTGCAATATCCTCTTCACCGCAGGGATAGATCACATTATCGAGAACCACAAAAAGAACATTCCCCTTCTCAAAAGCGTAATACGAAGGGCCAAAAATCCGCCTCCAGCTATCGGCCTTATCCGCATTGCTCTTCGCGTCAAAATCGATATCATGATTCCCGATCACCAGCCACTGGGGCACGCCGGCTGTTGCCGTTACCTCCAGCAGACGATCCAGCAGGTCGAGATCATCCCCCACTACATCACCCAGCAGAACCATACAGCCGTCACTGCCCAGGCCGTTTCTGTTCAGTGTGGCAATCACACCATCCCGCAGCCAGCCGATCTGCTGATTGGAGTAGGTTTGTGGATCGGCAATGAATGCGCAGGAGAATGCATTGGAGGAGGCCCCATCCCGAATAAGTGGAAAGTGTACAGCCCCGGGAGCCGGACCGGTATCCTCCAGCCCGCCAAACCGCATTTCGTAACCGGTTCCTCCGGGTTTGTGGATATAAAAAAACTGAGGCACCATGCTTTCATTCACCGGTACCCTCCATCCCGAAGGTTGCACTATGGTCAGATCCATATCCTCCCGTACATCAATGGAATAGAATCCATTTTCATCGGTTCGTACCCAGTCGCGCCCGTTGGAAACCAGCACATCCGGAACACCGCTCTCATTCTCATCCATCAACCCGTTCCGGTTACTGTCTTCAAAAACGTAGCCTGAAATTGTATCTCCGCTGCCGGTTGTGACAATACTTGGTGAGGCAATATAATGCTGAGCAGAAGCAAGCTGGAAAAAACCTGCTATGATTGTAAACAAGATGGATAGATGTTTCATGATAACGTTAAGTTAAGTGATAGTTAAAATAGGCAGCAGCTATTTTTCGAACAAAAAGTGCTTTAAGCTTTCAACACTTAATGGAAGATTGTGACAAAAAAAAGAATCTGGCTCTTTTGGGAAAGCCATTTTGAAGACAAAAATTCTTCTAAGTAGGCATTCATGGATGCAGAATACTATTTATAAAAAATTTTCGCTAATCCAGACAGATCATTTAACAATTCATTAATGGTGAGCTTTTAAAAATGCTGCTTTACTGAATAGATTCGTTGTCGTAATTTTAATAACCTCACGAAAAAAAATACTGCGGTTTTAGATTCACTGTTGCGCCTTGATGTAATGATACTTTAAATGGAGCCCTCTCATTTTGGGAAGCTCAATCCCACAATCTCTCCGGATTCAAGATTAACTTGAAAATGGTAATCCGGTTTACCCGTATCAAACCGCATCATTGTTTGAAAGACCAGGCCAAGTCGGCCTCTTGAAGAGTCTTTTGTGATTTCGTTCGCTTCCCGTTTCATTGATACAGATCCGGCCAAAAATCTGTAGTGCATCATTCGTTCAGAAGGAATATCACGGTGTGCCAAAGAACCCGCATTTCTGATGCGGTAAAAGTCTACTGAAAGGTCTCGTCCATTCCACTCTCTGAGTTCCTCCTCCGTCAGAGATGCCTGTTCGATCAGGGAGGAAACTTCTCTGTTGAATTCCTCCCCTTCTGTCTCTGTTGATTTCAGAATGATGTTAATCAGTTCACCCCCGGTTTTTCCACTCTGAGTTATAGTTTCGTACGGGATTGCCTGATCTGTTTCCGATAACCGGGATTCTAAATGTAAAAAAAGAAACAGCTCGTACCCGTCAAGGGAGGAAAGCAGATACCGAAGATCGCCTGGCCACTCTCCCGGCAGAAAACGGAGACGGGAAAGTTCCCTCATGTGCCAGTCCGTAAATTCCCTGTACGATTTCGAATCCAGGATTTCACGGTTCCAGAGGGTCTCTGCATCTTTTTCATTGAATGCGTTCCACTCCTGCTCATAGAGTGGAAAGAGGGTGTCAAACCCCTGAACATCATCAAGAATTACAGTTCTAACCTCCGTAATGGGTTTATTCCGGTCTTTACGTAAGATTTTGTATGCAGGGACATAGGCAGCGATGGATGGAACCTGAATATTCAGCAGGTGACTACCCGTCTCTTCATCTTCAAAAAGAGACGTATCGTTCATATGCATATGGGCGCCTGCATGTACCTTGATCCCATGTCTGGAAAGAGTACGGGTTGTCTCCCTGGATGGAAGCCGTGCAAGCTGAAACCGGCTTTCTCCCCACAATGCTTCAACCATAGGGGCAGCCCCATTGTAAAAATCCGCAGCCGGATAATGGCTGAATACAATCACTTCTTTACCAAGACTCTCAGCCTGATGATGCACATCCGATACCCAGTCGAGCAGATGTTTTTTATGCGTAATAACTGCGTTGAACCCGGCATTACCCGTGCCGTAAAAATTACCCGGATTTTCAGGCTGATCAGGATCTGAATCCGCTCTGGGTATATAGACATTGGTATCTAACGAGAGCAGCCAGAGCCCTTCTTCGGGTTCTGCAAGATAACTCATGTCCATGATCTCGAAACACCCTGTAAAATGCTCTTCTCTGTAGAGGCCTCCGGACCCCTCATGACAGATCTCATAAAGTCTGTTTTCATATCCTGCTTCACTCAGTGCAGCGGCATAGGAATAGTTTTCATAGTCCTGATCGCTAAATGGCGTAGCAAAATATAGATCCGCTTCCACCGGAGTAAACCCATATTTGGAAATGAACCGAAACAGATCCCTGTACCCCAGCTCAACTACTTCATCAGAACAGATGGGTTTATTTGATATTTCTGTTTCTTCACTTTCTTCTTTTATATCAGCGCAAAGAGGATGTCCGTGACTAAAAATAGCCTGTTCCTTCCCCCCGGCTCCTAAAAAATTGCGCTTGCCTGCTTCGAGGTTGAAAGGGCGAACAGGATCATGATTTCCGGGCGCAAGAAAAAAACGAATACCATAGTTTTCTTCAAAGTGGTCTAAAATATCAATGAACCCTCTCAGGTGAAGCGGCTGTCCGTCATCTGAAAAATCACCATGAAGCACTACATATTTGATGTTTCTCTCAACAACATCATTCAGCGCCTCAAGAAATACAAAATAGTTCTCATTAAAGAGACGGGTTGATGTGAGTTGTGCCGACATTGAACGGATCACAGCCTCTCTTTGAACACCCTCCGATTCAACAGGCAGGCCATGAAATGCACCATCTTCAAAATTTGCGAAAATATCATGAAAATGGACATCTCCTATAAATGCAATCTCTGCTGCAGGCTCACTGTTATCTTCCTGACTGCAACCGGCAATCAGAATCAGGAGAATAACCTTTAAAACTATTCTGTATTTCTTGATTTGGGTCATCATTCAAAAGAATGAACTATTCAGAAAAAAGCCAGGATGCGGGGATCACCTGACGCGGCAAACCAGGCCCTTCTATCATGGTTTCAAGCCAGTAACCACCCCCCGCATTAAACCACTCTACCCGGATATGGTGTCTGTTTTCGGTCAGAATCACTGCCCCAGACCTGGTGATCACTCCATGGTCACCATCGTTATTCACAATTTCATTTCCATTGATAAATAACCTGCTTCCATCATCCGACGAGAGGTAAAAAAGATATCTCCCCATACGAGGGATCTCTATGAATCCCTCAAAAAGAACCGCAACATCATTCCTTCTGGGCATCTCCACCAGCTCTGAAGAAATTTCCAGTGCCATTCCATCTGAAACAGGTTGCTCAAATTCAAAATCGGCAAGCATACGGATCCCATCTGCCAGATAGGTTCTGTAAAAAAGTCCCTTTCCATCCGGGTTGTCAATAAACCGAAAATAGCCCCGGCTCACATCCGATACCGGTCTCTCGCCCTCAAAGATTCGCGCCAGTATGGTCACATTTTCTCTCAATTCAATCGGTTCTCTGTAAAGCTCTGAGGATCCGGAAGGCATGGAGCCATCCCTTGTGAAGCGAATTTCACCCCGCTCTGAAGGATTTTTTATCCTCATAAGCGCCGGCTCACCAATAAAGAGTCCGCCCGACTGTGCGAAACCGTCTCCCTCCGGAAGAATTATTGGTGCGGGATTCAGATGATTCAACGTATAGTGAAGAACGGGATCCTCATTCCACTCAAAAGCGGCCTTCACCGGGCGGCCTGTCCACTCGTATGGAATGTCAAGCCCCAGTGCATAGACTGCCGTCACCGCCACATCGTACACATTGATCGGGAAACGGAGAAGGTGATTGGGTTTTACCCCTTTTCCATAGACCAGAAACGGGATCTCCATTTCATCCAGTGTATTCCCTCCGTGGCCAAAACCAACCCCTCCGTGGTCTGAGGAGAGTATGAATATGGTGTCATCATACATACCCGCATCCTCAACAGCGCGAACAATTTCACCTATCAGGGAATCCGCTTTTTCGACTGAAAGATAGTATTCGGCACTTCCATGGCCGTACCGGTGACCCGCACCATCTACGTGATCGATATGAATAAATGTAAAAAACGGTTTTTTCTCACGGATGTATTGAGCAGCGGCTACAGCCGTATCATCTTCATTGGAAGGAAGCGCCTGAAAGCTCAAAACATCCTCTTCTATAAACCGGATAATCGGATTCCAGTCGAGTATTGCACCTATTTCTGCATCAGGCCGTTGATCCCGGATCACAGCAAACATCGTCGGATAGAGATTCTCGTTTCGGGTCGCAACCGGTGGTAAAAGAAAATTAGTTCGCGACCAGTCATTATCCAGAATCCCGTGCTGCTCCGGAGGAGACCCCATAATCATAGAACCCCAGTTGGGTCCGCTGTTGGTGGGCATCACCGCACGGGCATGAAGGGAATAGGCTCCCCCGTTCATGAAAAGATCGAGCACCGGGGTCTTTGCAGTACGAATCCCGTCCGGACTCAACCCGTCAATTCCCAGCACAATTACATGTTTGGCAAAATTTTCGTCATTGGGTGAACTTTTTGAGTAAAGTGTGGATCCTGAGGAAAAAAGTAGCAATCCAAAAATTAGAGCGAATGGATATTTCTGAAAAAACTGAGGTCTTTTATTTTTCATTATTTTCAATTGTTTCCGGAGTGATCTGTTTCACTTCTTCCGGTTGTTTCTGATTTCTGAAGTAGAGATAGGATCCGGTTACGAGAATCAGTCCGAGTCCGCACGTAAACCAGGAAAAATTGAGAAAGAAGTGGTACCAGCTGATGTCTGCCTGACCAAAATTCTTGTAGAGCAGCACCCCTACACTGGAGAGATAGCCAAATGAATCGGCGATATAGATCAGAAAACCTGCGTTGGCCATGGTTCGGAAGGTGGCGATAAAACGGTCGAACAGGATGCAGTTAAAAGGCACATAACCCAGATAGGAACCCAGGCCTACCAGCACCATCCACCAGTATCCGTTGATCAGTTCATTCTGAAAAAGGAGCGTTGATACTCCTATCAGACTAAATCCAAATGCAATAATGTAGTGGTTTACCAACAGTGCCTTTCTGTTGTCGCGAATCAGCATGATGGACGCCATTACGGCAAGAATCACAAAAGCGATCGGGATCTCGGTTCGGGTGAAGATTCCGGGATCGTCGGTAAACCCTATCGCGGTCACAATCTCCAGGGCGTAATTATCCCGGAGGTCCCGATACGCAGTCAGGCCCATATAACTTAGCGTCAGTACGGTAATACCCGGTGCATACTGTCTGAAAAAAGCCCATCGCTCAGCCCGGCTCATCGGCACTCTTTTTACCCTTTGAAGCTCGTCGGCTGCCGTAGGCGGTGGAATTTGATTCAGCATCCAGACGAAAAAGATCAGGGGCAGGATAAAAATCAATCCTGTCACAAAAGGCATGGCAAACTCCGACACACCCCACTCCATCATTACCCAGGACCCGGCGCTGCGCGACATCCCGGAAGCCACAATGAAACTGATACTGAGTCCGGCACCCAGCAGCTCTGTATTGCGGCGGCCCTCCAGATAGCTGAAAACAAGTCCCCAGATCATTCCGAGAGGCAGGCCATTCAAAAAGAGGAACAGGATCGAGTAGGGAAGGGGAATCTGCCAGAAAAGAAAGAGCGAAAAATGAGCGGCCAGAATCAACCGGATAATGGTGCGGGCTCGACGTTCGGGTGTCATTTCCGATACCACCTTGATCCCGATAAATTTGGAGAGCATGTAACCGAGAACCTGACTGATGATGAGAAGGGTTTTCAGCTCCATGCCAAAAAATTCAAAGCCTTCAAAGCCGGCCGCAGTATAGGTTCTTCTGTACACATACATACAGGCATAGGCACTAAAGGCTGCCGTAATTGCATAGAGTGAAAAAACCCAGCCCGGCTGCTTTTTCAGCCAAACAGAAACCCTGCTCTCAGTCATGATACCTCAAGTAGTGATTGATGAATAATGGAAAAGGCTTTCGAGAGCTCCTCTTCCGTCACATTCATCGGCGGTGTCAGATTGATGATATTTCCCATGGAAAGCTTAAAGTTCAGTCCGAGTTCCATGGATCGGTACATGACCCGCTCGGCCTCGTCCAGCGCTTTTTCGCCGGATTCAGGGTTGCGAAGTTCCAGGCCAAGCATCAACCCAAGCCCGCGCACATCACTCACAACAGGATGGTTCATCTGAATCTCTCTCATCTTCTGCATGGCTGCAATATGCATCCTGTTTACATGGTCAAGAAGGTTTTCCTCTTCTATTACCTGAAGCAGTGCCAGCGCAGCGGCAGCGGCTACCGGACTCTTTTCATGGGTAAAATGACCCAGTGAGTGCTCACGGATTTTCACGTTAAACGAATCTCTCCCCAGCACGGCGGCAAATGGGATGAGTCCGCCACCCAGCCCCTTGCCAATCACAACCATATCCGGTTCGATCTCATAATGCTGAAATGTAAACATACGGCCTGTGCGTCCCAGGGCATGCGGTATTTCATCCAGGATAAGCAACGCATTGTGCCGGTCGCAGGCTGCACGGACTTTTTTCCAGTACTCCTTTGGGGGGATAAATGGAGAAGAACGAATCGTTTCCGCAACAACTGCGCTTACATCTCCCTCCTTTTCCAAAATATATTCCACATAGTCTGCACAGGAGGAATTGCAGGTGGAACCGCAGCGAAACGGACACTCCGCCGGATTGGGCGGGGGAGCATGTTCGGTGCCCGGCATAAGTGGCCCAATATGCTGCCTGAAAGTGGCCTCTCCACCAACAGAGGCAGTATCCAGCGTGGCTCCGTGAAAAGAATCCCACAACGATACCGTTTTATGCCGCCCCGTAACCACCCTGGCAATTTTTAAAGCCATACTGATCGCCTCCGCTCCGCCGGGTGCAAACAGCAGCCGGTTCAGGGATGGAGACAAACGGGTCAGCTTCTCCGCCAGGCGAATTGCCGGTTCGTTTGTGTAACGCCTCGTTGAAAAACTCAGCAGATCGATCTGTTCCTTCACAGCTTTGGTAATCGCCGGATGGGCAAAGCCGGCATGATGGATGTAATTTCCATGAAAGTCGAGAAGCGTTCGTCCATCCGTTAACGTAATCTCAGATCCTTTGGCAGAAACCACAACGCCAAGACAGGGGGTGGACAAAGCCTGATGAAAAAAAACCGCTTTATCACGATTCAAAAGATCCTTGGTGGCCGGGTGTTCATTCCTCTGTTCCCACCGCAACCTCTCTTCCGTGGTATTCAGATCACCTTCGGCCCTGAGATGAACTTTTTTAGTATCCATGGTTGAATATATGTAAATATTATCGGTAAATAGATCTCCGAAGCCTTCGATTTGTGCACATTTATCAATTTCTTAACATGAAGACGGAGCGGTGAGATTCATACTATCCAACCCTGTTTCGGAAATTCATCACTTCATTCTGAATCGATGAAGCTGTTCAGGGTTCTTTTTTTAAGCTTTGAAACGAAAAAGATATTAATTATAGTTAGGGCGAAAACAAGGAACCCCCTGCCTTTATTAACTTTTTCAATTATGACAATACGACATTGCCCGGGCTGCTCACATTCATCAGAAGGTGAACGTGTACTCATAAACGGAGGGAAGAATCCCTCATCCTGTCATTTTCTGATTTTCTCTCTTTTCCTTTTTCTCCTGTTCGCCAACGGTTGCCGTACTACCGAACCCGCAGCAGGGGTGCACAATCAGGCACCTGCCACCGCAATGGATACTGCCGCTATGGAAGAGCTCTACTGGGATCGGATCCAACAGTCGAGAGCCCGATTCACCGACGCCGATGTTGAATTCATGACGCATATGATTGAACATCACGCCCAGGCACTGATTATGTCGGCACTCGCGCCGGAAAACGGTGCCAGTGCTGCTGTTCAACGGCTTGCCGCCCGTATCATCAATGCACAGGAGGGCGAAATTGAAACCATGCAGAAATGGCTCCGCGACCGCGGACAGGCGGTTCCGGAGGTCCATATCGACGGCTTGATCCTTACGGTGCAGCCGGTGGATCCAAATGAGAGATTTGTACAGGGTATCATTCGTCACCCTCAGGATCACTCGCACACAGGCCACTCTCATCACGGTTCGGATTCAGATATGGCTGCAGACCACAGCAACCACATCGGCCACCATCACTCTGCCGGCAGTGAGTCTGCAGAGCACCATCACGAAACCGATCACCACAGCGGTCAACATGAGGATGCGACAGAAGCGCATTCGGAAGACCATTCAAACGGTCATTCTGCTCATACAGAAACCGGTCATGATCACAGCACCATGCACCATGGCCATCATCACTCCATGCCAGGGATGCTTACCCAGGAGCAGCTAAATGAACTGGGTGCTGCGCGCGACAGAGAATTTGACCGTCTGTTTCTTGCCTATATGATTGAACATCATGAAGGAGCCGTGATCATGGTTCAGGATCTGTTTGCGGCAGACGGAGCGGCTCTGGACAATGAATCGTTTGATCTCGCATCGGGCATCCATGCCGAACAGGTCACTGAAATTGAGCGCATGCGGCTGATGCTCGACGAAATCACAGACTAAGCCTCAATAAATAACCCCATCTAACTCCTAATCAAAACAGTACCAGACAACATGAACTCTCCCTCACTCCTTCTTACCTTTCTGATTTCCGGACTGCTTCTTGCAGCCGGTTGTGTATCCACCCATGAAATTGAAATGGCTGAACAGGCCGGCATTTCCGACTATACACCTCTCAAAACCTTTGCTGAGGCCGATCGACCCTATCCCGATCCGCGTGTTGGCCTGGCTCCGGGTGTGTTTGACGCCGAAGAGACCATCTGGAACCTGCGTCTGCTTTCGAATACTCCTCCGCCCGACGACTTTATCGGCTCCTTTGGTACAGACCTCGCATTTAAGGATAACTACGCCTTTCAGGGCAATTACAACGGGTTTATGGTCTGGGATATCTCCGATCCGGCCAATCCGGAACTGGTTGTAGAGTATCTCTGCCCCGCTTCACAGAGCGATGTCTCCGTCTATGGTGATCTTCTGTTTGTTTCCGGCGAAGGACTGGAAGGCCGGCTCGACTGCGGCACGGAAGGTGTTCAGACACGGGTGAGTGAAGAGCGCCTTCGGGGGATCCGTATTTTTGATATCTCAGACATCTACAACCCGCTCTACATCTCCAATGTACAGACCTGCAGAGGCTCACATACCCATTCGGTTCTGGTAGATCCCAATGATGATGAAAACGTCTATGTCTATGTGTCCGGATCTGCTCCGGTGCGTCCTGATGAAGAACTTCCCGGCTGTTCAAGTGCTCTCCCTGAGGATGACCCGGACTCAGCCCTCTTCAGAATAGAAGTGATCAAAGTACCCCTGGCCAATCCGGAACTGGCAGCCATTGCCAATTCTCCCCGGATCTTTGAGGATCTGACGGCCCCTCCGGTTCACGGCCTTGCACCCGAAGACCTTCTTGTCATTGAACGCGCCAGAGAAGCCGGAGCCTTCATCGCCAATTTCGGATCCGGTGAAAGAGTGGTACCTGGCGGACTCATACGTACATTCCTGAATCAGATTGTGGAGGAACGGGGCGGTGAATCCGCTACGGCCGAAGATACACTTGCACTTCGGGAAAACCTGCAGGAAAAAGTGGATGATTTTCTCAGAACCCGCGGGCGTGGACTGGCCGACCGCGGGCCCAACCAGTGCCATGACATCACACTCTATCCCGAACTTGGTCTGGCCGGCGGAGCCTGCGAAGGGTATGGCCTTCTGCTGGATATTTCAGATCCGGTGAACCCTGTGCGTATTGATGCCGTAGCCGACTCCAACTTTGCCTACTGGCACTCCGCCACCTTCAACAACGATGGGACTACGGTTCTTTTCACCGATGAGTGGGGTGGAGGAACCCAGGCCAAATGCCGCGAAACCGATCCGATGGAGTGGGGAGCCAATGCTATTTACACCATCGTGGACGGAAAGATGGAGTTTCAGAGTTACTTCAAGATGCCCGCACCGCAAACTGCACAGGAAAACTGTGTGGCTCACAACGGTTCCATGATTCCTGTGCCCGGAAGAGATATTATGGTACAATCCTGGTATCAGGGGGGAGTAAACGTCTTTGACTTTACGGATCCTGCCAATCCGGTTGAAATAGCTTACCACGACCGCGGGCCGTTGAGTGCCGACCGTCTGGAAGTAGGCGGAAGCTGGTCGATCTACTGGTATAACGGGTTTCTGGTTAATTCCGACATTGCAAGGGGGCTCGACATCTTTGAACTGGTACCCAGTGATTTTCTCACCGAGAATGAAATTGCAGCCTCCAATACCGTCCGCCTCAACTATTTCAATCCACAGGGGCAACCCCGGTTTGTCTGGCCGCCCTCTTTCGCAAAAGCCAAAGCCTATCTGGATCAGCTCGAACGCGAGCGTCAGCTTGATCTTACTGTGATTCAGCAGCTGAGAAGTGCCGTCAGTGAGGCGGAAGCTGCACCCGGCCGGGAGCAGTCCGCCCTTCTGACCCGCCTGTCAGAAGAGGTACGTGGACTCTCTGCTGCATCCTCCAATGCTTCCAAAGTAAATACACTGGCCGATACACTAAAAGATCTGGCCTCCTCGTAATACCGGATGAAAAATAAGCAGCGCCTTCTTTCTGCAACCGAAGGCGCTGCATCACCGGTTCTCAGCAACTCCACAGAAGAGGGAAGAGCACGCAACAGGAGAGTTGAAATTGTAGAACGATAAAAAAGTTCTAACCCAATTCTTGATAAGATCTTCAAAACTCACAGGAATTCTGTATCCTTTTGCTGTCGTTGATATTTTAAATCCAACCGTCAGACGATGGCAAATAGCAAAATCATTTCTTTTTATCAGGCCGATGGAGAGTGAAACAGAAAATAGAAGAACTGCGCCATGAAGTATGAATATGATATGATCGTGATAGGGGGCGGCGCTGCCGGACTCACAGCCTCGGGGGTTGCGGTGAGTTTGGGAGCAAAAACCATGATGATTGAAAAAGAAAAACTCGGCGGCGACTGTACCTGGCACGGCTGTGTGCCCAGTAAAGTGCTTCTGAATCTGGGTAAAAAAGCGGCTCTTTCCGGAAAACCGGCAGCGTTCGCCGGGGTGAGACAGAAGCTCGACTCCATCCGGCAGGAGATCTATATGGATGCTGACCATCCGGATAAATTCCGGCAAATGGGTATCGATGTGGAAGAGGGTGAAGCGGTGTTCACCGACAGCCATACCCTGCGAATCCAAAACAAAAAAGGACTCCTTCGCGAAGTGTCATCACGCTACATTGTAGTTGCAACCGGTGCGAAAGCTTTTGTACCGCCACTGCCGGGTCTTGATACAACTCCATACCTCACCAATCAGACGTTGTTTGAACTTGAAAGTCTGCCGAAGAGTATGATTATTGTAGGTGGCGGACCCATTGGCACCGAGATGGCTCAGGCTTTTCAACATCTTGGAACTCGGGTCATCGTTGTGGACCCGTCTGACCGCATCCTTGTGAAGGATCACCCGGAACTGACATCCATACTGAAAAAACATCTGCAAACCGAAGGTGTAGAGTATGAATTAGAGGCTGAAGTAGTCTCCGTGAAGGGAAATACAGCATCCGTGGAGGTTACCATTGAAAGAGATGGAAATACCAAGGTTCTTAAAGCCGATAAATTGCTGATGGCAACCGGCCGCCGTGCCAATTTTGAATCGCTGAACCTTGAAGAAGCCGGCGTAAAAACCGGCCGGACCGGCATTACGGTAAATGAAAAGTGTCGTACCAATGTGAAACATATCTATGCCATCGGTGATGTTACCGGCCGCTACCAGTTTACACATATGTCGGAGCATATGGCCAAAGTAGCCGTGAGCAACGCGCTGTTGAAGATACCCATGAAAATCGATCATAACCACGTTCCCTGGGTTACCTATACAGAACCGGAACTTGCACATGTGGGAGCCACTCCTCAGCAGCTTGGTGCAAAAGGCATTCGATACGAAACCTACAAGTTTCCCTATAAAATGATAGACCGGGCAATCACCGATGAAAAAACAGAAGGCTGGATCTTTGTGTACGCCAAAAAACTGACTGGAAAAATCCTTGGAGCCGATATTCTCGGTGCTCATGCCGGGGAACTGATCAGTCAGTATGCCCTGGCCATGAAAAACGGCGTGACCCTCAAAAATATGGCCGACACGATTTATCCCTATCCCACTTACGCCCTTGGAGCAAGACGCGCGGCGGATCAGTGGTATGTAAGAAATCAGAGTGTTGGGGTTGTAAAATGGATCCGGCGCATCTTCGGCTATCGCGGACCGTTACCGGATCTGAGTAATCCCGATAAAATTGTTTAGAATCAGAGTTGCCACATTCCGGCTCACACATATTCATTCCCGACAAGCCTTCCGCTAATCCTCAGCAATACTCAGGTTAGCCAGCGTCTCCCCCATCTGTGCAGCGGGTACCAGAACAGGTTCCCCACCGGATTCTTTTACCAATTCTGCCTCGCGAATATTTTGAGTCAGTACCCGGATGATCCCTTCGTACTTTTTCTTTCGAACCTGTTCCACAATAAATGTTTTGGTATAGATATCACCAGACATGGCAATCAAAATCGTTTTCACTTTTTTCATGTCCAGTTCTTCCCAAAAGTAAGCGTCCTGGGCGTCGGCATAAAGCACACGGCACCCCTCATCAATTAACTCCTTCACTCTATCCGGATTGATATCAATACCCACAGCGGATTCATTCTGTTCCCGAAACCGCTTCAGCGCAGAGACACCGGTCTCACCCAGTCCGATTACCAAATACCTCGCTGCACCCAACGAAACCGGCTGGTGATCCGGATGTTTCACTTTCCGCTCAAAGGTTCGAAGAACAGGGTTGGATAGTTGCCAGAGTAGATCTTCGTAACGAACCAGAATGGCATTGATCACATAAGAAATCGCGGTCAAAAGCCCTAAAATAACCATCATTTCCTGGGATATTATTCCGGTTGATGCAGCCACCGCTCCGGCAATCAGGGTGAATTCGCTGTAGGCTGTAAGCGTAATCGTGGTAAGAAAACCGGTTCGAGACCTAAGTTTAAACGCCATAAAGAGCCCAAAGAACACCAGAGCCTTTACTGGTAAAAGAAGCAGAAGAATTCCAATAAAGCGAAATCCGTCGGCATCGGGAAAGCCAGCAAGCCCGATTTCCAGAAAGAAGCCGACCAGAAAAGCTTCCTTGATTCCCCAGATTTTTTTCTCGAGCTCCTCTGCTTTCTGATCATTCACAAGCAACATTCCCATCACCAGGGCTCCCAGTTCACCACTCAGGTTAACAAACTCGAAAAGAGCACTCCCTCCAACCGCCAGTGAAAGTGCCATCAGAAGAAGAAGTTCATCACGTTCAATGGTCAGCAGCAGCTTAGACAGCAGCGGACGGATGAATGGCAGTCCCAGCAACAGGGCTGCCCAGGGAGACGGAATCCCACCACCGGCATAGGCAATAATTGCGATGGCAACGATATCCTGCACTATTAAAATTCCGATTGCAAGCCGTCCGTAATAGGAGCTGAGCTCATTCCTTGCTTCCAGCCCTTTTGCAGCCAGAACCGTACTGGAAAAACCTAGAGTAATCGAAACAATCAAAGCGGCTTCCGGATTGAGCCCGAAATAGAGTGATACAGGAAAGAAGATCACCGTAGAAACAGCCAGGTGAATGAGCCCCACCCCAAGCACCTCTTTTTGCAGTATATTTTCCACCCGGATATGCAATCCCACAGTGAAAAGCAGGAATATCACTCCAAGATGTGCGATTTCATGTAAAATACTCCCTGCCTCATAAGAGGTAAATGAAAGGGCTATACCAGCTAAAAGATAACCCACCAGCGGGGGAATATGAATCCGGTTCAACAGAAAACCGAGCATGAAAGCCAGGCCAATCCAAACAATGTCCATAAAACTGAATTATTAAATTCTACGGGTAAATAATAGACAATTGCTGGGTCTCATAAAAATCCACCCCTGTTTCCTTCCTGGTTCTTTCTATGCGGTTCATTTAAACCCGGAAATTATTACAGAGGGGGCTTTGAAAAACGGTAAAAGAGCTCAGCGACCAGAGAATCAGCATGCTTAATTCTTGCTGTAAGCTGCTTGAAAATAGCATTTTTGAAATGACTTCCTATTGCCACTTGATGATGTCACTGTTTTTTCAGAAACCGTGTCTCATTTCGTGACCTGCCTGTCGTACATCTGAAAGGTATTGTCCAGCTGAGTCGAACTTTCGCGGACATTGAGGCTGACCGGCACCAGGTTCGTGTAGCCGATATGATGTGCATCCGTTCTCTTTTCGAGCCTGTTGAAAATCAACTCCAGCGTTTTTTTACCGAGCAGCCCATAAGGTGTGTTCACCGATGTAATGGTTGGGGTGTAGAGGGTTGAGGCAGGCAGATCATCAAACCCTGCCACAGCCACATCCCCCGGTATATGGACACCATCGCGAAGCCCACTGTGCATAAACCCCAAAGCCATGCTGTCGTTACTGCAAAATACTGCATCTGCTTTCATCTCCTGTTTTCTGAAATCATCATAGGCAGCGCGCCCCTGCTGAAAAGAAAAATCACCATTGTACTGCCAGAGAAGGTTCATGCTGTCTGAGGTAAGAACATAATCGATAAAACCGCTCTTGCGAAGCATCGCTTCCGACTGGTTTACAGGACCAATAATGATACCCACGTTCCGAAATCCTCTCTCCTCGAAATGCCTTGCAACAAGATAGCCTCCCCTGTAGTTGTCGAACGTTACTGTGTCCAGTACGGGATTGGCAATGGGCGCAATGGAAACCACCGGAAAATCAGCAGGCAGCCTTTCCAGCAACTCCATATAATCGGAAGATTTAAGTTCCGGCAGGAAAAGTACGGCAGCATCGAAGCGATTCCGCTTCAATTTTGACAAAACCTGAATGACAGGCGAAGATGAGTGCGTAACACTAATCAGACTCATGGAGGCCTTCAGATCTTTTGTCGAATAATCGAAGCCCTCATAGAGAGAAGAGTAAAACTCACCAGTGTAATGTCTCGTTACCAGCGCGATGTTGATTTTATCCTTATGCTCAATCGGGGTATGAACAGAGGCCAGGGGGTAATTGAGACGATTCGCACTTTCAAAAACAATCCTCGCATTCTCTGTACTTATTTTTCCGGATTGAGAAAGGGCTCTGGAAACCGTTGATATGGAAAGCCCCGTGTCCTTTGCGATGTGTTTGAGAGTAACCTTTTTAATCATAATGGTTCACAGTGATTGATATCCTCAAAAAATGGAAAATTTTTCTCAGGAAAACTATTCAGAATTGATAAATATCCTGTATCCGAAAGAATTTGAATGAAATTTTTTCTCACTAACCGTTTTATACAAGCACTTTTATTCCTCAACTTAAAACTATGAAGTCCCACTAAACCGGGTTAAACTCTTGACTCACTTTATAATTTAATAAAATTTGGTCGATGGAAAAGCGCTTTTTTTCACACATTCGAGTCAACCCGCTTGAATAGAATATTATTTCAATATTGTGAAAATTATTTGCAATAAATCGGACCATTATGTAAAATTAGATATCAGATCTGCTGTATTGCTAAACAAATCGGGAAAAGGGGCAGGCGATGGCTTTTACAATGGGTGCAAATTGGCGTCTTCAGATGATTCACAGGACATGGAAACTGTCCGTTAAGGGTCTGTTTGCATGGTTTCAACGCGGAATGGCAGCTTTTTTTTCTTCCAATCTCCACCGGCGATGAAACACTTCACCCTCTTTTCAACCATCCTGTTACTGGTTTTCTCCTGTGCCGAAATACAGGAGAAGGATCGGATAGAGGTGGTGGAGAGTTATGACGGCTGGCGTCTTCTGGTTAATGGTGAACCCCTGATGGTGAATGGAATGAACTGGGATTACTTCCCGATCGGCACCAATTACAGCTACAACCTGTGGGAGGAGTCAGATTCATTTATCGAAGAAGCTCTGGATTATGAAATGAGCCTGCTCGCGGAAATGGGTGTAAATTCTATCCGTGTTTATACCGGTATCCCCAGAAAATGGATTGAGTATATCTATGAAAATTTCGGGATTTACACCATGCTCAATCACTCTTTTGGCCGGTACGGCCTGATGATCGACGATGAATGGATGGGCAATACAGAGTATTCGGATCCCCGTGTTCAGGAACTTTTACTGCGTGAGGTCACGGAACTTGCCGGGGAATTCAGGGGCACAAGAGGACTTCTTCTCTATCTGCTTGGCAACGAAAATAACTTCGGCCTCTTCTGGGGCGGGGCTGAAACCGAAGATATCCCAATTGCCGACAGGGAGTCGTCGATCCGGGCGCGCCATATGTACAGACTCTTCAATGAGGCTGCTGTTGCGATCAAAAGCATCGATCCGGATCGGCCCATTGCCTTCGCTAACGGCGATCTTCAGTTTCTCGATATCATTGTTGAGGAGCTGCAGGAGATCGACATATTCGGTTCAAATGTATACAGGGGTGTCACCTTTACCGACCTCTACGATCGCATCAAAAATGAATATGGAAAACCGGTTCTTCTCACGGAATTTGGCGCAGATGCGTTTAATGTGATCACGCAGCAGGAAGACCAGCAGTGTCAGGCCTACTACAAACACGGCAACTGGAAAGAAATCTATAGTCATGCCGCCGGGCTTGGAAGAGCCGGCAACTCGATCGGTGGATATACTTTTCAGTTTAGTGACGGCTGGTGGAAGTACGGGCAGTCATTTGACCTGGACGTCCACAACACCGAAGCTACCTGGTCAAACGGCGGATATGAGTGTGACTACATTCAGGGCGAAAACAACATGAATGAGGAGTGGTTTGGTATCATGGCAAAAGGGCCGGCAAAACCCTCCGGTCACTACGAACTTTTCCCCAGAGCCGCCTGGTATGTGATCCGGGAAGCCCATCGTTTCGATCCCTACGCGCCGGGTGTAACGATGGATGAGCTGAACTCTCACTTTTCTGCCATAGACCTGGACGAAGCATACCGGAAAGCAACAGCTGATAGGGAAACCACTTTAGAATAGCAGCGGAAACAGAGAAAATCATACGAATTTAAATTTTCAACAACTAAACGTTAAGGCCTTGGGTATAGAAGTTGTCACCATAAATAATGAGTCGTGGTTTAAAATTGCCGATCATGACAAAATGCGTCCGTTTTTCATGAATATTGTAAGTGATTCCAATCACTGGATGTTCATTTCAAGCAATGGCGGTCTCTCGGCTGGACGCAAAAACAACAGCTATTCACTCTTTCCCTACTATACGGACGACAAAATCACGGAGTCGGCCGATACTACAGGCAGTAAAACGATTTTGAAGGTGGAACAAGAGGGCAAGCCGGAAATATGGGAGCCTTTTTCCGAACGGTACACAGGGAAATTTTCAATCAGAAGTAATCTTTACAAGAGTTTTTACGGTAACAAAATTCTCTTCGAGGAGATCAATCACGATCTGGGCCTCACATTTCGCTATCAGTGGAATTCAAGCAATCTGTTTGGGTTTGTCAGAAAAGCAGAACTGATCAACCACTCCGGAAAACGATGCAGAGGAACCGTGCTGGACGGTATCCAGAATCTTCTTCCCTATGGAGTCGAACCCGATATGCAGACCCAGTCCAGCAATCTTGTTGATGCCTACAAAAAAAATGAGCTGGTGAAAGAGTCAGGCCTTGGAATCTACGCACTCAGCGCCATTATCGTCGATAAAGCGGAACCCAGTGAAGCACTAAAAGCTAACATCGCCTGGTCCCTCGGTTTGAATGATCCCGAATACCTTCTCTCCTCCCTGCAGCTGGATCGCTTCAGGAATCATTTACCCATCGAACAGGAAGAGATGATCAAAGGGGAAAAGGGTGCTTACTTTACCCTGTCTGACATCGACATGGAACCGGAAGGCCGGCTTGAATGGAAACTCATCGCCAACGTCAATCAGAATCATGTTCAGATTATTGAGCTTGACGAGAAAATCAGACGTGCGGGAAATCTGGAATCTCTCATCGAGGAGGACATTGAGCAGGGGACTGAAAAACTGAAACAGCTGATCGCCGGAGCCGATGGCCTGCGCTTTACTGCAGACCGTTTTAAAGATGCACGTCATTTTTCCAACGTTCTCTTTAACATCATGCGCGGAGGTACATTCGACTACAACTACAGAATCGAAAAAGAGGATCTCTCTTCCTATCTCGCTGCAGCCAGTAAAATGGTGTTTCAAACAAATCATGATTTTATCCAAAGCCTGCCTTCTGAATTCAACAGGCAGGAACTTCTGGGGAAGCTCAGTGAAAGCCGTGATCCGGATCTGATCCGCCTCTGCCGCGAATATCTTCCCTTAAAATTCAGCCGAAGACATGGAGACCCCAGCCGCCCCTGGAACTATTTCACCATCAATACACAGAGTGAGCTGGACGGTTCCAAAATTCTCGACTATGAGGGAAACTGGAGAGACATTTTCCAGAACTGGGAAGCCCTTGCACACTCTTACCCCGGTTTTATTGACGGGATGGTTTTTAAATTCCTGAATAACTCCACCTTCGACGGATACAATCCCTACAGGGTCACCAAAGGCGGATTTGACTGGGAGACGATTGAGCCGGACGATCCGTGGTCCTATATCGGCTACTGGGGAGATCACCAGATCATCTACCTGCTCAAACTGCTCGAGTTCTGCCAGATGCATGAACCCGATGCGCTGAAAGGGCTGATGGACAAAGATGTTTTTGTCTATGCAAATGTACCCTACCGTATCAAATCCTTTCAGGATATTGCAGCCAACCCGAAAGATACCATTCTGTTTGAGGAGGATAAGGATCATGCTATCCGGGAGAGCGTTACAGAAAAAGGAGCTGACGGAGCGCTCCTTCAGAACAGAAGCGGTGAAATACACCATGTCACCTTTTTCGAAAAAATACTTGCCACCACCCTTTCAAAAATATCAAACTTCATCCCCGAGGGCGGTATCTGGATGAATACCCAGCGTCCGGAATGGAATGACGCCAATAATGCACTGGTAGGCAATGGGATCTCCATGGTTACCCTCTGCTATCTCTGCCGTTTTCTGAGGTTTTTTGAAAACACCGAAATGCAAGCAGAGATGGCAAAGGCCGAGATTTCTGAAGAACTCGCGGAGCTTTTTTACCGGATTGAGAAGATTCTTTCAGAAAACCTGAGCCTGCTTAACGGGCGGATTGATGACCAAAACCGGAAAAAACTCACAGAGTTACTGGGCATGGCCGGAAGCGACTACAGAAACCGGATCTATGATGAAGGATTCAGCGGCAAAAAAGCAGTTCTGAAAGACGGAAGCATTAACAACTTCATTGAAACATCGCTCAGATTCCTTGAACACTCTGTTGAAGCAAACCGCAGGACAGATGACCTTTTCCACTCCTATAATCTGCTCAGTATAACAGAGAATGGTTACGAGGTGTCCCATCTGAGTGAGATGCTTGAGGGACAGGTTGCCATCTTGAGTTCCGGTATTCTGAATGCAGAGGAGTCTCTGAACCTTCTGCGCGCACTGCGCAAAAGCGCCCTCTACCGGGAGGATCAGAACAGTTACATCCTCTATCCAAACAGGGAGCTGCCACGCTTTCTGGAGAAAAACCGCATCCCGGAAGCCTCTGTGAAGAAATCGAAACTGCTTCAGAAGCTTTTGTCGGACGGAAATATACAGCTCGTCACACAGGATCTGAGGGGTGATTATCATTTTAACGGAAACTTCAGAAATGCGGAGGATGTGAAGAGTGCTCTTTGGGAATTAAAAAAGGGGCCATACCGGGATCTCGCCGAACAGGACGAATCGGTAGTCCTGACCATTTTTGAAGAGGTGTTCAATCACAAAGCCTTTACAGGGCGATCCGGAACCTTTTTTGCCTACGAAGGGCTGGGTTCGATCTACTGGCACATGGTTTCCAAGCTTCATCTGGCAACTGCTGAAGTCTGTTTAAAAGCCGGTCAGCAGCAGGCTCCGAAAGAGACCTGGCAGCAGCTTCTGGAGATCTTCTACGATATAGGCGAGGGAATCGGCATCCACAAAGCCCCGGAGCTCTATGGTGCATTTCCTACCGACGCCTACTCACACACTCCCGCACACAGGGGTGCTCAGCAGCCGGGCATGACCGGTCAGGTGAAGGAGGATATTCTGACTTCCATGCTGGAACTCGGACTTTCTGTGGAAAACGGCTCTCTCTCGTTTGAACCCCGGCTGCTTCGAAGAACAGATTTCAGGGATGACGTGGGCAGTATGGAGTTCATCCATCCCGAACAGACGTACGAAACCATTGAAATGCCTGCTCATTCACTCTTCTTCTCCATCTGTCAGGTTCCTGTTATCTATCAGATCGGTGAACAGGATCAGATAGAGATACAGTACAGTGACGGAAACAGTGAAACGCTTTCTGGCCTCCGGTTAAGCCCTGAGTTAAGTGCCCCGATCTTTCAGAGAAACGGTGCGATCCGGACAGTCCTGGTTCATTTAAAGGAGGAGCGGCTTAACTGATTCATCGGAAAATCAATATGAAAACAGGTATTCCCATTATACTGACAATCATGACTCTTGCACTGGCAGGAGCCTGCAGCGAAAGAGAGCCTGAAACCATGACGGACAAACGAATTACTGCAGAGGAAATCCTCGGCAATCCATATTACCGGGCCATCTCATTTGGCGCTTACAGGGAGAACACACGGGATATCCAGCCCACAATTCCCCAGCTTAAAGAAGATCTTCGCCTGTTGGAAGCGATGGGAATCCGCCTTCTTCGCACCTACAATGTCCATTATGAGGAGGCTGCCAACCTGCTTCAGGCTATCCGTGAAATCAAACAGGATGATCCCGATTTTGAAATGTATCTGATGCTCGGCGCCTGGATTGATGCCAAAAACGCCTGGACAGAGGAGCCCGACCGGATCCGGGATCAGGAAAGCCCGCGAAATGCCGTTGAAATCGCAAGAGCCGTTGAACTCACCCAAGAGTATCCGGAAATCGTAAAAATTATAGCCGTTGGCAATGAAGCGATGGTGCACTGGGCGTGGGATTACTATGTGGAACCCTCCATCATCCTGAAATGGGTAAATCACCTTCAGGATCTGAAAAAAGAAGGGGAGCTTCCCGAAACCCTCTGGGTCACCTCTTCCGATGATTTTGCATCCTGGGGTGGAGGTGGATCTGAATATCATAACAGCGACCTGAATGCGCTGATAGAAGCGGTCGATTTTATCTCCATGCACACCTACCCGATGCACAATACGCATTACAATCCCGAATTTTGGGGTGTTCCCGAAGAGGAGCTCCATCTGAGTGATACCGAAAAAATTCACTCCGCAATGGATCGGGCTCTGGATTTTGCGGTAAAGCAGTATGAGAGTGTAGTTGGCTATATGCAGAGTATCGGGGTGAACAAACCGGTTCACATCGGGGAAACCGGCTGGGCAACCATCTCCAACAGCTACTACGGACCGGATGGATCGAGAGCCACGGATGAGTACAAATCAGGGCTCTATCACAATATGATAAGGGAGTGGTCGGACCGCAACGGGGTGACCGTCTTCTATTTTGAAGCGTTTGATGAGCCCTGGAAAGATGCCGGAAATCCTCTCGGTTCGGAAAACCACTTTGGTCTGATTAATCTTCAGGCTCAGGCAAAATTTGCCCTTTGGAACCTTGTGGATGAAGGGGTCTTTGAGGGCCTGACCCGGGATGGCATGCCAATAACAAAAACATACAACGGCGATCTGGATGCCCTGCTGGAGGATGTACAAGTCCCCCCAACCGATGCTGAAATCAGAGAAAGAAGATCTTCAAATCTATGAACCAGACAGAGATGAATCGTAACCAAAAACCATGCTGCACCCGGGCTTGATTCATTAATCATTCACACACTCATGAACCCTTAAACTGAGAACTATGGCAGCAGAAAACACACCGGCAAGGAAAAAAATACCCCTTCTTCAGAAAGCTGCATTTGGGTCGGGACACCTTGTGAACAACTTACTGCCCGGGGCTCTGGGTGTTTTTCAGTTTTTTCTGCTCACCGCTTTCGGGATAGATCCTTTCCTAGCCGGTTTGCTCGGTGGGTTGCCAAGGCTGTTTGATGCGATCACCGATCCCATCATGGGGTATGTATCCGACAATACCCAGTCGCGATACGGGCGTCGCAAACCCTACATTTTCATGGGGGCTATTCTGGCCGGCCTCATGTTCATCATGCTCTGGCAGATGAATCCGGAGGCGAGCCAGATGTACAATTTCTGGTACTTCCTGCTGATGTCATTGCTGTTTATCGGATCCAATACCATTTTTTCTACTCCGCTGATCGCCCTCGGTTATGAAATGACTACCGATTATAAAGAGCGCACCCGCCTGATGGGATTTGCACAAACCATCGGGCAGTTTGCCTGGATGATTGTCCCCTGGTTCTGGGTGATTATTGCCAATCCTGATCTTTTTGCGAACCAGGCGGACGGAGTCAGAACCATGGCATGGGTTGTAGGGGGAGCCTGTATTGTGCTGGGTATGATGCCGGGTCTTTTTTGCAGCGAAATCGGCGCAAAAAATATCACCAATCAGGCAAGCCTCACCTTTAAAGACGCGTTTAAAAATGTTGTGGACCTGATCCGGAAAATGAAGCAGGTATTCCTGAACAAACCCTTTGTGAGATTATGCGGCGCCACATTTCTCGTGTTCAACGGCTTTCAGATGGTTGCCTCTTTCAGCTATTTCATCATCCTCTTTTATCTCTTTAACGGCGATTACGGGCTGACAGGAAACTGGCCGGCCTGGTTCTCTACCGTCAGTGCATTTATGACTGCTTTTGTTGTGATTCCTATCATTACATGGATGGCAAACAAAATAGGCAAAAGAAATGCATTCATCCTTTCAACATTTATCTCCATGGTGGGTTACATCCTGAAATGGTGGGGATTTAATCCGGCAAACCCCTGGCTGATGTTTATGCCGATTCCCCTCATGGCCTTTGGGATTGGCGGGCTCTTTGTTCTGATGATGAGCATGACCGCCGATGTTTGCGACCTTGATGAACTCGAAAATGGAATGCCCCGGAAAGAAGGGACCTTTGGGGCGATTTACTGGTGGATGGTGAAGCTGGGGCAGGGGCTTGCCCTGGTAATGAGCGGCGCCGTACTGAAGCTGGTTGGGTTTGACCAAAATGCCGTGGTACAAACCGCCGAAACACTGCTCCACCTCAGAATCGCAGATATCATCATCCCTGTGGTAACTGCAGGTGTGGCCATCTGGGTCATGTGGGGTTATGACCTCACCGAAGAGAAATCAAATGAAATTCAGAAAGAACTTGTACGCCGAAGAGGCGAATTATGACAAGCAGACAA
>REDA01000085.1 GCA_007693745.1 Balneolaceae bacterium
CATGGGATTATTTAAATGATAATTATGAGGAAAATGAAGGTGAAGGGGTTTGATTGGATTGATACATCAAGAATTAAATAACAGTTGAAATGATAGATCGCATTACTAGAGTACATTTACGAGATATTTGGAGACATGAGGCAAGAGATTTTACCACCTGGCTTCAAGAGAATATTGACATACTGAAAGATGCCATTGGTCTGGAAGTAATTAATCCTGAAGTAGAACAATCTACCGGTAGTTTTAATGTAGATATTACTGCAGAGGATGCTTCTGGTAATATCATTGTCATTGAGAACCAATTGGAAAAGAGTGATCACGATCATCTCGGAAAGATTATTACCTATTTAACTTCATTTGAAGCAAAAGTAGCGATTTGGATTGTGTCAGAACCTCGCCAGGAACACATAAATGCAATTTCGTGGCTTAATGAATCAACTGAGGCAGATTTTTATCTGATTAAAGTTGAGGGAATTCGCATTGGTGATTCGAATCCAGCTCCATTACTAACAATGATTGTGGGGCCGAGTGAAGAGGCAAAGACAATTGGTAAAACAAAACAGGCAAAATCAGACAGACACAAACTACGATATCGATTTTGGGATGGTCTCCTGGAATATGCTAAGAGTAAGCACAAATTGTTTTCAGGCATTTCACCATCAGACTACAATTGGATAGGAACGAGTTCCGGATTTCGTGGAGTGAATTATACTTACTGGCTGAAAAAAGATTCAGTATCTATCAAAATTTATATAGACAGAGGAAAAAATGGAGATGATGAAAACCTTCAAATTTTTAACAAATTAGTGACCAGAAAAGATCAGATTGAGGAGTTATTCGGGGAATCTCTTGATTGGGAACAGATGGAAACCTCGAGATCTTGTGTAATTAAAAAAGACTATGAGATAGGTGGTTGGCAAACACCCGAAGAACGATGGAAGGAAATTTATGAAAAAGTAGTAGATGCTATGATTCGTCTTGAAAATGCCACCAAACATGAAATCAGAAAGATTACCATATAAAAAGTTTTAGCTGTAACTGATTCTTTAGAAATGTCAAAAATCCAACAGTCTATAGAAAAACTCCTTGAAAAACATCGCATCCTGTTGTGGTACGATGCCGGGCAGTCGTTTACAGAGGAGTTTGAGTCACTCGACCTGGAGAACGCCACCAAGCTTGAAGTAAACGGCAACGAATTCGAAACCAAAGTTCGGGTCCTCCACCGGGAGCCTGATCAAAAGTTTCTGCTCTATCTGCCCAACGAAAAGCCGGGCAATGAAGAGAACTGGTTGCTGGATATTGAGCTCGCACACCATGTGTATCATACCGATCAAGAGGCACTCTACCTGCAGGAGGTTGGATTAGGATATCATTACAAACAGTGGCTCAGCCAACACATTGAGTTTTTTAAAAACAAGGACCGGGTAGCTTCATTCAGAGAGATTGCCCGTGAGGAAGACGGAGACCATCTCCTCTCCCTCAAACTGATTCAGGTGGTTTTCAGCGCCGAAACCCTCTCCTTTGAACTCTTTCTCAGAAACTACGCATCGGCGTTTATACAAGGCCGCGAAGAGTCCGTCATCCGGGAACTCGACCGCTTCAACCTGACCGATTTGTTCTGGCAGGAGGTCTCCAAAAAATATGGGTACACCCATGACAACCCCTCCATCTATGATTTTCTGCTGGAGACGTTTCAGAAGAACTTTAGTCCGCTAAGCCCGCAGGCTGTCGTTAACCGCGAAACCGGAGTACTGCTCTCCTCGTGGAAAGACACGTTATCGTTTCAGGAAGATTTCAAAATCCTCTCCCATCGCATCCAGGCCAATCTGAAGGTGGAAGAAGCTCTCAACAGCGTATCGATCGAAGAGATCACATCCGATGATCTGTTTGAACTGATCGATCAGCGGGTGATTTCAGAGCTGGTTCGGGGGATCATCGATGGAAGCATAGATCAGCAACGACTGGAAACGGTGATCAAAAATCGGGAATCTCTCTACTGGTATCACAGATACACACATTTCTACAGCGCCCTGCGGGTTGGGTTTACCCTGCTTGAAACCATTCGGAACAGCGGGGAGCTCTCCATCGGCTCGTTTGACGATGGGGTTGAATCGTACATCAACAGCTGGTACAAGATGGATCAGCATTACAGGCTCTTTATACAGGCCTATCGGGAGACCCATCAGAACAATGTCCTCAACCCGCTATACAATGAAGTCAATAAAGCCTACAGCAATACCTGGCTGCTCAGGCTGAGTGATCAATGGCAGGGAGTGCTGGACAGGGAGTCCGGCCGGAGCAGGCATATTCACGCGCAGACCCGGTTTTTCCGAAATCATGTGAAGCCGTTTATCAGCAAGAAAACCCGCCTCTTTGTCATCATTTCAGACGCTCTTCGCTATGAGTGCGGGGTCTCCTTTCATCAGCAGATGAAGAAAGAGAATCGTTTTGAAAGTGAGATCGGCCATCAAATCGCACCACTGCCATCCTACACCCAGCTTGGGATGGCTTCGCTGCTGCCCCATCAGGAACTCTCCTTCGGAAAAGGTGATGAGATTCTTGCAGACGGAAAACGGACCTCCGGGCTGACCGCACGCCGAAGTATATTGCAGAACAGCGCCGGTGTGCAGGCTACCGCAGTACTTGCAGAAGAGCTGATGAAAATGGCATCCAAAAGTGAGGAGGCCCGGGAACTGGTTGCCAATCACGACCTGATCTATATCTACCACAACCGGATCGATAAGCTTGGCGATGACAAAAGTTCTGAGGAGAAGGTGATTGAGGGTGTGCGGGACGAAATTCAGTTTCTGATTGATCTGATCAAAAAAGTATCCAATATGGGGGGATACAATATGATTGTAACAGCCGATCACGGGTTTATCTATCAGAATGATCCCCTTGATGAGAGTGATTTTGCAGAGGCCGGAGTGGAGGGTGAGATCATAAAATCGAACCGCCGATTTGTATTGGGGCGCAATCTGACGCATCAGGAGAATGTGATGACATTTGACTGTAAAGATCTTGGAATCGAAGGGGACCTTCAGGTTCTGATCCCGAAAAGCATCAATCGGTTACGGGTTCACGGAGCGGGATCCCGGTTTGTGCACGGAGGTGCCACCCTGCAGGAGCTGATCACACCCATCATCAAAATCAAAAAGAAGCGGGAAGATACCGTTACACAGGTAGATGTGGATGTGCTGAACAAGCGGAATAACAGGATTTCGACCAACATTCAGCGCGTGAGTTTCTATCAGCTGAAGCCGGTCGGCGAACAGATCATCTCCCGCACGCTCAAAGTACAGTTTCAGTCGAAAGAGGGGGAGTCCCTGAGTGATGTGTTCACGTACACCTTCGATTTGGATGCGCCGAACTCCAAAGACCGCGAGATCGTCTATCCGTTTCAGATCTCCAGCAAGGCGAGTGAAAAGTATGGAAACCAGGAGGTCTATCTGCTTCTGGAGGAGCAGGTGGAAGACAGCAACAAGTGGATAGAGTATGCCAGATATCCCTATCAGATAAAAATTTCATTCACTAACGACTTTGACGACTTTTAAATGATGAAAGAACTCGACCAGAAAGTTAATGTACACTTTGCGGGGAAGGTAGTCCGTAAGGATCTCACCAATCTGATTAAGGGAAATGCGAGTATTCCAACCTACGTGCTGGAGTATCTGCTGGGGCAGTATGCGGCCACGGATGATGAAGAGACCATCCGCGAGGGGGTGGAGACGGTGAAGGGTATCATCACCAAACACTTTGTACACAGAGATGAAGCGCAGGTGATTAAATCGACCGTCCGGGAGCGTGGATCGCACAGAATCATCGACAAGGTGGCGGTGAAACTCAACGATAAAAAAGACATTTATGAAGCCTTTTTTGGCAATCTGGGGCTTAATAAAGTGCCCATTCACGACACCTTTGTAAAGAAACATCCGAAGCTTTTGTCAGGCGGCGTCTGGTCTATTATCACACTGGGCTATCAGCCATCCGACGAGCGGGATTCAATTCCCTGGACCATCGAGAAACTGAAGCCGATTCAGATTTCCGGTGTGGATCTGGAGGAGTACAAGGAGCTTCGTAAAGAGTTTACAACCCGGGAGTGGATCGATCTGCTGATGCAGTCGGTGGGATTGAATCCGGAGGAGTTTTCCGACCGGTCTAAACTCCTGCAGCTGACCCGTCTGGTTCCCTTTGCCGAAAAGAACTACAATCTGATTGAGCTGGGCCCCAAGGGAACGGGAAAATCGCATCTCTATTCAGAACTCTCTCCACACGGGATTCTGATCTCGGGCGGTGAAGTATCCAAGGCGAAACTGTTTGTCAACAACAGTACGGGGGATATCGGCCTGGTGGGGTACTGGGATGTGGTTGCCTACGATGAATTTGCGGGCAAGACCAAGAAGGCGGATCGCGGACTGGTGGATATCCTGAAGAACTACATGGCGAATAAGAACTTCTCCCGTGGTACGCAGGTCTATCAGGCGGAGGCGTCGATGGTGTATGTGGGCAATACCGATCACTCGGTACCCTACATGCTGAAGCACAGCGATCTCTTTGAAGCGCTGCCTAAAGATTATTACGATTCCGCATTTCTGGATCGGATTCACTGTTATCTGCCGGGCTGGGAAGTTCAAAAACTCCGAAATGAAATGTTTACCGGCGATTATGGATTTATTGTGGATTACCTCGCCGAGATTATGAAAGAGCTGCGGAAAGAGGACTACATGAAATCCTATCAGCACTATTTTAAGCTCTCCGACAGTATTACCACACGCGATAAAACATCCATCGAAAAGACCTTTTCCGGTCTGGTGAAGGTGATCTATCCCCATGGCGAGTTTACGGAGACGGAGGCGCGGGAGCTGCTCGATTTTGCGATTGAAGGGCGGAAGAGGGTGAAAAATCAGCTTCGCAAGATGGATGAGACCTTTAACGATGAGGTGGTCCATTTTCAGTACCAGGCCACTTCCGGCAAAATTCAGAAAATTGAGACGCTGGAAGTGATCGAGTATGGCGACCACAAACTGGATATCCCTGCGGGTGGTGAAACGGATGAAGATGGGGTCACGATTGCAGCAGATGAAGAGGAGGGTGAGAAGAGAGAGGCACCGAAAAAAGAACTTGCTGCGGGCCAGAAAATCATCCGTGAAAATCAGACAGGGGTAAGTTACAGGAAGCTCTTTGCCGGCTATCTGGAGGGGGCAACGGAGATTGAGGTGATCGATCCCTATATCCGTCTGCCCTATCAGTTGAGAAATTTTATGGAGTTTGCCCGGCTCATCGCTGAAATCAAACAGCCGGATGAGGAGGTCACCGTTCATCTCAAGACCAACAATAATGAGGAGTATCTCGAAAATGCAAAGCAGGCCTTTTCGGATATGACCGACTCCCTGTTACCGATCGGGATCAATTTTACCTACGAATTTGATGAAGAGCTGCACGACCGGTCGATCCAGCTGAACAACGGCTGGAAAATTATTCTGGGGCGGGGCCTGGATATCTTTCAGAAAACCACCGGTTGGTTCGATATTGCCGAGCACTATCAGGAGGTGAGGCAGTGCAAAGGGTGTGAGATTACCTATCTGAGGCAGGAATAAGCGGGTACACATCTTCACCGCCTCACAAGATGTGCAGGTGAGACGTATAAGTGTCAGATCAAAACATAAATGATCAAAACGATTTCCATAGAAATACTTACTACAGCCGAAAAAATTGAGCTGATGGAGAAACTTTGGACAGATATATCTGCTTTGGCATCTTACTCACCTCCGGATTGGCATGGCGAAGAACTGGCCAGTCGAAGAGGGGCGGTTAAAGAGGGAAAAACAACATACACGAATTGGGAGCAAGCCAAAAAGGAGATTCGTTACGAGATGATATCATGATTTGAACGATATAAAATAACGTTTCGTTTATTTCGTTTAATTAAGTAGATTACTACCATAACCAGGGTCAAACAGCTTTAAAAAAGATCAATTATGGAAGCACTAAAACTACCTACACGTCAAGAACAGAAGATTGCACGTGAAAATGTGAAAATTCTTGACCAGATTGCAGGCAGGCATCAAAAGTCTTCGAAAGCTATTGAAATTGAGGTATCCGGTGAAAAAGAGCATGTGAAAATTCCGGTGTCTGCCTTTAAATTCCTCAATACCATCCTTGAATACATGTCACAAGGGAAGGCCGTCTCTATTATACCTTCAGGTTCAGAAATCACAACACAACAAGCGGCCGAAATGCTGAATGTGTCTCGCCCTCATGTGGTGAAATTGTTAGAAGAAGGTGAATTACCGTTTCATAAAGTGGGTACTCATCGAAGAATTAAATTGAAGGATTTGGAAAAATATCAAAACAAGATAGATAAAAAGCGGGAAGAGGCGCTAACGGAACTTGCAAAACAGGCTCAGGAATTAGATATGGGGTACTAATCGAATGCATTCCGGCAGACTCAGGGTAATACTTGATGCATGTGTTTTATACCCTGCACCGATACGAGATCTTCTATTAACTTTTGCAGACCAACGTCTTTATCAACCACTATGGTCGAAAGAAATCCAAAATGAGTGGAAACGTAACCTATTGGCAAACAGACCGGATTTATCCGAAGATCAACTGAACTGGACGATTGGAAGAATGAATGACTCTTTCCCGGATGCAAATGTAACCGAATATGAACCGTATATTTCTTCAGCCATGTTACCGGATGAAGATGATCGACATGTTGTGGCAGCAGCCATTAAGGGGAAAGCAGATGTTATCGTGACATTCAATCTAAAAGATTTTCCTAAGACAGAACTTGAGGCTTTAGATATCATGGTTGTCCATCCTGACAAATTTGTACTTAATGTTATAGATTTAGACAAACAAGCTGCTGTTCAGGGTTTTAGAAAGATGGTAAGTAGATTAAAGAATCCTCCGTTAACAAATGAGGATGTATTAAATACCCTTGAAAAGAATGAGATAAACAATGGGGTAATCGCACTGCGAAAACTATTATCCTGAATTCCTTATTAAAATTATGCGGCAATTTCTCCCATCCTGTATTTTCTACCATGTAAGATTTCAAAGAATTCCACATGGGATACCTGAATTTTAAATAGAGAACATGAAGAAATTTCCGGAATGAAACCAATCACACTGATCGCTACACTCGGCAGTTCTCCTGCAGTGCTTACAGAAACACTTTACATGCTTCATAAGCAGGGGGATTGGCCGGTAAAGGAGATAAAAATCATCACCACGTCACACGGGGCGGAGGTGATCAATAAGGCACTTTTTTCTTATGGGACGAAGCGGAAGGGTGGTTTCTATCAGCTCTGTGAAGAGCTGAAGATCTCTCCGCACGATATTGATGTACAAACCGGAGATAATCTGGTCGGAGTAACAGGTCCCGATGGTGCTCCTCTTACCGATATTCGCAATAGTCAGGATGACGAACGAATGGCTACAGCCATTCAGCATGCGGTAAAACAGGCGTGTGCAAATTCCGAAAGGCGTGTTTTTGGATTGCTATCCGGCGGACGAAAAACGATGAGTGCCCATCTCATGGCAGCCATGCAGCTTTTTGGGCGGCTGAACGACCGAATGATTCATGTTTTGGTCTCTGAGCCGTTTGAAACGATGCCTGATTTCTTTTTCCCAACGTCTGAAAAGAGAGTACTCAGCTCGCCCTATTCGGATCAGTCTGCAGACGCAAGCAGAGCAACCATCGACCTGATCGATATCCCCTTCATCCGCCTTCGCAGCTATCTGGAACATCAGATCGATTTTTCAAAAAGTTACGGGGAAATCACAGCCGAAATAGATGAGAAACTTTCGACTGCCACCTCCTATCCCGTACAGCACCTTCTGATCGACCTGCAGGGTTCAGCTATCTGTGTAAACGGCCTGAGCA
>REDA01000031.1 GCA_007693745.1 Balneolaceae bacterium
CCTCAACCTTAACCTCGCCCCTTATTCAACCCTCACGCCTTGCTTGAATTGCATCCCAAATCCTGCAGGATTGGGATCGTATTCAGAGGCGAAGTCGGCATTGAGTCCTTCTGCGGGTATTCTCTCCTCCAGATTCAGCGCCCAGAAGAACCCCTGAATGGCCAGCCGTCTCATCTCCTCTGCAAAGAAGTCTTCGGGATGCCCCAGTGTAGTGAAAAAGACACGATTTCCCTCTTCATTCCCGGCATCATAGGTGTGTGTCCAGGCTACCGTATGTGGCTCTCCGAAGATCTCACCATCAGGTTCGGTCCCTTCAACAGACAGGCCGGTGAGCAGCGGAGTGGCATTCGGATGGAGGGATGTGGCGTGATAGAGCCAGCTGCGCGCATGAAAGGGTGCGATGCCGCGAAGTATGGGGTGACCGGAGCTCTCATCTGAAAGGGTCACCCTCGTTGAGTTTCGGCTTCCGTGATGGCTGATCCAGGGCAGCCCCAGCACCTCCTGAGGCCAGTCGTAGTCGAGATGCTGATTCGGATGCCCATCCCCATATTGAAACGCATGGGTGGAGGTTCTGAATCCGGCAACAGGCCGGCCCGATTCAACATACTCCATCAGATAGAAAAGCTGTTCATCCGGAATATTTCTGAAACGGAGGTAGAGCACCATGAGGTCAGCCTCTCTCAGAATTTCAAGGCCGGGAATGTTATCCTGCCGGTTGGGATCGATAAATCCATCCGTGATTGCATATACAACAGAGGTCTGAAATCCATACCTTTCGGATAGAATGGAGGCGATCATCGGCATACTTTCCTCCGACCGGTACTCTTCATCACCGGTCACAAATACGATATGCAGGGAATCGGAACCGTTCAGGGTTATATTCTCAAAAGAGCTTTCATGATCATCAGAGCCGCAGGAGAGCAGGAAGATCAGAAGGGGCAGAATCGTGAATGTGCGTGTCATAAATCGTTGTCTCTTCAGTTATAATGAAAAATTTAAACCCGGATCAGTGAACAACCATCACTCCCCTCATGAGTTCTCCATGACCCGGGAAGGTACAAACATACGGGTATTCTCCCGGCTCATCTGGCGCCGTAAACTCGATGAGCTGGCTCTCTTCGTGTCTCAGGAGGCGGGAAGCGAACAGTATATGGGGTGAATCCGGAACAAATCCGAGTGCAAAACCACCGCCACCCATCTCAATGGCCATCTGATAGACTTCATCTGCCATACCGGGCTCCGTAAGCACCAGATTGTGGGGCATGAAATCGGGGTTATCCACCGTAAGCTGAACTGGCTGACCCCGGTTCACATCAAAACGGATCACATCAAACCGCATCTGTTCTATCACAGCGTTAATGGTGATCTGAGCAACTGGCTCTTCTCTCAGATCCAGCTCAATACCGGTTCGGTCGAAGGAGTCGGCAGCAGGAGCCCGGGTTATATGACGAAGATGCTCAGCGGCCAATGCCGGATTTCGTTCAAACCAGAACCACTCAGCAGTGCGGGCTGCTTGTCGGGCATTTGGGTCGGGGGAATTGAGCAAAAGAGAGAGCAGTTCGCGGTTTTGGATATTGTGCTGCTGAAAAACCCAAAGTGCTTCGGTGAGGGCGTGTGCATCCTCATCTGACTCCGGATCAAAACGGGCAATCCAATCCATCAGAGCGGACCCAACCTCATCACGGCTCCTGCCGCTAAGTTCAACGCGCGTACGGTGCCGGATGCCGTTATCCGGGTGCAGAAGCAGGTCCAGTAGCTGATCCACCGGTTCACCATAGATCGAAACAGGATCCATTAGCGGCCTGTCGTCTGCAGTAATCCGGTAGATTCGTCCGTGAATCTTATCTCTCATGGGGTCGCGAAGATTGTGCTGCATATGGCCGATGATCGCGTTGTGCCAGTCGCTGATATAGAGAGCTCCGTCATTGCCAATCACGCCATGAGTCGGCCGGAAATTGGGGTCATCCGAATAGATCAGGTCGCCGGCTTCAGTCCCCCAGACAATACCCTCCTGATTTTCGAGTCTGTATCTTTTAATGCCCAGAAACCCGATCACATTATAGATCAGAAAATTGTCCCGGTATTCATCCGGAAAATGAGAACTCGAGAGTACCTGATTGCCTGGAACGGGACGAACGGTGTGCTCCAGCAGCGGTCTCTTTTCAAAATGATGTCCGTCGAGATAGACCTGATGTGCCGTCCCCATCGTGCCGTCGGTAATGAAAAGATTGCCCCAGCGGTCGAAACTGATGCCATGGGGGTTGTAGATATTCTCAACGACGAATTCAAATTCGAAGGTACGCGGATTGAAGCGGTAGAGCCCCGATATCTCCGACTCCATCGGCTTTTGCCAGGGGGTTTCCACATTGTTAAGATGAAACACCCCCCGCTGATAGTAGATCCAGCCATCCGGACCCAGTACCACATTATTTGCCGTATGATGGGTATCTGCCGAGTCGATAGCTCCCATCAGGCGGGTTACCTTGTCGGCCCGGTCGTCGCCCGTTGTATCTTCAAGGAAGAGAATATCCGGAGCGGATACCACGATAACGCCGTTATTCCAGAATTCAAATCCGGTGGGATTGTGAATCTCTGCAAAAACGGTCATTTTGTCTGCCACTCCGTTGCCCGTTGTATCTTCCAGAATCAGCAGCTTGTCGTTCATCTCTTTCATAGGTTCCCATTTGGGATAGGTAGCCCATGCTGCCACCCAGATTCTACCCCTGGAGTCCACCTGCATCTGAACCGGATTCACCAGTTCCGGAAACATCGTTTCGGATGCAAACAAGTTGACAGAAAGGCCCTCTTCGGGGGTCATGAGTCCAATCGCCTCTTCACCATCCAGATAGTCGGGTTCGTAGGAAAAATTTGTGATTACAGGTTGAGCTGGCGGCACGTTACGGTCGTCAGGTTCACTCTTTACACCTCTTGCTGCATCCCAGACGACCCGATCCCTGTTGGCTGTCATGACATCGAGCATGATTAGCTCATGCTGGAGTGTTTCGCGATTTCCGTGCAGTTCGGCCCGGCTTCCCCACACATCATTGCCGCTGGTTGCCCGGTATCGGTTAAACCAGTGGTAGTTTTTATCCAGTACGGCAGAACGGACATCAGAAAGACGGTTCATCATTTTGCGTGAGGGCTTTCCAAAAAGCTCCTCTGTGATAACTTCAGCAATAAGCTGATTACCGTGGTCAGTAAGATGAACACCATTGAGGGTCAGTGGCTTATCACTTTCATTATATAATTTTTGTGAAGTGGTAAAGAGATCCACAAAAGTCAGGTTCATCTCCGCAGCTACCTCCGCCATTACTGTCGAATACAAACCGAGCCGTTCATTGTTTTCGGATCCATCGGGTAGATTAGGGTTATTTAGGTTTTCGTGGGCGATCGGAGAGAACAGTACGATACGGGGGGATCGAACCGCGTTGTAAGCCTGCCTGCGTGTATGCTCAATCCAGGCGGTTAGATGAGCTCTGAATTCTTCCGGGCGATTGTCGAACGATTCGTTGTAACCGAAAAATGCGAAGATGACACCGGCTTTGACCTGCCTCAGGTGGTGATCGGAATCTCCAAAATCGGCATGAGCCCTTGGACGGTGATGGATCTGGTCGCCGGTAAAACCCAGGTTTCGGATCGTGAGCTGATGATCCGGATGCATGATCTGAATATAGGACTCGAGCCATCCGTCGTGCTGCATGCGGTCGGCAAGAGAATTACCGACAATGGCGATATGCTCTCCTTTATCGAGATCCAGACGAGGTGACGGAGTGCAGCCTGAATCAAAGAGAAAAAGTACAAACAGGCATACAGTGCAGATACGAAAATGAATCTTATGGTTCATACGGGAATGAGTAGTAATCATAGAGTGTTGAAAAAAATTAACGCAGATTAATGATTCTAATCTGTTGACGCAACACACAACCTGAAAAAGCATGATGATTTGTTCACTTCAAGAAGTTATCTTTTATCTCTTGGAGACTTTGAAAAACTGTTCTTTTGCCCAATATCTTCGTTGTCGAAACTTTAAAATCCTCACGGTTGGTAAATACGCTGCGGTTTTAAAGTTGCTTCCGCCTTGATCTTGAACAAAACTCCTGGTTTTTCAAAGCCCCCTCTTTTCATTTGCAGTACTTTGAAAGCGGATGTAAACAGCTGCAGAATGTATAAAAAGAACTTTCTCCCGCATTTAACAGATATCGAACGGAATCGAAACTGAATGAATAAACCTGCACTGGCTACCGTTTTTCTGGTGGTGATGATCGATCTGCTCGGTTTCGGAATTGTACTCCCTCTGCTTCCGTTTTATGCGCAGGAATTTGCTGCATCTGCAGTGATGATCGGCCTTCTCTACAGTGTCTATTCCTTCATGCAGCTCATTTTCTCACCGATATGGGGAAGCTGGTCAGATCGAATCGGCCGTCGCCCCATCATGTTGCTGAGTACATTTGGAGCCGTGATTGCCTATATCATGTTTGGTCTGGCAGAATCCCTATCCATCCTCTTCCTCTCCAGAATTGTCGCCGGTACAATGGGTGGAAACATCTCTACGGCACAGGCCTATATCGCAGATGTAACAGACAGTGAGAACAGAGCCAGGGGTATGGGACTGATTGGCGCCGCCTTTGGAATCGGATTTGTTGTGGGCCCTGCAACGGCTACTGCACTGATTCATCCCTCTTTTCACGAGCTGATTGCTTCGGCGGGATGGGTGTCCCTTGCAGAGTGGATGGGTGAAAACCGGTTTGCACTACCCGGTTTTTTTGCTGCATTTCTCTCCTTTTGCAGTTTTCTGATGGTTCTTTTTCTGTTGCCGGAAACGGTGGAGCGTTCAGAAACCAGAGCGCCGGTGTACAGACGTCCAAGTGTATTTTTACCCCGTTTCTGGAGAGAGTTGTCGAGCCGGAGCACTCTCTCAGCGCGGGGCTATCTGATTCCTCTCATTATCGCTTTTTTTCTGCTTTCATTTGGCGAATCGAGTCTCTACAGTGCCTTTCCTCTTTTTGCGGAATCGGAAATCGGACTCACTGCAGAGCAGGTGGGAATACAGTTCTTCTACATTGGCGTGATCGCAGTGGTCATACAGGGATTTCTGATCAAACCCCTGACCCGCTACTTTAGTGAAGAAAAACTGTTTATGACAGGCAACATCCTGATGGTGATTGGGCTTGCACTGATCCCCTTTGCCGACAGCATGCTCACACTGGCTCTCTTTTTGGGCTTAATGGCTGTAGGTAAAAGTCTAAATACGCCCACCATCACAAGCCTGATATCCAAGGAAGCAGGCAGCGATAATGTGGGTGCTGTGATGGGAGCATCACAAGGCTTGTCAGGTCTGGGGAGAATGATCGGCCCGACCTGGGGAGGAGCCCTCTTTGCGGTCTATTATGTACTTCCTTTTGTGGCAACGGCGTTGATTGTAGCATCAGCTGTCTGGATAGCGGCGGGTCTGATCATTAAAGAGAGAGACAGAGAGTAGAAGGGCGTTTTACCAACAGGACTGTGGATTTAGTGCAATACCGGATTTCGTACTAAGGCTTTATTCCACATCAAAAGAAGTTTCATCAGTATAATACTGCCCAACCGGATCGTCGGGCAGCCATCCTGAGAAAATTTGACTAAGCGGGAAAACACACAGAGAATTTGATAAACACACTTCAGGATTACTGCACATTTCAGTACTTTATATAGTGATGTCCGGCCGGTAATGAGTGATTTAAGCCTGTGCAATGCAGATCAGGCGAAGTAGGAAATATTCGAAAAGCAGGGCAGATAGAGATGAAACCGAACACAGTGAACAAAAGAAAAAGAAAAGAGAACCAAATCAATAGAAAACCATGACTGTTTACCTTGCTGACAAATTACCTGACCATGCAGTTGATGCGCTGAAAAACCTTGGACTGGATGTGCAATCAGAACCGCAAACTACCGCAGCTGATCTGGATAAAGGGCTCTCCTCTGCCCAGATTCTCATTGTGAGATCAACCGTTGTATCCGGTTACTGTATCAAAAACAGCCCCAATCTGAGTTTGATTATCCGCGCCGGAGCCGGTGTGAACAACATTGATATGGGGGCTGCGAGCAACTTTGGGATCTATGTGGCAAACTGCCCGGGAAAGAATGCTATTGCAGTGGCAGAATTAACGATGGCCCTGATCCTTGGGCTGGACCGGTTTATCGGTGATAATGTATCCGATTTCAGGAGTGGAGCCTGGAATAAGGGAGCATTCAGCAAGGCAGAAGGGCTTTATGGTAAAACGCTGGGGATTATCGGGACCGGGAAGATAGGACAGGAGGTGATTTCCAGAGCGCAGGCTTTTGGGATGGATGTCGTTGCCTGGTCACGCTCCCTGACTGATGAAATGGCGGAAGAGCTGGAGATTGAACGTGCTGAATCTGTACTTGATGTTGCAAAGAAAGCCGATATTCTGAGTGTACACCTTGCGATGAATCCGCATACAAAGGGAATCATATCGAAAGAAATTCTCGCCGCTCTGAAAAACGGCTCCTTTTTCATCAACACATCCAGGGCAGGCGTGGTGGATGAAGATGCACTGATTGCCGAATTGGAATCGGGACGGCTGAAGGCGGGTCTGGACGTATTTGGGGATGAGCCGGAGTTTAAACAGGGAGAATTTTCCAGCCGTTTGCAGGGAGTTCCCAATCTGTACATAACACATCACATAGGAGCCAGCACGCAGCAGGCTCAGAATGCAGTGGCAGATGATGCAGTGGATATTGTGAGAGGATACGTGCAAACCGGAGAGGTCCGAAACTGGATCAACCGGTTACATCAGACAGAGGCTCCCTGGCAACTGGTAGTGCGCCATTACGATAAGCCGGGTGTAATTGCAAATGTAATGAGTGAATTAAAACATGCGAACATCAATGCTCAGGAGCTCAGTAATGTGATTTTTGAGGGAGGGGCAACTGCTTGCTGCACGATTCAGATCGACACCGATCCATCGGAGGAGATACTCAAAAGCATCCGCACCCGCCAGGACGAGGTCATCAGTGCTACGCTGATCGCCCGGAACTAAAGGTTTCGGGTTTTGGATTTTTGTTTTTTTTGTCGTTATTCTGTCCACGGAAACAATCAACCAGGATAGAAGGAAAGGGATACCATTTTATATATCAATTCCTCAACCGTCGGCGTCGCTACGCCGCCGCCCCGGGAAACCATCCCCTTCGGCGAAGCCGCCCCGACACTTCAGGGAACCTCAATCTCAACCTTGGCCTAAACCTCATCCTTAACTTCAACAATGAAAGCAACCCATCTCATCCCGGTGCTCCTTTTTTTTCTCCTGCCGCAACTCCTCACAGCCCAATCTGAGCTTGAGGGTTTCCGGCAGGATAGGGTAGCTGCACAACTGGAACTGGAGCAGAAACTGATTGAATCGCACACACCGGAGCAGTATCGAAAGCATCTTTATAATCTGACGCAGCACCCGCACATCGCGGGCACCGAAAACAGCCGTAAGGTGATTGAATACATTTCGACAGTAATGGAAGCGGCCGGACTCACGGTTGCGCATTACGATTACGACGCATGGATGCCTGAGCCAGGCTCCGCTTCAATCTCTATCGTCAGACCGGTACGGTTACCGCTCAATAACAGGGAGTATATCTATGATGAAGATCCATACTCCTCTCATCCGGATCTGACCCACGGCTGGAACGCTTACAGCGGATCAGGTGAAGTGACAGGAGAAATTGTATATGCAAATTATGGGCGGAAAGAGGATTTTGAACTTCTCAGGGAGATGGGTGTGGACCTGAAGGAGAAGATTGTGATAGCGAGGTATGGAGGTAATTTCAGAGGGTTTAAGGCGCTGTTTGCAGAAGAGGCGGGTGCTGCCGGACTCATCCTCTATACCGATCCGGCCAATGGTGGGTATATGAACGGTTTTGGGTATCCGGAAGGTCGCTTTAATGATGAGAGTGCCGTTCAGCGGGGCTCGCTCCTGACGCTTGATTATTTCGGTGACCCTCTCACTCCATTTGAGCCGGCGCTTCCGCTCGACGGAGATGTACAGGTGGAGAGGCTGGATCTTTCCGAGGTGCCGTTTCATACGATTCCGGTGGCACCGATCGGATATGGGGCCGCCAGGGAGATCTTCGCCAGAATGGAGGGCTCCCGTGCTGTGCCCTCCGGTTGGCAGGGAGGACTCCCCTTTACCTACAGGCTTGAGGGAGGATCCAATTTGCTGGTCAATGTGACTGTAGATCAGCCGCATGATTTTACACGGATTACGAATGTTGTCGGTACACTGGAGGGTGAATACTATCCTGAAGAGTGGATCATCATTGGTTCACACCATGACGCATGGGGATTTGGAGCGGCAGACCCAAACAGCGGTACTGCGATGCTTCTGTCACTTGCTGAGAGTCTGGGAAAAGCGTACAGAGAGGGATGGCGTCCTGCAAGAAGCATCAAAATTGCCCACTGGGATGCAGAGGAGTTTCTTCTTATCGGTTCCACTGAGTGGGTTGAGCAGCTGCGGGAAGAGCTCTATTCGAATGCAGTGCTCTATCTCAATGCAGATATGGCAGTAACCGGCCCGGCTTTCCGATCATCGGCATCCCCATCCTTAAAACAACCTATTATAGAGGCTTCCAAATCTGTACGGCATCCCGATACCGGAGAAACACTGTATGAAAGCTGGATACGTGAGGGTCAGCAGGAACCCGGTGTTGGAAATCTTGGCGGCGGATCGGATCATGTAGGGTTTTACATGCATGCGGGAGTGCCGTCGGCTGGCATATCCATAAGCGGCAGTGTGCCGGTATATCACAGTAATTTCGACTCCTTTCACTATTATGAAACTTTTCTGGACAGCACCTTCAGTTACGGACCGGCATTGGCAGGCGTTTATGCTGTGGTGGCCACCCGCTTTGCAGAGAGTGATCTGCTCCCCTATGACCTGAGCAGGTATGCCAGGGATATTTCGTCACATCTGGAGGCATTGTCTGTCCGGGCACAGGAGAAGGGAATATCTGTCGGGTACGATGAAGCATTCGGGATGAGTGGCCTCCTCTCACAGGCATTGGAGAGGTCAAGAGCAATTGAAGAAAGCTATGCCGATTTTTTGGCTTCAGCTCCCGATTCGCAGGGACTGAAGGAGGTCAATGCAAAACTGATTCACCTTGAGAGAAGTTTTTTGAGTACGGATGGCCTGCCCTACAGCCGGTGGCAGCAGTCCCTCTACTCGGCTACCGATCCCTGGAGCGGGTATGCAACCTGGATGATTCCGGGAGCAAGGTATGTTCTTGAAAGTGAGGGCAGGGAGCAGGAGTTTAATCACGAAATAGAGAGATTCAGACAGGCGTTTCTGACCCTGAGTGCGAGGTTTGATGAAATTTATGAAAGGATGAACCAGAGATAAAAAAACAAGACACGAAGCGACCCGGGCAAAGCGATTGATTACCGCTAAGCGCAATCCCAAACCTTAAGGTCTTGGATTCTGGAGCCATCGTTCAGGATCTGCCATCTGGCTGCCTTCCCGTATTAAGAAAAAGAGAGTGGAACCCCTCACGGAGTTCCCGTCTCCCGAGAGGCCGATAATGTCGCCCTTGCGGACTACCTGGTTGCGCCTGACAAAGATATCACTCAAATTGCCGTAAGCAGTATTGTAGGTACCGTGATTTACAAAGATCACCTCACCATATCCCTGAAGCGGCTGCACTCCGTAAACGAGGCCGTCACTGACAACCCTTACGCCGGATCTCGGCAGAGCAGAAATATCAACACCGAGATTTCGGGTTCGGGTACCATGCACAGGGTGAACCCTTTCGCCAAATCGTTCCGTAATCGTCCCGTTTTCAACAGGCCACAATAACTGTCCGCGCTGACTTCGGAAATCAGCTGAAAAGGCCTCAATTTCTGCATCAGAAAGCATTACTTCACGCGTTGCAACGGGACTTCCTGTTGCAGCGGCACGTCGGAGCCTCTCTTCTTCACGAATCAGATTTTCCATCGTTGTTTCCAGATTTTCCCGCTGTTGCTGCCGTACAGCACGCTGCTGTTCCAGGCTGTTGATATCCGACTGCAATGCGTCCACGAGCTGCCTTTGCTGACGTTCCTGCTGTTCGAGATTGCGTGTCTCTTCCCTGATCTCAGCGAGTACGCGGATGTTTCTCTCCACAGTCTGCTCAAGATCAGCCCTGGAGAAAGCAAGCTGAGCCTGTGTCTCTTCAATCTGATCCACCTGAGCCTGAACATGGGTATTGAACCTGCTAAGGTAATAGGAACGAATCAGCAGCTGATTTAAGGAATCTGAGGTCAGAATCAAAGCCAGCTCGGTGGTTCGCCCATGTTTATAGAGATAGGTCAGAGTCTCCTGGTATTCATGGATCAGCTGATCCAAACGCTCTTGAAGTTCGCTCAGATTCTGCTCAATCAGGCCAATTTCCTGCTGCAGATCACGCTGTTCCCTGTTCATTTGGCGGATTCGCTCGCGCCGAAGGGAAACCAGCCGGTTAATTTCTTCATATTGGCGGTAGAGCTGGTCGTACTCCTGGGAGGTTTCAGTTAGTCTTCGCGTATAATTCTCAATCTGGCGATCCAGCGTCGCAATCTGGGAGCGTGTATTCTGTTGTCTTTCAGCAATCTGAGCGCGGATTGCATCATATGAAGACTGTCCTCTGACAGAGCCGGCAAAGAGCAGAAAAAGACAACCTGAGAGGATGGCAGAGCGCATTATCATAATCGTAACAGAGGAACATTTTCGGGAATTGTAAGCTCAAGATCGGGTAATTGGTTGTTTACTTCAAGCCTGCGCACCATCAGAGTGACGCGTGATTTTTCGTCACTGCCGGTGACTGTAATTCTGCCGGGAAGAAAAAAGGAGTCATGCAGCGAGTATCCTTCATACTCAATTCGGCTGAAGGGTGCTGCCGGATCATTGTTTGCATGTGCAACTGACACCACGGTGCCATTCCGTTTCGAGATGGTTATCAGCGCATCATCGAAGGTGACGGCCTGGAAATAGTATTCATTTTCAAAGATCTCTGAAAGATCATGGCTGCTTACTGAATAATTAAACAGTTTTAAAAGATTCAGGGAAGCGAGCGAGCCGAGACTGCTTCTGTCACTCCGGTTCAGGGGTACCTTTTCTGCGATTCTGTCCACTCTGTTATAAATCGTGAGTGAATCGGTATCCAGATAGATCTGACCACCTTCGATTCCGGCACTGTTGCGAACAAAAATAAGACTCTCCTCCCTGCTGGAGAAAAAACGGACAGAGACACGTTCACTGTTTCCGGGTTCACTGACAATGGCACGACCGTCGCCCTGGATCGAATGAAGCTGTTCACTATAGTCAGGAACCATCGATACCAACTCTTCAGGAGTGATATCTGACCGGTGGAACGTCATCTCATCAGCCGACAGAGATGAACTGCTTCTGCACCCTGATGCAATCAGAAACAGTATGAGCAAAAGCAGGCAGTAAAATGCAAACGATCGCATAAGGAGTTATTTTAAAGATTGATACTATCTGATTTGGCGGATTGTTCCGCTCAGTTCTCCTGTTCCCAGCGTTCCGGAAGATAGATGCGTTCAGGGTCCGTTTCATAGGCACTCTTCCACCATTTGACTGCATTATCATCATCTCCCTTTGCCTCATAAATATCACCCAGGTGTTCAAAGACCTCTGCACTGGCGCTTCCTGTTTCAACGGAGCTCAGGACATATTGGTAGGCTTTATCCAGATTTCCAAGTTTAAAGTGTATCCATCCGATGGTATCCAGGTACGCTGAATTAAAGGGCTCCATTGATACAGCTCTTTCAGCCATAGTGAGCGCCTGATCCAGTCTCTCTTCCCGGAGAGACAGATAATAGGCATAATTGTTAAGAACCGTATGATTGTCGGGGTTGAGCCGTAGTGCCATCTCCATGGCATTCATGGTCTCCTCCCAGTTATTCAGCTGCTGGCTCACATCCCCGAGGGTGCCGTAAATGATGGATCTGAATGCCCGCTGGGAAGGGTACTCGGCAGCTTCCAGCAGCTTTTCCCTGGCTTCTGAATATTGGTTCAACATCATATAAGCCGCTCCCGAAAAAAAGAGGGTCATGCTGTTCCCGGATGCCGATTCCGGAGCTCTGTCCGACAGTTCAATAACCTGTTCATACTCTTCAAGTGAAAAAAGCAGCTGAATTCGCTGGATCCAGGCGTCATCGTTCCCGGGATCCATACTGGTCACCGTTTCAAGCAGAGTCAGTGCTTTATCCAGCTCATTCATCATGATGAAATAGTCGGCAGCGAGCAGCTGTGCCGGCATAAATTCGGGCTCTTCTTCACTAAATGCCGTGATTACTCTGGATGTCTGCTCCCCAAACAGATCACCCATTTCGCCTCTCCCATTCTGGGAAGCCATGAACCGAACCAGCTCCAGTTTCTCAGCAGGGGAAATCAGGGGATCTGAAATGATATTCACAAAGGTGTCCCCCAATCTTTCCCACTCTTCGGCGTTGATGTAAATTTCAGCAAGCAGCAGTTGTGTCCGGATATCCCCGGAACTTCGGTCTGAAGCCTCCTCAAGCATCTCAATCGCCATATCCGGTTCATCCAGTTCGATATAGTATTGAGCAATCAGCTGTAATGTGCCCACATTGCCGGGATCAGAAGCCCGCATTGCATGGAGTTCATTCAAGGCATTTTCGTAGTCGTTCAGCAGATTGTAGTTCTGAAATTTGCGAAGATGTAATTCAAAACTGCTGCCCCGGGTATCAATGATACGGTCCAGAACCAAGTTGGATTGCAACAGATTACCGTTTTCGATATAAATTTCAGAGAGTGTATAGAGGAGGTCCTGATCGGAGGGATATTGTTCGATAAGCTCCTCAAGAAGTTCAACAGCAAGTAATCCACGTCCTGATGCCCTTTGGATATTTACCAAATGGATTTTATACCATTTATTACCGGGATCAAGTTCGGAAGCAGTCTGACCGTAGTATGCTGCATTTGAGTAATCCCTGATAGCAAAATAGACATCAGAAAGGGCGTAATTGATTCCCGGGTCATCAGACAGGATCAGATGGGCTGCGATCAGGTTGTCGAGTGCACGTTCGAAATCCTGATTTTCAAAATCATTCAATCCCTCCATGAAATAGACCATGGCACGGTTATGATCTCCCTGAGAGGCAGTGTCGGTTTGTGAAAGGATCAGTGACGGTGCCTGAAAACAGAACAGAAGAATGAAAGGAATTGATTTTAAATATGTCATATCTGAAGTGAAAATGAATGAAAAACCATAACGACTAAAAAATACGGAAAGTATGATGATGAACCGAAGCAAAGACGGCGGGAGTAGAGAAAAGGTTTGATCTTCATGAAGGTGTTATCATCAACAAAGGGAGTAAATTTTAATGATCCCTGATAGGACAGGTTTTAAAGTCATGAATTCTTCAGGATAATCAATAGGAGAGTATTTAAAATAAAATTATTAGATTTAGTTTCGTTTATAGTTCTGTTGGAATATGAAATTACGTTTAAATTATCTCAGTCTGAAAATGGTAGTGGTCTGTTTTTCAGCTCTGAATATCTCAAAGGGTGCAGAGCTGCAGGCCCGCCAGGTGGTTCTGAATGAGGTGATGTCGTCCAACAGCCGCACGATTGCTGATGAGGATGGAGACTACCCCGACTGGATCGAGCTCTATAATGCGGGCGGCGAGCCGGTGGCGCTTGGGGGTTACGGCCTCTCGGACGATCTGGGAAATCCCTTCCGCTGGGTCTTCCCCGACACCACCCTTGCCCCCGGCGGGTACATGCTGGTGTGGGCTTCAAACAAGGAGCGCGCAGTGCCGGGCGGGCCACTGCACACGAACTTCGCCATCGCCTCATCGGGCGAGCCGGTCCTTCTGACCCGCAGCGACGGGGAACTGGCGGATCTGTTGACAGCCAGAGAGATCCCGACCGACTGGTCGGCAGGCCGTTATCCAGACGGTACGGGGGAGTGGGTCTATTTTGATGACCCGACCCCCGGAAGTGCCAATATAACGGAGCCTGTGCAGGGGCTTCTGGAGCCGTTGGTCTTCTCGCATGAGCCTGGGTTTTACAGGGAGGTGTTTGATCTGGAGATCACCCATCCTGAGGAGGGGGTGACGATCTACTACACGCTGGACGGTTCGGAGCCGACCCGGGAGTCGGCCGTCTATGAAGGCCCCATTCGGATCCGCGACCGCACCCCCGAACCGAATACGATCTCGATGATACCTACGAACAGAGCTGAAGGAGGCAGAGCATTCAGAGCGCCGCTGAACCCTGTAAGGAAAGGAACTGTAGTGAGATCTTTGGCAGTGAAATATGGATTCAGGGATACTTCAGATACCCGGTCTTATTTTATTTTCAATAATGAAGCTGACAACCATGCATTGCCGGTAATTTCCCTTACAACGGATACAGGAAATTTATTTGACAACAGAATTGGAATCTATGTTCCCGGAGTCAATTATCGTAATAACAGGCTGGATACAGGAAATTATTATCAGAGAGGTCCGGAGTGGGAAAGGCGGGCGGGAATCGAATTTTTTGATGAGCTTGGGATTCGAAAAGTTTCTCAGGATGTAGGTATCCGGATTCACGGTGGATTAACAAGGTTTTTCCCACAAAAAAGTTTAAGAGTCTATGCAAGAAGGGAGTATGGTGAAAACAGGATGGAGTACCCCTTGTTTGAAGACGTTCGCTATACAGGATACAAAAGATTCATTCTAAGAAATTCCGGCAATGATTTTGGCCTGACGATGATGCGTGATGCGGTGGCACAGAAGATGGTTGAGCACTTTAATCTGGATACCCAGGCTTACAGACCGTCGGTGGTTTACATCAATGGGGAGTATTGGGGAATTCATAACATCAGAGAGAGATATGACAAGTACTATCTGGAGAGAGTGTATGATATTGACCCGGATCATATTGATCTGATTACAGGCAATCGAACCGTAGTAGAGGGTGATTTATTTAATTATGGAAACCTACTTCAATTCATAGAAAATCATGACTTATCAGATGAGGTTTTCTATCAGTTGTTAGATGAAAAAATCGATATCGATAACTTTATAGATTACAACACAGCACAGGTTTATCTTGTAAATATCGATTGGCCGCAAAACAACATCGATTTTTGGAGATCCAGGACCAGTTTTGATATAAATGCCCCAAGAGGTAAGGATGGAAGATGGAGATGGTTACTCTATGATATGGACTATTCACTTGGATATATAGCACCTGAAACCGGATTCATCACGGATGAATCTTTTGATATGGTTCAATGGCTAATGAACGATATAAATCCCGTGAATGGAGAAGAGTGGCCAGGGAGACTGTTCAGAAAGCTTATCAATAATCAGGAGTTCAAACACCGATTCATCAACCGCTTGGCAGATCATTTAAATACGTCTTTCAGAGAGGAAAGATTAAAGTCTGTTATTGAAGAATATCAATTGGGGATATCTGCTGAAATGACCCGTCACTCAAGCCGGTGGGGTACTCCCGGCTCCGTAGAACTATGGGAGTATCATGTTGGCACAATGATGAAATTTGTTGAAAAAAGAGCAGATTATGTACGAACACATCTGATGAATCATTTTAATCTGAATGCTGAACATCTGCTCAGGGTAAATCCGGGTGATTCAGAGATGGGGACCGTTTACCTGAATTCACTTCCAATGAGAACTGAAACACCTGGTTTTGTGATGCAGGACCATTGGTGGGAGGGCATCTATTTCACTGGTGTGAATGTACAATTGAGGGCAGAGCCAAATCCAGGGTATCAATTTAAATACTGGTTGCTGAATGGGGACACAGAAGTGTCGGCTGATATTTTGATTGATCCCGAAGCGATTCAGATAATTCGTGCTGTTTTCACTCCTTACCTCACGGATGATGTAAACCCATTCAGTACAGAGGAGTCAGATTATCTTCTCGAAGAATGGAATGAAGATGTTCGCGCCGGCTCTTTCCCGGATCACATGGCCTTTGTTTACATGAATGAAGAGGACCCCGGGCTGGATGCTGAGATTGCCGGGGTTACTTTTGGCGCCTATAACCTCACTTCGAGAACCCGTATCAACGGCCTTGGGGAGGATGGGTTTTCATTTATCAATACCTCGAATCCGGATGGGAATCCCGGTTACCCCGGCACACGCCTGGGTGGAGCCGTCCTGGTGCTGGATACCCGGGGTTCGGAGAAGATCCATGTGGGATGGCGGGCCGGTACCATCGAGAGAAACTCCCGGATCTATCGCCTCAGGCTTCAGTACCGAACGGATGGGAGTCAGCCTTTCCGCGATGTACCCGGCCCCGGCGGATCGCCGGTCGGGTATCAAGCCAGTGAGGTGGACGGCCACACACACTATATGGGACCTGTTGCGCTCCCGGATGATGCGGCCAACCGCGAGCGGGTGGAACTGCTCTGGAGGTATTACGATTCGGGAGAGCAGATCGACCCGGAGAGTAACAGGCGTTCGGAGCTCTCTGTTTCGGAGATCTATGTTTCCAGCCAGGGTATTGTACCTTTAGAATCACCTCACAGGCTCGAAGAGGGATCTTATCATTTTACGAACTGGCCGGCAGATGCCGACTCTTCCTCCTATCCGGCTTCGATGGCTTTTGTGTTTATGAATGAGAGGGATCCCGGACTACAGGCAGAGCCTCTGGGTTATGTGACGGGCAGATATGACCACGAAACCCGCACGAGGGTCACAGGTCTGGGTGAGGGAGGATTCTCCTTTGTGAATACCTCCGGCCTGCAGGGCAACCCGGGCCTGCCGGGAAGGCGGCTGGGCGGGGCCATTCTGGCCTTGAATCTCGAAAGGCAGGGCTCGGCTACAGTAGAGTGGAGCGCCGCCACACTTCAGCCCGGATCCCGTATCTACGGCCTGCGCCTTCAGTATAGAACCGATCCGGAAGAGCCCTTCCGGGACATCTCCAACGAATTTGGCGAAGCCGTGGAGTATATCCGCCATCCTGAAGCGGGCCACCGCCAGACGATCGGGCCGGTTCTGCTGCCGCCGGAGACCGACGGCAAACCCTATGTGGAACTCTTCTGGCGCTACTACGACACAGGTGTCAGGGTCACGGAGGAGTCGGGAGAGAGATCAGAGCTGGCCATCACTGAAATCCGGGTGAGTTCCCTGCCGCTGCTGAGCGGAGAGCCGGGCACTCCGCAACGGTTCCGCCTCTATCAGAACTACCCCAATCCATTTTATCCCAACTCCACATTGAGGTATGACCTGCCCGAAGATCAGCAGGTGAGAATCGATCTGTTTACGATCGACGGGAGGCATGTGGGTGTACTGGAGGAGAAATTTGCCCGGAAAGGGCGCCACAGCGTGCCCCTGAGTCTGCCACACCTGGCAAGTGGCGTCTACATCTACCGTTTTTTATCGGAAGAATTTCACGAAACGGGCAAACTGAGTATCATAAAGTAGGTATCTGCCCTCTGTATCACGAACCGGAACCTGAAAGGGTGATTACAACCCAAGTCAACATTATCAGAGAATGAAAGTCAGAGGAGTATCGCCTGCAAACGAACACCCTGCCAGTACATGTTGGCAGCAGATCCCAAGCGAGGGCATTGAATTGTGCAGGACAAATTGAACCTGATTGTTAAATTTATTTAAGTTTTATTATTCATTTCTAATCTTTATCCTGAGTGTTAACCGTTATTCGCCGGGAAAGGCGCTTTAGTTTTTAGTTCGTAAATATCTGTTTGAGATGGGAGTTGACAGGCTGCAGAAGCAGCGTTTTGAGTACAAGTACCGCATATCTGAAGCGAAAGCCGAACAGATAAGGTTATATGTGCAAAACTACCTGGTTTGTGATGAGTATGGCGCCACGCAGCCGAATCTCTCCTATCCGGTGAACAGCCTCTATCTCGACTCACCCGACCTGAAGACTTTTCAGGATACAATCAACGGGGATCTGAACCGGTTTAAACTGCGGATCCGGTATTATGAATATGAGGACACACCGGTCTATTTCGAGATCAAGCGCCGGCATAATAAAGTGATCATGAAAAAAAGAGCACAGGTGCGGCGTGAAGCAGTGAGTCACCTGCTTTCGGGCCGGCTGCCTGATTATGACCATCTCATTGAACGCAGTGATGAGCAGATGGAAGCGCTGGAGCAGTTCTCTTATTTGCAGGCACTGCTCATTGCCCGGCCTCAGATGCATGTTTCCTATTTCCGTGAGGCGTATGAACTGGAGCATTCCAACTCGGTTCGGGTAACCTTCGACAGAGATGTGCGCAGCAATAAAAAACATGACATGAACCTGTTGAAAAAAATACCGGGTGATTTTCCTGTATTTGGTGATAACGTGATTCTGGAAATCAAATTTACCAATCGGTATCCGCACTGGCTGCAGGAGCTGACACAGCTGTTCCATCTCCGTCAGGAGTCGGCAGCTAAATATGTGGACAGTGTGGAATCACTAATGTTTAAGAAAATTGAAATGGCTTAACTGAATTAGAATGAACGACTGGCTGCAATTTGGGGATGCCTCCCCGATCCCTACGGATATCCCAACTCTTTTTCTGGCACTTTTGCTTGCATTCATGGCCGGACAGCTGTTCGCCTGGATCTATATGTACACCCACAGCGGATTGTCCTACTCCAAAAATTTTGTGAGTTCCCTGATCATCATTCCAATTACGGTAGCTTTGGTCATGATGGTACTGGATAATAATCTGGTCACTGCGTTCAGCCTGCTGGCAGTTTTTGCCATCGTTCGATTCAGAAATATACTTCGGGATACGCTGGACACCGTCTATATTCTTTCCCTGATTGTGGTGGGAATGGCTGCCGGTACGCAGAAATTTACTACAGCCATCATCGGGGCATTGATCGCAGCTACGGTTCTGCTGCTGATCTGGTTTACCAATTTCGGCGCACGGCAGCGCTACGATCTGATTCTGAATTTACGATGGGCAGAGCCTCTGTCGATGCTGGATCGGCTGCAGCCGTTTTTCCGCCGACACGCGCTGAAAACCATTCTGGCCTCGCAACGCTCTACTGAGAATGATGAAGAGACCTATCTCTCCTACAGACTCAGGCTGCGGGATCCTGACAGGGTGGATCTGCTGTTGCAGGAGATAAAAGAAATTGAAGGTGTTTCAGGCGTAAGCAGCCTGAAAGCAGAAGATGAGTCGGAGGTATAACGATGAGAACCTATGAACCTATACCAATACCCTTCAAGCAGAAATTAAAAGAATTCCGTACCCGGTTTCTTCCGGTGGTGGTCTTTTTAATTTCGGGTATTGCAGTGTTTTTTCTCTGGAGTGATAAGGTGAGCTCACCCGGAATGATCGGTAAAGCCGTAGCGGGGCAGGCTGAGATCCGAAGTCCCGGAAGCGGCATTCTGATCAATTTTCATCACCGGCCATTCGAGCGGGTTTTTGAGGGGCAGCTCATAGGTCAGGTGTTCCCGGGTGACAGTCTCCTGCTCGAAGCCAGAATCATGGAGGCAAGAGCAGAGATCGATCGGATTGAACAATCCCTGGATGTTGTATCGGGTGAACAGAGAACCCGGATTAACCTTGAAGAGCTTCGAATCGACCTGGTGAGAACCCGGATCAACCTTGCAGAAACTGTACTGCGGAAAAACCTATCGGAAGCTGAACTAATTCGCTTAAGAGAGCTGCGAAACCGGGAGCTGATCGCCGAACAGGAATTCGAACGTGCTGAGACAGCATTCAACCTTCTTCTGCTTCAGGAAGAGGAACTTACATCACTGATTGCCGGACTTGAAGACCGCCTCGATGAACTGGAACGTTTCAGCGGATATGGAACCCGTGCTGACAGGGATCCTGTTTTAGCTGCAATCAGGGTGCAGGAGCAAAGGATCGAGGTTCTGAGAGCAGAAATGGCACCCATCCCGGTTTATGCATCGATCAATGGTATTATCAGCAATGTGACTGCCAACAATGGAGAATATGTAACAGCCGGAACTCCGCTGACCTATATAGACGCACCGGCAGCAGACTATGTGGTTGGATACGTCAGGCAACCCATATCCGTAGAACCCTATCAGGGTATGAAGGTTCAGGTTACCACGCGCAGACCGGGAAGAAACAGTTTTATCTCTGAAGTCATCGAACTGGGAGGGCAGATGCAGCTTATTGATCCGCAACTGCAGCGCCCGGGTGTTTTCAGCGAAAGCGGAATTCCGGTCAAGGTATCTCTGGCCGAAAGCGGAGAGATTTCGCTGATTCCGGGTGAGATTGTGGATATCTACTTTGTTCGCTGATGCTGTGACTTATTGGAACACTGTGCAGGACATACATTCATGCGGGCACACTCTCAGAGGTTATGGCTATTATGAAATACCAAGTGCAGACCATCGCAAGTTCCGGATCAAACCGGAAAAAGATCGTTGAACTGGAGGCAGGAGTGTGCCGCAATGCTTCCCTGCTCTACCGGACTCCCCCTGCAAAAAAATGATTGAGCTCACGAAATGCTGGAAGCATTCGGGAGCCGTACCAGCTGAACCACTCCCCGTTTACCAGCCTGATTTCAGAGCTGCGACAGATCGAAGCCACCTCTTCCAGATGCTGTTGTTTGAAAGGATAGGGTTCACTACTCAATAATATGAGATCAGGCTTCAGCACGGCAAGCTCCGAAAGTGAAGTTTCAGGATAGCGTGTCTTTTCTGCGAAAACATTTCTCAGGCTCCAGTGTTCCATCACGGAATGGATATAGGTATCCCGCCCCACACTCATCCAGGGTTTTTTCCAGATGAGATATGCAGCGCTCCGCTCCGGAAGTTTCGGGGTGTCCTCCAGCTCTATTCTGATCTCACGGATAAGATTAGCTGCATCTCTTTCAGCCCCGCATCGGTTACCGATCCCGTCAATGGCTTGGAATGCGTCTTCTATGGTCTTGATATCGGTAAGCAGCAGGTCAAATTCCTGTTGAAGCACCTCCACGTCCTCTTTTCGGTTTTCCTCCCTGTTGGCAATAATCAATCCCGGATTCAGGGAACGGATCTTTTCAAGGGAAGGATTTTTAGTCCCCCCAATAATTTCAGCGGAAGTGACCTTCTCTGCAGGATGAATACAGAAGCGGGTGCGGCCGGAGACCCTGCTGCCTAAACCCAGATCATACAGAAGCTCCGTCAGCGAAGGGACCAGGGATAGGATTGTATTTGAGCTCATAACAGTTCGGGTTTAGTGAGAAATCGCTTTAGTATAAACATTCAGGGGTGTTGGAGCAAAGTGTTCATCCGTAAACTCACATAGAAGGGAAAAGGAGGCATCAGTGCAGAGGATATTCCGTACCATGATAGGCTCTTACTGCTGTAACAGGGACTTCATTTTACAATTGTATTCTGCGAGATAATGTATTTGATACCTAAAGACAGGAGATTTGAGCCTGTTTGGGTAAGGGATTATCAGTAAATTCCGTTCTCCCATTTGTTTAATTGTACTGCTCTGTGTTCATCAGATGCGATTTAAACGTGTATTTTTAAAAATAATGGGCAATCACCATTTTTAATCAAACGTATGTTTGCCGGATTCGTCTTACTATAGTACAGTGTTGCAGTGTGGAACTACTCTGGTTACTGAGCCATAATCTGCTTATGATGATAGCTGAATCTTCATTGTTGTAAACCGGATTTTTTAGATTCAATCAAGAAAGATTTTCACAAAATATAATACGGACATGAACAGGCCACTCTTTCCAATGAGAAAACGGATGATCACAATCATCACAGGGATCATGCTCACTGCAATCACCGGGTGCGGTGAATCACCGGAACTCCCTGCTTCGGAACCGGTTGTTTCTGTAACGGTTGCCGGCTCTGAGACCCGTGATCTTACCGATGAGTTTGCAGTCAGCTCCGAAGTGGTCGCCTACCGCCGGGTTTATATCGCTTCCCGTCTATCCGCGCTGGTGGAGGAGGTAAATGCCGAAGAGGGAGTCTTTGTGCGGGAGGGTGACGTGCTGGCCCGGCTGGATGTAAGACAGCAGCAATCGGATCTCAGCAGAGCAGCTGTTTTACTTGAGGAGAGCCGGGATAACTACGACAGAACACGCAGGCTATACGAACAGGGAGCAGTCTCGGAAGCTGAATATCTTACGGTGAAACGACTGTACGAACAGCGCCGGGCAGAAGCGGAACGGCTGGAACTGGTAATTGAATTCGGCACCATTCACGCTCCGATGAATGGCATCATCACAGCCAGGCTTGTGGAGGTTGGCAACTCGGTATCCGTGAATGAAAGAATGTTTACCCTGGCTGATATGGATCTTCTGGTCGTTCGTCCGGCCGTTTCGGAAATGAATCTGAGAGGGATTTCAGAAGGTGATGAGGTAAGGGTCACCCTGGATGTCTATCCGGACCAACTGTTTACCGGGAAGGTACGCCGAATTTTTCCGGCTGCGGATCCGCTGACCAGGCTATTTACTGTGGAAGCAGAGCTGATGTTGAAGGAATCCGATCCCGTGATCAGGACCGGTTATCTGGCGCGTACACTCTTTACAGCTGATGCGCGAAGGGAGGTGATCACAGTACCTTCAGAAGCTGTTTACCGGCAAAACGAGACGACCACTGTTTTTTTACTGAATGAAGATCAGAACAGGGTTATAAAAAGAACAGTTGCAACGGGAGTGCAGCGAGATGGTTATGTGGAGATCATTTCAGGTCTGCAAGCCGGTGAAGTGGTAGCTGCAGCAAATCTGGAATCGCTCCGGGACGGAACTCCTGTTCGGGTAGTCGGGACTTTACGCAGAACCGGTTTCAGGAACTGAGGAATGTATGCAACAGTCAACGGATGATACTCAGCAAAAATCTTTCAACACAAACCGGTGGATCTCCTGGTCTGTACGACGCCCCATAGGGGTACTGGCGATTACTTCCGTGGTGTTGGTTACAGGGATTCTTTTTTCGGGCAGACTTCCAGTGGATCTGATGCCTCAGATCGATTATCCGCATATCCGGGTTGTGGTTAACTACCCGGGAGTTACACCGGAAGTGATTGAGGAGCAGGTGACACGACCACTCGAACGGAATCTTTCTGCCACCGAGAATCTCAGGGAAATTCACGGCAGGGCGTCTGAGGGAAGAAGCTACATCGAGATGTACTTCGATTTTGAAACGGATATCGACATCGCCCTGCAGGATGCCAGCCGGCAGCTTGAACGGGCCAGAACCGAGCTTCCGGCGGGTACAGATCCGCCCCGTATCATGAAGATGGATCCATCCCAAACCCCCGTTTTTGAGCTTGCCATCTCGTCCTCGGTGCGTTCCCCCATTGAAGTGAGAGAATGGGTAGATCAGCGGCTGATGCCACAGCTTCTTTCCGTTTCAGGTGTAGGTACCGTGGATATCGCGGGTGGAAAGATCAGGGAAATGGATGTGGTAGTGGATCCCGAACGGATGAGAGCATACAACCTCACGATGGATCAGCTTTCGGCAGCTCTTGCGGGACGAAATATCGATCAGGCAATCGGGAATGTGACCTCTTCTGAATATGACATCATGGCCCGCACAGAGACGAGATACAGCTCGGCCCGGGATATCGCTGATACCAGAATCCGGATAGGAGCGGCTAACGCTACAGTTCCGCTTTCTGATGTGGCAGTTGTGAGTGATTCTCACAGAGAGCAGCGTCTGTTTGCCTACCTGAACAGAGAGGAATCGGTTCAGATCTCCGTCATGAAACAGCCGCAGGCGAATACAGTGTCTGTCATTGAAGGCCTTCAGAGACGGATCGTGGAACTCCGGGAATCCGGTTTTATCACACCGGACATGGAGATTGCAATACTGAAAGACGACTCCTTTTTTATCCTCTCTTCCATACAGTCGGTAGCCCTGGCAGCTATATTGGGAGGCTTTTTAGCCATGCTGATCCTGTTGCTGTTTCTGGGAAGTATACGGCGCTCACTGATTGTGGCACTGATGATTCCGACAGCAATTATCGCCAGTTTTATTTTGATGAACGGCTTTGGTCTGACACTCAACATCATGAGTCTCGGCGGACTCGCCCTGGGTGTGGGTCTGCTGATCGATAACGCTATTGTGATGATTGAAAATATTCATCGCCACCAGAGTGTACAGGGCAAAGAGGCGGCGGTTGCGGCTGAAGAGGGAGCAGATGAAGTGTTGTCTGCTGTAGTGGCAGGGACGATGACCAATCTGGCTGCGGTTCTGCCATTCCTGCTGATCACCGGCCTGGCCGCTCTTCTGTTTCGTGAACTGATCTTTACAATCGCTTTTGCCGTTATTGCATCGCTCATCGCCGCGGTTACGCTGGTACCGGCTCTCTCCGCAAGATTTGGAGGGAAAGTATTAGCTGACGGTTCCGGATTGAATGGCGGTGGCGACCAGCTTTTCGATAAAATCAGAACAGGTTATGAAAAACTGCTCAGGAGTGCGGTTAAAAGAAAGATATTTCTGATTCTGTTTTCACTGATGCTGCTTGCCGGCTCGGTATGGATGCTGAGAAATGCAGGTACAGAGTTTCTGCCTTCCGTGGATGATGGAAGAGTGACACTGCGTTTTACCATGCCTGCCGGAACATCGATCGACCCAACCAATGAAGTGGCTGAATTATTGCAGGAAACAATTGAATCGATGCCTTATGTCGAGACCGTTTACATGACTGTCGGGGGGTATTTCAGAGGCGGCCAGCTGTCGATACGAGGGGGCATGATCGATATGGTGGTTCAGCTGGTGCCTCGCCGTGAACGAAGAGGGTATCCGGCAGAACAGTGGGTAACCGACCTGAACCGGCAAATTTCTGCATTGGGATTGCCATTTATACAGAGACGGATCCGGGGACCAAGAATAGAGGGACTGCAGACCAGTCTTGTGGAGAGTGATATTGCCATCGGTTTTGTTGGCGATGATCTGAACCGGCTGGAGGAGCTGGCACGATCTGCTCTTTCCCATCTGGATCAAATCTCCGGCATCGCCAGCATTCAGGTTGGAAGGGATCAGAAAATTCCTCAGCTCGTCCTGAATGTGGATGAGGAACGCGCCGCTGCCGCGCAGTTGTCATCCGCAGATATTGCACGGTTTCTTACAGAGGCTGTGGAAGGGGTGGTTCCTACCCGTTATGTTGAGGGAGGATTTGAATATAATGTACGAATCAGATATCCCAGAGAGATTACTGGTGATCAATCCGGATTGCGTCAACTGCATATTTCCAATGCTGTGGGACAAAGCGTTCCGCTTGGGAGCCTCGTGAGCTTTGAAGAAGTGACCGGGCCGGCTCATATCGAACGATTCAATCAGATTCGGGTGGTTTGGCTCAACACCACTGTCAATCTCAATGAGGCAACTATCGGCCAGGCAGGCGACCAGATACGTACTGCACTTCGGGAATTTGAGATGCCGGACGGCTACAGTATCGTTTATGCCGGGGAACAGGAAGCGATTGAAGAGGCAGGGAGATCACTTCAGCTGGCCATCCTGCTGGCCATATTTTTCGTCTTTGTTGTGATGGCTGTTCAATATGAACGCATTTTCAGTCCGCTGGTCATTCTCACATCCCTCCCCTTTGCCCTGATCGGGGTGGCAGCTTCACTGTGGATCACCGGATTGTCACTCAGCGCCTCTGTGCTGATCGGGATCATCTTCCTTACAGGAATCGTGGTGAACAATGCAATTCTGCTGGTCGATTTTGCAGAAAAAAATCAAAAAGAGAGAGGAATGACACTCAGTGAAGCCATTCTGGAAGCCGGTTCGGTTCGGTTCAGGCCCATTTTGATGACAACACTCACCACAATCTTCGGAATGCTGCCCCTCGCTATCGGGATGGGTGACGGACATGAAATTTTGCAGCCCCTGGCGGTTACTGTAATTGGCGGAATGATCGCGGGAACAGTGCTGACCCTGTTTCTGATTCCCGGAATATATACACTTCTCGGAGGCTGGCTGGAGTATTTTAAGAAAACGGATTCAATAAACAGTTTGAAATAAATCAAAAACCAGAACGGGGACTCGAAAAACCAGGGATTTTTCACAAGATCAAGGCGGAAGCAAATGTAAAACCGCAGCCTGTTTGCCAACCGTTAGGATTTTAACGTCGTGACATCGAAGGTAGTTGGCAAAAGAACAGTTTTACAAAGCCCCCCGGAAGAAAAAAGACAGATATGACAGCAGTAAACCATTTTTCCATCAAACAGTTTCTGAGTATCGCTTTCTGTTTGATGCTCTCCGGATTCTCTGTTCTGACGGCACAACAGAGCTCATTTCCCTATTCAGTGGAACTCAGGGAAGTTAGCATTCCGGGGTTGCCGGGTTTTCACTCCTTTGCCTATGGACAGCATGACGGCAAATGGCTGATTGTCGGCGGGCGAACAGACGGAATTCACGCAAGGCAGCCGTTCGCTTCTTTTCCGCCAAATCATAACAATGAATATCTCTTTGCGATTGACCCTTCCACAGGAGAGTTCTCTGCAGAGAAACCTGTCGGACTTTCCGTTGGAATCAGAGAGCATCTGCAGTCCACAAATATGAATTTTCAGCAGGTTGGAGATACACTCTACATCATCGGTGGGTATGCTTTCAGTGAATCAGCCGGAGATCACATAACATTCCCAAAACTTACTGCGATCGTTGTATCCGAGGCGATACAGCAAATTGAAGAAGGGAGGCTAACAGATGAAATATTTGGCCATCTTTATGATGAACGGTTCGCAGTAACAGGCGGTCAGCTGGGTTTCATCGACGGGAAACTGATTCTGGTGGGAGGGCATCGGTTTGATGGACAGTACAACCCGAGAAATATGCCCACCTTCCGGCAGGAATACACCCATGCCATTCAGATTTTCAATATTGAAACCGCCATTTCAGATCCTCAGATCTCATTCTATGAGAGAGTAGTTGATGAAGAGCATCTGCGCCGCAGAGACTATAATCTTGTCCCCTATCTCTTTCCGGATGGGGAGCCGGGTTATATGATATCAACAGGAGTATTTCAGCGCGGTGCCGATCTGCCTTTTCTCTACAATGTGGAAGTGGGAAAAGAGGGTTTTTATCGGCCTGTACCGGAATTTGACCAGCTGTTGAGTCACTATCACAGTCCGAAACTGTCTCTCTACGAGCAGGCGAGCGGAAGATTTCATATGCTCTTTTTTGGCGGCCTGGCGCAATTCTATTTCCAGGGAGATCAGTTGATACAGGACGACCGGGTCCCGTTTGTGAACACGATCAGCCGGGTGACAAGAGATGCTAATGGGGTTTTTTCTGAGTATGCGCTTGCGCTTGAGATGCCCGGGCTGAAGGGGACCAGTGCAGAGTTTATTCCAAATCCCGGTATTCCAAAAAATGAGACAGGAGTGATTCTTGAAAATAGCATTATGGAAAGCAGGTTTTTGGCAGGTCATATTGTCGGAGGTATTGATTCTCCAGTCCGCAATCCATTTGCAACCAATCAGACCCAGGTTACCAGCGCCAGTTATACAGTGTATGAGGTCTGGCTGGAAAGAGGAGGGTCTGCGGAAATCCCGGTAGATTCACACGGAAATAGCGATACTCAACTCCATCCGAACTATCCGAACCCCTTTTCTGAATCAACTACAATCCATTTTACAATAGGGCAGGACAGTCGGGTTCAGCTGGATCTCTTTTCTGTTCAGGGTTCAAAAATAGCAACGATTCTCTCAGCTCAAATGAATCAAGGTACTCACCAGCTGCAGTTTGATTCAGGGAATCTCGCCAGTGGACTCTACCTGCTAAGAATGAGTGCCGAAGGTGTGATTCGAAACCGTGCAATACTACTCAGCAGGGCTGATTAGAGTTCTGCAACGGAACGATGTTGCTTTTGATTCGGATACTTTCATTGAAGTATTTAATCCGGCTTAAGAGTACTGAAAACAGAGTTTAAATCCATTGCCCCATCTTGATAATTGCAGTGTGGTTTCGTACAATCGTTTTACAGGGCAATTCATTATTTCCTGAAATGGGGGCTTTGAAAAACCAGGAGTTTTTCAAAGTCTCCGAAATATGAGTTACACGAATAGAATGATGAGCAGAACACACTTCCCGGCAGTTCTGTGTTATTTCCTGGCTTTTCTGGCAGGGTTATTCGGCCTCCCGGTTTACGGGCAGGTTTATCTGCCGCAGACACTTCACACGGCACCTGCATGGTCTCCCAATGGACATGAAATAGCCTTTGCTGCCTCGTACGGCGGTACATTTGATATCTATACTGTGGACATCTGGACAAGCAGACACCAGAAGGTTTCCAATCATCCGGCTAATGATCTCTACCCTTCATGGGCTCCAAACGGCAGGTGGATTTCCTACTATTCGGATCGCCCAAGCCGCTTCGGACCCTTTCCGCCCGAACGGGTGCTCTATAAGGTGCGCGGTCTTTATGAGAATTATGCGCGCGACGGGTACAGGCCCTCCTGGTCGGTTGACGGCCGGACGATTGCAGCCCACCTTCGCAGTGAAAGGGGGAATTATGAAATCTACCTGATGGACCGAAGAGGACGGAACCGAAGGCCGCTTACAGAGAACAGAGCCACAGATGTGCATCCGAAGTTCTCTCCGGACGGGAGCAGCATCCTGTTCATCTCAGACCGGGATTATCAGCCGGAAATCTATGTGATGGATGCGGATGGCCGGAATCAAACACGTTTAACCTGGTCCGATTCCTTTGATCTCGATCCGGTATGGTCACCCGACGGGCAACAGATCCTCTTTATATCGAACCGGGACGGCCCGTTTGATATTTTTGTGATGGACAGGGATGGAAGTAACCTGATTCGCCTGACCAATTCACCCTCCATAGATATGGCGCCGGTATGGTCACCCGACGGATCTAAAATCCTGTTTTCATCGAATCGGAGCGGATATTTCGATCTTTATGTCATGAACCGGGACGGATCATCACTGCAGCGTCTTACATCTGGCGAATATCATGAATATTACGGAAGCTGGTCGCCCCGTGGCAGCCGTATCGCCTATCTCTCCACCGAGCACGGAGACCCACATCTCTTCCTGATGAATGCAGACGGCTCAAGAAAGAGACAACTTACCCGCTGACTGCTGCTTACGCACGGCAACGGGTCAGAGATTGCGACAGGGCTGCAGAGGTTGTTGTTAGGGCCTATTCAGAAAGAGTAAGTTCTGCCCTGAAACGGGGTTCACTGTGTCTTTCCAGGTAATAGACGAATGTTCCTGTTTCCAGATCCATTTCCATCATCCAGACGTTCGTCGTCGCCTCCGGGATCATCTCAGCAGTGGCTTCATCAGCCGGGAAGAACTGCCGGGTTGCACTTCCCCGCTCATCGGCATAACCGCCGTAACCGGAAAGATTATCCTCTCCAAGCTCTTCAGGCGTTTTATCTCCAACATGGTCATGATAGAGATGAAGGCCGTTTTCACGCATGGAAAGTACCCAGGTCGCATGCCAGGTGTCAGACTCCCGAAGGAAATCAACTTTGATATATTCGTCGGTACAGGTTTTTACGACAGCCCGGAGTTCATTGCCTGTAAGGACGTGTTCACCATCTTCCGGATAGGTGGACTCACCGGCAAAGGTTTCTCCGCAGAGCGAAAATAGAGTGGCAAAAAACTGCTCCTGTGGTGATTCGGCGGGGAGGGTTGGAGTCAGTTCAGTCGTATCTTCACCTGTACAGGAGAAAAAGATGAGAAAAGAGAATAAAAGCAGAAGAGAAGGTTTCATCAGATCGTAGTTTCAGGATTGGAGGATTATTTTAGATATGTGAGCAGAGTCAGGTTGTCAGCTCTCGTGATAACCGCTCTGCCGCACTGAAGATCAGAAATTATTTGAACAGATGATTTCAAAATTTACAAAGTGATCAACAGTGCTAAAAATGAGCATTCATTTTCTTAAATCCAAAAAGTGTATCTTTCAACACGCTGCAAACGGGTGTATCACAAGCTCCGATTGAAATTGGCTGTGAAACGAATGGTTGAACACTGTTTTCGATTAAGGTAATGGAAATCTGATTCAGTAACGGAAAAACATGACAGAAGAGAATCAAAACAAGGAAATTGAATCCTATAAGCTCGGTGATATTCGCGTTGTGATTACCGAGACAGAAGACCCTGTCCGGCTCAATGTTGAGTGTAATGACGGATCGTACAGATCCTCTTTCAGGGTGCGGCGTTATGAGTATGAAAACTACAAACGCCACATGAATCAGACCATCACAAAAGCGTACAAAAAGCAGTATGAAACGTCTGATCAAAAAGATGTTTCATAGCCGGGTTCTAAAGAATAAGCATGGCATCCCCGAAGGAGTAGAACCGGTATTTTTTCTCAATTGCGTGCTTGTAAAGCCTCTTCACTTCTTCAAATCCTGCAAAAGCTGAAATCAGCATTAACAGGGTGCTTTTCGGCAGATGGAAGTTGGTGATCAGATGATCTGCAGCTTTAAACTGGTACCCGGGTGTGATGAAAATATCTGTTTGCCCGCTGCAGGCAGAAAATAATTTGTCGTCACCGGCAACCGATTCGAGTACCCGCAGGCTGGTTGTGCCCACAGCAGTGATTGAGCGCGCAGCGTTCAGTCCGGCAGCCTGTTCCGGTGTGATACGATACCATTCGGAGTGCATGGAGTGTTCTTCAATCAGTTCTGTTTTTACCGGTGCAAACGTTCCAAGCCCAACATGGAGTGTGAGTTCAGCGAATTGAAATCCCTTGTCTCTTATTTTATCCATCAGGCCGGCAGTGAAATGGAGTCCGGCAGTAGGAGCCGCCTTGCTTCCCTCATCTTTGGCAAAAAGAGTCTGATACCGGCCCGACAGAGATTCTTCGGTTTCAATGTATGGCGGGAAGGGGGTTCTTCTGAACGGATCGAATAACGGGTGATCGATTGGTTTGCTGAGCTGAAGAGTTCTCACACCGTCTGGTGCGATGTGAGTGGTTTCAACGGTTATCCCCTCAGCCACGGCTCTTCTGCTTCCTTGCCTGAATTTTTTCCCGGGCCTGACCATCGCTTCCACACTATGCGGATTGAGGGTTTTTGTGACAAAGATTTCGGTCTTTCCCTGATCGAATAGGAGACGGCACTTTTCTACTTTGCTATTATTAACGACCAGGCTGGTGCCGGGTGACAGGTAGCGATCTATATTATAGAAATAGTCGTCGGAAATACTCTGATTGGATCGATCATACACCAGAAGCCTCGAGTGATCTCTGGGGGTTGCAGGGATCTGCGCGATGAGCTCATCAGGGAGGTGATAGTCGAAATCACTTAGTGTGTAACGTCTCACATTTTTACTCCTTGACAGACACTCCCAGCGAGTACCGTACCTCTTCGGCTATCCCTGCGGGACCGATTCCTGCTTCATCATGAAGCTGCCGCTGTGTCCCGTGTTCGATGATGGCATCCGGTACGCCCATGATTTTTACAGGAACGGACGCACCCTTTTCAGCCACATATTCGGCAACAGCAGAACCGAACCCTCCAAGTTTGGCACCATCTTCAATCGTAATGATCTGATGATAGGAGGAAAGTATGCGGTCGATTAGATCTGTATCCAGTGGCTTGGCGAACCGCATGTCGGCGTGACCTATTTGAATTCCCTCCTCTTCAAGAAGAGCTGCGGCTTCCGTCACATATTTTCCAATGGGACCAAAGCTTAGCACAGCAACTTTGTCTCCTTCCTGCAGCATTACACCCCGGCCAATTTCAACCGGTTCGAATCCTTCTCTGACTACCATACCGGTGGATGCGCCACGCGGATAGCGGATTGCCCAGGAGGCCTCATTGTGGATAGAAGCGGTGTAAAGCATGTCGCGTAACTCCTGCTCATTTAACGGAGAGGAGAGGATCATGTTGGGAACCGTCCTGAGAAAAGCAACATCATAAAGTCCGTGGTGAGTGGGGCCATCTGCCCCTACAAGGCCCGCCCGGTCGATACAGAAGACGACCGGAAGTTTCTGTATGGCAACATCGTGGATTACCTGATCGTAGGCACGTTGCAGGAAAGTCGAATAGAGTGCCGCGAAAGGTTTTTTCCCCTGTGTTGCAAGTCCGGCAGCAAACGTTACGGCGTGTTGTTCGGCAATACCGACGTCGAACGATCTTTCGGGATATGTCTTCATCATGGGCCAGAGGCTGGAACCACTCGGCATTGCCGGTGTGATGGCCACAATATCTTCGTTCATGGCAGCAAGTTCCACCAGGGTATCGCCAAAAACGTCCTGGTATTTTGGTGCGGATGGCTTGCCATTGGACACAGGATTGAGAGATTTACCTGTAATTTTATCAAACGGACTGCTTTGTGCATGCCACTTGGTCTGTTCACGTTCGGCAGGTGCAAATCCCTTGCCCTTTACGGTAACAATATGAAGGAGTTTGGGTCCTGATACAGCCCTGAGGTCTTCAAGATGCCTTCTGAGAGTATCCACATTGTGGCCGTCAACCGGGCCGTAGTATTTAAATCCAAGTGCATGAAACAGAGCTCCAGGGGTTATGGCTGCTGTCATCACCCGTTCCAGTCTGGATGCAGCCTTACGCATGGTATCGCCTGCCGACTTAAAATGACCGAGCAGATCGTACACTTCATCCCTCATCTTATTGAAGGTTTTGCTGGTGGTGATTTCAGCGAGATACTCTTTGAGTGCTCCTACATTGGGGTCAATGGACATATTATTGTCATTCAGGATCACCAAAAGATCTGAATTGAGCGCACCGGCATTGTTCATGGCTTCAAAAGCCATGCCTCCGGTCATGGCACCGTCACCGATAATGGATACAATCTTTTTGTCACTTTTATCAAGATCTCTGGCAATCGCCATGCCGAGTCCGGCAGAAATGGAAGTGCTTGAGTGGCCTACTCCAAAAGCGTCATATTCACTTTCTGTTCGTTTAGGAAAACCGGAAAGACCGAGATATTTTCGATTTGTGTGAAACTCCTCTCTTCTGCCGGTGAGAATTTTATGTCCGTATGCCTGATGTCCCACATCCCAGATGAGCTGATCTTCGGGAGTGTTGTAAACGTAGTGCAGTGCAACGGTCAGTTCAACCACGCCGAGACTGGCTCCAAAATGGCCGCCATAAACTGATACGGTATCAATGATATATTCCCTGAGTTCGTCACAAACCTGCTGTAACTGATCGGCGGAAAGGGATTTCAGATCGGCAGGAGAGTGGATATTTTTAAGAAGCGGGCCTGCTTCCGGGATGGTTGAATCCATATTATGAGTCGGCTTTGTTATCATCGAGGGTGTCGGAGGTTTCCAGCTTCTCAATCCTTAAAGATGCATTTTCAAGGGTTTCCATGCAATATTTAGAGAGTTTGAGTCCTTCTTCATACAATTCTACTGAATTTTCAAGTGAAATCTCCTGATCTCCGAGAGCTTCCACAATGGTCTCCAGTTTCTGTAAAGCTTCTTCGAACCCCTGCCGTTCCTTTGATACCATAATTAATTTTTTATCCGGTAAAAATTTGAATCTGTCCAGGCAGATGCAGTTTCTTATCTGATCATCTCAAATTGCTGATTATGGTTCATTTTGAGATGATCAGGTTATCAGCTTTGAATTATCTTAACCTATCCCGAACAGTGCTATATGATCAGTCATTCATCAGGCTGTACAATCAATAAATCGGTTCCATATCTCTGTAAGATAATTGAATCCACAGTAAAATAAATATGAATATCTGAACCGGTTCGATTCAGTAAGAAAGAGATGAATGAAAGCGGGAATGAGTCAATTCCAGGAAATTCGGGGCAATACAGACCCCAATTATTTGAGGGTATTGAATCGGTTTATCCAAGCCCCCGGAAAAATCTTCAGAAAAAATGCAAAGGAAAACAAAAAGTCTGTAAGGAATTGAAATAAAACAGATCATTGATCTGTAACAACAGAATATCAATACCAGGGAATGGAAATAGAAGAATTTAATCTGACAAGATATTCCGGACGCAGTGTTCGTGAAATGCAGGTAGATGAACAGCCAAGGGAGAAGTTGCTGAAGTATGGGGCTGACTCTCTCTCAGATGCAGAGTTGCTTGCCATTATATTGCGAACCGGAACCAGATCATTAAATGTGATTGAGATGTCCAGAGCACTGATGCAGCATTTTAAAGGCCTCAGAAATCTTTCCAGGCAGAGCTGGCAGTCTTTAATGGTGATTCCGGGTGTGGCAAAAGTAAAGGCGATTACAATGCAGGCCATGTTCGAATTGTCCCGGCGAATGCAGGTTGCTTCATTGGGGGATGAAGTTAAAATTACATCACCGGAACTGGCTGCTGCATATTTTATACCATTATTAAGAGATTTAACCCATGAAGAATTTTATGTAGGCTTTTTGAATAATTCAAAAGTGCTGACAGGGTACAAGAAAATCAGTTCCGGAGGCAGTACCGCAACGATTGTAGAGCCGGCGGAAGTCTTGAGGCAGGCGATTTTGCATCAGGCGAACAGTATCCTGCTGATTCATAACCATCCGTCCGGCCAGCTGAAGGAGTCTTCGGCAGATCTCCTTCTTACAAGAAGAATATCAGAGTCGGGCCGCCTGCTCGGGATACCTGTAACAGATCATATCATTGTTGCAGGAAATGACTTCATCAGCTTTAAATCAAAGCAACTGCTGTAAAACTCATTACGGCCGGCGGCGGACTGATCCGTACAGGATTGACTGTAAGAAGGATTTGCAAAGTCTCCAGTGGCAGGATAATGCGGAAATTAACTTTATAAATGTGAACTGTGGAGTAAATGAAAATGAAAAAGTGATCGAAATGGTGAGATGAATGGACTATTCAAATTTAGTTAAAGCAATTCAATCGGAAGACAGACGTGAAACGGACAGAATTTGTGCTGAGCTGCATCCAAGGCTAAAGAATTATCTTGTCGCTACCATGGGCGCTGCTCCGGATCTTGCAGAGGATGCAGTCCAGAATATGTTTGAATATCTAATCCCAAAAATCAGGCGGAATGAAATAACTACACCGTCCGGTCTGCTAAGCTATATGCAGACGGGAGTGAGGCACAATTATCTGAAGATCATTCGAAAGGAACAACTGAACAGTGGCGAACCCGAGAGCGATATGATCCCCGTCGAACCCAATCAGGTATGGGATCTGGTGGACCGGGAAAAGAGGGAATTACTGGCGGGTTGTATAGGTAAACTGAGCAGTCACTACCGTTTGCTCATAGAGTTTCTGCTTGCACATCCCAACGCTGAATCGGAAGATGTGGCTGAGGAGTTTAACATTTCCGTAACCAACGCATGGGTCAGAAGGCACCGGGCAATTAAACTGTTGAATTCCTGTGTAGCCAAAAAACTGAAATAACCTGAAAAAATTTTTGTAAGGAATGAGCGGATAGTGGTTCATAAAAGAAGAGAGAAGCAGGTCGGGAATTGAATGTACTGTCTCATAATGAAAATTGAGGGTACAGAAAAAACCCGGACTGAATATCAGGTCCTGAAAAAATAACAAAAAAACACTGTTTGTTATGGCAGACAGCGTTTTCAATATAGATAATGATGACTGAAGACAAAGCTATTGCACTGACAAAAAAAATCGATAGGTACCTTAATGGGAAATTGACGCAGCCGGAAATTGATGAACTCTGGAGAGAGCTCATTGCGGATTCGTCGTCATATCAGCAATTCGAAACAGAGCTTCATCTCAGAAGTCTGATTCGTGAAAAGGTTCAGAAACAACCGGAAATAAAGGAGTCGGAGAAAACCAGGGAATACACTGCAACGGTTTGGATATGGCCGGTTGCGGCCCTGCTGCTCATCTCATTATTTCTTTATCTGTTTACCCTCTCAAATCCGCCAAAACCCGATCAGCTTGCGATCGGGGTGATTGATTACAGGGATATGCTCAGTGCCGAAATCTTCCGTTCTGATTCTCAGACAGCCACAGAAACAGATATCCGGATTAATGAGGCGCTTGGTCTTGCCTATGGATCGGCATTCCGGGAATCGGAAGAGATCTATAACCGGCTTCTCGAAAGCGAACTCTCCCCGGATCAGCAATTGATTATTGAAATGAATCTGGGCATCATTTATTTCAATCTTGGTGAATATGATGATGCGGCCGCCCGGTTTTACTCTGTGAGTAAAACAGAACCTGAAAATATTTTCATCCATGAGCAGGCACTCTGGTATCTGGCTCACAGTTACCTGCGTCAAGGGAAAGCGGGAAGGGCTCGCGACACGGCATTTGATGTGTATCATTTCAACGGCCGCTTTGCTGAAGAAGCACTGAACCTCATCAGAGAACTGGATCGGTTTCTTGTTAAAAAAGATTGAGTGGCGCAGCCGCAGAGTGAAAAAGGATCGACAAAAGGAGACGTACCGGATGGATACAGGGCTCCTGCCCCGGTCAATGTTTCATGAAAGATCTCGGAATCGGCTCATTCAGATTCTTGGTGTGATCCATGAAAAATTGCTGTGAGGCCAGTTTTTTATCAGACTTTTTCTTTTTCACTTTCACATAGTTCCCATTCGGCTTCATCATCCACCGTTGTGTGTTGTCGTGAAGGTAGATCCTCATCATGAAACCCAGATACCGTTTCAGTTCCGGGTTTTCAATGGGTGCCAGTACCTCTACCCGTGCATCCAGGTTTCTGTGCATCCAGTCTGCGGATCCGATATACCATGCATCTTCTCCTCCTTTATGGAAATAATAACAGCGTGAATGCTCCAGAAACCTGCCAATCACTGAATGGACGCGGATTTTTTCACTTAAACCCGGTTTTTGGGGAATGAGCCGGCAAACACCCCTGACGATCAGGTCGGTTTCAACACCGGCCTGGGAAGCCTCATACAGTTTTTGAATAATCAGAGGGTCTTCAAGGCTGTTCATCTTGGCAATGATTTGCGCTTTACGTCCTTCAAGTGCCTCCTGAATCTCTCCATCAATCAGTTTTACAATATTGCTGCGAAGATGCCTGGGAGCTACAAAGGTTTTTTGAAATGTCTGCTCCGGTGCATAACCGGTCAGCAGGTTGAAGACATTCGTGACATCTGTGGCCAGTTCGTCGTCGCAGGTGAACAGACCAAGATCTTCGTACAGCTGCGCAGTATCGGGATGATAATTTCCGGTACCGATGTGAACATAGCGCCGCAGTCCGGCAGTTTCCTCCCGGACAACAATCGTCAGCTTGGAGTGAATTTTAAGTCCCGGAATTCCATAGGAAACATGAACCCCCGCTTTTTCAAGCTTTTGAGCCCAGGTAATATTCTGTTCTTCATCAAACCGGGCTTTCAGCTCAACAAGTACGGCTACCTGTTTATCATCTTCAGCCGCTTTAATCAGCGAATGCATCACAGCAGAATCGCTGGAGGTCCTGTAGAGAGTCTGCTTGATGGCAAGTACCTTGGGGTCATTGGCAGCTTCTTCAATAAAGCGCTGCGTTGACGTTTCAAAACTGTGGTAGGGATGATGGACCAGAAAATCACCATTCTTGATAACCTGAAAAATGTTTGGAGCACTTTCGTCCAGAGGGTGCCTGAACACCGGGTGCAGTGCCGGTACCCAGCTGTCAGATTTCAAATGAGGGAACCCGCCAAGTTTACACAACTGGGTTACGTCGGCGAGACCGATGGGACCCTCCATTTCAAATACATACTGATCTTGGATGTTGAGATTGTTCAGAAGGGATGTGCGAATATCTCTGGGCATATTGCGGTCAATCTCCAGCCGAACCACCTCGGCGAACTTCCGCTCTCTCAATTCATCTTCAATCATCTCCAGGAGATCGTCAGCTTCCTCTTCGTTTCGCTCGATATCAGCATTTCGGGTCACCCTGAAAATATTTGCACTCAATACCTCCATGCCCGGGAAAAAACGCATCAGTTTCTCAACGATCAGATCTTTTACGGACAACAGAGTAACTGCCTCATCACTTTGCTCCAGTTCAATCCAGCGAGGCCGGTTGGTTGGAATTTTTATTCTCGCGAATAGAATTTCACCACTCCTCGGGTTTCGCAGCTTGATTGCAAGGGAACGGCTTTTGTTGGAGATAAATGGAAACGGATGCGCCTGATCCACAGCAAGAGGGGTAACGATCGGATAAATCTGTTTTTCAAAATAATCATCCGCCCTCACTTTCAGTTCATCAGAGAGATCATTGTAAGGCGTGATACGGATCCCCTCTATTTCCAGTGCCGGTAAAATTTCTTTTAAAAAACAGTTCCGGTATGCCTTTATCATTTTCAGGACTTCATGACGAATTTCAGCCAGCTGTTCCTCTGGAGTACGCCCGTCCACAGTCAGCTCCGTAACACCCGCATGCACCTGTCTTTTCAGACCTCCAACCCGTTTCTGAAAAAATTCGTCGAGGTTGGAGCAGACGATCCCGATAAATTTGGTTCGCTCCAGAAGCGGATTTTTAGGGTTTAGCGCTTCAGCCAGTACCCTCCAGTTAAACTTCAGCCAGCTTAGCTCATAGTTATCGAAATAGTTTTTCCCAAAGATTTTTAAATCACTGCTGCGAGGGTCCTTATTGAGGCCCTTGCTCTTTAATACCTTGTTCTTCAGCGGATTTGGCTTTGGTTTACCTTCCCCGATGTCCAAAAGATTTATGGGTTCGAAACCGGATCCTGATTTTTTGGTTGATTCAGACATAAGGTTGAAAATTTAGTTACTTCGGTGCTTTCTCCTGAAAGGGAGTGAATTCGTTTGGAATCGATGTTTCCTGACGCCTCTTTGAGTAAATTATATCGCAGTGAAAGCAGATTCCGGACATAAATTCAGAGTTGCAATCCTGACAGGTAAAGGTATCAAAGGCGCGGATGATTTGAAAAAAATCTCTGCCCGGCAGCGATCTGTTGATCTGACGGGAACCTGTTGAGTAAACTTTGTCAACTATTTGTAACTTCTCTTTGAAACGGAACAGTAAAGATCTCTATTGCTGCACTGATTCGTAAAGCAGTGAATTGGGTACGGGGGCAGTAGTAAAACCGATTCCATTGTTTCCGTGAGCATCCATCTGAATATCAAACAAAAAGATTACGTGCAGAATCCACTTTTAAATGCTGATGAGAAAGACCCTGTTGCGGATGAACATCTTCGCCCCTCCTCTATACAGGAGTTTATCGGGCAGAAAAAAGTCATCAATAATTTGTCCGTTTTTATCCAGGCAGCGAAAAAAAGAGCGGAAGCTCTCGATCATGTGATTATTTCCGGCCCTCCCGGTCTGGGAAAAACCACGCTGGCCTATATCATCTCCAGGGAGATGGGGGTACAGATACGGCCCACCACAGGCCCGGTTCTGGAAAAGCCGGGGGATCTTGCCGGCCTCCTCACCAATCTCGAAAAGGGAGATGTTCTTTTTATTGATGAAATTCACCGGCTCAACCCGGTTGTGGAAGAGTATCTCTACTCAGCCATGGAGGATTACAAACTGGATATCGTGATCGATTCCGGGCCCAATGCCCGCAGTGTCCAGATCGATCTTAATGAATTTACCCTTGTCGGGGCGACAACCAGAAAGGGTCTGCTCACCGCACCACTGCGTGCCCGCTTTGGAATTGATATGAGGCTGGACTACTACGATTCGGAACTGCTGCAGAGAATCGCCCTTCGGACAGCTCATATTCTCGGTTTTGGAATCACCGAAACCGGGGCATATGAAATTGCAAGAAGGAGCCGGGGGACTCCGAGGATTGTCAACAAACTGCTGCGCCGGACACGGGATTTTGCTCAGGTGGATGGGCTGGATACGATCGATGACAAGATAGCAGATAAGGCACTCAATGCGCTGGATGTGGATCGCAACGGGCTGGATGATATGGATGTGCGAATCCTCAGAGCGATCATTGAAAACTATAAGGGCGGCCCTGTGGGACTCGGAACGCTCTCTGTTGCTGTGGGGGAAGACAAAGGAACAATTGAGGAGGTGTATGAGCCATTTTTAATTAAGGAGGGTTTTATGCAGCGAACCCCCAAGGGAAGGGTTGTCACCATGAAGTCATACGATTACCTGAATGTAAAACCGGAAAACAAGGGTGCCGGAAAAGATACTCCCGGCCTTTTTTGAAAGAGTTGTTTTGTCACCAAAAACAGATGCGGGATTGTGCATCGAATTACAACACAATCATCAAAAAAGAAGCCAAATGGCCGAAATTATTGTACAAAAATTTCCTTAAATTTTAAGGATATAACCGAAACACAATGTTTGAAGACTGATATGAAAAATCTTTTTACCTCAGAATCTGTATCGGAAGGGCATCCGGATAAAGTATCCGATCAGATCTCCGATGCAATCCTGGACGCAATGCTTTCACAGGATCCTGAATCAAGAGTGGCTGTGGAAACCCTCGTTACGACCGGGCTGGCTGTTGTGGCCGGTGAAGTGCGTACCACAGCCTATGTGGACATCCAGGAAACCGTGCGCGAGGTGATCCGACGAATCGGATATACCAAAGCATCCTACCGTTTTGATGCAGATTCCTGCGGTGTGGTTTCAGCGATCCATCAGCAGAGTGCAGATATCGCGATGGGAGTGGACGAAGGCGACAATAAGGCTCAGGGTGCCGGCGATCAGGGTATGATGTTCGGATATGCCACAACCGAAACACCTGCCTTCATGCCGATGACCCTGCAGTACTCTCACGAGCTTCTGAAGAAACTGGCTCATATCCGTAAAGAGACCGCGCTGATGCCCTATCTGGCTCCCGACAGCAAGAGCCAGGTAACTGTCGAGTATGATGAAAACAACAAGCCCAAACGTGTGGATACCATCGTAATCTCCACCCAGCATGACGAGGGAGTGGATCAGTCGCAAATCAAGGCCGATATTAAAAAACACCTGATCTCAGCCGTGATACCGGCCGATCTGATGGACGCAGATACCATTCTGCATGTGAACCCAACCGGAAAGTTTGTGATCGGTGGTCCGCACGGAGATACCGGCCTTACCGGCCGCAAGATTATCGTGGATACCTACGGTGGACGCGGAGCGCATGGCGGCGGAGCCTTTTCCGGAAAGGACTCTTCCAAGGTGGATCGAAGTGCTGCTTACGCAACCCGCCACATTGCCAAAAATGTGGTTGCGGCCGGCCTTGCAGAGGAGTGCCTGGTTCAGGTGGCGTACGCCATTGGTGTGGCTGATCCCGTTTCCATCAATGTGAATACATACGGTACAGGCAAAGTGAGCGACAAGCAGCTTGCGGAGGCGATCACCCGCGTGTTTGACATGACACCCGCGGCGATTGTATCCCGGTTTAAACTCAAGACTCCCGGATTTCTGGAGACAGCCGCCTATGGCCATTTTGGCCGGGACGAGTTTACATGGGAGAAGCTCGACTATGTGGATGCCATCGCCAATGCTGTGAAATAGCCTTTTAAGCATCAGTGGCAGCTTTTCACAGGTTCGGAATCACGGCAACAGACGGATTCTGATTGAACCGGTGTTTGGAGACCATTTCATAACCCTGTTAGAGTGAGCCTGTATTCAATTTTTGGATACAGGCTTTTTTTTGTTTTTAAAACGGCCATGAAATAGCTATGTTCACCATGCATTTTATTGCATGTTAAACGGAACCCCGCCACTTCATCATTTATCCAGCCAGGAATACTCAGGCCAGCCTGATTGCAGTATCGGATTGCCTGGCCGGGAGTGAGTGGAACGATTCCGGAGTAACCAGAACCCAAAATTTCCGAGTGATGAAAAAAAGATTGTTTTTGATGGCTCTGTTTTGTCTGCTGCCCATCCTGCTGATGGCGCAGGAGAGGCCGCACCTCTTTACGGGAGCAGAGATCATCCCCATTGCAGGGGACCCGATTCCGAATGGTGTACTCATTGTACAGAACGGAGTAGTTGTTGCAGTGGGGGCCGCCGGGGAGGTAGAGATTCCCGCCAACGCCATTCCGTTTGATATGAGAGGCAAAGTGATTATGCCCGGTCTTGTAGATACACACTCACATATTGGAGAGGGAGACGGTGGTGACCGTTCTGCCACACTTCATCCCGACGTGAGAATAATGGATACCATTGACCCGCGCAGCAGCACATTCCGGAAAGCACTGTCGGGCGGTCTCACATCCGTGAATATCATGCCGGGATCCGGCCATCTGATGAGCGGCCAGACTGTCTATGTGAAACCGCGGCCGGCCAATACTATCGAAGAGATGCTCATTGTGGTGGATGAACAGACCGGTATTTACGGGGGCCTGAAGATGGCCAACGGAACCAACCCGCTTCGTGCGGCGGGTTCCCCGGGAACGCGTGCAAAATCGGCTGCCATGGTGCGTGAGCTTTTTGTGCAGGCGCAGGAGTATAAGGCAAAGCTGGATGAAGCGGATGGAGATCCGGAAAAAATGCCGGCCCGGAATCTGCAGATGGAGGCTCTTGTGGAAGTGCTGGAGGGAAAGAGAATTGTACACCATCACACCCACCGTCATGATGATATACTTACCGCGATCCGGCTGGCTGACGAATTTGGGTACCGAATGGTGCTGCAGCATGTGAGTGAAGCCTGGAAAGTAGCTGATGAAATTGCCGCCGCCGGGTATCCGGCATCTATCATCACACTCGATTCGCCGGGCGGAAAACTGGAGGCGATCAATCTGCTCAATATCAACGGGCGGGAACTGGAGGAGTCGGGGGCACTGTTCGCATTCCATTCCGATGACCCCATTGTCGATTCACGCTTCTTACTCCGTTCAGCCGTGATGGCTGTCAAGGAGGGAATGAGCCGGGAGATGGCGCTGAAAGCTCTTACACTGAACGGTGCTGCAATGATGGATATCGCTCACCGGGTGGGTTCTCTGGAGCCGGGCAAGGATGCAGATTTCATTATCCTCTCCGGAGATCCGTTCAGTATCTACACGCATGTTGAACAGACATGGATCGAGGGCGAAAAGGTCTGGGACCGTGACAACCCGGAAGACCGCATCTACGCAACGGGAGGATATGAGATCTTCCGTTCATCCGCACATCACCATCATCACGATTGAGGGGACTGAATATGAAAAGAACTGAAAAAACAATGAGGATCACTGCATTCAATTTGATGGGAAGAGTAGCCCGTACAGCCGGCATGACACTTACTTTGGTTATAATTTCTCTTTTTCTGAATGCACCGGTCACAACCGCGCAGATTGCAGTGAAAGGAGAAATCATCTATACCATGGATGGAGATCCGATTCAGAACGGAGTCGTGCTGATTCGTGATGGCAAAATTGAGCGGGTGGGCAGTGAAAGCCGGGTCCGGATTCCATCCGGATATACCGTGCATGAGGCAAAGGTAGTCACCCCGGGGTTCATCGACGGAAGATCGGTGGTGGGACTGGCGGGATACTACAACCAGCAGCATGATCAGGATCAGCTCGACACTTCCGGTCCGATACAGCCGGAACTCAGGGCACTGGATGCCTACAACGCGAGGGAGTATCTGGTTGCTTTTCTGAACAGCAAGGGGATCACCACCATCCATACGGGTCATGGCCCCGGTGCGGTGATCAGCGGTCAGACGATGCTGGTGAAAACAGCAGGTTCAACCGTGGATGAAGCGCTTCTGGATTCAACAACGGCGATTGCGATTACGCTTGGCTCCGGTGTACGGAACAACTTCAGCTCTCCCGGAACCCGATCCAGGCTGGTAGCGGTACTCCGGCAGGAACTGATACGCGCAAAGGATTATGCCGAAAAGCGTGCGGCAGGTGAGAATCAGACCCGAAGCCTGAAGATGGAGGTACTGGCGGATCTGATGGACGGTAAAATATCAGCAATGGTTACCGCCCATACAGCAAGCGACATCATTACAGCCCTTCGGATTCAGAGAGAGTTTGGCTTCAGAATGCTTCTCGACGGAGCGGCGGAAGCCTATCTGGTACTGGATGAAATCCGGGAAGCAGGGGTGCCGGTGATTCTGCACCCGCCCATGATCCGTCCCTTTGGCGAAGCCAAAAATGCCAGCTATGAAACTGCGGCACTGCTGAAAGAGGCCGGAATCCCCTTCACCTTTCAGAGCGGGTTTGAAGGATATGTCCCAAAATCGCGCGTAGTGCGGTATGAAGCGGCAATTGCGGCAGCCAACGGCCTGGGAATGGAGAATGCACTCTACGCCGCTACACTGGGTGCGGCACAGATTCTGGGAGTGGAAAACCGAATTGGTTCACTCGAACGAGGAAAAGATGCAGATCTGGTACTCTTTGACGGAGACCCTTTTGAATATCTGACCCTCGTAAATGCCGTGATTGTGGACGGGGTGGTGGTTTATCCGGGGGAGTGAAAACAATGGGGTTAAAAAACTGCCACGGATTGCCCTCGGTATCAGTGCATAGAACTTACCCATAGTTTCCGTATCTTCATGCACACTTTCTAAAGCCGTGCTTTTTTAAGCACGGCTTTTTTCATTTTATACAATCTATGTCATTTACTACGCTGAACCTGTCAGATCCAATCCTCAGATCTTTAAAAGCAGAAGGATACACGAACCCAACTCCCGTTCAGGAACAAGCCATACCGATCGCCCTTTCAGGGAAAGATCTTCTCGGCTGCGCACAGACCGGAACCGGTAAAACAGCCGCTTTTGCGATCCCGATTCTGGAACGCCTGGCGGTAAACAGAACCACGGATCGAAACCGCAAAATCAGAAGCCTGATTGTTACACCCACCCGGGAACTTGCCATCCAGATTGATGAAAGTTTTCAGCGTTACGGGCGCTATACAGGCCTGACCACCACAGTTATTTTTGGGGGAGTAAATCAGAAAAGCCAGATCAAAGAGTTAAAGCAGGGGATCGATATCCTCACGGCCACACCCGGCCGCCTGCTCGACCTGATGAACCAGGGTTTTATATCCCTTTCAGATATTGAAATTTTTGTACTGGATGAAGCCGACCGGATGCTTGACATGGGCTTTATTCATGATATCAAGAAGCTGTTGAAAGTGCTGCCGGTAAAACGGCAAACGCTCTTCTTTTCGGCAACCATGCCTCCTGAAATCGTAAAACTATCCTCCACCATTCTTCATAAACCGGTGAGTGTTGAAGTTACGCCGGAATCTGCTACGGTGGACAAAATCCGCCAGGGAATCTACTTTGTGGATAAAGGCAACAAGAAGCATCTACTTGTAGAAGTGCTTAGTGAAGAGGATAACGGGTCAACGCTCGTCTTTACCCGAACCAAGCACGGAGCCAATCAGGTGGTGAAGATGCTGAACAATAAGAATATTCAGGCGGAGGCTCTTCACGGAAATAAATCTCAGAGTGCACGTCAGAAAGCCCTCAGTAATTTTAAGGATCAAAGCACCCGTGTACTTGTTGCAACCGACATTGCCGCACGGGGAATTGATGTGGATGAATTGAAATATGTTATCAATTACGAAATTCCAAATATCCCGGAAACGTACGTGCACAGAATCGGTCGAACGGGTCGTGCCGGGATGTCCGGCACCGCTCTTTCATTTGTTGATGCCGGTGAGAAAGCCTATCTGCGCGATATTGAAAAACTGATCCGGCGGAAAATTCCCGTAATCGATGGTCACGATTTCCCGCTGATTGAGCATGATGCTGAACCCCCGCAACAGGGAAGGCAGTCCAACAGCAACGGGAATAGCGGACACACCTCAAGTCGCAGAAATAGCAGACCCGGAGTATCAGGCAGGAAGAGAAGCACTCATCGCCACAGGGGATGATGCCCTTGCCCGCCATGGTGTCAGGTGAGTTTCCAAATCAGAAAACCGTGTTGCAGTGAGAGGCTGAACAGAGGCCGTGAGCAAGAAGCCGATGAAGCGGTGCTTTGCTGAAAGGATCTCTTTGAAACCAAAAGGTAATCAGCAATAAATTGCCGGAAATACCAGGAATCGGAGCCGATTCTGTTTTCAATCATGAGGGGATTGATTATTATTTCATCATCCGATCCATAATCAGATCCCAATGAAAGAACAGGTCCGGAAAGCTTCTCACCTTTACAACCACGAGCGAAAGGAATTTATCAATGCTGTTCTGGTCCTGTCACCCCGGCAGCAGCAGTTCAGATCTGCTCCTGATGGATGGAATGCCCTGCAGATCATGAAGCATCTGATCACAGCCGAAAAACAGTCGATGCTTTTAATTCACAGAACCGTTTCCGGGAAAAAAGAGATCCCCAGGGCAGGAGCAGGATCTGCTTTGCGGTCATTTATTCTGAAAATAGCCCTCTGGTCACCCATCCGTTTTAAAGCTCCGAAGGTCGCACAGGTATCGGAAGAGGCGCCTGAACTGACACAGATGGTGAGCGAGTGGGACGCCCTTTTTTCTGAAATCGAAGCTTTTATTGAAGTGCAAAAGGATGAGATTTTGGCAGGAGAACTGTATCGGCATCCAAGGGCCGGAGTGATGAATATGAACCAGACCCTGGGTTTTATGCAGACCCATATTCGCCACCATCAAAAACAGCTCATCAGGCTTACATGTCATCCGGAATTTCCTGAGGCTCTGTCTGAAACGTAGAGCAAGATTCATGGCCTGCCGGATCTTTTGTGGCATTTCCTGCAAATTTTGAAGAAAGAGGTGTTGCCCTTCCAGGGATGAAAGCCATAAACTTCCAATGGAAACAGCCCGGTGATGAACCGGCAAATGGAAGTGGCCGGTTCTTCATACGGTACAGTTTGTATAAAAAAGAACGATTCATGGATACCCGGAGGTTTACAGTACCATGTATCTGAAACGCAAAGGCTTTCAGTGCGACTTTTCGTATTTTTCAGCAATTGAAAGGAGTTTATAATATGCCAAAAACGGACGCAGCCACAACAGAAAAACGATCAGGAACGAACGGTTCCGGGCACAGCAGGCCTATTGTGATCAAGGGAGCCAGGGTTCACAATCTGAAAAATATCGATGTTGAAATTCCCCGGAACAGGCTTACGGTAGTTACGGGGGTGTCCGGCTCAGGAAAGTCCAGCCTCGCCTTTGATACCATTTACGCAGAAGGGCAGCGCCGCTATGTGGAGAGCCTGTCGAGTTATGCCCGGCAGTTCCTGGAGCGCATGGACAAGCCGGATGTGGACTATATGCATGGAATCTCTCCGGCTATGGCTATTCAGCAGAAAACAACAAGCAGCAATCCCAGATCCACTGTTGGCACCTCTACGGAAATCTACGACTACGTGAGGCTGCTTTTTGCCCGTATCGGAAAAACCATTTCACCGGTCTCTGGTAAAATGGTTAAAAAAGACCGCCCCGGCTCCGTTATTGAAGAGCTCTATTCCACTCATAAGGAGAAAACCAGGTTTTACGTTCTTTTCCCGATAGATCCGGAGAAAGCGGAGGGTCCGGACTCCATGATTCAGCTTCTTTTGGAGAAGGGATTTACCCGTCTGCTGGATGTGAGGGACGAATCGGTTACGGATCTTACCAGGGATGAAATGAAACCCGGTTCTGTTGACCCTGAATATCACCGGGTGCTGGTGGACCGTCTGGCCGTCAGGGATGATGATGCAACCAGAAGCCGGATTGCGGAATCGGTAGAAACGGCTTTTCTGGAGGGGTACGGACGTTGCTCTCTCAAGATCAGAGACGGAGAGGAGATGCTTTTCAGCGAGCGGTTTGAACGAGACGGCATCGAGTTTATGGAACCAACACCACAGATGTTTTCGTTTAACAATCCTTTTGGGGCATGCGATGCTTGTGAGGGTTTTGGCAGGGTGGCCGGAATTGATGAAGACCTGGTGATTCCCGACCCGGATAAAAGCATACGGGGAGGAGCGGTCGCTCCGTTCGACTCTCAGAAATTCGGAATCTATCTGCGCGATTTTGTCCGTGTGGCTGCCCGCTATCAGATACCGATTGACGTTCCATACAAAGAGCTATCCCGGGAAACCCGACGGATTTTGTGGCAGGGGAAGGATGAATATCCGGGGATTAACGGTTTTTTTGAAGAGGTGAAGAGTCAGTTTTACAAGGTACACATGAGGGTACTTTATGCGCGTTACCGGGGTTACAGTCACTGCCCGGAGTGTGAAGGGTACCGGGTCCGGAGAGATGCGCTTAACGTTTTTGTTGGAGGGCTTCACATCGGAGAGGTTTCGGAGATGACCATCGGTCATGCGCGTAAATTTTTTGATGAGCTGAACATCAGCGGGTTTGAGCAGTCCGTTGCGGGACAGATTCTGTATGAGATTCGGAAACGCCTGAAGTATCTGGATGAGGTGGGTCTCGACTATCTGACACTGGACCGGCTCACCAATACCCTTAGCGGTGGGGAATCGCAGCGGATTAATCTGGCGAACTCCCTTGGAAGCTCCCTCATCGGCAGTCTTTATGTTCTGGATGAACCCACTATCGGCCTGCATCCGAGAGATAATGACAGGTTGATCGAAATCCTGAAATCACTCCGCGACATCGGGAACACCGTCCTGGTGGTGGAGCATGATCCGGAAATGATGAAAGCCGCAGACAACATCATTGATATGGGTCCATTTGCCGGAACCTATGGTGGTGAAGTGGTATTCAGCGGACCCTACTCCGGCCTGCTGAAATCAAATAGCCTGACAGGAAAATATCTGAGCGGGAAAAAATCGATTCCGGTACCGGAGAAGAGAAGGCAAGGAAGCGGGAAATCAATTTTGCTGCAGGGGGCTTCAGAACATAACCTGAAAAATGTGGATGTGGAATTTCCGCTGGGCAGGCTGGTGGTTGTGACAGGGGTGTCCGGTTCCGGAAAATCCACACTGGTACACGATACCCTCTATGCTGCCATACAGAAACAGATCGGCACATGGAAAGAGAAGGTGGGCAGGCACCGGGATCTGTCCGGAGTTCGCCACGTTGAAGCGGTGGAGATGGTGGATCAAAGTCCGATAGGGCGGTCCACACGTTCGAATCCGGCTACCTATACCAAGGCATTTGACGGGATTCGCGACCTGTTTGCCGGATCCAGACAGTCAAAAATTATGGGCTATACTCCGGGCCACTTCTCCTTCAATGTGCCGGGTGGGCGATGTGAGGCGTGCCAGGGAGAAGGGGTTCAGAAAATTGAGATGCAGTTTATGGCAGATATTGAACTGGTCTGTGAAGAGTGCGGTGGCACACGGTTCAGAAAAGATATTCTGCAGATTCGCTACAGGGGAAAGAATATCCATGATGTGCTGGAGATGAACATCAGTGATGCTCTCGATTTTTTTACCGATGAATCCACAATTATTTCCCGTCTTCAGCCAATGGAGGATGTAGGGTTGGGGTATCTGCGGCTGGGACAGAGCGCCACTACGCTGTCGGGCGGGGAAGCACAGCGCGTGAAGCTGGCTAAATTTTTATCCAGGGTTCATGCCGAAAAAACGCTCTATTTTTTTGATGAACCTACAACGGGTCTTCATTTTGAGGATATCGCAAAACTGCTCAAATCTTTCAATGAGCTGGTGAATCAGGGCCACAGTGTGATTATTATCGAACACAACCTCGATGTGATGAAATCGGCCGACTGGATCATTGATGTGGGTCCGGAGGGCGGGTTTGGAGGGGGTCAGATTGTGGCAGAGGGCACACCGGAAGAGGTGGCTCGGGTGGAGAGGAGCTATACAGGGCGGTTTTTGAAGGAGATACTAATATAGAATTTACAGGTTAGCCGGATTGCTTTCATCAGAGGCGGCTCTTTGTGCACTTGACCTCGTTTTGTAACTTGTATTTTCTACAACAAATCACCCGGATGAGTGCTGCAGTGACAACTGTCCGGATGAACCGCAGATTCTGCTGCAATACAGAGAAACGATAATTGATTGAGCAAATTGATATGAATGCAATGAAAAATGTGTTATCCCTGTTTCTGGTATTCTCTCTTTCGTGGGTGTTTTACACTCCTTTGGGTGCTCAATCCCTGCTCGACCGGGTTTCGATAACAGAACGGGCAGATGGAAGAGGTTTTGTTTTAAGGAATCATTTATCGGCTCTGCCCGACTCCTTCAGGGTAGTACAGCCGGATGCTCAAACCGTTCAGTTTGTTCTTTATGGAATTGAAAAAAGCGCAGCAGGCGTTCAGTTTCATTCCCTTGAATCGTATATACCGGAACTGTTTCAGGCGGTCAGGGCTTTTGAGGGAGAGCGTTTTTATGGATTGGAACTGATATTCTCCCCCGGACACACCTTCAGAGCCTCTGCCTATCCGGACGTGAACAGGAGGGATCTTCTGATCGGACTGGAACGTACAACTCAGGAGGGATTAAGTGATCTGATCAGACCGGAGGAACGTATTGAAACGGATGCAGCCGTTGAGGGTGTTGAACATACGGCCGGGGTCGAACATCCAGAACAAGCGGATCCTCCAGCTCCGGTAATTGCGCAGGAGAGAAGATCGTTTTCGATCGATGCAACCTTTGGAATACGGGGCGGTATCACCTCGTCAAATATGTATGGCGCCGGGTACCGGAGAGAGGCACGAAGCGGCACAACCATGGGAATGACCGCAGATCTGGCTTTCCAGGTCCGGTTGCCGTACGATCTGAGAGCGGGCATTGAAACGGGGATCAGTTTTGCGGAAAAAGGGTTTGAAAATCCCGTCGCCGATAAGTTTATCGTTCGCTCGATTGAGATCGATTATATTGAGATACCGATTCTGGCAAAGGCCGGATATGGCGGACTCGGGATAGTTACACCGCATGTTGTAGCAGGCCCCTATATCGGGTTTATGGCAAGTGCGGAAAGGGTTCGTGAAGACGGTTCAAGAGCCGACATGGACGATCAGGTTCGTAATCTCGATTTCGGCTGGATAACGGGCGCGGGTCTCGATGTCAGAATTGGAGGCGTGATCGCATCCCTGCAGGTGCGCCATTCGTTTGCCCAGACACCGATCTTTACGGATCCGTTGCTGGATGACGGAGAGAAAAACAGGCAGCTGGCTTTTGTTTTTGGATTCAGATTCTGAAAAAAACCGCCGAAGGTATTCTCACATGATTTGGGGGCTTTGAAAAACTGTTCTTTAGCCCAATACCTTCGTTGTCGCAGGGTTAACATCCTAACGGCTGGTAAACAGGCTGCGGTTTTCAATTCGCTTACGCCTTGATCTTGTGCAAAACCCCTGGTTTTTCAAAGCCCCGCATTTCACTTTCGAATGAAACCCTGTATGATCGTTTAGTTCATCCTTGAAAGGGATCTCATTAGAACCTATCCGGAAAGCGTTATTACTTTTTGGATTTGCTGTCTGTGAGTTCGCTTATGGAGAGTCCCTCCATCAGATTATCATAGCTTGACAGGTCCTTGGGCAGAATAATTTGATTTTCGTTACGGCCAAGGCCTGACAATATGCCAATATACTTCTCCTGGAGCTGAAGTTGCATGGCCTCCTTTCCGCCAGTTTGTGTCAGGGCGTCGGCAATCTCTTCGATGGAAGTGGCAGTAGCCTCTGCAATCGACTCAATGGCTTTGGCACGTCCTTCGGCCTCGTTGATTCTGCGCTGCATTTCTGCCTCGGAGATATTGATGATTTCGGCTCTCCGCCCTTCGGCATCGTTTACGCGGGACCCTTTGATCCCTTCAGAGCGGGCAATAATTGCACGACGCTCCCGCTCTGCAGTCATCTGCCTTTCCATGGCCTTCTGTACGGTTCTTGGCGTCACAATATTCTTGATTTCGTAGCGGTGCACTTTGATACCCCAGGACTGCTCCATCTCACTGAGTACCTTCACCACTTCCATGCTCATTTTCGCGCGCTCCTCGAACGTTTCATCCAGATCCATCTGGCCTATTACTGAACGTGTGGTGGTTTGAGCCAGCTGTACGGCTGCATACCGGTAGTTGGTTACCCCGTAACTTGCATTCACAGGATCCATCACACTCATGTAGATCACGCCGTCCACCTCCACCTGGACGTTGTCTTTGGTAAAACACTCCTGCGGCTCCACTTCAATGGTCTCTTCGCGAAGATCCTGTTTATACACAACCTTATCCAGAAATGGGATCAGGGCATGAAAACCGGGGCCGAGGGTGGTGTGGTAATTACCCAGCCGCTCTACGATATGTGCAAACTGATTGGGGACCAGGCGAATGGCCTGAAGGAACTTAAACGTAAGGTAGATGGCAAATGCTCCGAGTACAACCTGGCTAAAATATTCCAATGACTGCATAATTTAATTCCCCCCTTTTGATTTGGTTGCGGCTTTCGTTCCTGTACCGGTCGTATGGCTGCTGATTTTACCCACCCCTTCAAAGAAGGTTTTAAGATTTGCGGTTTCCACCGGCAGAACAGAAACCTGAGACTTTTGAATGATCTTACCAAATTCATCGATGTACTGTTCGACGAGCTTGGTTTTGACGGCAATCTCTCCGCCGGGCCTGGAGATGGCTTCTGCCACCCGCCTGATTCCCCTGGCCGTAGAGCGGGCAACAAGTTCAATTTCCGCAGCGCGGCCCTTTGCTTCATTAATCTGGCGCTGGCCCTGCGCTTCCGATATCAATACCTGGCTCTGTTGTTCTCCAATAGACTCATTGATTCTGGCTTGACGGTGCCCCTCTGAATTGGTGATGTCAGCCCGTTTTTCCCTTTCAGCCTCCATCTGTTTCTCCATAGTGTCCACGATCTCCCGTGAGGGGCTGATGTTTCTAATTTCATAACGGAGCACCTTTATTCCCCAGGGATCGGCCGCCTTGTCAATTTCCCGGACAATATTTTCGTTCATCTGCTCACGTTCAGAGAAGGTGTCGTCCAGCGTAAGCTTGCCTACTTCACTCCGCATGGTCGTCTGTGCAAGATTTACCGCCGCCGCCTTGTAGTTGGAGATGCCGTAACTTGCTTTGTAGGACTCCATTACCTTCAGATAGACCAGCCCGTCAACCGCTACTTCAATATTGTCTTTCGTGATACAGGTCTGGCTGGGAACATCGATCACCTGTTCGCGCATCTCCTGGTGATAAGCTGCCCTGTCAACAAAAGGGATCATAAAGTGAAAACCGGGCTTCAGGGTTTTCTTGTACTTGCCAAGTCTTTCCTGAATCACCTCTTCACGCATTTCCACGATAATGAACAGACGAGTGAAAATTACATAAAGCAGGATAACAATAAGTAGTAGTGCTGTCCACATAGAAGTAGTTGTCTTGTTGATTTAAAAACGGGTATAAAGAGGTACCCGTTGAATCTGAAAACAGATCCTGTGAAGTTAAGAACAGAAATTTGAAAGAGCCTTACAAAAAAAATTGTTATTCAGGGGCTTTGTGTAATTTTTATTTTTCCCTTTGGCAAAATGGATAAACTCAAAGACATCAGAAAAGCTGTGATTTATCATTTACTGGTGCCTTGATTCCAGGCACTATCCCATCTCTTCAAGACCCCTTGTTCTTCAGTTTTGGTTTTTCTTTTTCCTGGGTATCAGCATAGGTAGGTTCAACGATCCAGGTTGTATTCTCGCGATAGCTGATTCTTGCCGTTTCTCCGGGTTTTATCGTCCCCTCCATGGTTCTGGCCTGCCACGTGATGCCCTGAAACCGAACGCGTCCGCTGTTGTCGTGCTCCGTTACAGTTTCCACTACTTCCACAATCTTATCAATCGCTTCATAATCCTCATCTGCAAATTTGAACGAACGTTCCCCTTTCAAATATTTTTTAATGAAAGGGCGTATTGCAATCGTGAGTGCAACGGATGAAAAGAGCCAGACAAAAATGGCAGTAAACGGATCACTGAGAAACCCCAGCCAGCGAAGGAGCCCCACCCCAAAGCCACTGATCCCAAGAAACAGTGCAACCCCGCCGGGCAGCACGGTTTCAAGAATCATGAGGATTATGCCTCCCGCAATGAAAATCCAGGTGATTGTTTCGCTGTCCAAAATGATCTTTAGATTTCTGTAGTTCAGAAGTAAAAATAAACAGATTCAGCAGAAATAAAAGGAATTTTATTCTTGTTATTTCAGGAGTTGATCAGATCATCGGATAAGTAAATCCTGAGGTGATAGTATGGCCTAAAGAGCGTTTTGCCTTAGAGCTTTTAAAACCGTTTTTCTTCGTTTTTTAGAGATTCCGATTGCAACGGAGGGCACTACAAAAAGGGTAAGGATCGCCGCGAAAAAGAGTCCTCCGATCACCGATCTGGCCAGCGGGCTCCAGGTTTCAGAGCCGGCACCCAGTTCCAGAGCGAGTGGTATCATGGAGCAGATTGTCGTCATGGCGGTGAGCAGAATCGGTCGCATCCTTCGTTTACAGGCCATGAGAAAATTTTGGAGATAATCACTCTCTTCCGTTTTACCACGGGTGCTTTGGTGGATAAAATCGACCAGAACAATACCGTTATTTACAACAATACCGATCAGAATAACGATACCGATATACGCAGGAACGCTCAGTGAAGTGCCGGTGATGGTCAAAAATACGAGGGAGCCAAAAAACGCGAGCGGTACCGAGAACATCACGATAAAGGGATCCCGGAGGTTTTCAAACAGCGAAGCCATGACCATATAGGTGAGAATCAGGGCAAAAAGGATCGCGATTATGATTTCTCCACCGCTTTCCTGCTGTGCCCAAACGGAGCCTGAAAATTCATAACGGTACCCGTCCGGCAGAATGATCTCATTATCCAGCAGATCCTGTATCCGCTGCTGATACTCCTCCATATCTCCCCTTACCAGCACAGATACGTCCAGGAGTGTTTCCCGGTCGCGCCGGGTGATATTATTGAGACCTTCCTGGGAACGGAATTCGCCAAGCCCGAAAACAGGGATTCTCTGTTCACCTACCTGAGCCAGTTCCAGGGCAAAAAGATCGTCTCTGTTTTCGAACTGATCGCGCACATTTTGAACCTGTATGGCAATTTCACGGCCCTCCTCCCGGAAAAAACCGGCACGGGTGCCCCGCGCCTGGGTTCCCAATTCGGAAGCGATGGAGGAAGAGGCGATGCCGGTGCGGCTGATACGGTTTCGGTCGAGATCAAAGACCAGCTCCGGGGTAGGCCGCGATCGGGGGTTGTTTACCGAGATCACCATCGGGTCGTCAATCAGTGCTTCTTCCATTTTAAGGGTAAGTGTCTGCAGAACTTCCACGTCAGGGCCAATCAGGCTGATACGGATTCCGCGACCGCTCCATCCGCGTCCGGTCGGGATTCCTCCGCTTCCGCCCAGATTGGCGATATCGATATTGATATCCGGTTCCCTCAGAAGCTCCTGAAGTCTGGAGGCGATCTCAGTAGTGGTTTCTTCCCTCTGATTTTCCCGAACCAGTGTCACACTCAGTGTTCCGGCGTTACTCAGGGTACTGCGTCCCCGCCGGCCAATATTGGTGATCACGGTTTCCACGGCAGGCTCCTCAAGCAGCCGTCCTGTATATTCACGCAGGGTGGAGGCGGTTGTAGCCAGTTTGCTGCCGGCCGGCAGCTCCACACGAAGATCGAACTGTCCCTCATCGGTTTCCGGGAAGAAATCTTTTTCAATATTGTTGAAAATCTGAAATGCACCAAACAAAATTCCGGCAACGGCAAGAGCGATGATGTATTTCCTGGATAGAATCCATTCCAGAACTTTTATGTAATTATTTTCAAGCGATTTAATAAGGCCAAACGTAAAGCTCCGCTTCTGAAACTGATCGCGGTCAAGGAGCAGGGACGCCAGAACGGGTATCAGTATAATGGAGGCGAAGAAAGAGAATCCAATGGCTATAGAGATGGTCAGCGCAAGATCGCGGGCAACGGTGCCGGCAAATCCGGAGAGTCCAAGAATGGGAATAAACACAGCAATCGTAGTGAGAGTTGAACCCAGCAGGGCCCCTCCCACTTCATTGGTTCCGTCGAGAGCCGCCTGAAATCTGGATTTCCCTTTTTCCAGCTGATTCGCAATACTTTCGGAAACCACAATCGAGTTGTCGACCAGTAACCCGATGGCGAGTGCCAGACCGGTGATGGAGATAATATTCAGGGTAATATCCAGAGCATACATTGCTGTAAAGGTGGCTGTTAACGAGACCGGAATACTCATGGCTACCACAAAGGCGATTCTCCAGCCCCCCATGAAGAGCAGCAGTATCACAATGACAACGACCAGAGCGATCAGGGCAGACTGAGCCAGGTTTGAAATAGAATTTTCGATAAACTCTCCCTCATTGCTGAGTACCTGCATGGTGACACTGGTGGGGAGGTTTGGTAAAAACTCCTGCATTGTGGCCACGATCTGGTGGGTCACATCCAAAGTGTTGGCATCCGACTGCTTTTGAATCTCTACAGTTACACTGTTTCGCCCGTTGATCTCAACGATATTTCGGATCTCTTCATAATCGTCCCGCACCACAGCGATGTCACGAACCCTGACGGGCACATCATTCTGAATTGAAACGACTGTCTGGGAAATCTCTTCAATATCGCGATACATCGACTGGGCTCTGACACTGTAGCTGATCCTGTCTGCCACGAGGCTTCCGATTGGCTGCTGCACATTGTTGCCCCGAATGGCATTCACCACATCGGAGGGCATGATACTGTGTCTTGCCATAGCGGCAGGCAGAAGATCCACGTAGATATTTCGGGTAAGTCCTCCCCTGGTTTCGGCCGAAGCAACACCGGGTATCCGTTCAAAACGCGGCTCGATAAACTCTGTAGAAAGGGTTCGGAGCTCATCCAGACCCAGAACATCCGACTCGACACTCACCCGCATAACCGGTGCGCGGTCGGGATCGAACTGGAAGATGAAGGGTTCATTAGCCTCCGAAGGGAGAATTGGCCGGATTCGTTCAACAGCTTCCCTCACTTTCTGCTCAGTCACCATAATACTCGTTCCCGGTTTGAGCCTGAGAATCATGAACGCTCCTCCCTGCCTTACATTGGAATCGAGGGATTCGACACCTTCCACACCCATCACCACACCTTCGATCGGCTCTACAACCAGCCGTAGCATATCGTCAGGAGCTACGTTTGCATAGTTTACGGAAATCCCCATCACGGGAATATCAAAACTGGGATAGAGAGTCACCTTCAGGTTGGTAAGGGAGAAAATTCCAAAACCGATCACAAGCAGAGACATCATGATCGCTGTGACGGGCCTTTTCAGGATTTTCTCGGTGATGGTAATTTTTTTCATACTGCTTCGGGTTTAGATATTGAAGGCTGAGTCAATTTCGGGTTACTCTTCCACACTGAGCGGATCTTCTTTGTGCACGGAATCAAATCCGATTCTTTCTACAAAAGCATTTACAACATAGTACATACTGGGAACGGCAAAGAGCATCAGCAGTGTGGACATAAAGAGTCCGCCGATGACTGCACGAGCCATCGGGCTCCAGGTCTCTGCTCCGGCGCCCAGCTGCAGCGCCAGGGGTACCATCGCAAGGATGGTGGTGAGTGCCGTCATCAGTATCGGCCGCAATCTTCTGCCGGCGCCATCCACAATTGCCTCGAACCGCTCCTGTCCGCGGGATTGCAGGATCTTTATGTAATCAATCATCACAATTCCGTTATTCACCACGATGCCTGTCAAGAGCACCAGACCAACCATGGCGGTTACACTCACCGGGGTGGAGGTAAACCAGAGCATCATCAGCACACCGGTAAGTGCCAGCGGAATGGTAACAATAATGATAAAAGGTTCCGCCAGGCTCTCAAACTGAGAAGCCATCACCATATAGGTGAGGATTCCGGCGATCAGGAATGCAATGAGAAGAAAACGGAACGATTCACGCTGTTCTTCAGCAGAACCTCCGAGCTCGTAACGGTATCCTTCCGGCCAGGCCATGGATGCCAGGGCGTTGTTGGCAAGGTCAGTCGCAGATCTCAGATCCAGGGAGCCCAGATCTGCCTCCACCTCCACCATGCGCTCCTGATTCACTCGTAAAATATTGGATGGCCCCATGTAACGGTCGATGCGCGCGAGGTTGTTCAGCGGCATCCATTCTCCTGAAGGGGTACGAATCTGAAGATCCTGGAGGGATGTGGATTGAGATCTGTCGATGGGATCCACTTCCACAAGCACTTCAAATTCAAGACCCTGATCCACGAATGTAGTGGCCACGGAGCCCTGTACGGAGTTGCTCAGCGCGGAAGCTACCTGAGCGGTGGTCATGCCGACACGGGCAATGCGCTCCCGGTCCATCTCTACCCGGAGTTCGGGACGCCCCTGATCGGCCGAGCTGAAGACACTGACAATGCCCTCGATCTCCCGCAGGTTTTGCATCGCAGTTTCTGCGAGTATTCGCTTAACCTCCTGGTCAAACCCGTAGATCTGTACAATCAGGCCTGTTTCGCCGTCCGGACTCAGCGGATCCTCCTGTACTTCACGGATATTGGCTCCGGGAACATTCTGGAGCTGTTCGAGAAGGGCAGCTGTGATCTCCATCTGGCTCCTGGATCGTTCGGTAACAGGAACAAGTTCAATCCGGATACGCCCCTGATTTCCGCCGGGATTGTCAGCTCCCTCTATTCCGATTTTATCACCATAATCAGAGACCAGTAAACGTAATTCCGGAACATTGGCACGCACGATCTCTTCAGCCTGAATAATGGTTCGTTCCAGTTCAACCAGGCTTACTCCGGGCTCACGCTGTATGTCGACGATGATAAAATTTTCGTCCACTTTCGGGAAAAACTCACCGCCGAGCAGATAGAAGATCGGCAGGGAGGCGAAGAGCAGTCCAAATGCTGCGGCGATGACCCACGGGCTCTTTCTCAGAGTTTTTCTGAGCAGGTTTTTATATGCATTTTCGGTGGAGTCGAACGCTCTTCCCAGCCAGGGCCCGAGTTTTTCGGCAAAGGCAACGTTCATTTTTGAGACGATCCATGCCCAGATTTTCAGAATTGGCCAGGCCACAAAATAGAGAAGAAAAAGGGGCAGGGAAACAAGACGAGTAAAAACGTTCTGACGCCGCCAGATAAGTAATTTATGCAACAGATTACGGGCAGGGTCTTTTTTGTCGGATGTAACCAGCTCCGCTTCGAACAGCCGGGAACTCAGAACCGGAATAAGTGTGATCGCGATGAGTACCGAGACAATCAGGGCGAAAGAAATTGTCAGGGCCATATCTCTGAAGAGCAGTCCGGCGATACCGGGCACAAACAGGATTGGAAGAAATACGACAAGCGTGGTAAGTGTGGAAACAATGACAGGGGCGGCCACTTCCCGAGCTCCCGATATGGCAGATTCCTTGCTTCCATGGCCGTCTTCCTTGAACCGGAAAATATTTTCCAGAACCACTACGGCATTGTCCACCACGAGCCCAACCGCCAGGGTCAGCCCCGAGAGAGAGATGATATTCAGGCTTACGTTGGCAAAATCCATGATGCTGAAGGTGGCAATAATGGATATGGGGATGGTAATGGCTACGATCAGTGCAGAGCGCCCGCTGCGCAGAAACAGAAGCAGCATGATGATCACCAGTACAACAGCCTGCAGGCCGGTAGTGACCAGATTTCGAATCGACATTGTAATAAAGTCGGCCCGGTTTGTGAGTACATCCAGACTTACATCAGAGGGAAGTATAGCCCGGATGTCATCCAGTGTTTCAACCACTCCCCCGGCAGCACTTACAATGTTACTGTCGCTGGTCTTATAGACATTCATGATCACCCCGTCATTTCCCTGTACACGGACATTGCCTATTGGCTGGGCAATTCCGTCTTCTACCCGGGCCACATCTTTCAGATAGACCGGATTTCCATCCTCAGTGACAGATACAATGCTGTTACGGATCTGATCGATATTGCGAAAATCGCCAATTGTCCGGAGTGAGAAGACCGTTTCCCCTTCAATCAGCTCACCGGCGGGAACCTGCACATTCTCCTGCCGGAGGCGGTTGGAGATGGTTGCGATGTCGAGATTGTAGGTTCGCATCTGGGCATTACTGAGCCGAACGTTTATCTGTCTGTCAAACCCACCTGCGGTTTCAGCAGAGGCGATTCCCTGAATTCTTTCAATCCGCTGCTCAATTTGCCGGGTGGCAAGGGTACGCAGTTCCCGGGGGCTTCGGGTAGAAGAGGTGAGCGCGAGAACCAGAACCGGTTCATCATTGGGATCGTAAGAGAAGACAATAGGCTGGTCCACATCGTCAGGTAATCCGCGGCGGATCATATCGAGCCGTTTCCTGACCTCTGTCTCAGCCACAAAGAGGTCCGTTCCCCAGTTAAAATTCAGTTTTACAACCGAAGCTCCCTGGCTTGATAACGAACGAACCCTTCTCACTCCGGAGATGCTCCCTACCTGCTCCTCGATTTGACGTGTGATGAGCGCTTCAATGTCTTCGGGGGCTACCCCTTCGTATGTACTGAAGACGGTGATGGTTGGAAATGAGACATCCGGATAGAGATTAAGCCGGAGATTACTCAGCCCGAAAAGGCCGAATCCGATCAGCATGATACTGATCATCATAAATGTGATGGGTCTGTTAACTGCTAATTTAGGGAGATTATTCATAGTGGTTTCCCTTAATTATTTCCGGACGGCCTGCCCTGACCCTGTCTCTGCCCGCCACCCTGCTGCATCCGGTCTCTGAGAGCCTGTCTCTGCTCGGGTGAAAGATTGTTCATGTATTCAGCCCGCTGTTCCGGTGTCATATTTCGTATCTGTTCCGGTGTCATCGTAGTGCCCGCTGCGCCCTGTTCAGGTGAGGCACTCTCTGCTGATTGTTCAGGCCGCACAGGCGGTTCACTGCCTGCAACCCGGATGCGCGAACCGTTTTCAAGGGTTCTCTGACCGGTTACAATTAAACCATCACCGGCGGATAAACCCTCCAGAACCTGTATACGGTCGCCCTGTTCAATACCCAGTACAAGATCTCTGCGTGCAGCCGTTGTATCGCCCTGGCTGACAAAAGCGGAGTAGCTTCGCTCCAGTTCGATTGTCCCGGTTTCGGGTTCAATGTAGGTATCCACTTTTTCAACCATTGCAGAGCGCGGAATCACCACTACATTCTCTCTGGTTTCAAGATTGATGTTAGACTGTACCAGAGCGCCCTGAAATACAGAACCGGCCGCCTCAACAAGCGTGATGACAATCTCTCCGAGTCCGGTGACGGGATTTAACTGCGGACTTTTTCTGGAGACGATGCCTGCAGCGATTTCACTCCCTCTGGTTGAGAGGGAAATGGAGACGGTCTGACCGATCTGCACTCGTTCCCAATCCTGCAGAGGCAGGAATACGCGCGTTTCAAAACCGATCATATTGGCAACTTCAAAAATCGGCTGCCCTGTAGAAGCAATGTCGCCTTCGGCAACGAGCCGGTTGAGGATCACGCCGTTTACAGGTGACCTGACCAGGGTATTTGCCAGGTTTTCCCGGCTTTGGGTGAGTGCTGCCAATGCGGATTCATACTGAGCCCGGCTGTTGAGGAAACTGGTGCGGAAATCGTCAAATTCGGCGCGGCTGATCAATTGACGTTCAAAAAGCTCCTGCTGGCGATCAAGCTGGGTACTGTCTCTTGCCAGGGACGCTTCGGCCTGTCGTATCTGTGCCTGTGCCTGTTCTACAGCGTCCCTGAACGGAACATCGTAGATTTCTGCAATTACCTGGCCACGGGAAACCTCATCACCGAGATCCACCAGGATACGGGTAATACGGTTGGAGACTTGCGGAGTAATGGATACAACATCTTGTGCCCTGATGGTTCCGAAAGCCCTGACCTGTTCGGATATCGTGCCAGTCTGCACCGGAACAACCTCAACGCTGGTAGCAGGCCGTGCGCCAAAACCACCAAACCCTCCGGCAGCAGGAGCGCTGCTTTGGGAATTTCCACCACAACCGGAAAAGAGAAAAAGAGTAGATAAAAGGAGTGAATAGTTTAGTATTGATTTCAAAGATGTTTCCATGGTTTTTAGTTTCGGGTTTCTCCCAGGGGCATTAAATGTAATCAGTTCCTGCTCAATGGCATACGCTATGAACAATATTTAACTGAAATAAATCCCGTTTTTAAAATTTATTACAAGCCAGGTTCTGCCGGCCTGTTCAGTTAGACGGAAGCAGTCTGAGAAAGTTTGCAATGGGTATTTAAAAAGATGTAAACAGGAAAAGACGTCATTGCACAGCAGGTGTTTTAACCTGCCATCTCCTGAAGTTCAGAGAAAAGCGTGAAGACTGGATAGCGACGTGAACCGCTACAGCTAGATGAAGTGAGTCTGGCGGTTTGTAAACAGCAGCTCAGAGAATAGTTTCAAGTTTTCGGCAGATTGATTCGCAAAGTGAGGTTAGTTCAGGGCTTATCGCATTCTTCGTATGGGAATCGATATCCAGTTCACCGAAAAGTGCTCCCTTTTTTAAGATCGGAACCACAATTTCAGACTCCACATGAATACTGCAGGCAAGATAGTTGTCGGCGCTTTTCACATCCTGAACGACAAACGTTTCGAGTGTTTCAGCTGCCTGCCCGCAGATACCGGTGCCGAAAGGAATACGGGTATGGTCGGTTGGTTCACCAACATAAGGACCCAAAATGAGCATTTTTTCATCATTCGGATCGGCGAGGTAGAAACCGGTCCAGTCAAATACCTCAACTTCCTGATCAAGCAGAACACAAATTTGAGTGAGGATATCATTAAGAGGGAGATTGCTTTCAATGATTTCAAAAGCATGTTTACGGATGGAGTGAAGGTCTGTTTTACTCATGTTTCATGTTTAATTCGCTGGTTTGTCTGGAAAATAGGGAATTTTCCGATTCCAGTTATAAAGTCTCTGTTGGCAGATGATCAAGGTGACATTAAAAAACTGTTCATTTGCCCAATAGTATCGTTATCGCAGAATAAAGCCTCACGGTTCGCATGCAGGCTGCGGTTTAAAATATTCATCCGCCTTGATCTTGTGCAAAACCCCTGCTTTTTCAACCCCACCGGAAATAATTAATCTATATTAGTAACAATAGGATACAATTTCATAAGAGTGAAAATGAGAGATAAGGAGAAAGGCATCTTTTTTAGGGGAATTCCTCATTTTATTTGTTGTAATCATCAATATCTTTCCTTTGTATGGCAGAATTGATAATTGAAACCATTCCGGAGCATACAGTTACCATGATCGGGGTGGCTGGATTGCTGTTTGCAAGCTTTACTTCGCTTTTCTCGGTTGTGAATCCGCTGGCAGCGATGCCAATTTTTTTGTCCTTAACTGAGAAATACGGGGAAAGAGAAAGGGTGCAAACAGCAAAAAAAGCAGGGATCTACATGCTTGGTGTGCTGCTTACCTTTTTACTCATCGGAACGTTCATTCTCAGTTTTTTTGGAATTTCACTTGCCGGAATCCGGATTGCGGGAGGGCTCATTATTATGAGGGCGGCCTACTCGATGCTGAATCCGGAGCGGGGCGGCAGAAAACTGACAGATGAGGATGAAGCTGCCGCCCGCGAAAAAGAGGATATTTCCTTTAGCCCGCTGGCACTGCCGCTTCTTTCAGGTCCGGGGAGCATTGCTGTGGTGATCGGGTTTGCGACTCAGGCAGAAGGGGTTACGGATTATATTATCAACGGTATTTCTGTGATACTGGTTGTTCTCGTTACCTATGTCATACTCCGCCTCGCACCGATATCTGCAAAGTATATCGGTCCGGCGGGACTCAATGTAATGACCCGTTTAATGGGATTCATTGCCCTGGCTATCAGTGTGCAGTTTATACTTAGCGGTATTTCACGTTATTTTGGACTAACCATATAATCATAAACAACATGGACGAAAGACAAAAACTTCAGCAGCTCTTTAAATTTGACCTATGGTGTACGCGAAAGCTTGCAGACCAGCTGATCGAGCACGACTCCTTCAAAGAGAGAGAGGCGTGTGTCGCCTTCCTCTCTCATATCATCAATACCCAAAAAATCTGGTTCAGCCGCGCAGTGGAAGTATCGGCAGATCATGATCTTGATTTCTGGGAAGAGTATGATGTGAGTGAACTCAAAATGAAGGCAAAAAAAGCGGCACAGATGTGGATCGACCTTATTGGTGACCATGATGTGAACCTCGACTCCATCATCTTTTATCAGAACAGCAAAGGAGCAGAATTTCAGAATGCACTCTGGCAAATCTGCAATCACCTGGTTATCCATGGCCAGCATCACCGTGCACAGATTTCACTGTTGCTGAGAAGATGTGACATCGAGCCGCCTCAAATCGACTTCATCAATTATGCGCGAATGGATAAAGTGCAAAAAATGCTGATCTGATCCGGGCTTTTTGATTCTGATTCACGGCTTGGTTTTTCCGGCAGCCATCAGGCTGAGATGAAATTTTGCGTCGGGAATCGGGTGGGTTTGGCGGTCAGATTCAGTTGTTCTTTGGCCTGAGCCCTTTCGGAGAGATGGGAGTTGGTTTGGAAGCCACTTTTCAAATGGAAGAAAAAAAACTTGCAAGGATAGAGCATTGTTTGGATTTTTGTTCACGCATTTAATCTGAACCAACCGTCCCGGTCTCCTGGAAACTTTAGAAAAAATTATCATTACCTTTGCCAATTACGCCTGGGGGATGCCTTTGCTGGTACTTCTTGTTGGCGGGGGTCTCTTTTTCCTTATCTACAGCCGGTTTATTCCCTACCGGCATTTTCGCCATGGCATTGCTGTTCTCTCCGGAAAGTATGAAGATCCGGACGCGCCGGGTGAAATCAATCATTTTCAGGCACTTTCCAGCACGCTGGCAGCCACGGTGGGCATGGGGAACATCAGCGGTGTGGCGATTGCGCTGGGAGTCGGGGGACCGGGAGCCATCTTCTGGATGTGGGTTACTGCAGTAGTAGGGATGGCAACCAAATTTTTCACCTGCACCCTTTCTATCATGTACAGAGGAACAGATACAGCAGGGAATATCCAGGGCGGGCCGATGTACTACATCGTTGAGGGTTTGGGAGCCAAATGGAAACCCCTTGCTGTATTTTTTAGTCTGGCCGGGCTCATCGGGTGTACGCCGGTGTTTCAGTCCAATCAGCTGACTCAGATCATCCGGGATACACTTCTTGCTGAAAGAGGGCTGCTGGGGTACAACACAATGATCCTCTCCGATTCATTCATTACAGAGACAGGGTTCAGACTTTCAGATATTATTATCGGTCTGATCCTGGTGGTTTTGGTATCAATGGTGATTTTTGGCGGAATCCGTCGTATCGGGCATGTTGCGGCGCGTCTTGTGCCTTTGATGGTGCTGGTGTATGTGCTGACAGTTGTTTACATCATACTGAACAATTTTACTGACCTTCCCTACTATTTCTGGTTTATAATCAGTGACGCATTCACCGGTCATGCAGCGGCGGGCGGTGCACTGGGTGTGGTCATTTCCAACGGAATCCGGCGCGGTGCCTTTTCAAATGAGGCGGGGATAGGGACAGAAGCGATGGCTCATGGCGCCGCCAAAACCAGGGAGCCTGTCAGGGAAGGCCTGGTGGGTATGCTTGAGCCGGCTATTGACACGCTTCTGATCTGTACGATGACAGCCATGGCCCTGCTGATGACCGGTGTCTGGAACAATCCGGATGTGGACGGAATTACCATGACGGCCATCGCATTTGAAACCGGGGTGCCGGTAGTGGGGCCTTATCTTCTGATACTGTGCGTGCTGGTGTTCAGTATTACGACGATGTTTACCTACTCTTATTACGGCACCAAGTGCCTTAATTTTCTTGGGGGTGCGCATCGAAAGCACTATTTCAATTACTTCTACATTTTCACCATTTTTGTCGGCTCCATTACCTCCATTGATATGGTTGTAAATCTGATTGACGGAATGTTTGCGATGATGGCCATTCCGACAATGATTGGAACCATGTTGCTGGCACCAAAAGTAGTTGAAGCTACCAAAGACTACATCCGCCGGAAAGAGAGAGGAGATTTTGATGATCTGTAAGATGCTGTTGCGGATTGCAGGTCATCTGAGCGGTCAAAAACGCTCTGTCTGATTTAAAAATCATCAGGAGATTCCTTACCTTTCCCTGCATAAAGCCAAAGACGCACCATTGTGTGCAGTAAAAAAATAACGAAGAAAATAGAACTGACATGGCGAAAGAATTTGATGTTTGTGTAATTGGATCGGGTCCGGGAGGATATGTAGCCGCTATCAGAGCGTCACAGCTCGGATTTAAAACCGCAATTGTTGAAAAACGCTTTCTGGGAGGGGTGTGTCTGAATATCGGTTGTATTCCAACCAAAGCGCTGCTTCGGTCTGCGGAAGTGTTCGAGTCTATCTCGCATGCAGCTGATTACGGAGTGGAAGTAAAATCCTTTTCTGCGAATTTTGAGGCGATGATACAGCGAAGCCGAAAAGTTGCTGACAAAATGAGTAAAGGGGTTCAGTTTTTGATGAAGGCAAATAAAGTTGAAGTACTGAACGGAACCGGGGTATTCACTTCATCGAAAGAGTTGACTGTACAGGATGAGAACGGCAAAGTGACTGAAACCGTAAATGCCAGACATTTTATTATTGCCACGGGAGCACGTCCGCGCGAACTGCCAAGCCTGAAGATTGACGGTAAAATGATTATCGATTCCGAGCGGGCAATGCAGCTTGAAAAGCAGCCCAAAAAGATGGTGATTGTCGGTGCCGGTGCCATCGGTGTCGAATTTGCATATTTCTATAACTCCATTGGTACGGAAGTAACCCTTGTCGAGCTTCAGAAAACCGTTGTGCCCGTAGAAGATGAAGATATTGGAAAAGAGCTGGCCAAGATCTATAAGAAGAAGGGCGTCACGGTCCTCACAGAAAGCTCTGTCGAATCGGTGGAGAAGAAAGGAAGTGGCGTGAAAGTTACTGTTAAAACAAAGAAGGGAACTGAGGAGATTGAGGCGGATGTGGTGCTTTCAGCCGTAGGTGTAACGGGGAATATCGAAAATATGGGTCTGGATAAAGCCGGTGTGGAGACCGACAGGGGTGCGATCAAGGTGGATACAGCGAGCTATAAAACTTCAGCTGACGGGATTTATGCCATTGGAGATGTGATTGGTGCCCCCTGGCTGGCACACAAGGCGTCTCATGAAGCGGTTGTACTGGCAGAGCAACTTGCCGGCCTGAAACCCTCACCTGTCAATTACAGCAATATTCCCGGGTGCACCTATTGTGAACCTCAGATTGCTTCAGTGGGTCTTACTGAAAAACAGGCCAGGGAAGAGGGATATGAGATTAAGGTAGGCAAGTTTCCGTTTTCGGCCAGTGGAAAAGCGACAGGACTGGGGCATGAAGAGGGTTTTGTGAAGGTGATTTTTGACGCAAAATATGGTGAGTGGCTCGGCTGTCACATGATTGGCTCACATGTAACCGAACTGATTGCCGAAGCTGTGGTTGCAAGAGAGCTGGAGACCACAGCGCATGAGATCATCAGTGCCGTACACCCGCACCCCACGATGAGTGAAGCGGTGATGGAAGCTGCGGCGGAAGCCTACGGGGAAGGGGTTCACCTGGGGAGCAAGCCAAAGAAGTAGTCTGTTTAATAACTGAACTATTGAAGAAGCGCCCTTCTCAGGAGGGCGCTTTTTTTCTGCTTTGCGGGATGAACGATGCGGGCATTGTATCCAGGTGATCCTGTCAAATCAGGGCCGGTGTGAATCTCGCTCTCATTCTGTCGGCACGTTATCATATTCAGGGCCTTCTTCCGTTATGAAAGAAGGCAAATGATAAAAATCCGGAACGTTATACTTACAAATGTCCCGTTTTTTGTACCTTTACGGAAGCGCTTACAAAGCAATCAGAAAAAGAGGTGAATCAGGGATTCCCTCATGACAAACGGTAAGATTTACAATATTTTAACATACAGACAAAAAGTGTCCAAGCTCATTGTCGATATCTGCAAATTAAACATACAAGAACAGAGAGGTGTCCGGTCATGAATGACAATCGACTGAAACCCAACTACGAAATAAAGAGAAAACCCGAAGCAAACCTTCGCAACTATTATACCATTCTTCTCCAAACAGGCCTGATTCTGGCTCTGCTGATCCTTACTGCACTTGCGCGGATGGATCTTACATCATCTGAAACAGAAGTGATAATGGTGATGGAACAGGAAGAAGTTGAGATGGAAGAAATTATTCAGACACAGCAGCAGGAGACAGTACCGCCCCCACCCCGTCCACCCGTTCCGGTAGCTGTGCCGAATACCGAGATTATTGAAGATGTCTATATCAATATTGATGCTGAACTGGATTTTGGCGGAATGCTCGACCTGCCGCCGCCACCGCCCCAGCAGGAGGAAGACGAGGAGCCGGAAGATGGGTTCTTCATTCTTGTGGAGCAGATGCCGGAACTGATTGGGGGTCTGGAATCCCTGCAGAGACAGGTAAGGTATCCCGAAAGAGCATTGCGCGCTAATATTCAGGGTCGTGTATTTGTACAGTTTATCGTGAATGAGAGGGGAGAAGTTGAGAACCCGGTTGTTGTGCGCGGTATCGGAGGCGGATGTGACGAAGAAGCAATTCGTGTAGTGAGTCAGGCCAGATTCGTGCCCGGCATGCAGCGAGGCCGTCCTGTTCGTGTACAGTACAACCTGCCGGTTGTTTTCATGATTCGAAGCTGATTGCTTCGATTTTTACCATAACATAAGATATCAACAGAGATCTTTTGTAGTTGAAGGAGACAGGACACGTGAAGTGGGTTCAGGAATGAACCCACTTTTCCCTTTTCTTGTTATCTTTCCACCATGAAAAATGTAATCGTTGTCTCTGATTTGGGTGAAATGCCCTACCGGAAGGCCTGGGACCTGCAAAAAAAGATTCAGGGAAGGATTGTATCCGAGAAGCTTGAAATCCGTAACGGAAACAGATCGGAGAGAGCAACACCCGATCACCTCCTCTTTGTGGAACACCCCCACGTATATACCCTGGGCAAAAGCGGAAAGGCGTCCCATCTGCTCAGAAGTAGAGCTGAACTCTCAGAGATCGATGCCGAATATGTGGAAATTGACCGTGGAGGCGATATCACCTATCACGGGCCGGGTCAGATAGTCGGATATCCGATTCTGGACCTGGAGAGTCACTACAGGGATATTCACCGCTATCTGCGATCCCTTGAGGAGGTGATCATCTCACTTTGCAGCGATTACGGGATCAAAGCCGGGCGCCAGGATGGTCTGACCGGCGTATGGGTTGGGGATCAGAAAATCTGCGCGATGGGTATCCGTTGCTCCAGATGGGTAACCATGCATGGATTTGCCCTGAATGTGAATACAGACCTTGGCTATTTCGACCACATTGTTCCCTGTGGTATCCGGGATAAAACGGTTACAAGCCTCTCTGTGATTCTCGGAAAAAAAGTGGACACAACTGAAGTCAAAATGAATCTCAAAAAGCATTTCGGGAACATATTTAATGCCATCATGAAGGAATCCGAAACTGAAAAGATCATCTGAGATTCAAATCATCTGTTTTGACCAGCTGTTGTGATATCGGCCACTTTTGTGAAACGATCACGAATATTTCGTACCTTTATGATCGTTTTCAGTTCAGGTGGGCTTTGAAAAACCTGAAATTTTGCACAGGACCGGGGCGCAAGCAAATGTAAAACCACAGCGTATTTACGAAATGTGAGGACGTTAGTTGTATCTCAACGAAGAGATTGGGTCAACAAATCGTTTTTCAAAACCCGCTTTTAAAGAATTTTAACTGGTTATCATGATTAAAGAACTTGATGTTATAGAACTCAATTCACCCTCCGAAAGAAGACCCGACTGGCTGCGGGTAAAGCTACCTTCAGGAGAAAAGTTCAAAGAGGTTTTCGAGACACTCCGGAAAAACAATTTAAATACCGTCTGTTCCGAGGCCCGCTGTCCGAACATGGGGGAGTGCTGGGGTGCAGGCACAGCAACATTTATGATTCTGGGAGATGTGTGTACCCGCTCCTGCTCTTTTTGCGCAGTGAAAACCGGCCGTCCGGTTCAGGGTCTCGACTGGGATGAGCCAAGACGGGTGGCTGATGCTGCCTTCAAAATGAAACTCAAACACGTAGTGCTTACTTCTGTGAACCGGGATGAGCGAAAAGATGGCGGTGCTCCGATCTTTGCCGAGTGTCATAAGGTGCTGAGGGAAACGATTGAAGGCGTTACCATTGAATCTCTGATTCCTGATTTCCGCGGGGTTTGGGAGGCATTGCAGATTGTGATTGATACCCCGCCTGACGTGTTGAGCCATAATCTCGAGACGGTTCCGCGCCTCTATCGGAATGTACGTCCCCAGGCCCGCTATGAACGATCTCTGGAGCTGCTTCTGCGCTGCAAAGAGCAGGGTCTCAGAACCAAATCGGGGATCATGGTAGGGCTGGGAGAAACCCGCGAGGAGGTGATCACACTGATGCAGGACTGTGCGGATCACAAAGTGGATGTGCTAACCATCGGGCAGTATATGCAGCCAACAAAAATGCACCATCCGGTAGTGGAATGGATCCATCCGGATCAATTCGCAGAGTATAAGGAAATCGGGGAAGCACTGGGCCTGGAGCACGTGGAGAGCGGTCCGCTGGTACGCTCATCGTATCACGCTGAACGCCATCTCTGAGTCAGGTTAAAAATACATTCGTTTAACCTCTAACCTTTTCCTATTTTTGCAGAAACAGGAACCTAACAGGAAAGCCTTTCATGCTCTCCATTATCGCCGTTGTGATTGTCAGTTATCTCGTCGGGGCTGTTCCCAGCTCCCTCTGGATGGGGAAACTTTTTTTTAATCTGGACATACGTGAGCACGGCAGCGGTAATGCAGGCGCTACCAATACGTTTCGGATCCTTGGCTGGAAAGCCGGTACATTGGTACTGCTGATCGACTTTGGGAAAGGACTGCTTGCAACCACTGTGATCAGCCAGCTCGCATGGTCGGTCGGCTCAGGGCCGGCTGAACTCTATTCCAACTGGGATGTGGAGGCCATGATTGTGATCTTTGCCGGAGTGTCTGCCGTAATCGGTCATATGTTTCCGGTTTATGCAGGGTTCAGTGGTGGAAAGGGTGCGGCTACGGCATGCGGCATGCTCTATGGAATCGAACCCGTTTCCATCAGTATCTCACTTGCTGTTTTCCTGATTGTGATGTTTAGTACCCGATATGTATCACTCGGATCCATTGTATCCTCTTTGATTTACCCCTTTTCACAGCTTATCCTCCGCTATGGAATGGGCTGGGAGATCGACGGCAGTGTAATACTATTTAGCAGTGCTGTTGCGCTGGCAATCGTAGTAAAGCATAAGGGCAATATTCAACGGCTGCTCGCAGGTAACGAAAACCGGGTGGAATCGTTTAAACCCTCCGCCGGTAAAATGGGCAAAAAGGAGAAATAAGAGATGAAAATCAGCATCATTGGTGCGGGAAGTTTTGGTACAGCGATCGCATTTCTGCTGGCCGGAAAAGGTCATGAAGTAGCCATATGGGCCAGAGAAGCTGAAATTGTGGATGGTATCAACCAAAAGATGCGAAATCCGACCTATCTCCCGGATCTCCGGTTAACGGGGAAGATAAGGGCAGACTATAAGGTGGAAGAGGTTTTGAAGAGTGCTGAGTTGGTCGTTTTTGCCACTCCGACCCACGCACTGCGTGAAGTAGCAACAGCCGGCAGAAGTTTTCTGAGGGGAGAGGAAATACTCGTTTCTGTAGCCAAGGGAATTGAGCAGGAAACGCTGCTTACACCATCCCAGATTCTGGTTCAGGTACTTGAGGGCAGAGTCCTGAAAGAGCAGATCGGAGTGATTACCGGGCCGAGTCATGCCGAAGAAGTGGCTTCCCTGAAACCCACCACGGTGGTGGCATCTGCCTACTCCAGGCGCATTGCGGGAATGATTCAGGAGACCTTTATGACACCCATGTTCCGGGTCTATCTGAATCATGATATTATCGGCACTGAGATCGGGGGCGCTGTGAAGAATGTGATGGCTATTGCAGCCGGGATCGTGGATGGTGCGGAGCTTGGGGATAATGCCAAGGCAGCGCTTATCACCCGTGGGCTTCACGAAATGAAACGTATGGGAAGCGCTCTGGGTGCTTCACAAGATACCTTTTCGGGGCTCACCGGCATGGGCGATCTCATCGTGACCTGTACCAGTGAGCATAGCAGGAACCGATTTGTGGGTTATAATATCGGCCGGGGAAAAACACTGGATGAAATCACCAGGAATATGACCATGGTTGCAGAAGGAGTGAGAACAACGCGGTCAGTCTTTCAATGGGCAGAAAAAAACGGTGTTGAAATGCCCATTACCGAAGCTGTGTACAGGGTGTTATTTGAGGGTCTGGATCCCGCCGATGCTGTGCAGAACCTCATGACCCGGGAAGCGAAGGAAGAGATTCTGATCTGATACAAACACCAACGTCTAATGCTGAATCGTAACAGCTCTGCGACGAACGATCCGCCAGACACGAAATGAAAAACGGAGACGTTTTATCGTTTTATTCATTTTATTTTCACAGAGAATAACGACCTTCCGAAAAACAGCTTTCTTATGGTTCTTCCAAATGGTGAAATAGTAATTTCTGCGATGACACCCGCCGATCTGAAACATCTGATTCAGACCGGCGAGGGAACCTACCTGGAGTTTAAAAAGAAAACACCTGCTCCGGAGAAAATGGCCCGGGAAATCGCCGCTTTTGCCAATACCGGCGGCGGCACTGTTCTGGTAGGTGTGGATGATTTTAAAAATATTACCGGAATCAACGGTTATTTCGAGGAGGAGTATCTTTTATACAAAGCAGCCTATGAATGCTGTGTACCTGCAGTGCCGATAAAGATCGAACTGGTCCATACAGGGAATGCCGATGTGATGGTTGTTCAGATCGAAGAAGCGACGGAGAAACCGATCTATCTGAAAGGCGAAAAAAAACGTCAGGTCTATATACGGCATAAGGATGAAAGCGTTCTGGCAAGCGATGAAATGACCGATGTAATGAAACTGACGGGTAAAGAGAACGGTGTAACATTTGAATATGGAGAAAGAGAACAAAAGCTTTTTCGCTATCTGAATGAATATGGAGAGATCACCGTTATCAAGTACTCTCAACTAATTCATGTAACCACATACCGGGCGTCCAGAATTTTAGTAAATTTGGTGAGTGCAGGTGTACTCAGATTATTCAGGCGCTCTGAAACAGACTATTTCGCTTTTACAAATTCCACTGGCAGATAAATACGTTGCAATGTCCATGAATGAAGATAATTTAGATGATGTGATCGCTTCCCTGATCGATGATTTTGAGGAAGCTCCATCGGGATCAGCTGCCTCAGCTCCCGCTTCAGAGGCTGAGCCGGAAAAACCGGTTGAACTGACAGAAAGGGCAGCAAGGCAGGTCAGAAAAATCCGGGAAAAGGAGAGCCTCGGTTCGGAACTATTCCTTCGTGTTGCCGTGGAAGGTGGAGGCTGTTCCGGACTCAGTTACAAACTGGGTTTTGACATTCAAACAGATGAGGATGTGCACTATATGAGTCAGGATATTCAAATTGTGATTAATCCCAAGCACCTCCTCTATCTGAACGGAATCCTGATAGACTATCCTGACGGTCTGGATGCCAGGGGATTTACGTTTAACAACCCCAATGCCAGTGAGTCGTGCGGATGCGGTTCATCATTCGCTATTTAAATGAAGACCCTTTAAGCAGTGACAGCTGGTTTTATCCCTGTCGCATGCATTTCCAAAGCCCGTGTCAGTTCAGCTTGGCGTTCGCTCCACGAATTATGGAGTCGATCTCATCTTTTGAAATTACATACTTGCTGCTGCAGAAGTGGCAAATCATTTCCTGATCTTCACCTTCCATCTCATTCAGATCTTCACGTGTGAGCAGGCTCAGTGCACCCTTAAATCTTTCCGGACTGCAGCGGCAGAAGAAATGAACCGGCTGCCTGGCAAGCTCTTTGATTTGATAGGGTGTCGTGGCTTTTTCCATGATCGCATCAATGTAATTCCCCTCAGAAAGTAACTGACTCACAGGGGGAAATTCGGAGAGCAACTGCTGCAAATTGTCCATCACACTCTCTTTAGCACCCGGCATACGCTGAATCAGCAACCCGCCTGCATGCTCCACATTTCCATCGTCTCTTAGGGCCACATCAAGCAGAAAAGCAGATAATACCTGCTCTGACTGAGCCATGTAGTGCGCCATGTCGGAGAGAATATCCCCTTTGATGATCTCAATTGTGCTGCTCCTGGGCTCTGCTTCATTGTAGAGTATTTTCGAAACAGAAAGAAGGCCCACTCCAATTCCGTCACCAATCGAGAGGGCAGAGTTACTGTAATCGAGCTCAGCCGCCGGATTCAGGACATAACCGCGTATCTCTCCAACACGGTTTGCTTCTGCAGTAATCATCCCTGCCGGACCGTTGCCCTCGAGCCGGATTTTAACCCTTTCCTCCCCTTTGAGCTCGGAGGCCAGCAGCATGGCGGCCGTCATGGTACGCCCGAGCAGAACCGTGTTCAGCATGGAAAGCGAGTGATTTGTTTTGGCAGCCTGTACCACTTCTGTAGTTTTCACCACGCTGATTTTAAACTGCCCGTCTGATTCAATGCCTTTGATCAGGCGGTCTTTGAATGCAAAAGTTTCTTTCCGTGACATGATGATTAAGAAAATAAATTCAGTTCAATAGTTTGAAATGCCAACCATTAATGGAACTAAAACGATCACTGTTTATACGAGAGTTTCGTGAATCTGGCAAATCGTCAAGGGTCTTCATTTGGTTAACATTTACCTATTTCTTTAATGCAGCCCGAACGGAATTTCAGGTAATCCACTCCTGTTCGGGGTTTGTTGGCTCAAAAACAGAGCGCATTCCATTCTTGCAAGAGCTTGGTTTTGCTTAAAAAAACATTGAGGAAAGATAGTGAGAAAAGGAGTGAAAAGTGGAGTACACCTTTTTACTCACATTATTTTTTCAAATTAGTATCTTATTCAGATCACAAAAGGACTTTGCAGGAGCAAGAATTTTGCACAAGATCGAACCGCAGGCAAAAAAACCGCAGCGTAGTAACTCCAACTAAGGTTTTTCGTTTGCAAAAACGAGGATATTGGGCAAAGAGCCCGTTTTTGAAGCCCCCATCAAATCTAATTTACTCATAACTTATGATGATACGTTCATTTCTGATACCCGTTTTGATACTCGGTTTAAGCCTTGCCGGGTTTTTTGTTACAACCCCGGTTTCTGCAGCTGAAAGTGAGGCGGATGGCACTTCTTTGTTAAGGCACCCAACCGTTTCCGGGTCGCACATTGTATTTGTATATGCCGGGGATCTCTGGCGAACAGATCGTGACGGTTCAAATCCCGTTCGGCTCACCAGCAGTCCGGCCGGGGAGAACAATCCCTATTTTTCACCTGACGGATCGATGATTGCATTTTCAGCCGATTATGAAGGGAATACCGATGTTTATGTGATTTCAGTTGATGGCGGGAATCCGGAACGCCTGACCTGGCATCCCGGAGCGGATATTGTAACCGGATGGAGCAGCGACGGAAGCTCCGTGGCCTTTTTCTCCCGCAGGGAGACAGATCATGGCCGGTCCGGGCAACTTTATCATGTATCACTGGAAGGAGGCGCTCCGGAAAAACAGATGGAAGCCCGTTATTTCAGGGGGCAGTGGAATCAGGATGGCACAAAGCTGTCCTATATCGATTTTGGTCCGGGATACAACAGCCTCTACGGTGGAACCGCCGGATGGAGAGGATATCGGGGCGGGAGCACTCCCAGCGTCAAAATCTTTAACAAATCTGAAAACACCGTTTTTGAAATTCCAGGCGAGCGTGTAAATGATATCCAGCCGTTCTGGTTGGGAGAGAAGGTATATTTTATCTCCGATCGGCATGACAAGAGACTGAATCTGCATCGTTTCGATCCGGAAACGGAGCAAATTGAGAGGCTGACTGAGAAGGAGAACTGGGATATCCTCTGGGCGGCAGGATATGGAAGTTCGGTGATCTATGCAGCCGGCGGGAACCTCTACGATCTGAATGTGGAGACTGGAGAAACGGTGAAACTGCAGATTAAACTCAATCCGGATCTGCCCCAGACCCGAACGGAATGGAAAAATGTGAGCTCCAATATCCAGTCAGCTGTTCTTTCACCCAATGGAAAGCGGGCCCTGATTACTGCACGCGGTGAGGTATTCACGGTTCCCGTAGAGGATGGAAGCACCCGAAACCTGAGTAATACAGACGGAGCAAGGGAATATACGGCGATCTGGTCGCCGGCAGGAGATGAAATCGCCTGGATTGAAGAATCACTAAGCGGGCAGACTCTTGTGGTATCCGGTCAGACGGGAATCGGGGAAGTGAGACGGCTGCCCCTGGGTGAGGATTTTTACCAGCTGATGGCATGGGATGCGGAACAGGGCCGAATTGTTTATTCCGATAATCAGCAGGCTATTCACTATATCCGGCTGAATAACGGAGAGACCCGGCAGATTGCGCAGAGCGACAGACAGGGAGGCTTTGATGTGGCCTTTTCGCCGGATGGAAAGTGGCTGGCCTTTACACTGAGGCAGCCCAACTATTTCAGAGACCTGATGCTCTACCAATTTGAGACGGGGCAGACACACCGGGTCAGTGACGGCATGGGGGATGTAGCCTCGCCCGTCTTTTCCAGAGACGGACACTACCTCTATTTTGCCGCTTCCACAAACTCAGGCCCCCGGCAGTTTGGCCTGGATATGAACACACAGGAAAGACCCTATCGAGCCGGGATTTATGCATTGGTTCTGCAGGCTGACGGAACCACACCCTTTTATATCAGAACAGGAGATGAGGGTGATGGCAGCGATAAGAATGAGTCCGGGGATATGCGGATTGATCTGGAGCAGCTGATTGCCAGAAAAGTGGCACTGCCGGTATCAGAAGGGAATTACAGCAATCTGACCGTAGCAAAGGACGGGGCTCTTTTCTATCAGTTATCTGTTCAGGCAGGATCAGTGAACAGTGCGCCCGGCTCGAGTGAGGCGGCTGAAAACCGGCTGCTGCGGTTTGATTTTTCAGACAGAAGTGAACAGACTGTATTTACAGGGCTGACATCCTATAGTATGAGTGAAAGCGGATCACATCTTCTGATCAGGCAGGCGCGCGGAGGATTGGCAACAGCGGAAGCGGGACGCAGTATCACTGTAAAAAACCTGAACCTGAGCGACCTCCGCATGAGAATCGATCCGCGTGCAGAGTGGAAGCAGATCTTTGACGAAGGCTGGAGAATGCAAAAAGAGTATTTTTATGCCGACAATGCGCACGGTCTCGACTGGTATGCTGTTTATGATCAATACTCGCCGCTACTGGCTCATGTGGGTCGAAGGGAGTGCCTGAATGAACTGATGGCGGAGATGATAGCCGAACTTCATGCCGGGCACAACCGTGTAGGGGGCGGAGATGTTCATCGTGAGAGCGGTCCGTCCGGCGGTCTCCTGGGCGCGAATTTTGCTGCGGAAAACGGCCGGTGGAGAATCACCAGAATCTATACCGGAGAAACGTGGAACCCGTTTATACAGGGTCCCCTTTCTGTTCCCGGAAACCGTGCAGAGGAGGGAGAGTATATCCTTTCCGTGAATGGGCAGAATCTTACATCGACTGACAATCTCTTCAGAAAGCTTGAAAACAGTGTAGGCAGGCAGGTGGTACTTCAGGTATCTGCAGATCCGGCGGGCAGCGGTGCAAGGGAGATTCACGTTGAACCTGTGAGCAGTGAAGCTCAGCTGCGGCTATGGCACTGGGTAGAGACCAACCGAAAACGGGTTGAGGAGGCGACGGATGGAAAAGTGGGGTATATCTATCTGCCCAATACAGGCGCTGCCGGATATACCTTTTTCAACCGGATGTTCTATGCTCAGCTGGATAAGCAGGCGCTGATCATCGATGAAAGAGCAAATGGGGGTGGCCAGGCAGCCGACTATATTGTTGAAGTGCTGAACCGGCCTCATCTCTCCAACTGGGTGTACCGCCGCGGACTGATGTCGGCCACCCCGTTTGGCAGTCTTCATGGTCCCAAGCTGATGCTGATTGATCAGGATGCCGGTTCCGGCGGCGATTATCTTCCCTACGCATTCAGACACCTGGGCATCGGCCCGCTGGTCGGAACCCGAACCTGGGGAGGGTTGATCGGGATCTCAGCCAATCCGCCTCTTATCGATGGTGGCAGCATGACCGTGCCTCATTTCCGCTTTGTGGATGCAGATGACAACTGGACGGTGGAGAATGAAGGGGTTGCCCCTGACATCGAAGTGAAACTCGATCCGGTTGCAACCAATGATGGGACTGACAGTCAGCTCGAACGGTCCATTCAGGAGATTCTCATCCTGCTGGAAAATTACAGTGATGACATCCCAAGGGTAAGCCCTCCACTGCCTACACGTCTGGGTGACTAAAATTCCGGGGGAAGCAGAAGGGTACCGTTACCGGATTTGAGGAGAAACGGAACCATTGTGCTGGGGAAAAATGGCTTGAGACCGGCTCGATTCAAAACCGGTCTCAGAGCCTGTTTTTCAGAACGATCTCCCCTTCACGGCCGGATCATCTGCTTGCGGACGAGTAGAGCGTCTGCAGTTTGCCTACGGAAGCAATCCGCTCTTCAGCCAGCCGGTTGGAAGCTTCGACTGTGGTGAGTTGATTCTCCTCAGCAGTCCGGAAGATGTTCAGAACCGTATCGTAAATCCGGGCAGTTTTGCTCATTGCCCGCTCTTCATTGTAACCTTCCAGTTCGCTCGAAATATTGATAATCCCGCCGGCATTGATCACATAGTCAGGCGCGTAGAGGATATTTCGATCCTTCAGCATACGCCCGTGCAGGATCTCATCATCCAGTATATTGTTTGCTCCACCGGCAATGATGTCGCAATTCAGATAGTTCAGGGTGTCGTCGTTTACCACACCGCCCAGCGCACACGGACTGAAAATATCCAGATCGAGCGTGTAAATTTCATCCGGTTTTGTTACCGATGCGCCTGTTTCGGCGGCAAGAGCTTTTGCTTTCTCTTCAAAGATATCCGTGATGTAGAGGGTTGCATTTTCTTTCGTGAGCCATCGTGCCAGATAAGAGGCTACTGAGCCGGCACCCTGGATCCCAATGCGTTTACCTTCCAGGGAATCACTGCCGTAGGCGTGTTTGGCGGAAGCCTTCATGCCCATATAGACCCCGTAGGCAGTAACCGGAGAAGGATCGCCGCTTCCGCCCATCGCCTTGGGGATGCCGGTTACAAAGCGGGTTTCCGAGAAGATCCATTCCATCTCACGTTCACTCATTCCCACATCTTCTGCAGTGAGATAACGCCCGCCAAGGCCATCCACAAATCGTCCAAACGCCCGGAAGAGGGATTCCGTTTTGTCGGTTCTGGAATCGCCGATGATTACCGCTTTGCCACCCCCGAGATTGAGGCCAGATATGGCCGCTTTATAGGTCATGCCACGCGAAAGACGGAGTACATCCCGAAGTGCCTCATCTTCCGAAGAGTAGTTCCACATTCTCACCCCGCCCAGTGAGGGGCCCAGGGTTGTATCATGAATTGCGATAATTGCACGCAAGCCTGCCTCCGGCCGCGAACAGAAGACAACCTGTTCATGCCCCTGAGAAGAGAGCGTATCCAGCAGGGATGAGGAACTATTTTCTTTATTCGAAATGTCGGCTAAAAGAGTAGATTTATCCATAATGCAGGTTCTCCGGAGTAGTAGATTAATATATGGAAGCGCTTTTTTAAGATAAGAAAAAGAGAAGAGCCGCAAAAGTGCAGCTCTTCGGATGCTCTCTTCTCAGTTTTCTGTGGGAGCTTCGCCAGAAGCGTCCTTTTCAGTGAATATCCCAATCCCCAGCGACAGCCAACCACCGATAAATAAAGCACCTCCCACGGGTGTAATCGCTCCAAGCCAACCCGTATCCGTGAGGGTTAGGATATAAAGTGAACCGGAAAAAATCAGGATGCCTGCGGTGAAAGCGTATCCGCTTCTGGCCAGCCACAGGTTCTTTCCACCCTGCTTCATGAGAGCACCCAGAACCAGCAGCCCGAGAGCATGATAGAAATGATACTCAACAGCGGTCTGGTAGACAGAAAAACGATCCGGACTCAGGAGGTCCTGCACGATATGAGCGCCAAAAGCTCCAAACCCAACCGCAAGAGCCATCAGGATGGAGCCCGTGATGATCGCATTTCGTGAATTCATAAAAGGAAGCAGACGAATTACTCCGTTAATGATTAAAGCCTGCGGATCACTTCACCACACCGCATCATTCTGTCACCATGATAAGGATTGGCAATCTGCTCCTCGCGGCTGAGCCAGTCGGCCGATCCGTCCCGAACCATGGGGCAGCTTTGATGGTAAATCGCATATCCTACCGGCCGGAACAGGTCCACCATTTCGATCATCACTTCAGAAATGTACTCAAAATGGTAACGCTGATCATCAACGTCGGAAAGTGGGATCATTTCACGGCTTCGGATCTGAATTACATCACTGTATCCAACCCATAATGCGGCGGTTTCCGGCAAGAGTGTCCCGAATTCAACGGATGCTGTAAAATCAGCGAAGAGCTCAGCTTCCGCTGAAGCTGAGGCCGCATCAGATTGGACCAGTGCATCCTTCAGGTCAAAATAGTTGTCCAGGAGCTCTGCCATCTGGCTGTCAAACTCCGGTGTAGTTTCAATAGCCTGCTGCAACATCTGCATCTGGCGTTCCTGCTGTTGTGCCTGTTCCTGCTCTGATGGGCCACATGCAACCAGTAAAAGAGTGAGTGAGAAAAATAAAATCGTTTTCATAGAAATAGTGTGAAAGTTTGTTGGGTCTTGCTTCAGGGTACTGTCTCTGTACGTTACGCTTCTCCGGTCAGTAAAACATTTTTTTTCCGGTGAAGGAAACGAATTAAAATATACTCTATTTTACGATGGGTGTCATCCGGTTTATGGTGATGAAGTCCGGATATCCACAGGGGCTTTTAAAACTGTGCTTTTGTCAAAAATCTTCGTTGTCTCACTTCAAAATCCTCACGGTTCGCAGACAGGCAGCGGTTTTACATTAGCTTTCACCCTGATCAGGTGCAAATTCCCTGGTTTTTCATAGCCCCTCATTTTGTATTCAAAAGAGCATGCAGACCCCAAAAAAACTGTTCCATTTCAAAGGATAAAGCATTATTCTTTAATGCATCTGTCCACAAAGTAACTATGAAATCACATGAAAACACTTTTCGCCTCCTTTTTTACACTACTGTTTCTGCTTCTTTCTACTGCTTCCTATGGGATAGACAACCCGCTCTGGCTGCGCTATCCTTCGGTTTCTCCTGACGGTTCAACCATCGTTTTTACATATAAGGGAGATCTTTACCGCGTTGCCTCTGAAGGTGGAACGGCTCAGCAGCTCACATTTCATGAAGCCCACGACTTTATGCCGGTCTGGAGCCGCGACGGAAACCGGATAGCATTTGCTTCCGACCGGTACGGAAATTTCAATATCTATGTGATGAGTGCTGAAGGAGGCCCCGCATCCCGGCTGACGTATCACTCCGGTGATGAGTTTCCATATGCGTTTAGTCATGATGACAGCAGCGTAATTTTCGGAGCGGTGCGCCAGGACGCGCCGGGGCACAGGCAATTCCCGGCAGCGTCACAACCGGAACTGTATGAAGTGCCGGTTGAAGGTGGGCGTGTGGGTCAGATTTTCACCATACCGGCAGAACTGGTTCAGGTGAGCAGCGACGGCTCCAGAATGGTCTATCAGGATAAAAAGGGCGGAGAAAATGAGTGGCGAAAGCATCAGAGATCGGCCATTGCACGGGATCTCTGGATATATGATGCTGAGTCGGATACTCATACCATGCTCACCCGATTTGAAGGAGAAGACAGAAACCCGCTTTTTACAGACGATGAAGAAGGGCTCTATTTTGTAAGTGAACGAAGCGGTAGTTTTAATGTCTTCAGGATGAATTTTTCAAATCCGGATGAAGTGGTGCAACTCACCGATATGGGGATGCACCCGGTTCGCTTCCTGAGCTATGGCGGCGGACTCCTGGTGTTCAGCTACCACGGAGAGCTTTACCGGCTTAGAGAGGGAGCGGAACCGGAAAAAGTGGACGTAACCATTCGCACACAGGAGAAGCAGAATGCAGACAGTTTTATTTCCATCAATGGCGGAGTTCAGGAGATGGCTGTTTCACCGGACGGAAAGGAGATCGCATTTATCGCACGGGGTGAGGTCTTTGTGACATCGGTTGATGGAGCCATGACAAAACGAATAACCAGTACTCCCGAGGCTGAGCGATTTGTAACATTCACCCCCGACGGTAAGGGAGTGGTCTATGCCAGCCAGAGAGACGGGCGCTGGAGTATTTATAAAACGACAAAAGTCCTGGATAATGAGCCTCTCTTCTACGGGGCTACACTGCTGCAGGAAGAGGTACTGGTAAGCGGGGAGCAGGATTATTACCTCCCCTCATTTTCTCCGGATGGGAAAAAACTGGCCTATGTTGCAGGAAGACGGACACTCAGGATAAAAGAGCTTGAATCGGGGGAAACGGTCGATCTGCTCACCCCGGAAGATCTTTTCCACATGAGAGATGGCGATCAGTATTTTACCTGGAGCCCGGACAGCAACTGGCTTTTGGTGGGATGGAGAAAGCTTCTGCATAACAGTGAAGTTTTGCTGATGGCAGCAGATGGCAGCCGCCGCATCAATCTGACTGAAAGCGGTTATTATGATCTGACACCAAAGTGGGTAAATGGCGGAAAACAGATGATCTGGTTCAGTAATCGCGACGGACTCCGGAGTTATGCCACCAGCGGCCGGTCGGAGCGCGATGTATATACCCTGTTCTTTACGCAGGAAGAGTGGGATCTGTTCAATCTGAATGAGGAAGACTTTAAGCTGATGCAAGCCATACTGGCTTCGGAAAAAGAGGATGAGGAAGATGAAAATGGTGAAGAGAGCGAACTGCTCTCATTCGACTGGCAGGGGATGAATGACCGAACCGCCCGCCTTACCATCCATTCCAGCACATTGAGTGACGCCGTTCTTTCAAAAGACGGAACCAAACTCTACTATCTGACCAGCTTTGAAGAGAATTACAATTTATGGGAGACCGATCTGCGAACCCGTGAAACGAAACAGACGATCCGCCTCAATACCGGCCCGGGAAGCCTGGTGTGGGATGATAAGATGGAAAATCTCTACCTGCTCAGCCGCGGATCCATTTCCAAACTGGACCTCTCCGGAGGACGATCTGTTCCGGTCAGAATCCGGGGTGAAATGCGGTATGATGCAGATCTGGAACGAAGAGAGATGTTCCACCATGTGTATAACCGCACCAAAAATATTTTCTATGAGCCTACTTTTCATGGAAACGACTGGGGACAGTTAAGAGATGAATACAGCATTTTCCTTCCTCATCTGGGTAACTCCTACGAATTTGCCGAGATGATTTCTGAGATGATCGGGGAACTGAATGTGTCCCATGCCGGTGCGCGCTTTAACCGCTCCATAGAAAATGGAGATCAGACCGCATCACTCGGTATTTTTAAAGATTTCAATCATTCAGGAGAGGGTATTCTGATTTCTGAGGTGATTGAGGGAGGACCGCTCGACAAGGCGGCATTTAGTATTGAACCGGGTATGGTGATCCTGGCTGTAGATGGTGAAGTGATCACACCGGATCGTGATGTGGCTTTTTATCTGAACCGGATTGCGGGGAGTTTTGTGAGCCTCAGGGTGCTGAATCCAGCCGATGGATCAGAAAAGAACATCAGGGTACAGCCGATTACACTGGGCGCGGAAAGAAGCCTTCTCTATCGAAGGTTTGTACGTACAAATGAAAAAGAGGTGGATGAAAAAAGCGGCGGAAGGCTTGGCTATGTCCACATTCCGGGGATGGGTGACGGCCCCTACCGGAATGTGATCCGGGAGATGCTTGGGAAATACAGCGACCGGGAAGCGGTGATTGTAGATGCCCGTTTCAACGGAGGGGGTGATCTGGTGGCCGACCTGGCAATGTTCTTTACCGGTGTACCCTTCAATACGTATGCAACGGCGGATATGGACGTAGGCGGAGAGCCGACCTCAAGATGGACACGACCCACACTCTCACTGATCAATGAAGCGATGTATTCGGATGGTCACTGCTACGCAAGTGCCTACACGGAACTGGGTATTGGAACCACAGTAGGTATGCCGGTTCCCGGTACCTGCAGTTTTGCAGGATGGGAAGGGTTGCCGGACGGAACACGCTGGGGAGTGGTACCGGTAAGTGCCCGGAATATGTCGGATGAGTGGATGGAAAACAACCAGACGGAGCCGATGATTCGTGTAAAAAATGAACCCGGTGTTATCGATAATGGCAGGGATCAGCAGCTGGAAAGGGCTATTGAAGTGCTCCTGCAGGAACTGGATGAGGCCGGACAGTAACAGAGGCAAAAACCGGATCATGTTTGACAGGCGGTAACGTTATTCTCCGCGTATGAAAACCCGGGATATCAGATCCCGGTTTTATGCGCCTGAAATCAGCACAGGAGTTCTGTACGAATAGACCTGATTACAGAAAAAGAGGTGATTAGCCAGTTCCTGGCCGGAGAGCTGATTCCAGGGGAATCCGTATTTACAGCTCGAAGATTTCATAGAGCTCCGGGATCCGGGCATTCCAGCCAAACCGGTCTTTCAGCTTCACACGCAAAGCGTCGGAAGCGTCCGGTTCACCGTGAACAAGGAAGAGTTGTTCGGGTGCCTTTTCAATTCCGGATACCCAGTCCAGCAAGCCATTCTGATCGGCATGGCCGGACAATCCCCCCAGCAGCTCAATCCGGGCTTTCACGGGATAATATTTTCCAAAAAATTTAAGTTCAGAAGCCCCCTCCAGCAGGCTTCTGCCGCGCGTACCCTCAGCCTGAAATCCGGCGAGAAGAACGGTTGTCTCGGGTCTGCCAAGATAAATTTTCAGATAGGAGAGAACGCGTCCGCCGGTAATCATCCCGCTTCCTGCAATGATGATTTTTGGTTGAGGATCGTCAATGATTTCCCAGGTTTCACGGAAGGACTTAACCTCACGAATACGATGGGTCATCTGGCGGAATTCGCTTGCCGAAAGCCGGTGCCATTCCGGATACGTATGAAAAAGATCAGACACACCGGCGCCCATGGGGGTATCCAGAATCACAGGGAGTCCGGCGGGCAGTTTATTACTTAGGTGAAGCTGCCATAGGTGGTACATCAGCAACTGAGCTCTTTCGACGGCAAAACTGGGGATGATCAACGTCCCCCCCTTCAGTACCGTTTCGTTTATCAGGTCGGTCAACTGCACCTGAATATCACGATCGGCATGAAGGCGGTTTCCGTAAGTACTTTCAAGCAGCAGGATATCGGCTTTTTCCGGCTTTATGGGTTCGGGGAGAAGCGGGTCACTGTTCCGGCCAATATCACCGGAGAAGACCAGCCGTTTACTGCCGGTTTCAATCTCAATAAAAGTGGCTCCAAGAATATGTCCGGCACACTGAAACCGAACGTTAAGGCCGTCAACCGGTTCGATCCAGATTCCTCCCGGCTGCGGATCAAACCTTGAAACTGTGTTTTCAACATCCTCGGTACGATAAAGAGGAAGGGCGGGTTTATGTTTTGAATAGCCTTCCCGGTTGGCCCGTTCGGCATCTTCTTCCTGGATTTTGGCACTGTCGCGAAGGATGATCTCGGCAATATCGAGTGTGGGTGCGGTGGCCAGTATTTGACCGTTAAAACCCATATTGACCAGCCGGGGCAGAAAGCCGGTATGGTCCAGGTGTCCGTGAGTAAGGAGAATCATGTCAATATCAGAAGCATGAACTGGCAGCTGCTGCCAGTTCAGTTCACGCAGTTTTTTCACGCCCTGAAACATTCCACAATCGATCAGGATCTTTTTACCGGGGAGTTCGAGAAGAAATTTGGATCCGGTTACACAACCGGCAGCTCCAAGAAAATGTAATTTCGGTTTCATGCCTTTCGGTTTGGTGCATTGGAGTTGCAAATTGCGGACACCTCTTTACTGACTCTTGCCGCTTTTCGGTTATCCATGCCAATCTTTTTAAGTTGATCCGGATTTTCATTCAGCTGAGTACAGAAGATCACATCCATATCCAGTAGCATCGCCTTCTCTGCTTTGTTGAGTGAAGAGAGTGAAGTAACCGGATGTAAGCCGACCTGCGTAATCAGATCCTTGAGGCCGTTGTTTTTTGGATAGTCCCAGCTCAGCAACCTTAGCCCTGCGCACTCTCCAAACGTTTGAGCATCCGAAGTAAATCGGGTATTGGTCACAATCCAGCCTTTGTGCTGCTTGTTTTCATGACCAGGCAGGCTCATCCAGTTTTTCTTAAGATCAAGAAAACGGGACTGAATGTAGAGTGGAACCTTCACATTGCATGTGTTCTCTTTTCGGTTGTGAAACTTGCACTCGATCATGTAGTATTCATTTTCCCTGGTGGCAAGTACATCAATTTCGTGGGATACACACTCTCCCTGCATAATTACCCCAACCTCTGTCTGATAGCCCATCCGATTCAGCAGTTCCGCGACAAACTTTTCAAACGGGTAGCCGGTAGGACCCAGTTCAAGGATGGCTTCTTTCAGTTTATAACGTCCGGCAGACTTTTTGGACTGCTTTTTGAGTTCCCGAAAAGCTTCCCGGTAAATTCTTTGAGTTGGGATCCCGTCATAGAGCATCTGCGTCACGGAGTCCGTAACCGTGTCGATCAGCTCATCTCGGGTACCGGCCCGGGCAAGAGACCGGCGAAGTTTCGATTCGTCAAATTCCTGTTTTTCTCCTGAGGCTTTGGTGACGTGTACAGTGGCAGATGACATAGGCCTTCAACACTTTGAATGGATCTGTATATGTATAAGGAGGCTTTGAAAAACTGTACTTTTGCCCAATATCTTCGTTGTCGCTACTTCAAAATCCTCACGGTTGGCAAACAGGCTGCGGTTTTAACGTTGCTTCCGCCCTGATCCTGAGCAAAACTCCTGATTTTACAAAGCTCCCTTTAAGTAAACATTTTGCACGGATAAATCATACCAAAAAGAAGAGAAACCACCTTTTATAAAACCTTTGTCTGAATATTCCTGAAAAACCCTTCACTGTTTCAGTGCAAAAACAGGTTAACATACCGTTCAGTGGGATCCGCGTAAACCGTTATCCATGCTTTTACGTGAACAGCCGGTTCTGCATAGTTTTCAGGACAACAGTTCCGTGAGTGAACAGGTGAGATCAGGAAGCAGACCAAAGAGAGGGTGGATTTAGCGAAATCGTTTCTCTCTGAAATAGTCTCGAAGTTTTATCAGCTCATCTTCACTCCAGCCTTGGGGTTCAGTAAGTGCCAGCCAGGAGTCAAAATAGTGTTCAGCAGCGTATTCATGGCCAAACCCCGCGGGTGTATTTCCAATACCAAATAAAAGATCCGCAGCAATCTGCAGTCCGGTCACAATGGGATACCACCTCAGGTAGGGAGAAACATCATGTGCACGGGGTTCCTGCATCCAGTTCGGTTCAAGGGTAAATACGCCGGGATTAAAAAAGGTAATCGGATCACTGCCATACTGAAGATAGGCGATTCGAAAAGAACCCCATTCAGATGCGCCGCTTTCAAGTCCGCCATGTTGATTGGCGAACCGTACTACAGAACCATCCCGAAATTCAGGAAGCCAATGCGGCGAACCCGGATTACGGTCTTGAGTGATACTGATCCATGTGGATTTCCTGAAGGGAGGCCCAACCCAGAGGACGCCATGGAAGGGATCTTCGATGATGTCGTAGAGGTCAAAAGAGTGGTCAGAATTCAGGGCGCCCAGGCTCAGCCCGTGCAGATACAATTTTGGTCTGGAATCGTGGGGCAGGCGGGTCCAGTATCCGTACACCTTTTGAAAAAGTGCGCGTGCCATACCGGAACCATAGTCTTCTTCAGAAATCAGGGAGAGCGGACTTGGCAGATAGGAATACTGAGCAGCCACACTGGCAATATCCCCCTTGTGCAGATACTCAACCGGTTCTATAGAGCCCGGATCGATCCAGCCGGTTCCGGTAGGGGTGATCAGAATCAGGACGGAGCGTTCGAAGGCACCGACCCGTATCAATTCACGCAGGGCCAGATCTGCACGTTCATCAAAATCCTCGGACGCATGCATACCCACATACACTCTGATCGGTTCCATGACAGTGCTGTCGGTGAACTGCTCAATATCTGCAACGGCAGGCGTGTCGGTCAAAAAGCGCCGGCCCTGCCGGCCCAGCTCCTCCCAGCTGAGCAAAGAGTGAACACTGCCTGTTTTCGCAGGGTTGGAAGGTTGTTCAATGTCGGCTTCAATCAGAGCATCCACCTGCTGATAGGTAGAGTCGGCTATTCGCAGCAGCTGAGAAAACAGAACGCCGTTAAAAATAAGCCAGAAAAGTATGAAAGTAGCCAGCAGTCCGAGAATAAAAGAGACTTTTGGCGGTACAAATTTCTCCATTTTTCGGGCAAAATACTCCTTCGTAATCAGAAACAGCCTGCCCACAAACAGTACCACCAGGAAAACAGCGATGGCGATCAAACCTACCATCACCGGCTGCACAAAAGCATCCGTTTCCATTCCCATGAGTTCACGGAGTGAATTTTGCCAGATACTGGCCCTCCACAACGAAATGACTGTGATCAGCAGAAAGAAAGAGCCTGCAATAATCTGAAGCCTGGATTGCAGTTTTTGAGAGGGTTGTGTCAGTTCAAAATATTTCCAAAGCCAGATACCGAATACACCCACGCCGTATCCTGCGGCAAGAGCCAGGCCGGAGATGATTCCCTGAATGGTATCGGGTCTGGGAATCAGGGTTGGCGACATAGACATGGCAAAAAAGAGAGTGCCAATCAGTAAGCCGGTAGTGGAAAAGTAACGTTTTAACATCTGTTACATATCTGTAAAGATCGATCACAA